>CAYVXZ010000078.1:0-1002 GCA_964455625.1 uncultured Planctomycetales bacterium | reverse complement strand
GTTTGTATTTGGGCTGCGCGAAGGCGAGACCTTCAAGCAGGATGACGCGCAGAACTGATTTGATATCGCCTTTGGTGGTTAGAAAAGTTTGCGCGGCTTTCTCGATAATTTCCTGCGGCGGCTCGTCCGCGATGAAGCGGCGCGCGAGTTTGGTTGAAATAAATTTTGCAGTGGACGGATGCAGCGCGAGATACTCGATGACTTGCTCCGCCTCACGCTGACCCGATTCCTGAATCGCGAGACCCAAAACATTTTTCTCGCCTGATTCATGCTGGTCTTGCTTGAAGACGAAATCGCCAAGCCAAAAATGTTCCTTGACCGACCAACCCGTGAGACAACGCGCGAGTTGCATGACATCGTTTTGAGTGTAGCCGCCTTCCACGCCGAGGGTGTGAAGTTCCATCAGTTCGCGGGCGTAGTTCTCGTTGGGCGTGCCTTTGACGTTGGCTTGATTGTCGAGATAGGTGAGCATGGCGGGCGAATGTGCAGACGCCCAGGCAAGATCGCGGAAGTTGCCGAGGGCGTGCTTGCGAATCACCTCGCGGTCGTCCACGGTTTTGAGGTAGAAGCAAGGTTCTTTCTCGATGAAGATGTTGAAGTGGTCGCTCCAGAACTCGACCATCACTTCGTAGAGTTGACGCTTGCTATAGAGTTGACGAAGAAAAGTCGCTTGACGCAGTTCATTGATGGGACGCTGACGATCATAGCCATCGAAGAGTTGATTGGTGACGGCTTCGATCTCATTGGCTGCCATGGTTAAAGTGTTGAAGGTTGAAAGTTGAAGGTCTAAGGTTAGGTCGTTGATGGCTTCGTAATCGAGTTGTTCTTCGATGTAATTTGCCAAGCCGATCTCCGCAAAGCGAGCGCGTTCTTCCACTCTCGCGCCGAAGGTGATGCGGTTGAGCGCGGTGAAGTCTGCCACGCTGAGCGGACTCCACGGGACGGATGGCAGATCGTCTGTCAGTCGTCGCAGGGCGGGGGCGCAGGCGTTGAGTGCGGCGG
>CAYVXZ010000077.1:0-1012 GCA_964455625.1 uncultured Planctomycetales bacterium | reverse complement strand
GATTCATGAATATTCGAACGCGCATGAGATGTTCCTCTTCAACGCCGACAACACCTCGCTGGGCGGCGAAGACGCCTACTCTGTGCTGGCGCATGAATTTCAACACATGATTCACTGGAACAACGACCTGAACGAGACTTCATGGTTGAATGAAGGGTCGTCTGAATTGGCGGCCCTGCTGAATGGATACAATACCGGTTGGTTCGATTCGTACTACACCTCCAACCCCGACCTGCAGTTGAACGACTGGCCCAACGACCAGAACACCGGGCCGCATTATGGCGCGGGATTTTTGTTCATGACCTACTTCCTCGACCGCTTCGGCGAGGAGGCGACGCAGGCGCTGGTCAAAGACGACGCCAACGGACTGGACAGCGTGGACGACGTGCTGCTGCAGATCGGCGCGACCGATCCGTTGACGGGTCAACCCATTACCGCCGACGACTTCTACATGGATTGGGCCGCGACCAACTTATTGCTGGATCCGTCCATTGCCGACGGCAGATATATTTATAACAACTATCCCGGCGCCGGGCGCGCCCATGTCACCGAGACGTTCCAAGACTGCCCGCAAAGCGCGTTCACCCGCACCGTCCACCAATACGGCGTGGATTACATCGCCATCGAATGTGCCGGGGATTACACGATCAATTTCACCGGCTCGACCGTGACCGGGCTTTTGCCGGCCGATCCCCATTCGGGGGACTACGCCTTTTGGTCGAACAAGGGCGACGAGTCGGATATGACCCTGACGCGCGAGTTCGATTTCACGAATGTAAGCGCGCCCATTGAGTTGACCTTTCAGACCTGGTACGACATCGAAACCGATTGGGATTATGTTTATGTCGAAGTTTCGGAAAACGGCGAGACATGGGAAATTTTGACCACTCCATCCGGGACCGGCACGGACCCAAGCGGCAATTCCTACGGCTGGGGCTACACCGGCGTGACCGGGGACTGGATCGAGGAGACCGTTGACCTGTCGGATTACGCCGGGAAGAAGGTTCAAATC
>CAYVXZ010000076.1:0-1024 GCA_964455625.1 uncultured Planctomycetales bacterium | reverse complement strand
GTTCATATTTCCAAGTCCACAGGCGGTTGCCATTCGCACCGCCACAATCGGCTTGAATGAGCAGATGCTTGTTCTTGCGAAACTTCTTCTGTCCAACACGAAGCCACCAACGCCGAATACAGGTTGCGGCAAATTCGGGCGTTTGATGGGAAATCCCTACAACCACAAACCCTTCGTTATGCGCCGTATCGTAAATACCATACGGAATGGCCACGCCATCCGCGTCGGATGGATAATCGCTTTCCAACACATCCAACGCTCTCCGACGATAGGTACGCCCAGGATTTTTAAAGTTCCCAATCAGTTCACGCTGTTTGGCGTCGACCGAAATCGAAGGAAAACCGGCTTTTTCGTGCTGTTTTCGCTTGCGTACCAGATAGCGCATTTGGCGATCCCGGTTCGGGTCTTTCCGTTTGTTCACTCGCTTGCGGTTGGCTCGCAGAACATATCTGCCTTTCTTCAGCAGACGACGAACCGTATCCGCACCCGCTTCATAGCCTTGACGCTGGAGCGCTCGGCTGATTGTGCGCGAGGTTTTCTTCGTCCATTTCAGACCTGTGATCGGATCGCCAGCCGTTTCATCTTTCAGTAAGGCGTCCAAGGCCTTCAAGATTTCAGGCTGTTTTTTTCGACCCGTTGACGTCCAGCGCCTGGTTTCCGCACTCGATTTCTTGCTGATGATCGTTCCTTCCGTTGCACCTCCGCCCGCCCACGTCGTATGGTCGGATGGCTCAAGCCGGTAATCACATGTAACTGTTCCAATCCGCCTCGCCCCCATTGCAGCGCCAGTAGACCTGCAAACTGACGCCGTCCTTTTTCATGCAATAGGCTCAGGACTTGGTTGATGGCTTGGTGTTCTTTCGCTTCGGCGCTTCTCGCCGCATTCTTACAAGCAAAACATTGGCATTGGTGTTCTGGTTTCTTCTTTGTTCTTTTCATGACTTGCAACTCTACGGTAAACTTGGCCGTGTCTGACCTGTTCCGCAAGCATACTACGAATCCGAAAAGTTATTTTTCTGCGGCG
>CAYVXZ010000075.1:0-1061 GCA_964455625.1 uncultured Planctomycetales bacterium | reverse complement strand
GGTAATCGTTCCATTGGTCAGGGTAATCGTGTTTCCATTTGCAGGAGCCGACACGCTTGCTCCCGCGCCGCAGTTGGTGACGGTGAGTCCGTTCGGATTGGCGATCTGCAAACCCGCAGGCAGGGTATCGGTATAAGAGGCGCCTGTGAGGTTGGTGTCTGTATCATTGTTATTGATGCGAATGGTCAGCTGGCTGGTTTCCCCGGAAAAAATCGTGGTAGGCACAAACAACTTCGACAAGGATGGCGGCGTGACAGCAATCACTGTAATCGTGGCACTGGCAGGGGTGGTATTCGAAATGTTTACGATCGTCCCGCCATCGTCGCCCTGGGAGGTCAGGTTGTTTGCCGGGATAGTATTGATGAGGTTTCCGGGTGTGACGGAAGATACATTTACTTCCACATAGCATTCACCCGGATTCGCGCCTTGCTGGGCTTGGACGGTTCCGTTGCTCAAAGCAAGCGTGGTCGTGCCCGGAACGGCCGTCACATCACCAACCAGCCCGCAGGTGTTGACAACATTTGCCGGGTTGGCTATGAACAGACCCGGCTGGACGCCTATCAAATTATCCGTCCACCCGGCGTTCGTCAACTCGAACGTATTGGGATTAAAGATCGTCACCCGAAGCACGGAAATGCCGCCCGCATCGATCTGCAGCGGCGTGAACTGTTTGTTGATCTCAGCCGGGAGGCTGGCAGCACGCACCGGCGTGACTGGCATCACCAGCAGGTTCCCGAACACAATAGCCAAAAGAAAAACAACGCGGAAAAATCTATTCATGACAATTCACCTTTACGCACATGAAAACCAAGGTCTTAATAATTAAAAAAAACGCGAAAACGACAGACGCCCGTTTTCGCATGAATGCATATAAATCGCCGGGGCGGCTATAAATACTTGAAAATCCCAGGCTGTTTTTCCTATTTTCGACGCGCATATTACCGAGTTACTACCAAATATACCTTATTTTGGATTGTTTGGGATGGCACCTCCAACCCATTTTGATAATGATACAATTCCCGCACATGTCCATCGTGCCGTCCATGCTCCCCGATTTTCGC
>CAYVXZ010000074.1:0-1073 GCA_964455625.1 uncultured Planctomycetales bacterium | reverse complement strand
AAACTTGGCGCGAAAAAAGTATTGGGCGTGGACACAGACATTGAATCCGTCAAAAATTCCCGCGAGAACGCAGACCTCAATGGGATAGGGGAGGAGTTGATTTTGGGACAAGGCTCCGTTGGCGAAATTTTGGCGGGGCAATTCCCGTTCCAGTCCGCCCCGCTGGTGGCGGCGAACATCCTCGCGCCGGTGTTGATCCGCCTCTTCGACGCGGGGCTGGCGGACTTGATCCAGCCCAATGGAGAGATCATCCTAAGCGGGATTCTCGATCACCAGGCGGAAAGCGTCATGCAGGCTGGGCAGGCTAAAGGCTTGAAACGAGGCGAGGTTCGTCAGATGAAGGATTGGGTGGCAGTATCCATGACTCGGTGATGTATAATCCCATTGCCGTTTATTGTGGAGGCAGTATGGATTGGAAGAAGTATATTCACTCAGACCCTGAAATTTTGATGGGAAAACCGGTCGTCAAAGGCACGCGGCTGGCTGTGGACTTTTTGGTTGGTCTATTTGCCGCTGGTTGGACGGAACAACAGGTTTTGGATAATTATCCATCTTTGACGACAGAATCCCTTCGCGCGGTTTTTGCCTATGTTGCAGAATGTATGCGCGATGAATCTTTATTTGTAGTTCCGGCATGACCTGTCAATGAAATTCCTCGCCAATGAAAATTTTCCGCTAGCGAGCGCGCGCCTTTTGAGAGAGGCTGGCTTTACCATCTTTGCCGTTGCGGAAGAAATGGCAGGAGCAAAAGACGCGGCTGTTCTTTCCCGCGCAGCCAATGACGGCTTGATCGTTTTGACATTCGACAGGGATTACGGCGATTTGATCTTCAAATTGAAATTACCCGTTCCTTTCGGCGTTGTGTACTTTCGCTTCGACCCGGACTCTCCAAGCGAACCATATGAACGTGTGATGGAATTGATGCAAATCGAAGGACTGACTTTGGAAGGTAAATTTACTGTTGCGGACCGCCAACGAGTCCGTCAACGCCCGTTGCCTGGAGATAAGTAGGAATGGGTCGCCGCAAACTCATCCAATACCTGCTGTTGAACGTCTTCGTCTCGGCGAGCGTG
>CAYVXZ010000073.1:0-1075 GCA_964455625.1 uncultured Planctomycetales bacterium | reverse complement strand
GCAGGTTCAAGGCGGGCAACTCACCCGCGAGTTCATCGCGCCAATACTCCCACAAGCGCTCCCCCGCCGCGCTCGTCAACATTTCATTTTGCCAACGGACAAAATCCGAATACCGCGCTCCTACCTGCGGAAGTGAAATCGTTTCGCCAGCCGCATTGACTTCATACAACACAAGCACTTCCCGCGCCAACACAGTCATCGACCAAAAGTCAGTAATGATGTGATCCATCGCAAGAAGAAGGATATGCTCTGAATCAGTTTTGAACAGCAACACACGCCACACCGGTCCGCGCTCCAAATCGAACGGATGATGGGCTTCATCGGTCAATCGTCCGCGTAGGTCGGCTTCGCTCAACCCCGAAACATCTTCAACCCGGAACATCCCCGTCATCGACTCATGCACACGCTGGATCGGTTCGCCCGCAACGACATGGAACGTACTTCTCAGCGACTCGTGCCGCTCGGTCAATTGCTCAAATGCGTGTTCGAGCGCGTCCACATTCAACGCGCCGCGAATGCGGATCGCACCCGCCACGTTGAACGAAATATCCTCCGGCAATAATTCATGCAGGAACCACAACGCCTGCTGACCATACGAAAGCGGACTCTCGTCCGATTCAATTTTGGAGATGACAAGCCGCGCCTCATTCTGGACTTCGGGTGAATCGAGCTTATTGAGCGCTTCCACAGTGAGACTTGAGATCGTCGGTCCCTGCAAGAGGCTGGCAACGGATAGGTTCACGCCGAACGCTCTCTCGAGCGAGTTCTTGAGTTCCATCGCCATGAGCGAATCGAGTCCCATCGTATCCAACGGCTGAGACAAATCCAAGCGCGCCGCGTCCATGCCGAGAATGCGGGCGGTTTGCTTTTGCAGGAAGTCTTCCAAGACGGTCTTGCGCTGGGTCGGTTCGGCGCTCAATAATGCCGAACGATCCAAGCCTGTGACCGGGATTTGCGCAGGCTGTGGCTTGTGATGGTTGTTCCCGTTCTTGCGCTTTGGAATATCTTTTGATGGCACCGGTGCAATCGTCACAGCCGAATCCACTTTTTTGCTTGAAGGCTCCAGCCAATACCG
>CAYVXZ010000072.1:0-1079 GCA_964455625.1 uncultured Planctomycetales bacterium | reverse complement strand
TGGATGACGGTCACAGCAATCTTATCAAACAGTGGCGGCACAAAATCACCGTGCAACGAACTTCCGAAGGCTGCACGCGCTACACCGACACGATAGACATCAAAGCGGGCATTTTCACTTTCGGAGTATGGCTTTTCGCGAACGTTTTTTTTCGGCACAGGCAACGCCGTTGGCGAAGACTTATCTGCAACGATTTCAAATATCGGTAAATCGCAAAAATCGCCCGTAAGTTAAGTCCAAAGCGGTTGTTGAAAGCAGTCCGTTTCCGCGCTTGACCATTTGCAGTCATGGAAAGTTCATCGCGCGATCGGTTCGATAATCGGATAGCGGGAAAATAGGATGTCGCTGAATCTACCCCACGTTGAAAATGGATTAAAATTGTCCCTGACGAGGAGAGATTGCGAGTTTAGACATGCACAACACTGGTTGCAAGGCGATCGTCCTCTGTTTGGTTGGGTTGCTGTCGGTTGGGTGTTTCGCGCCCTCAAAGCCAACGGTAACGCCTGCGCCCAATCCCCCCGGCGCGACGTCCGCGCCTGCGACGCCGGAGCCGATTTCGTTCGATGTTGTCCGTTATGTGAGCGCCGCCGGGGACGATTTAAACCCCGGCACGCAGGAAGCCCCCTGGCTGACCATGAAGAAAGCCGTAGCATCGCTGTTGCCGGGCGAGACGCTCGTTGTGCGCGGCGGCGTATATGAAGGCGTTCATACCGGCTGGAGTTTTGCATACTCCGGCGCGGAGACCCAGCCGATTACCGTCACAAACCAGCCGGGGGAACAGGTTGTCTTTCAAATGCCGACTGTCGAGTTCGACGACCGCTACATCTTCAGGTGTTCGGTCAACCCGGTCACACCGGCGGAATGGCAGACGACGAAAGCGGACTATATCCGCATCATTGGCAGCGACGTTTCCCCGCAAATTCTTTCCAACGGCGTCAAAAGCCGCAAAGGCATCGTAATGCAGGGATTGGAAGGCGAACAATCACCCGCCATTTTTTCCTCCGACTGCGATCATTGGGAGGTTGCCGGGGTTGATTTCGTGGATGTCGCCTATGGCATTTCCACCAAAAAGAACAACT
>CAYVXZ010000071.1:0-1082 GCA_964455625.1 uncultured Planctomycetales bacterium | reverse complement strand
GCTGGCTCTCCTTTCTTGCCCGATTTTGTTACTCCTTTACCCTGAGCAGTTACTAATTGCGTAAGGAATACAGCCGTGCCAAAGAAATCTAAAAGAAGCCTTCAGGATGTAGTTGGAAAAGAAACGTACGATGTCTGGGTGGATATGCTCCGTGAACTTGTCCCTGATGGGAGGACACATCGGCTATCGGTCGTTGTAGCAGGAATGTTGGAGTATGCGGTGGGAAAGTCAATGCAGATAAAGCACAGGAATGAAGAAGAACATTCTGTTGCTATGTCGTTAATTGACGCAACGGATACAAGCGACCCTGATTCCATCAAGGAATTGATCCATGATGTTGTAGACAGGCTGTTCAAGGATGCGGGCGTTAAATATCAAAGGACTAGCAAACGCGGCGAGCATTACAGCATTGCCGATGAAATTTATAACGAGTTTTCGTGTTGGTATGATTATCCGTGGGACTACTGCAGAAAGAGGAGAATAAACGGCGGGAGAAGGTGTTACGAGAGTTGGGTTGAAGATTGTTCGATTCAGGAATGATGAGGTGATGAGGAACTTGTCCGCGGTGGTGGATAGAATCAAGTCAATGTTGGTATACTTTGCAACGAGGTGATCCATGACAACTGAAAAACAAACATCAAAAGCGGCTAATCAAAAAGCAGGTGAAAAGCCGCGTTGTGGGCTGTGCGGTAAAACCAAAAATCTGACCAAAACGGAATGTTGTGGCAATTGGATTTGCGACGACGCGGACAGTTATGTCCTGTTCTCCTATGCCCGCAACAGTTGTTACCGAAACCATGATCGATATACGTTGTGCAGCCACCACTTCAACGAAGGGCATTCGGGCGATTGGAAGACCTGTAAGAAATGCAGGGATGGCTTCGAGACTGAAATGTATGTCTATTACGGGACGAACGAATACAACTTCGAAAAACTCGAAAATCCACCCAAGTTCAAGCCGACGCGTTGCGCGAAGTGCAAGAAGGTGATCCACCTGGGCACGGATGGCTATTCCATGCACATGGGCAAGTATTACTGCATGGAATGTTCCGCGCTCAAATGGTGAGTGTGGTGGAGGATGC
>CAYVXZ010000070.1:0-1145 GCA_964455625.1 uncultured Planctomycetales bacterium | reverse complement strand
GTTTAAATAACCACCCCAGGGTGCATTACCTTGGCGGCAAACCTTATTCGATATTGAATCAATACGTCGCTTGTTACGATATTGCGCTGCTGCCATTCGTGAAAAATGACCTTGCAGATACGGTTTCGCCCGTGAAAATATTTGAATATATGGCGGCTGGCAAGCCGATTGTTACAACAGATTTGTTGGAATGTAGAAAATATCGAAGTTGTATGATAGCAGAAGAGCGGGAAGTGTTTATAACAAGGCTGGAAGACGCCATCGCAAAAAAAAATGACCAGGATTACTTGCTGACTTTAAGTATCGAAGCCGGCGAAAATTCATGGCGGAAAAAGGCGATGGATATTCTTGAGCGTGTGGGCATTGATAATGGTGGGTGGAGATGAAGGCAACTCCCGCCCCCTTCGCTTCGATTATCATTATTGTCTGGAATAACAAGGACCACCTTTCAGCCTGCCTTGGCAGCTTATTCTATCAAATCAGAAGGGACATCGAAATCATTCTTTTAGATAACGGTTCTAAAGATGGACTCGACCTGGACGATTTACCTTCCAGCCCGGATGTGTCTTTGAGAATCGAGCGCTTCCCTTCCAACCTCGGCTTCGCCGCCGCCAACAACATCGGGGCGCGCCTCGCCCGCGGCGAGTGGATTGTCCTTCTCAATGCGGATGCCTACCCAGAGCCAGATTGGCTTGAACAGCTTTTAATGACTGCAAAACAAAACCCTGACTACAACTTTTTTTCTTCGCGACAAATCCAATACAATTCCCCGCATCTTTTAGATGGCGCAGGGGATGATTATCATGTCAGTGGATTGGCATGGAGACGTTATTACAATCATACAAGGGAAGAGTATGGACTAAAACAGGAAGAGGTCTTTGGCGCTTGTGCCGCCGCCGCCATGTATCGCCGGGAGGATTTCCTCAAAGTGGGCGGGTTCGATGAAGATTACTTTTCATATTTTGAAGATGTTGATCTAAGTTTTCGTCTGCGGCTTGCGGGTGGACGCTGCCTTTACGTGCCCGATGCCATGGTTCACCATGTAGGTTCAGCCAGCACCGGGAAGCTTAGCGACTTTGTCATATATTATGGGCATCGCAACCTCGTGTGGACCTTCATCAAGAACATGCCGGGTATTTTGTTCT
>CAYVXZ010000069.1:0-1149 GCA_964455625.1 uncultured Planctomycetales bacterium | reverse complement strand
AAGATGAACTGCGTCCCAGTGAAACTGAACGTCGCTGTATTACCCGGCGTACTCGTGTAATGGAACGAGCCATCGGATGGCCCACTCCAACCTGTTGCCGCCGCCCATGAACCTGTGTATGTCCAGTTTGAATCGGCATCGTCATACGTCCCCGCTCCCGCAACGGCGAACGCCGGTGTAATATCAACAATAAACGAGATGCTTATCAAAGCAACCAGCACAAATACTCGCATCACAACGTAAAACGCGAAGCGCAAATTAACTATCTTTTTCATATTCATTAACCTTTCCTGCTGATTTGACCGAAAACCATTACATTCATTATATATCAATTCCATTTTAACTTGATTAACCCATTGGTAGGGATAATGAATTTAACATCCACTTTGCAAAAATATTAGTTTTTTACTCCTTTGCCAACGCCAGTCGCAAGTTTTCCTCCCAGCCCGGCAGGCGCGTGCCGAAGACCTGCTCAAAACGTGAACAATCCAGCGACGTGATGAGGGGGCGGCGGGCTGGGGTTGGGAAATCCGCTGTCAGGGCGGGTTCGAGACGCCGGGTCACCTGCTCCTTTGAACGGGGATCGAGGCGCAGGATCGCCTTCGCAAAATCGAAACGGGAAACAGATCCCTTCCCGCCCAAGTGGTAGATTCCACTGCGCTCACCAAAATACTCCCCCAGGTTAGGGAGACTGCGATCCACCATTCCGGAGATCGTTTCCGCCAGCATCCGCGCCCAAGTGGGGCTACCAATTTGATCAGAAACCACCCTCAAGGTTTCCTGCTCGCGCGACCAGGCAATGATCTTGGTCACGAAGTTATCACCGCGTAGACTATACACCCAACTCGTGCGAAGGATGACGTGCGCGCCTCCAACCTGAACGATGGCTTGTTCGCCCTCCAGTTTGCTTTGACCATACATGTTGAGCGGATTCGTTTTATCCTCTTCGATGTAGGGTGAGCCTTTTTCGCCGTCGAAAACATAATCGGTGGAGATGTGAATGAGCGGAATGTCGAGCGCTTGTGCCTCTTCCGCCATGACGCCTGGCGCTTTGGCATTGATCGTCCGCGCAAGCTCCGGCTCGGATTCAGCCCTATCCACAGCGGTATACGCCGCGGCGTTGACAATAACCTGCGGCTTGATCTCGCG
>CAYVXZ010000068.1:0-1169 GCA_964455625.1 uncultured Planctomycetales bacterium | reverse complement strand
TGTACTAGTTAGGACTTGGTCTGACACTTCCTTATCTTTGGTGTATTGAAAGGAGTGGTGTCAGATGACGACCTCGGAGAAGATCATCAAGAACAAACTGGGACTGCTGAAACTGGCCGAACGGCTGGGCAATGTGTCGCAAGCCTGCAAGCTTTTGGGCTACTCGCGCGACAGCTTCTACCGGTTCCAGGAGTTGTATGACCAGGGGGGAGAGCTGGCGCTTCAGGATCTGAGCCGGCAGAAGCCCTGCCTGAAAAACCGGGTGGACGCGGCGATCGAAGCGGCGGTGCTTCGGATGGCCATTGAGAAACCGGCACTGGGCCAACAGCGAGTGTCCAATGAACTGCGCAAGGAGGGGCTGACCATTTCGCCGGCGGGGGTGCGCGGGGTGTGGGTACGGCATGAGTTGGAGACCTTCCGCAAACGGCTCAAGGCGCTGGAAGCGCGTATGGCCCAGGAGCAGTTGATCCTCACCGAAGAACAGGTCCAGGCCCTGGAAAAGGCCAAGCAGGACAAGGAAGCCCACGGCGAGATCGAGACCCAGCATCCGGGCTACCTGGGCGCCCAGGACACCTACTACGTGGGCACCATCAAGCGGATCGGCCGAATCTACCAGCAGACCTTCATCGACACCTACACCAAGGTGGCGGTGGCCAAGGTCTACGACCGCAAGAACGCCCTGGTCGCGGCCGACCTGCTCAACGACCGGGTGCTGCCCTTCTTCGAGGAGCAGCAGGTGCGCCTGCTACGGATACTCACCGACCGGGGTACCGAGTATTGCGGTAACCGGGAGCACCACGACTACGAACTGTATCTGGCGGTCGAGGACATCGACCACAGCAAGACCCGGGCGCGTAACCCGCAGAGCAACGGCATCTGTGAGCGCTTCCACAAGACGGTGCAGGACGAATTCTATGCGGTGGCCTTCCGCAAGAAGGTCTACGAATCTCTGGAGCAGTTGCAGCAGGATCTGGACGCCTGGATGGCCGAATATAACACCGTCAGGACCCACTCCGGGAAATACTGCTATGGCAAAACCCCGATGCAGACCTTCCTGGAATCAAAGCACTTGAGCCAGGAGAAAATGCTCGATATCTTGCACGCACCACCGCCACCCATCGTGGTAGTCGGATAACCCTCACCTGTCAGATCAAGTCCTAGCAAGTACA
>CAYVXZ010000067.1:0-1175 GCA_964455625.1 uncultured Planctomycetales bacterium | reverse complement strand
TTTTAATTTCCAAACATGTTGATGACTACATGCACGATGGAAGGTGCGATCAAGTTCCGTGTCCGTTGAAAGATAATACCCATTGCCATGCCGAAAATGCTGTGCGAGGCAATGCCCAAGGCGAGACCTTGTAGAATGTCACCGCCCATGAATTGTGCGTCTGCGCCAAGGTGCCAAACCGCGAATACCAAGGCTTGAATGACCAATGCCCAATCTGAAGCCATCCATCGATTTAGCCGTGTTTGGATTGCGCCGCGAAATAGAAACTCTTCCGAGAATCCATTACGCAAGAGATTCCCAAAGAACATGCGAACCAATTGAATGAATGTGGCAGAGCCGTTCAAAATGTTGATGATAAAGAAAATGATAGGAATACTAACCCAAAGGATAACGACCTGCCAAACACGATGCCCCTTACCAAAGCCAAGATTAGATATGCGGGTGCCGAGCAGCAACAAAAGGATAAATGGAATTAAGAAGTATCCGGCAAAATTGGCTGCAGCTAAACCAGGCGAATGATCCACAAACCCTGATAAATATTGTCCACCAAGGTTGCTGAACCAATCTCCGAACCATGACCAGATAGGGATGCTTATGGAACAAGTAGGCATTACATTGAAGATAAATCCGTGATAGCCTGTCAGCAGGACGAAAAAAAGAACGACCAGCAGCTGCCCCCACATCAAGATTGGTTTTTGCGTTTTCGTACTTGCGATCACCGCCTCATCTTTGGTGATTGCAACCGTGATGGCAGAAAAGACCAGAATACCCAAAGCAAAGGCGCTTGAGCCGAGCACTCCATTTCCTGTTATCAACAAGTAAAGAATAGAAGAGAACCAAATTACTGCAAGGAACCATGTAGCGTGCGATTTGAGAACATCATTGATCGTCTGTTTCATGTATGTGCCCTATAACTTTCCTTGAGGTGGATGGAGCTTATACGTAAAACAGGCGGAAAAAGTTCCAATGGTGATGTCAGAAAAGCGACTGCTGTTGTGGGATGTCGCTTTCATCTTTTCCACTCCATCCAAACTTTTTCAAGTCCACTTTACCTTTGGCGTCGAAGACCACGCCTTCCGCTTCCAACAGCGGACGTTGCCTCTCCGCGCCGGGGCGTTCGCTGATCTTGCCCTGCGAGTTGATAACCCGCTGCCACGGCACATCATCGGGGCAGT
>CAYVXZ010000066.1:0-1198 GCA_964455625.1 uncultured Planctomycetales bacterium | reverse complement strand
CAATGTTATCGGGGCGGCGGCGAAGCGCCCAAACGGTAAGGTCAAGCCGAAACGGAGAGGCAGGTTCAAGGTCAAGAGAGAAGCGCATTATTATCGCTCGTCTCATAATTAAGTAAACTTTTTGCAGAAAATTGCGAGTGAACAATGAATTTTTTGTTTACTGAATTATGCGATACTCTGTAACTATCTGATTTTCTATGGAATCTCCCAAACTTTGAAATTATCCAGCATGACATGATTCAACTCGCTTTGTTCGCCGCCGGCGCGCCCAAAGAGCAAGCCCACTCCGCCGCTCAGAAAGTCCGTGTTCTCCAATATGCGTTGATCCATTAACTCTCCGCCCACATAGAAGCGCAGGTTGTTTCCGAATTTTTCAACGCGCAGATGCTGGAGTTCGCCCGCTTTCGGATAATTACACATCGGGTAGCTGGCGCTTGGGAAATCAACAGTCAAATCAAAGAAGCCGCAATAGTAGTATCCTTTGATTGCCGATCCGTAATAGTAAAGCCGATCTCCTTTCTTCTGCGCGCCATACGCGATGCCGCAGAAAATCCCTTCGCCTGCATTGGCGCAATCCACCTCGGCGATGAAGTCCGTCGGTTGAACGCCGCTCTCGATGACAAAACTGGTATTCCACGGCAGGCTGACAGTGGCAATCCTGTCCTTGTAGGTCAGGTCATAGTCCATGATGTTTTCCGCAATGAACGGACTGCCTTCATCCAGTCCCTCTTCAAAGACCAGTTTGGCGTTTTGCATACGCGCGTCAATTCCCTGCATGACGGCGGTCGCCGTTCCTGCGGCGTTGGCGTCCGCCTGAGCCTGCGCGGTGGCTTGCACGGCCGCGGTTGCGCTGGCTAAGGCTTCCTTTGTGCTGACTTCCTTTATTGTTGCCTGCCCTTCTTCCGAGTTTGCCCAATTCACAAAAAGAGCAAACCCGCCGCATAGCAGGATGATTCCGACAACGATTCCGAGCGTTATTTTTTTTCCACGAGACATGCGACCTCTCCAATTCAAGAATGTTTTTGCGCAATTTTATCAAGCCTTATTCGAGCCTGGTTAAAGGCTTAATGGGTTTGTATGCGAAAAGTCGCTTCTTTAAGTCTCTCGCTCGAAATATCGTCGGATACCATCGGGAAATACCCATTATTTCGTCAGCGCTTTTTCAAACAACTCGCGCGTGGCTTCGTAACAGCCTTCT
>CAYVXZ010000065.1:0-1198 GCA_964455625.1 uncultured Planctomycetales bacterium | reverse complement strand
TTCGCCCAGCCGCAAATCCCACCACGCGCGCTGCGGGCGGATGACCAGCGACCAGTTTTCTCCCATTGCCTTCAAATCCGTCGTCATTTATTTACTCACAAATTCCTTCACTGCCGCAATCACTTCATCCTGCTGTTTCAAAGTTAATTCCGGATATAGCGGCAGCGCCAATGTTTCTTTTGCTGCATTTTCAGCGTGCAGGAAGTCGCCTTCTTTATAGCCATACTTGCGGCATGGCACTGATAGATGCGGCGGGATCGGGTAATACACTTCCGAAGCGATTCCCTTTTCTTTCAAGAATGCCTGCAACTCATCGCGTTTCGCAGAGCGGATGATGTACAGGTGATAAACATGCTTCGCCCATTCACGTTCCACCGGTGTGACGATCCCAAGCGGCGCGAGATGTTCGTTATACCGCTTCGCCAATTCACGGCGTTTATCGTTCCATTCATCCAGGTGCGCAAACTTGGCTTGCAAGATTGCCGCCTGTATCGCATCGAGACGACTGTTATAGCCGACCATCTCGGAATAATATTTTTTCTTCCAGCCGTGCGCGCGCAGCATGCGCATCTGTTCGGCAAGAGCCTCGTCGTTGGTGACCACCATCCCGCCATCGCCATAAGCGCCGAGATTTTTGGTGGGAAAGAAACTCAAACAACCAACCTCGCCCATCGCGCCGGTCTTCCTTCCAAGATATTCCGCGCCATAACCTTGCGCATTATCTTCGATGACTTTCAATCCATACCTGCGCGCGATCTCCAAAATCGGATTCATCTCGGACGGATGCCCATACAAATGGACGGGGATGATCGCCTTCGTATTTGACGTGATGGCGGCTTCGATTTTGCCCACATCGATCTGATAGCTCTGCGGATCAATGTCCACGATCACCGGTTTCGCGCCCACAGACATGACCGTGCCAGCCGTGGCAAAAAAAGTATACGCCGGGATGATAACCTCGTCGCCTTCGCCGATATTCAAGGCGCGCATTGCAATCACAAGCGCGTCCGTGCCGGAAGCAAGACCTATCGCGTGTTTGACTCCCAAATATGAAGCGATGCTTTCCTCGAACTTCACCACCTGCGGACCAAGAATAAAGTGACCCGACTCGAGCGTGGATAGAACCGCCGCGTCGATTTCCTTCTTGATGGAATGATATTGCGCAGTGAGATCGACCAATGAAATCATTTATCGCCTC
>CAYVXZ010000064.1:0-1214 GCA_964455625.1 uncultured Planctomycetales bacterium | reverse complement strand
TCGGCGACATCACCGGCATCGACAAGAAGGGCTGGGAGTACCTCTGGGTGAGGTACGCCGAGGCCGAGGACGCGACCGCCGGCGCGCTGGTGAAACGGCCCGTTGCGGTGTATGTCGAGCGTGTCTACGAGAGCGGCGACTTCACGGCACTGGGGATCTGAACAGTGACCAGCACAGTCCTCATCCTCGTGTTGCTACCACACATGGCCCTCGCGGGCGCATGTGGCGTACTCGCGCACCCAATCCGGAATGTCTCGCGTATTGAGAAACTCATCGATCATGCGCCTCATCCGCTCTGCCATCGCCTTGTTGCCAAACCCGCTGTGGATGCAATAGATGCTGCTGATCGCGTGCAGTGCGCTTACCAGACAGGCACTCGTCCGGCACCGCTTCAGTACGGTTTCAAGCACCCGTCTCCCCGGCTCCACGAGATGCGGCCCTTTCCGGGGGAACATCACTGCGCCTTCGAGCTGATCCATGTCCCAGATCCTGTACACCGCGCCGTCAACTCTGCAGACCTCGCGCAGGTCCGTGTCAGGGTCGCTACCACGGCGCCCGCAGACTTTGTCAAAGAGGTCTGTGTAGAGCGTCGCGATCGATCGGATGCAATTGATCTGCAACTCTGGCTCGATCTGGGACGACCGGATGGTCCCGAAGTAGCTCGAAGCGCAGCCGAAGATGAACCACGTTGCCGAACCAATCTGATCATCGGAATACCTGTCCGCGATGAACGAAGGCGCCTTGAACAGTCGCATCATGTGCTGAGCCAGCGCGGTTGGGTCCATGCAGATGAACCGCTCTTCCAACTCCTCCAGAACTTCATCCGGATCATCAGTCTCGCCGTGGAAGTCGTCGTATCCCCGCGTGAAGCAGTACTCGACCCAGTCCTCGAATGGTGGTGGAGGGAACGCGCCCACAGTGGGTCATTATTGGCTTCGCGGGGCCGCGGGTTCGGTGCCGCCACGCTTCGAGGAGCGGAAGCATGAGCGGCGACACCCTGCGCAAAGTGAAATCCGGCGACCCGCTGCGAATTCCCGCGGCGGCGTACAACGCCTTTGTCGATGCGGCCGTCGATCTGCGCCAGCGCCAGCATGAGGAATCCCGCGAACCGCAGCGCCTGCGGCGCGACAGCGATGTCATCCTCGTCCGCAACGACAGCGGATCGACCGTCGCGCGATTCGGCATCCTCGGCCTCGACGCGCCGATCATCGCCC
>CAYVXZ010000063.1:0-1214 GCA_964455625.1 uncultured Planctomycetales bacterium | reverse complement strand
GGCCGGGGCGGCCAGCCCGGTCACGAAGGCACGAGCCGACGCCTGGTGCCCGCCGAGCAAGTCGACGAGATCGTGGAGTGCCGGCCGACGAGCTGTGAGTCGTGCGGAGCGCTGCTGGCGGGCGACGACCCGGCGCCTGAGCGGCATCAGGTGGTCGACATTCCGAAGCCGAAGGTGATCGTTCGGGAGTACCGACGCCACCGACTGAGCTGTCGGGCCTGCGGGAGCACGACGACCGGCGCGTTGCCGGCAGGGGTGCCGGACAGCGCCTTCGGGGTCGGGCTGCACACGCTGGCAGCGATCCTGGTCGGGCGCTTCCGGCAGAGTAAACGCCTGGTGGTTGAGCTGTTCGATATGCTCTATGGGGTATCGATCAGCCCCGGGAGCATCTGTGCGATGGAACAGCGGGTAGCGGTGGCGCTGGAAGCACCGGTGGCCGAGGCGCGCGAGGCGCTGCGGAGTGCCCCGGTTGTCGGCAAGGACGAGACCAGCTGGCGGCACCTCAAGAGCCGGGCCTGGCTTTGGGTAACGTCGACGGAGTGCCTGGCTGTCTTCACCATCGCCCGTCGCCGTGGCGGTGCCATCGTCAAGGAGATCTTGGGCGAGTCGTTCGGCGGCGTGGTGTGCAGCGATCGCTGGAGTGCCTACGCGCACCTCGAGCGGCGCCAACTGTGTTGGGCGCACCTGCTGCGCGACTTCACCGCGATGATCGAGCGCTACGGCAGCCCCTGGCATGGGCAGCGACTCGTCGACTGCGCCCGTCAGGTGATGGACGCCGACGCCGCCCGGCGGGCCGGCGAGATTGACCACGCGGAAATGGTCAGCCGACTCGAGCCCGTGCGCCGGAGAACCCGTGACCGGCTGAAATGGGCAGCCAAGAGCGCCCCAGGACCCAAGGCTCGGGCCAAGGCTCAGGAGATCCTCAAGCTCGAGGACCATCTGTGGACCTTCCTCATCGACGCGACCATCCCGGTCACCAACAACCTCTGCGAGCGACTGCTGCGCTATGCCGTCATCTGGCGCAAGCTCAGCTACGGCACCGAGTCGCACATGGGCGCACGGTTCGTCGAGCGCATCCTGACCGTCACCGCCAGCCTCGAGCTCCAGCAGCGCGACGTCTTCGGCTACCTCTCGTCTGCCATCGATGCCCACTTCCACGGTCAGACCGCTCCCTCGATCCTGCCTGTTACGTCAGACCCGGGCTGAACAAGTAC
>CAYVXZ010000062.1:0-1225 GCA_964455625.1 uncultured Planctomycetales bacterium | reverse complement strand
GGTGGTATAACGAAAATTGTGTAAATTGAGGAGGGAGTCCTGGTATCCTTGCAGGTAACCAAACCAAAACAAGGAAAAGCCATGACTCCCAAACCAAATCATAAGCAAATTGACGCAGCCGGTCAAGCCACAATTCAAGAGTTGCTTCGGGAAAAGTTGAGACTGGCGATCAAACTGACCGTCATCCAGACGCTGGAAGAGGAAGTCGAAGCATTCGTAAAAGCCGAACCTTACCAAAGGAGCAAAGAGCGACGAGATTATCGCAATGGTACTTACCCGCGCGACTTGGGGACTTCGATGGGGGTGATCGAAGATTTGCCTGTGCCGCGCACCCGCAAGGGATTTCGGAGCGAAATTTTCGAACGCTACCACAGACGACAGGCGGAACTGGATCGAAGCATCTGCGAGATGTTCGTACAGGGCGTGAGTACCGAGAAAGTCGGCGGGATCGTAGAGACCCTGAGCGGCAATCATCCCAGTCCCTCCACGGTGTCGCGGATTTTCCACACCCTGGAGGGGGAGTTTGCTGATTGGAAGAAGCGTCCGCTCCAGTCGCATTATCTGTATGCGATTGCCGATGGAACCTATTTCAGCGTGATTTATGACGGTCAGGGCGAAAAAATGCCGATTTTAGCGGTGATCGGGATTGATTGGGAAGGAAAACGAGAGATTTTGGGCTTCATCACGGGCGATCGGGAAAACCAGCAGGCTTGGGAAGACTTGTTGGAAAACCTGAAAGAGCGCGGCGTGAAAACGATTGACCTATGGATCACGGATGGCGGCAAAGCCATGATCAACGCCATTGAAAACAAGTTCCCGACCGGCAAACGTCAACGCTGTGTCAAACACAAAATGGAGAATGTTTTGAGCTACATCCCCAAGACACAACATGACCAGGTCTATCCTGAACTCCGCGCCATTTTCTATCAGGCGAATCGTGAGCAAGCCGAGCAAACCGCCGCCGCATTTTTCGCCAAGTACGGGAGCATCTATCCAACCGCCACCGACTGCTTGCAACGCGACTTGGACACCTGCCTGACCTTCTACCAATTTCCCGAAAGCCATTGGAGGTATATTCGAACTTCAAACGCCATCGAACGACTCTTTCAAGAAGTCAAAAAGCGCAGCCGCAAAATGGCGGCCGCTTTCCGCAATGAAAACAGTTGTTTGCTGTTATTCTATGCGGTTATTCGCAGTGTCAAATTCAGAAGAATCTCGGTACCTG
>CAYVXZ010000061.1:0-1252 GCA_964455625.1 uncultured Planctomycetales bacterium | reverse complement strand
CATAGTTCAGGAAGTTGTAGGCGAGGATGCCCATCAGGAAATACGTTAGCGTGTGCGCCACGCTGGTCTTGAGGATGAGACTCCATAAGGTGGGTTGAGTGGATGTGTTCATTTGATTGCCCTTTCCCTCCCAGCATATGAGGTTTGATGCGCGGGGACAAGTGAGGTTTGTCCCAATTTTGAGACCCGGCAGGTCCCGTTTTCTACTCCATTTCGATAAAGACGCTTCTGCGTTTTCCGGCTTGTTTTGCCTGATACATGATCAGATCTGCCTGATGGATCATTTCCTCCGCGCTGGCGGGAGGGGTATTGTACGTGATGACGCCCATGCTCAATGTGACGTGGGAATGCTGCCCACGTAATTCTTTCAGGACAGCCCTGTCGATCTTTTCGACGATCATTTTGGCATCCTGTTGACTGACATTGGGCAGAAAGAGACCGAATTCATCGCCTCCCAGCCGCGCAAACAGGTCGGTCTTGCGGATGTTATTCGAAATTGTCTGTGAGACCAGTTTTAAATGTCTGTCCCCGGCGCTGTGACCCAATTCATCGTTCACCAGTTTGAAGTTATCGAGGTCGATAACCGCCAAGCTGATGGGAATCCTGACCCGTTTTGTCCGTTCGATCTCCATTCCCAATTTATCGATGAATTCCCGGCGGTTGAACGCACCTGTCAGGTAATCGGTGCGCGCAATGACCCGTTCGGTCTTCAGGGAGTTTTTTAGCGCGTCTAAAATATAGGCGATCAGGGAAAAGACGATCAGGCGCACGCCGAAGTTGAAAAAGCGGATCCATTCGCTGGAATAATTTTCGCCCGCAAGCCAGTTGGAGATCAACCAGGTCAAAATGCTGATGGCGGTGATCACGAGCGAGTTACCCAGCCCGATGTACCAGGCGGTTATTGAGATGGGCAATAGATAAAAGAAGGAAAAGGAGATTTCGAAGCCGGTGACGTAATCCATCCAGCCGAGGGCAGCCATCAAAAGCAGGGCGAATATGGCAACCTGCCCCCTGTTCAGCCTCGACAACCAGCGATCAAGCACGGACCAAAAACCTAACACCGACAGAATATTAACATGTTTCCCATTTTCGACTAAGACCTGACAGGTTTCCGTAACCTTTCAGGTCTTTTACCTAATCTCCGTCAGGTCTAATTCTCAGTGGTATAATCCCGCCCAATGAAACCCATCCTCAAGCCCGCAGCCGCTCAAGCCACCGCCGCCGCTACATGCGACGCCTGCCAACCTGCCAC
>CAYVXZ010000060.1:0-1254 GCA_964455625.1 uncultured Planctomycetales bacterium | reverse complement strand
TCACCGACGGCGAAATTTTGCTCGACGGCGCGGATCTGCGGGATTACCCGCGCAAGTATCTGCGCGAACAGATCGGCATCGTGCAACAGGAGCCGTTTTTGTTCAGCCGTTCGATCCGCGAGAATATTTTGTACGGCGTGGGGCGCAGTGTGACGCAGGACGAGATCGAATCCGCCGCGAAAGCCGCCGCCGTCCATGACGTGATTGCCGCCTTCCCGGACGGATACAACACCATCGTCGGCGAGAAGGGCGTGACGCTCTCCGGCGGGCAGAAACAGCGCGTCACCATCGCGCGGACGATCCTCAAGAACCCGAAGATCCTCATCCTCGACGACTCGACCTCGGCGGTGGACACCGAGACCGAAGCCGCCATCCGCCAGGCGCTGGACGACCTGATGCAAAACCGCACGACTTTCATCATCGCGCATCGCATCCAGTCGGTGATGAAGGCGGACCTGATTCTTGTGCTGGATAAAGGTCAGGTTGTGCAGCACGGAACGCACGAGGAACTGGTTACGCAAATCGGAAGCATGTACCGAAGAGTGTATGACATTCAGACGCGGATTGACGAGGAACTGGAAAGAGAAATAATGATGAAGGATGAAAGAGCAAGGATGAAGGATGAATGGTGAAGGATGAATGGAAGAGCAAAATTGACTGAGAATGGATTGGAGCAGATAAGATGAGCGCAGAAACTCCTCAAGACTTGCGAAGCAGAACCAGCGAATTTGCGCTAAGAATTGTCCGCCTTTATTCGAGCCTGCCCAAGACGACCGAGGCGCAGGTGTTGGGCAAACAAGTCCTGCGCTCCGGCACATCCATCGGAGCGAATTACCGGGAAGGACATCGCGCAAAATCCGACCCGGATATGGTCAACAAGTTTGGGTCTGTCTTGCAGGAACTGGACGAAACCGATTACTGGCTTGACCTTCTCGTCCGCGCCGGGATCGTGTCCGCTCAAAAAGTTGGACCGCTTATCAAGGAAACCAACGAACTGATTGCAATATTTACAACGATTGTCACAAAAATCAAGAAAAGAATGGGCAAGATATAAGGATGAAGGAGGAATGATGAAGGATGAACGACCTGAAATATTCATCCTTCATCCCTCATCATTCACCCTTGCCCGTTCGGAGAATAACCCATGTCTGAAAATACAGACCTCTTCGAACTCGAAGAAGAAGAACATACATCAAACCTGACCGCGCCGGTGTTCTGGCGGATCCTGGGAATTATCAAGCCGCATTGGAGGTG
>CAYVXZ010000059.1:0-1257 GCA_964455625.1 uncultured Planctomycetales bacterium | reverse complement strand
GATAGATCAGGCCGCTGACGAAGAGGATCGCGCCTCCCAAACCGACCTGGAAGAGTCGGCTGTTCCATTCGGCGGGAACGTAGGGAGCCAGGCCGAGCGGAACGCGGCGGGGGGCGCCGAGCAAGCCAAGCACATGCATGGAGTTGGAGAAGACGATCATGCCGACGAACCAAATCCATGCTTGGATGGTCGCCCATTTGGGCTGCCAGAGTTTACGCCCGGTGAGATACGGCACGAGCCAGTAGGAGATGCCGATGAAACTCAAGGTTACGGCGGTTGCTACCGTGAGGTGGAAATGACCGGGGATGAAGGCGGTGTTATGTAGCACGAGGTTGACATTGTAGGAAGCATTCGCCAGACCGCCGATGCCACCGAAGAAGAACAGGATTCCCGCAAGCAATTGCGAAGCCACGGAGGGATCGCTCCAGTTCAGTTTGCCGATCCATCCGAGCGCGCCTTTGCCGCCGTTCTTGCGCGCGCCGTGTTCAAGCGAAGCGATAACGGTGAAAGCAGTCATCATCGAGGGGAAGAACACGGCGAAGGTGAACATCGAGTGCAGGAACTTCCAGGTGGGAGCCACGCCCGGATCCACATACTGGTGATGAATGCCTATGGGAGTGGAGAGCACAAGGAAGAGCCAAAAGGAGAGGCGGGCGAGCGAGTCGCTGAACATCTTGCCGTTGCCAGCCTGTTTGGGGAGCATGGCATACCACGAGATGTAGGCAGGCAGAAGCCAGAAGTACACCAACGGGTGACCCGTGAACCAGAAGTACGTGCGGGCGAGCTGCGGGTCCACGCCGTCGATTAAGCCGAGCGACCAGGGCAAAAGCATGGTGAGAATTTCAACAGCGACGCCGAGGGTGCAGATCTGCCAAAGCAGGGCGGTGACGAGGGAACCGAAGGCGACAAACGGGGTGCGTTCGCCGGGGTTTTCCTTGCGCCAGGCGCTATAGGTCATGAACAAGCCCCAACCTTCGACCCAGCTGCCGACCACAACAAGCGTCAAGCCGAGGTAGAAGAACGGGTTGGCTTTGAGCGGAGGGTAAAAGGTGAAAAGCACGGTGGCTTCGTTCAACAGAACCGGAATCGCAGCCGAAACAACACCGACGACCATCATCCAGAAACCGACCTTGTTGAGGACCGGGTTCTTGAGCGGGCGTTTCAGACCGAAGACCACATTGAAGGTCAGGAAGCCCATGATGAAGAAGGTCGTCCACACCAGGGCATTCAAAACGCCGTGAACGGTGAGACCTTGAT
>CAYVXZ010000058.1:0-1290 GCA_964455625.1 uncultured Planctomycetales bacterium | reverse complement strand
ACCGACGGCGAAATCTTCCGCGCCATCCGTCACGGCGTGGATAAGGACGGGAATTTATTGATGTTTATGTCCATGTTGTCGTACCGCGAACTGAGCGACGACGACACCGAAGCCGTCATCGCCTACCTGCGGAGTCTGCCCGCCGAAACCGCCGACGCGCCAACGGGAGATAAACTCAACTTCCTCGGCGTGGTCATCATGGGGTCGGGAATGTTCCCAGCGCCGGAGCCAGCCGCAAGTTCGATTGACGCGCCGCCCGCGGGGATAACTCCCGAATACGGGAAATACGTCGCCACCTTCGGCGATTGCCGCGGCTGTCACGGCTCGGATATGACGGGGACGCCCGCTTCTCCCGCGGGTCCAGCCGTTCCGAATCCGCGCCCGTTCGTCGGTTCGATTACGCTCGAGGAATTCATTCAATCCATGCGGACGGGCGTGCGCCCCGATGGAACTCCCTTCAGCGACGCCATGCCCTGGCAATCCGCCGCGCAAATGACCGACGACGACCTGGCGGCTTTATACGCTTATCTGACAGCCAACCCATAGGGAGGGACTCTCTTCAAAGCGTGTCCCTGTTTTCCGAGTCGGCGCCGGGTTCGATGCGATATAATCCATAAAAATCATACTTGGAGGCAGCGACATGAGCTTTTTTTCAATTCTTGTGTGGATCGTCTTTGGCGCGCTGGCGGGCTGGATCGCCAGCCTGATCATGAAGACCGACCGTCAGATGGGCGCGCTCGCGAACATCATCGTCGGCATTGCGGGCGCGTTCATCGGCGGCTTCATCATGGAGAATTTCTTCGGTCAGCCCGGCGTAACAGGCTTTAATTTTTACAGTTTCCTGGTTGCCATCGGCGGTGCGGTGATCCTGATCTGGTTCGTCACGTTATTGCGCGGCAGGCGCAGACGCCGATAATATAAAAAAGTCCCCGTTCTTGTAGCGGGGGCTTTTTATTTGGGTAAAATTGACAGCATTATGCCAACCCTCGTCATCCTCGGCAGGGACGCCGAAACTTATCGCGCGATACTTGAATCCGCGAGTTTACCAGGCCTCGTCATCGAGGAGGAACCGTCGCCCGCATCCACGATCGCGATGGGATCGCCGCTCATGATTCGGAAAACGTTATCGGAGTTGCCAAATCTCAAATGGGCGCAATCCACCTGGGCGGGGGTCGAGCCGTTGCTCGATCCGTCCCTGCGCAGGGATTACATCCTCACGAACGCGCGCGGGGTGTTTGGGGAGTTGATGTCTGAGTTCGTCCTCGCCTACATACTCGCGCATGAACGCAA
>CAYVXZ010000057.1:0-1296 GCA_964455625.1 uncultured Planctomycetales bacterium | reverse complement strand
TGCCGATATAATTTCTATTGTGTCCCATAGCAACAACAGCAGTTGTCCCACTGCCCATAAATGGGTCTAAAATGGTCTGTGAAGTTGTAGAAGAAATAATTCTATCAATAAGTGCAACTGGAAATGGTGCAGGGTGTTCATTTTTCATCTCTTGCTTAAACTCCCAAACATCACCAAAGGCGTTAGCCTTTGGTGCAAGTTTGAAGTTGTTTTTTGGGATAAGATATATCACTTCGTAGGTCGGTAAAAAATAACCCGGATTAAAGTTTATACCGCCTTTTCGTTTCCAAATTATAATTTGTCTAACAGGTAAATCTCTGATTATGTCTTGTCTGTCTTGCAGTAAACCGTCTTGAACTCGCCATTTGTGATTATAAAAAATTGCTCCGTCATCTTTAATTAGTCGGAACATTTCTTTTAAGCAGTTGTGTTGCCACTCTGCATATTCTTCGTGTGGTATATTGTCGTCATAATGACTGTAACCGTTTACTAATGCTGCACCTGCCCACTTTCCACCACGTCCGTCTTTCATTCCGTTTCCGGTTGAGTTTTTCAGATTGTAGGGCGGTGAAGTAACAACCAAGTCCAAGCACTTGTCCGGCATTTCTCGCATAACAGTCAAGCTGTCACCGTTAATAATTTTATTTATGTATTTTTCTTCAAAAGTCATTTGTCATTGATATTATTTGTCACCGTTCAAATTTACGATTTTAATTCACTGTCTGTTCGTTTGCAGTCTGTTTTTTAGCCTTGCCGGTAACGTTTTGCAGCTACCCACAGGCAGGGTATGTCGAACGAGAACTACCAAAGTATAACTGCACACCAAATGTAACAAATTTTGTCAAGATGAAAAAACAAAACCCTGCTTGTGGGTAACTGCTGTTAGTGGCTGTAAATTTTTTTGTCCACCGGATAAAAACGCGGTCAGCCGTAAAATTTTGATTGTTTAATTGTCCGGGAAGGGCAGGAGTGGTCGCCCAACTATTTTTTTTAGATTCGAGCGAAAAAGCTTGTCAGGCGTAGCGAAAGAGAGGAGTTAGAGGCAGTAAATGAAAAAGCGTCTGCCGAAAAAAATATTAAAAATGTCAAACGGAAGACTGTTAGAAAGCGAGAGGCCGATTTAAAAATGTCGACCGCGACAAACGTGTCATTTTTTTTAAATTAAAAGGAAAGAGGCAAGAAAACAGTCTGCCGTTAGACTTTTCAAATTTTACGATACCGTCTTCGTCATTTATTGCCACTAACGTTTTGCAGCTACCCACAGGCAGGGTATGTCGAACGAGAACTACCAAAGTA
>CAYVXZ010000056.1:0-1308 GCA_964455625.1 uncultured Planctomycetales bacterium | reverse complement strand
CCACCGCCTTGATCGAACGGCCCGGCTCGGCGGGGATGCAGGTGATCTGGCCGCGGACGGGGCGCAGCGGAAGCGCGGAAGACACGGTGAAGCGCCGCGCCAGATGGCCGTTGGCGAGAATCGCCACGGGCGCCTCGGCGATGACATTTCCCGAGGTGTCGACGGCGCGCCAGGCGTTGCCGACGCGGAGCAGATCGGCGGCTTCGCGCTGCGTGCGCAGGCGCACGGCTTCGCCGGCAACGCGCAGGGCAACGTCGCACAGCGCGGGCGGATGCACCCAGCCGCCCTGCGGAAACCACCAGCCCGGCGCCGGCACGCGCCAGCCGGCGAGCGCCGAAGCTTCCTCGATGTCCACCCAGCGCAGCACTTCGGGCGGGTACAGGCCGGACTCGACGATGCGCCGCTGCCGCTCGACCTGCTTTTCGTCTCGCGCCAGGCGCAGCACGCCGCACTGCTGCCAGATCAGCCGCCCGCCGGGCCGCCCCAAGGGCGGATCAGCCAATGACATGGAGCCGCGCAGCGGCGAACAACCGTCGCCCCCTTCCTCGGGAAGGGGGCGGGGGGATGGCCGTTGCTCATCGCTTGAAAATTCCTGCAGCCGGCGCAGCGCGTAGTGGAAGCCGGCCAGGGTCAGGCGCGACAGGCGGTTGCCGTCGGCGGAGGGCACCGGCTGCAGCACGCCGGCCGGGTTGCCCGAGGTCTCGCGCGCCGGGCCGTCGCGCCGCTCGAGGAGGTCGACGGACCAGCCGCGCGCGGCGAGCCGCTCACTGATGAGGCAGCCGGCGATGCCGCCGCCGATGACGAGGGCGCGGCGCTCGCGGGCCATGTCGACGGGTGCCGCGCCGCCGAAGCGGCCGCAGAGCATCTCGCGCTTGCGGCCGAAGCCCGGCTTCTTGTCGACGGCGAAACCGGCCGCCGTCATGCCGCGGCTGACTTTTCCGGCGGCGCTGTAGGTGGCGAAGCTGGCGCCGGGCGCGGCCAGCCGGCCGAGCTGCGCGAAGAGTTCCTCGCTCCACATGTCGGGATTGCGCGAGGGCGCGAAGCCGTCGAGGAAGAAGGCGTCGACCTTCGCCTCGACCTGCGCCAGCAGGTCCGCCGCCTCGCCGAAGAGCAGGGTGAGGGCGACGCGTCCGCAGTCGAGGTGCAGGCGGTGGAAGCCCGGCATGAGCGGCGGGTAGCGTTCGAGCAGTTCGGCGCCGAGCGGGGCCAGTTCCGGCCACTGGCGATAGAGCGCCGCCAGGTCGCCGCGGCGGAAGGGATGCTTGTCGACCGAGAGGTAATGCAGGCGCGCGCCGGCCGGCGCCGTCT
>CAYVXZ010000055.1:0-1309 GCA_964455625.1 uncultured Planctomycetales bacterium | reverse complement strand
ATTTGATATCGCCTTTGGTGGCGAGAAATGTTTGCGCGGCTTTCTCGATAATTTCTTGCGGCGGCTCGTCGGCGATGAAGCGCCGCGCGAGTTTGGTTGAAATAAATTTTGCAGTGGATGGATGCAACGCAAGATGCTCGATGACTTGCTCCGCCTCACTCTGACCCGCTTCCTGAATCGCGAGACCCAAAACATTTTTCTCGCCGGGTTCGTGCTGATCTTCTTTGAAGACGAAATCGCCAAGCCAAAAATGTTCCTTGACCGACCAACCCGTGAGACAACGCGCGAGTTGCATGACATCGTTTTGAGTGTAGCCGCCTTCCACGCCGAGGGTGTGAAGTTCCATCAGTTCGCGGGCGTAGTTCTCGTTGGGCGTGCCTTTGACGTTGGCTTGATTGTCGAGATAGGTGAGCATGGCGGGCGAATGCGCAGACGCCCAGGCAAGATCGCGGAAGTTGCCAAGCGCGTGCTTGCGAATCACTTCGCGATCGTCAACGGTTTTGAGATAGAAGCATGGTTCTTTCTCGATGAAGATATTGAAGTGGTCGCTCCAAAAATCCACCATCACTTCGTAAAGTTGGCGCTTGCTATAAAGTTGACGCAGGAAGGTGGCTTGACGCAATTCATTGATGGGACGTTCGCGGTCATAACCATCGAAGAGTTGATTGGTGACGGCTTCGATCTCGTTGGCTGCCATTTTTAGAGTTTTAAAGTTGGAAAGTTGCAGGTTGCAGGTTAGGTCGTTGATGGCTTCGTAGTCGAGTTGTTCTTCGAGGTAGTTTGCCAAGCCGATCTCTGCGAAGCGGGCGCGTTCTTCTACTCTCGCGCCGAAGGTGATGCGATTCAGCGCGGTGAAGTCTGCCACGCTGAGCGGACTCCACGGGGTGGCGGGTAGGTCGTCTGTCAGTCGTCGCAGGGCGGGGGCGCAGGCATTGAGTGCGGCAGATGCAGAGAGGAGGGTGGCGAGTTTGAGGAAGTCTCTTCGAGATAGGGTCATGGTGAATAGTGAATAGGTGAACCGCTAAGCACGCGAAGATCGCAAAGAAAATCTTTTTATCTTGGCGTCCTTAGCGCTCTTCGCGGTTAACTTAAGCCTGAGTTGGTAATGGGCTTGCGGAAGGTTGGGTCTTCTCGCGGGGCGACCAGTTGAGCAGGGCAAAGCCTGTGGCGCCGAAGGAGATCAGGATGACGGGAATCCACACGAAGAGCCAGCCGATGAGGGGGAAGAAGGCAGCGAGTTCTAGGATGATTGCGCCGCGGATGAATCCGTTGAGCGGGGTCATGTTGCTATGCTTGGAGAGTCTCGTGC
>CAYVXZ010000054.1:0-1326 GCA_964455625.1 uncultured Planctomycetales bacterium | reverse complement strand
TGACAGGAGCAGATGTCGGCGGGGTGGGAAGCGACCACTTGATGTCGGAGGGAGCACCTTTGAGGCTTCTTCCAGTTCGTGTGCGCCCCACGATCAGATCCGAGGGCACATCATCCATAAAGCGCGAGGGGAAGGTTTCTTCTGCCATGCCGCGCCCGCCGCGTTGAATGGCGCGCAGCAGGTAGAGGCGGTCTTTGGCGCGCGTGATGCCGACGTAAAAGAGGCGGCGCTCTTCTTCCATTTGTTCCACTTCGTCGAAGGAACGGCTGTGCGGAATGATGCCATCATCGAGCCCGACGATGAAGACGGCTTTGTACTCAAGACCCTTAGCGGCGTGGAGCGTGAGCAGGGTGGGGGCATTGGCGTCGGTGAGTGTGTCTTGGTCGGCGATGAGCGCCACGTTTTCAAGGAAGTCATCGATGGTGCGGGTATCGTATTCGAGCGCGAGACGCTTGAGTTCTTGCACGTTTTCCCAACGGTCAATGCTTTCTTCTGAATCATCTTCGACGATGTATTCTTTGTAATTGATGTCGCGCACGATGCGGTCAAAGAGTTCGGCTACGGTAGCGGTTTTGGAAAGCGAGTGCCAGTTGGCTAACATGCCGCCGAAATCTGCAAGCGGTAAAGCAGCCCGACCCGTAAAGGATTTATAGAAATTCGACTCTGCGCCGTGAGCAAGGTTGAGCAAGACAAATCCGGCGTTTGTATCGTTTTGCCGTGCCACCATATGCAGGGTGGTGAGAGTCTTTTCGCCGATACCACGCGGAGGGACGTTGATGATGCGGCTGAGGGCGGCTTCGTCAGCGGGGTTGTGGGCGAGGCGAATGAAGGCGATGATGTCCTTCACTTCGCGGCGACCATAAAAGCGTTGCGCACCAACCAATTTATAAGGAAGGCGAGCCTGCAAGAAGGCTTCTTCGATCAGGCGGGACATGGCGTTGGTGCGATACATCACAGCACAATCTTTCGGTTCGAACTCACCCGAAGCGACCAGTTGCGCGATGGTGTCCACGACGAAGGAAGCCTCGCCGTAATCATCACGCGCTTCGTAGAAGAAAATCTTCTCGCCCGCGCCGCGGTCACTGAACAGGCGTTTCTTTCTGCGGTTCTTGGCGCGGTCGATCACGCCCATGGCTACGTCGAGGATGTTTTGATGCGAGCGATAATTCTGCTCCAGCAGAATTACCTGCGCGGTGGGGTAATCCTGCTCAAAGCGGCGGATGTTGCGATAGTCCGCGCCGCGCCAGGCGTAGATCGATTGATCGGGATCGCCCACGCAAAAAATATTGTTGTGATATGAAGCGAGATGCTTCACTAACGCATACT
>CAYVXZ010000053.1:0-1333 GCA_964455625.1 uncultured Planctomycetales bacterium | reverse complement strand
TGTGGATGACTGTCCCAATAGCAAGTGGAGCGTCATCATCGAGCCAGAGTTCGATGTCTGTATCCCATCGCGGATGGTTGCGAACATGCTCCACCGCGTAGAAGTGGAATACTTTGTCAATCGGGCGGTCTATCACTTGCGATGATTCGAATTGTAAAGCCATCGTTTTGTCCTTGGATTACGCATACACAACAGGTTTATCCGCATCTTCCCAGGTAATGCCAGACTTTTGCCCAGCGCGGATCAGTTCAAGGTCGTTCTGGAATTCGTCCCAGTACTTCTGCCAGTTGATTCCAAGTTTGTCCAGGAACGGACGCCAATCGGTTGAATGCCAGTGGAACTGCACCACGCGGAAGGGATGCGCGCCCATTGCCAGCGCCGCAACTTGCGCGTCTGATAGAACGGGGATGCCCACATTGCGGTCATGCGCTTTGGCAGAGAATTGACTCTTGTCGAGTGTGGTCACACAGCCAGTGTCATGGGTCACGGTCAGGTCGGGGTTGACTTCGTTCTTCATCACTTCGATCTTCCGCAGTGTGGAGAAGGAACGGGTGAAGTCTCTTTGAACCAACACATGACGGAAGCCAAAGCCGCAGCAATCGAACCAAGTGGAGTAGTCGGCGACGTCAATGCCCAAGGCTTCGAGAGTCGCAGTCACAGTTGCGGTGCGTTGTCCGCCGTAGATTTCAGGATCGTAGATGGCGTCTTCTGCAACGATCTTGTAGTAATGGCAGGCGGGGTGAACCGTGGCGCGGATCATGCTCATGTCCACGGTTTGTTTTTCCGCGAACTTCTTGCGCATCACATGCACCCACTCGCTGTAGTGGACAAGTTCTTCAGGAATGACCAGCGGCTTACCCATCTTTTCCAAGATGCGGCGGACTTCATCGCGTAGTTCCTTGTGGTGAACTAACTGCTCGCGGATCTCTTTGTAATGTCCATAAGAAGTGCCGCAGTGGATGGTGGGAAAGTAACCCGTCTCATATGCAGCAGCGAAGTTGCGGCTCATCACCGCAGCCTGCGCCGCAGCATTGGACGTTGCCGAAGCGTAGTAATTCCAACCCGTGCAAGAGGTCTGGTCAGTCGGGTCGAGATAATCCAGGTTGAATTGGCGGTGCAGCCAATAAATGGAAGAAGTATAGCCAGGGATATGTCCGCACTGACCGCAGGATTTGTGGTGCCAAGTGTGGTCGATGGGAATCTTCTTCGTGCGTCCGTACTTCGTCGTCACTTCCACGTGGTTTTCAGGTACACGCTGGACGACGATCTCGCCCTTCGCTTCAAGCTCGAACAACGCTTCGCGGATGTCATGAGTCGGTGCAACCTGCGCATC
>CAYVXZ010000052.1:0-1359 GCA_964455625.1 uncultured Planctomycetales bacterium | reverse complement strand
CATTGGGATATTGGTCTGCGTGACCTTGCCTTCGCCGCCATTCAAGAAGCAGTTAAAGATTCTGGAGGATTAAAGCCGCAATCGTTATTCGTCGGAAATATGCTCGCGCCGAATCTTTCCAATCAGGCGCATCTCGGCGTGTTGATCGCGGATTATGCAGGCTTGCTCGGCATCGAAGCAGTGACTATCGAAGCGGCGGGCGCTTCGGGCGGCGCGGCGTTGCGGCAGGGTTATCTCGCCGTCAAAAGCGGATTGGTTGACGTCGCGCTCGTCGTCGGGGTGGAGAAATTTACTGACAAAGTCGGCGCGGGCGTGGACGCGGCTCTCGCCACAACAGGCGATGCGGATTTCGAATCCGTGCAGGGGATGACTCCCGCCGCGCAAGCCGCGCTGTTGATGAAGCGCTACATGCACGAGTACGATGTCCCCGCTGACGGCTTCGCTGGTTTTGCATTGACCGCGCACGCAAACGGCGTCGCAAATAAAAACGCCATGTTCAGGAAAGCGATCAAGCCAGAAACCTACGCCAAAGCGGAGATGGTCAGCGATCCGCTCAACATGTTCGACATGGCTCCCAACGCAGACGGCGCGGCGGCGGTTCTCTTGACTCGCCGCGATTTATTGCCCGCCAATTTCAAAAATCCGCTGGTGAAGATTGCCGGTTCGGCGGCTTCGTCGGATACGCTGGCGCTGCACGACAGAAAAGATATGCTTTTCTTCGACACGGCGCAAATCTCCGCGGGCAAGGCGATGAAGCAGGTCGGTTTGACTCTCGATGGAATTGATTTCTTCGAGTATCACGATGCATTCAGCATCTTTGCCACCCTGCAACTCGAAGCGGTTGGATTTGCGATCAAAGGAAGCGGATGGAAACTTGCCGCGGACGGTTCGATTGGCTTGAAAGGGAAAATCCCCTGCGCGACGATGGGCGGGATGAAAGCGCGCGGATTTGCTGGCGGAGCCTCGGGCGTGTATCAAGCCGTCGAAGCAACAATCCAGTTACGGGGGCAGGCAGAGGCGAACCAAATTAAGGAGGCAAGGTTCGGGCTGATTCAATCGCTTGGGGGTCCGGCATCTACCGCAGTGAGTCATATTTTGCAACGGTTGGAGTAAACGCGCCTATCAAACGCGGCGAACTATTTACTTCTTCTTTTTCGCCACCGTCTTCTTGACGGTTTTCTTCGCGCTGGCTTTCGGCTTGACCGTCGTCTTTTTAACCGGCTTCTTCGTTGCGGCGACGGGAGTCTTCTTTGTTGCAACCGATTTCGGTGAAACCTTTGTCTTCTTAACCGTCTTCGCCTTGCCAGCCTTCTTTACTTTCGCTTTCTTTCCTTCGGCTTTGCTCCGGGCAGGCTTTCC
>CAYVXZ010000051.1:0-1388 GCA_964455625.1 uncultured Planctomycetales bacterium | reverse complement strand
ACTTCGTTCGCGACTTCGCCCCTGGCGGGGGGCCGCTCAACTCCAAACACGTTAGACGCCACATTCTCCATCCAGACCATGCCAATCTTCGAGCGCCTCAGATATACCCTCTACGTGCTGATCGCTGTCACGATGGTATTTATGCTTACGCTCAGCATTTCGGAAGGTATAGGCCTCATACGCAACCTGAATGTCTCTGAGTTAATGTTCCATCCGCTCTATATTCTTCCCGTTTTATTCATTGGGTTCTTAATTGCTCCCGCCCTTTCTGAACGTATTCCTATTTCAGGCGACTCATCTTCCGAAAAAACCAATGTAAAACCACAATTCGGTTACACAGTTCGTGTGGTCGCGCTGGCGTTACTTGCATTAGTCCTGGCTATGCTGGGCAACCTAGTAGTCTTCCTACTTGGAAAGCTCACATGAAGGTTGCGTCTAACCTGCCGGTCGAGAGGGACCGCCGAGAAGCTGCGCTTCTCGGTTCCCTCCGCGGCTTCGCCGCTCCGGCGGCCCCTCACCTAGCACGTTAGAGCGCATGAACGCAGATCTTCACCCACAGGCTTCCCGCATGCTGCTCGCTGCTCGGTTAGTTTTGGTGGCATGGCTTGCGCTATTTCTGCTCGTGATCCAAATCGGCCTTTCTCTTTTATTTACCCCGGCTGAATTGTGGCTGCTTCACCGCAATGTTTTTGCGGTACTGCTCACTGTGTTCGTTGCATTTTCCATTGGCTATCTCGCCACCGCGTTGGGTATTAAATGCGCTACCTGCGGCCGTCGTTTGCTCATCGAACGTTCTGGCCCGAAACATCCCAACTCTCGCCAGGTATGGTTCATGGATCGTTGGGCCACTGCCATCATTGACGTAGTTCGCTTTGGCCATTGCACATGCATGTACTGTGGCTCGAAAATGAGGGTGCGTGTGTGCTGAAGCCTATGCGCTCTAACATTCCGGTCGAGAGAGACCGCCGAGAAGCTGCGCTTCTCGGTTCCCTCCGCGGCTTCGCCGCTCCGGCGGCCCCTCACCTAGCACGTTAGAACTCATGCTGCGCTTTCGCCCTTCGCCGTGATTCGGATACCAATTCCCGTACCACCGCACCTTGCGGCGAATAGGGCCGTAGGCCGTTTCCCATCGCTCGGTTCGCGTCTTCGGTTGAACGTCTTGCCCGCAGCTCGGACAGTTGCCTTGGTGGTCAAGAATCGCCACCTCGCAGCACGTCGTAAAAAGCGTACTGTTGTTTGGCCCGTCAAGGAAAACCGTTGCCATCACTGCCTCCTGAGTTCTAACATTTGCGTCAACGCGGACGCTTCGCAAGCTCAGCGCCGGTTACGCCAGCGTTAGACGGCTTACGCTAAAGCCCAATGAAACTGGGACAACTCAAGTCAATCGG
>CAYVXZ010000050.1:0-1413 GCA_964455625.1 uncultured Planctomycetales bacterium | reverse complement strand
CGCTGCGGCCGGCAGGGCCGGGCGCTGCGGGTGTCGCCGACGGAGCAACCGCCGCTCCCGCCGGGCGGGCACACCTGCCCGGCGGGCGGCTGTGAGTGGTGCTACCACAACGTCGAGACGTATGCCGCAGGGCGGGTGACCCAGCCGCACACCGGCAACATCGCGTTCCTCACGATGGTCAGCCGCGGCAACTGCCCGTACGACACGTGCGTGCGCTACTACATCGAGGACTTCGAGCCGGCGACGTCCGAGGAGGAGCCGCGACCGGAGCAACGGTTCGTGTGCGCCCCCACTCCTGAGTTCTGGCAGACGCTATGCCCACATCCGCCTTACTGCAACGACTGCCCGACGTGCGGCGTGGGCGCGCCGGCGCCGCAGAACACGCTCACGCCGGAGTCATGCTGTGACGACGCGACGCGGCCGGCACCCAACGCCTCGACGACGCCGTGCACGAGCTGCCCGCAACTCGCGCCGCTGCCGACCCAGGCCGATTGCTGCGGGACGGTCGTGCCGACCTTGGTGCCGACACCACCGGTGGGACCGACTTGGCAGGCCGTGTGTGGGGCCGCGACGCCCACGCCGACACCGTTTCCGTCCGGTGCACCGACTCCCACGCTCGATCCCGTACTCACGCCGACACCAAATTGGACACCCTGGCCGACCACGGAGTCGTGCTGCACCACCGCCCGCAGAGCCCAGTTCCAGCACACCGACCGACCGTCGACAGCCGAGGATTGCGACATTCTGGACGACATCATCGACAACGCCGAGGCGCCGTTCCCGGTTACCGCGTTCTGCGGGACGGGTGCTGACCGCTACGCGGCGATCGTTCAGATCGACCTGTGCTGCGTTGAAGGGGACTGCTCAGGCGAGCTCGTCGGTTGCCCCTCGCCGCTCACGCCTCCACTTGGCGTCCTGAGGGCGTTCAACGGTAACAACGACGTCATCAGCACGGTGTCGATCTGCCACGCGACCGACCAGCGGCGCTGGGTCGTGCGCTTGGGCTGTGAGTTCGACTCGGACAACCTGCCCAAGCGCTGGCAACTGGAAGTCAACGAAGACACCGTACGGCCATGGCGTTTGACCGTGACCTACGTGTGCTGCTACGCGGGCAACTGTGCGCTGACGGCGACACCGACAGCGACCGCGGCTGCAAGCCCGACGCCGTAGGAGGTGTTCCATGGCAAACGGCGAGTCGCAGCGGATGCGTGAAGTGCACGGCAGGCAACCGGGAAGGCGCAGTTGGACGATGGCGTGGCCACTCGCGCTTGTGATGCTGTCTGTATCACTTGGCCTGACATCCGCCCAACAGAGCAGTCCAGCGTGTGGCTGGCTGCACAACCTGTTGACACGTTGCCAGCCGGCCTACCGAAAGGGAGGGGGGATTGTTGGCTTCCTCGATGCCTGCCCCGG
>CAYVXZ010000049.1:0-1429 GCA_964455625.1 uncultured Planctomycetales bacterium | reverse complement strand
CCATCGCTCACAAGTTAAGGTAGATTTGCTTCTGTCAAGATAGGAATTAGCTCCAGCGGCGATGGGTGTGCGCCTTTACGCTTGCGCTTGAGAATACCCAGTAGTTTCGTATGGGATGCCAGATAAGCAACCGCATTCTCGGCTTCGCCGCGCGCCCGCGCCTGCGTGAAAAAATACAAACTGCGATAGACCATTTCGATGGAGATCGCTGCGAAAGGTTGGTTGAGCGCTTCGGCAACCGCATCGGTGAGATCGACCAAAACCACGTACAACAACCAGGTTGCCCAGACTTGCATCTCGACTGCATTTTGTGCGCCACTCCAAAAGTAAGCCAAGCCCAGTAAACGTTTGACGATGGCGTAGGCATCTTCAATCCGCCAGCGTTGCCAATACAAAGCCACCAGATAGGCGGTAGGCAAACGATCGGCATCCAGTTCGTTGCTCAAGTAGCGATACCATTTGCCAGCATACAACACTTCGACCAGACGCACCAACTGCCGATCATCTTCCGCCCCAATCCAGACCAGCGAATCGCGCACATGTGCGGACTTGAGGATGGCGCATTCAAAAGTGTAAACCAAATTGCTCTTGGCCCGCGTGATGAACTTGACTTGTGCCAGGGTCAGTTGGGCGAACATCGCAAAGTTGATGTAGCCCATATCGAAAATCAGCAAGGAATTGGCCTTCAAAGTCGCCAGAATCTGAGGCCAGAAGCGTTGATCGTGGGTTTTGGGGTCGGCTTCGTACCAAATTTGGGACGGCAGGCGGCTTCCCAGGTTCAACAAGGCTGTGATTTTGCCTGCCAACGGGTTCTGCGGCAGGTCTTTGAGCAAGCCGGTTTTGCGAATGAGCGCATCCAGCGTCGAGCCGTCCACCGCCTGTACTGCACTGTAACGCTCCTGCGCCCAGGCGATTTCAGGCGGCAAGGGTCGCGTCCGTTCCGCCCAACGCTGTTGCATCTGTGGCAAAACAGACAACAAGATGTTCAAAAACAATTCCGCAGGGATGCTCGTCAAACGTTGTGAGAACGCCTGCTGGCTGACTTTTTTGGGCGAGACCCACAACACGCTTTCCGTTTGAATCAGCCGCACCAACTCGCTCACGCCGCTGATCTGCCGCCAGATCATGTCCAGCACAAAGGCCACCATCACCACCAGACTTAACGACCGTTCCCGCAAGCCCAACTGGTGAAAATATGCCACCTGTGCCAAGGTTGCAGGATGAACGATTTCCGTGAGGCGCTCCTGAATTTGCTTGTCGCTGGGCGCAGGAATGGGATGTTTGGTGCGGTCTCGTTGGATGGCGCGCGTGTGCCGCACGCTACTGGCTTTTCGGGGTTGTTTTTCTTCGCTCATGTGGCGAAGTGTACCCGAATGGCTCGAAAATGCCATCTTGACAGGTTGTTAATGTGCTTAACTTGTGAGTGATG
>CAYVXZ010000048.1:0-1451 GCA_964455625.1 uncultured Planctomycetales bacterium | reverse complement strand
GCGTCTCGCTCGCGGCAGGATCGGAATACTCCCAGAATTCGTCGATATCAATGTTGTCGTCGGATAACATCATGATTTTTTCCTTTCAGGTTTTGTTCTGGATGGCGAATCGGATTTCAGCAATTTACAGGTCAGGTATCCGGATCATTCATGCTTATGGTGGGAATCGCCGCCGATAAGCCTCACGATCCATGATTGTTTTCCAGATTTATGACCACTTTTCCTCGAGGGTGCGTATCCTCCACATACCGGAAGGCTTCGACAATTTCGGTCAATGGATAGCACCGATCGATGACAGGGACGATCTTCCCGTCCTTCAGAAGTCCGGCCAGGAAGATAAGATCGTCCTGATCGATCTTCGCAATACCCATGCTGGTCATCTTTCTTCCATTCTTCCGTGACATCATGGGACCAAGCAGCATCGCCTCGAAAATCTGAGACAACGTCCCGCCAGCGCAAACATATCTGCCTTGCGGGAGCAAAACGCGTTTATTCGTTTGAAGAGGGTGGTAACCATTTACCGCAAAGATCAAGTCATATCGATTTTCGCTTTGGGTGAAATTCTCCTTTGTGTAATCAATAATGTAATCCGCCCCAAGAGAGCGGACCCTCTCCACATTCCGTGTGCTGCATACTGCCGTCACCTCAGCTCCGAAATATTTGGCAAGCTGGATGGCAAATATACCCACTCCTCCCGAAGCCCCCTGAATCACGACCTTCTGTCCCGCCTGAATTGCCCCGGTGTTGCGAAGTCCCTGCAGAGCGGTGATTGCTGCCACGGGCACTGTAGCTGCTTCCTCAAATGATATGTTGGCAGGCTTTATGACGATGGAACTCTCCTTGGAACAGCCATATTCAGCAAAAGCACCGTTTGTGAACCCGAACACCTGATCGCCGGGTCGGAACTGTCTCACATTTGCTCCAACTTCTTCGACCCGTCCTGAGAAGTCAGAACCTAGACGCATTTCTTTAGGACTCATAATCCCATTATTTAGCAGACGGAGAATAAATGGACTGCCTCTTCGCGGCCGGTAATCTGCTGCATTGACGGATGCGGCATGGATCTTGATCAGGACTTGATGATCGTTGGGAATTGGCTTTTCGATCTCTTCGATCTTGATGACTTCAGGGGGACCATATGATCTGTAAACGGCACCTTTCATTGATTGCTCTCACCTTCATCGGCGGATTTGGCACAAATTTAGCAACACATTGTGGAGGAATTGTGGATGACCGCGTCAGGGATTGTGGAGACTGGACAACAATTGCTATTATTAGGCATTCATCTTCTTGAATTAATGCACACGGCAATTTCGAAATGTTGGGTTCGAAATTCGCTGAAGCCACCGAGATTCAGTTATTAATATTTACTTTCTATTTCAAGACCTTGAATCTTGTGACTTTCACCACCAATCATAAACTCTCCCACACTGGGAGAGTCAAGGTCGAGA
>CAYVXZ010000047.1:0-1458 GCA_964455625.1 uncultured Planctomycetales bacterium | reverse complement strand
TGTAGTGGACCCCGTTTTTTGGACAGAAAAACGGCCTTCTCTTAGATGGTGGGCGGCATTGAAAATGAAGGAGAGTCAATGCCCCGAACCCGCAAGAGTCACCCGCCCAGCCTGAAGGCCAAGGTCGCCGTGGAAGCCATCAAGGCGCACAAGACGACTGCCCAGATCGCGCATATGTTCGGAGTCCACCCGACCCAAGTCAGCGGCTGGAAGAAGCAGGCGCTCGCCGGCCTGCCCGATGTCTTCGGCAATGGCCGCGAGCAGATACGCCAGCGGTCGGACGCCGAAAAGGACGAGTTGTACAGGCAGATCGGCCAACTCAAAGTGGAGCTGGACTTTCTCAAAAAAAGAGCTGGCCTCATCGATTGAAGACCGCCGCCCATGGATCGATCCGCACCACCCCCGTCTGACCATCCAGAAGCAGTGCGAGCTGCTCGGTGTGCCGCGCTCGACCTACTATCACCGGCCGCAGCCGGAGAGCGCGGAGAACTTGCGTCTGATGCGGCGGCTGGACGAGTTGTACCTGCGCTGTCCGTTCTTCGGCAGCCGGAAGATGGCCGTCGAACTGGGCGTGAATCGCAAACGCATCCAGCGGCTGATGCGCATTCTGGGCATCGAAGCCATCTGTCCCAAACCGAACTTAAGCCGCCCGGCGCCGGGGCACGAAGTCTACCCGTACCTGTTGCGCAACGTCGAAATCCTGCGGCCCAACCAGGTCTGGAGCACCGATATTACGTATGTTCCGATGCGTGGCGGCTTCCTCTACCTGGTTGCTGTGATGGACTGGTTCAGCCGCTTCGTACTCAGTTGGGAGTTGTCCAACACGATGGAGACTGGCTTCTGCCTGACGGCGCTGAAGGCTGCATTCCGTTTCGGCCAACCCGAGATCTGGAACTCCGACCAGGGCCCACAGTTTACCGCGTCCGATTTCCTGGAGCCGCTCAAAAAGCGCCGCATCCCGATCAGCATGGATGGGCGCGGCCGCGCCCTGGACAACGTGTTCATCGAGCGCCTGTGGCGCTCTCTGAAGTACGAACTGATCTATCCCGGCGACTTCCAAAGCGGCCTCGACCTGTTCCTGGCGCTGGATCGCTACTTCCACTTCTACAACCACCAGCGCCCGCACCAGGCGCTTGGCTACAAGACGCCGGCCGAACTGTTCCCGCACAAACACAAACGAAACAGGGCTCCCCGATAATGGGGGACTCTGTCCCCCAAACCCCCTGGGATTTATCGCTTTCCACCAGAGCGGACGGGAAGGACGCAGTTTTCACTTGCATTCTCCCGCCGCCGCCGTACAATAGTTTTGCTTGCGTGGAGGATAGAGCAACGCAGGGATGCGACTCGAGCGCCACGCTTGCCCGGAGTGGACGGCGGCTTCACAGCCGCCTCCCCGATTACCCCGCTCCACCATCTAAGGACGCTCGATTTTTTGTCCAACCGATGGGGTCCACCTCA
>CAYVXZ010000046.1:0-1483 GCA_964455625.1 uncultured Planctomycetales bacterium | reverse complement strand
TGTTCGGCTGGCAATTTAACTTGCAGATGAAAGAGCCGATCGAATATTGGGCGATAGAGACGGGTGGCAACAGGGGCGGCTTGTTGAAACGACCTGCGGCAACTCCGCCGCAAGGACATGGCGCGAATTCGTTTGTTTGTTCGGTTGAAGTGAAGAATTTCGACGCTATTACCGAAAAGATATTGTCGAACGGCGGGCAGGTCGCGCTCGAAAAGTTCCCTGTGCCAGGCAGATGCTGGCAGGGATATTTCGTTGACACCGAAGGCAACACCTTCGGCATTTTTGAAGTGGATGAAAACGCTGGAAGATAGGAGACAATGAGAAACTATGGACGCAAAGCCAGCTCTCGAAGCCAGCCTTGTTCAAGAATTTGTTGGCAACGCACATGGCGACCTGAACCGCGTGAAGGAATTGCTCGCGCAAGAGCCCGCTCTCGTCAACGCGACGTGGGATTGGGGTGGCGGCGACTTTGAAACCGCCCTCGGCGCCGCGTCTCACATGGGGCGACGCGACATCGCCGAATTTTTACTCAACCACGGCGCGCGGCTCGATATTTTCGCGGCGACAATGCTCGGCAAACTCGAAGTCGTCAAAGCCGCCCTTGCCGCCTACCCTGATGCGCTCAACACGCCGGGACCTCACGGCATCTCTTTGATCGCTCACGCGCAGGCTGGCGGAGACGAAGCGAAGGCTGTGCTGGTATTTTTGGAATCAATGAAAAAATAACGTCATTGCGAGCCGCGCTCTTGCTCTTTGCGGCGAAGCAATCCCCACATCGTGTTGGAGATTGCTTCGGGCGAAAGAACATCGCCCTCGCAATGACGGTAGAGTATAAGGAATAATCATGCCTCAAAAATCTCCCTCCTCCAACCTCCCCAACATCGGCGCGCCTGCAACGCGGGCGTTGCTTGCGGAAGGCTACACAACTCTCAAGCAGTTGACCAAAGTCACCGAGGCGGAGTTACTGCAACTGCATGGCGTGGGTCCGAGGGCGATACGGATTCTGAAAGAAGCATTCAAAGCAAAAGGATGGTCTTTCAAAGAATCCAAAGCGGGGGAGAAGTTGAAGAAGAAAGGATCGCCCGTCAATCGAACGGATACGGTGGATAAATTTCTGCTGGAGTTGAGTCATCCGCTGATGGCAGAGATAGAGGCGGTGCGTTCCATCATCAAAGGCGTGGATAAAAAATATAAAAACCTTCTGAAGATTGCGCCGGGGAGATAATGCGCCTGAAAAAATAAAACGCGCCCCCGTAAAACGAGGGCGCGCTCCGTTCAATGAAAGGGCAATTCTAAAAAATGCAGGCTTATTCTTCGACGGGCGCAACGGGAGCCTGTTTGCGCTGGCGAAACGTGATGCGTCCGCGCGACATGTCATAGGGCGACATTTCCAACGCGACGCGGTCGCCCAGCAAAATACGGATGTAATGCTTGCGCATCTTGCCGGAGAGATACGCCAGCACCTCGTGACCGTTATCCAGCT
>CAYVXZ010000045.1:0-1496 GCA_964455625.1 uncultured Planctomycetales bacterium | reverse complement strand
GGATTGTCAATCCGGCGGGTAGGTCGGATTGTCAATCCGACCTACTTGAAAATCAACCGCGTTCGTTCCACCCGCGCCGTTTCCGGTTCGATCCCCAGCGCCGATAATACTTCTTCGGGTCTGCCGGTCGCCCCTTCGCGCGCGGCGAGAGTCATCTTCAGCCATGCCGTCCCGTCCGCTTGCGCGATCACGCTTATCATCTCGATCAGCGGACGCAGGTCATAGGTCTTGCTGCGCCGTTCGCGGATGAGCGCCTCGGAATTCATCAACGCCTCGACCCCCCGCTTCAACTCGGACCCGGGAACGGGTTCCGTCAAATGGACATCGTACGACGCCGAAAGCGTTTGCGTCTGCAAGGCGGGCAGGTTTTCCTCCACCGCTTTCACCTCGACGATCTGAATGTCGGGCGGAAGATTGTCCTTCAACCTTGCCGAGATCTCGCCGGGTTGAATATCTTCATTCAGCCGCACATCCATGACTTCGGCGCGGGAGGAAAAACCCAGCGGCAGGGCGGCGGCGAGGCTGATCTTCGGCTGGGGATGGAATCCCTGCGAGTAGGCGAGGGGCAGGTTGGCGCGGCGCATGGCGCGTTCCCACAGGCGGTGCAGGTCGAGGTGGCCGACATATCGCAATGCGCCCTGTTTGGCAAATGTGATGCGGACTCTCATGGCTTCGGCTCGGAGGCGATCTGCTCCAGCCAGCGGTGGATCAAAGTCTGCATGTGCCGGTATGGGCGATAGGTATGCTCAGGGATGCGATGAGACAGGTCGTGGTCGGAGAATTGAAGCGGGCTGAGCGTTTCGATCAATTCGACGATATTCCCATACACGGCAATCTCCTGCGAGACGATCTCGTCGAAGGCGATATTCTTGTATGCGCCAAGGACGGTTAGGTCGCGCTTGTTCTTCTCGATCAGCGGAGATTCGTAATCGGGATAACCGAACTCTTTATGGAAATTTTCGAGAGCCGAGAACGAAGCGGATGGCGCGTACGATTCCCCGTGATGGATTTCGCTCAAGCGGTCTGCGATGAACTGCTCGCGCGAAAGGACCTCCGCCAGCAAGTCTTTGACGGTCAGCCCGCCGGAGACGCCGCGCAGGGTCAGGCGGCGCGCGAATCCCACCTGGTTGAGCAACAACTCAAACTGGTCGCGTTCGTTTTGCAGACGTTCAAGAATCTGTGTCTTGTTCATAAGAAGCATTAACCACAAAGACCACAGAGTTCACTGAGATAAAAATTGTCTCCTCTGTGATCTCCGCGTCCTGATATGAAAAAAGGATTCGTAGGTCATGACGCTCGCGTATCGCGGACAGTCACGTTACAAACGTGACCTGCGTTTTTCATCCCTTCGACAGGCTCAGGGCAGGCGCTTCGGGGTGAAACCCTTTCATGGATACTCTGCGGTAAAGATTGCTAATCGCCGACCAGCGGCAGTTCCATCTCCATTTTTCGCGTGGGAGATTTAACATCGGGACACTTCCAACCCTCTCCGGGAT
>CAYVXZ010000044.1:0-1531 GCA_964455625.1 uncultured Planctomycetales bacterium | reverse complement strand
AAGTTTCGGTCGGGCTGGCGCTGGTCATCTCCGCCTACCGCCGCCGCAACACGGTGATCGCGAACGATTTGGATATGATGAAGTTTTAGAGAATAGATAAATAGAGAATGGTGAATAGTGAGTAGTGAATAGTGAATAGTGAATAGTGAATAGTGAATAGTGAGTAGTGAATAGTGAGTAGTGAATAGTGAATAGTGAGTAGTGAATAGATAAATGGAGAATGGGGAGTGGAAAATAGAGAGTGGATGATTTATTGAAGGCGTTACCCGCTACCAACTACTCTCTACTCTCTACTCAACTACTCTCTACTCAACTACTCAACTACTCTCTGCTCCTGGAGGTTTGATGACGACTGAATTATTGATCTGGCTTATCCCGCTGCCCCCGGCGCTCGCTTTCTTCTTGATCGTGTTGTTCACGAATAAAAGCAAGACGGCGAGTCATACGCTGGCGGTGGGAGCGGCTTTCCTCTCGTGGCTGGGCGCGATGATCGTCTTCATCCGCGCGCTGGGCGTGGAGCATCTCGCCGCACACCCGTTCAAGTCTGCCATTGACTGGCTGCCGACCGGCGAATCTTATTTGCGAATCGGCGTGTTAATTGACCCGCTCTCCGCCATTGTGCTTTTCTTCGTGGCGTGGTGCGTGTTGATGATCTTCGTTTACAGCGTCGGTTATCACAACTACGGGCAACCCGCTGGCGACCACGATCATGCCGGGCTTCCGCCTCACGGCGCGACGGTTCACGGTCACGCCGTCCCGTCCGTCGAGCCGATGTATTCGCGCTTCTTCGCCTTCATCGGGCTGTTCGCCTTCGGCATGTTGACTCTCGTCGTCTCCGACAACGTGCTGACGATGTTCGTCGGCTGGGAGATCATGGGCTTGTGCTCCTACCTGCTGATCGGCTTCTGGTACGGAAAAGAATCCGCGCGCAACGCCGCCATCAAAGCCTTCATGACCACCCGCATCGGCGACGTGTTCATGCTGTTGGGGATCGCCTTCCTTTATAGCGTGACCGGATCGCTCTCCTTTGACAAAATCTTCAGCGAGGAAGTGTTACACGCTCTCGCCTCCGTCCCGACGGGGATATTTGGTCTCTCCGCCGCGGGCTTGATCGGACTCTTGTTGTTTATCGGCACAATCGGAAAGTCGGCGCAGTTCCCGCTTCACGTCTGGCTTCCCGACGCGATGGAGGGACCCACGCCCGTCAGCGCGATGATCCACGCGGCGACGATGGTCTCTGCGGGCGTGTACGCCGTCATCCGCATGTTCCCAATCCTCAGCCTCGACGAAAGGACAATGGGCTTCGTGGCGTTTATCGGCGCATTCACGGCGCTCTTCGCGGCGACGATTGCGGTGGCGCAGAACGACATCAAGCGCGTGCTGGCGTACTCGACCATCTCGCAACTCGGTTTTATGATCGCCGCGCTCGGCATTGGCGCATATGTCGCGGCGACGTTTCATCTCGTCACGCACGCCTTCTTCAAGGCGTTGCTCTTCCTCGGCTCCGGCTCGGTCATTCACGGCATGGAGC
>CAYVXZ010000043.1:0-1565 GCA_964455625.1 uncultured Planctomycetales bacterium | reverse complement strand
GTGGCAACGATTTTTCTGGACGGGATTTGCAAATAGATTCCCCCGCTCAACCAGCATTGGATACTTGACTCGCTGCGAGGTTAAATCTTTCCCGAATTTTTCCTGCATCATCGTTTCGTAGTCAGACCAGTTGCCATCCATGTCGTTGCGAGCGCACGTTGCGAAGCAATCTCCACCACTGCGAGGAGATTGCTTCGGGCGGAAGAACACCGCCCTCGCAATGACATGATTTATCTTTACCTCTTCAACGTCCTATACTTCACCCGATGCGGAGTTAAATCTTTGCCAAACTTTTCCTGCATCATCGTTTCGTAATCAGACCAGTTGCCGCACATGTCATTGCGAGCGCACGTTGCGAAGCAATCTCCACCACTGCGAGGGGATTGCTTCGGGCAAAGAGCAAGAGCGCCCTCGCAACGACATGAATCTTCTTTATCGTTTCAACGTCCGATACTTCACACGATGCGGAGTTAAATCTTTCCCGAATTTTTCCTGCATCATGGTTTCGTAATCGGACCAATTCCCTAAATACATTTTGGCGATTGAGTCGTCTTCGAAGACGATGAGGTGCGTGCAGATGCGGTCGAGGAACCAGCGGTCGTGACTCACGACTAATGCTGTGCCTGCGAATTCGGTGAGGGCTTCTTCGAGGGCGCGGAGAGTGTTGACGTCGAGGTCGTTGGTGGGTTCGTCGAGGAGGAGGACGTTGGCGCCTTCGGTGAGGGTCTTGGCTAAATGGACGCGGTTGCGTTCTCCGCCTGAGAGGATGCCGACTTTCTTTTGCTGGTCACTACCTGTGAAGTTGAATGACGAACAATAGCCGCGCGCATTGATTCTTCGTTTGCCGAGTTCGAGAGTCTCTGCGCCTTGCGAAATTTCTTCGTAGACGGTTTTCTCAGGGTCGAGGGTGCGGGATTGGTCAACGTAGGCGAGTTTGACCGTCTCGCCGATTTTGATCGTGCCGCTGTCGGGAGTCTCTTTGCCGACGATCATCTTGAGGAGCGTGGTCTTGCCTGCGCCGTTGGGACCCACTATCCCGACGATAGAGCCTGGGGGAACTGTAGCAGAAAACCCGTCGAGAATGAGGCGGTCGTCATAAGACTTGGTCACTTTGTCAAATTCAAAGACAACGTCACCGAGGCGAGGACCAGGCGGGATGTAGATATCCAGTTCTTCGCGGCGCGCTTCGGCTTCTTGATCCAACAATTTTTCGTAGGCGCTGACGCGGGCTTGCCCCTTCGATTGACGCGCTTTGGGCGACATGCGAATCCATTCGAGTTCGCGTTCGAGAGTCTTTTGTCGTTTCGATTCGGCTTTTTCTTCGAGTCGGATGCGCTCCTGTTTTTGCTCGAGCCACGAGGAGTAGTTGCCCTTGTATGGGATGCCGTAGCCGCGGTCGAGTTCGAGGATCCAGCCTGCGACGTTGTCGAGGAAGTAGCGGTCGTGGGTGACGGCGATGACGGTGCCTTTGTAGTCGCGCAGGTGATGTTCGAGCCACGCCACGGACTCCGCGTCGAGGTGGTTGGTGGGTTCGTCGAGCAGGAGGATGTCGGGTTCGGTGAGCA
>CAYVXZ010000042.1:0-1647 GCA_964455625.1 uncultured Planctomycetales bacterium | reverse complement strand
TTTAACGCTCGATCGCCCCCATCCCGTGGTAAACTCCGCGGTGGAGGGCTTGTGCGCATGTCGATCCGCTCGCATCGCCTTCGCCCCCGCACCCTCGTCTACCTTGTCTGCATCCTCATCGGGGGGGGGGGGCGCTCGCCTGGTGGCTCACCTGGCCGGACATCGGTGACACGCCGCCTGCGGCCGTGACCGCCCAGGGCGGCGCGCCCGACCTCGACGGCATGGTCGCGTGCGACGTGCTCTGTCCCACCCCGGCTCCCTACGTCGATGGCACCCGCGGCCCGCGCGAGCTCTGTGTCGTGCGGGTGCATTCGCAAGGCATGGCGCCGGGTATCGAGACCGTCGACGGCTGGTGGCTCGTCCGCACCGACGAGGGCGATACGTGGGTGAGCGACGGCCGCTTCGCCGCCGGCCCGTTCGGCACGTGGCGCTCACGCGGGCCCGACACGGTGTTCGCCCCGCCGCTGACCCCGATCCCGTGCGACGCCATCGAGGACGTGCTGGCCTTCGGCTGGCAGCACGTCGACCCCGCCAACGCCGACATCTCGTCGGTCGGCGCCGTCCTGGTCGAGGACGCGTGCCCGTGCGGGCCGGGCTGCAACCTGAACTGCGTGACGCCGTCGCCGACGCCGACGATCACGCCGACCCCGAGCAGCACCCCGACACCCGGCCCGACGCCGACGGTGTGCTGCCAGTGCGTGGCGCCGGGGACGACGACGTGCGAGCCGTGCCAAGGCGCGGGGACGCCGGTGTGCCCGAGCCCGCCACCCCCGCCGACGGTCGTGCCGTGCGCGTCGTGCACGCCGCCGCCGACGCCCGCGACCGGGACGGCCACCCCGGCGACCGCGACGCCGGTGGGGACGGGCACGCCGGTGGCGGCGGCGTGCGGGCTGGGCAGCGGGCCGAGCTTCGTCGACTGGCGGCAGTGGTACCCGCTCTACGTCGGGCAGATGCCCGGCCAGCGGGCGGTCAATTGGTTCGAGCACGCGGGGATGTGCAAGGACCTCGCGTTCGCCGGCGTGTCGCTGTGGGACATCCCGGCCGTGCCGGGGGGCGGGTTCCCGGCACAGCACGGCAACGAGTGCGTGGACTACTTCTGGCTGTGGAACTGCGCCGAGCCTGCGTGCCGGATGGCGCGCACGCTCGATTCGTTTGTGGCCGAGCTCCTGTCGATCAGCAGCGATGGGGAGTTCCTGGACCGGTGGGCCATCGGCATCCCGAAGAACTGGATGGAGGTGTACTTCGATCCAAGCGAGCTCGGGGGGTGCGCGTGCGAGGACAACGCGCTGCGGGAGTACTTCGCGGGCCATCCCGAGAAGCTGACGACGGCGCGCGTGCCCTACCGCTTCCGGATGTCGCGGACGCCGGGGGAGAAGACGACGAGCCCTGTGGTGTGCGCGGTGCGGTTCCGCCATGCGCTGAACCCCGACGGGTCGATGAACCTCGGCGTGTGCAACATCGTGGACAACGGCGCCCACCTCGAGTTCGTGCGGACGCAGATCGTGAACTACAGCGACGCCTCCGGCAGCGGCGACTCGGCGCGGTGCGACCGCTTCCTGGCACTCAACGAGTACTTCACGACGGACTGCTATTACGTCGACGAGATGTGCAAGTCGGCCAAGGAAGGCTACTGCAACGACCCGCGCT
>CAYVXZ010000041.1:0-1694 GCA_964455625.1 uncultured Planctomycetales bacterium | reverse complement strand
CCCCCTGTGTCAGATTAGTTGTCGCCTGGGTTTGGACCGGTGGCGTCGTCGTGACGGCGTCCTGGCCGATGGCATAGCAGTTACCCTGGGGGCAAGACGAGTAATGAGCGATGAAGTATTCCGGTAGTTTGAGGGCCGAAGCGGTGCGCAAGTTGGCGCTACCAGGTGGACCGAGTGCGACCCGGCTGTCGGCGGAGCTGGGGATCGCCCAATCGACGCTGTCGCGGTGGTTGCGCCAGGCGGGTATTTTAGGGGTATCCCCTCCATTTCCCCCTGACCCGATAGGCAAAGTGATGTCCGCCAAGCGACCACAGGACTGGACCGCCGAAGAGAAGTTAGCGGTGGTAATCGCGGCAGCGGCGATTCCCGCCGCGGAGTTGGGTGCCTTCCTCCGGCACCAGGGGCTGCACGAGGTCCAACTGCAGGAGTGGCGGCAACGGTTGTTGGCCAGCCTGGTGCCGCCCCGCGCCGACAGCGCCAAGAGCCGCAGTGCCGATGCCCGGCGGATTCGCCAGTTGGAGCAGGAACTGGCGCGTAAGGAGAAGGCCCTGGTGGAGGCGGCAGCGCTGCTGATGCTGAAAAAAAAAGTGGCGGAGATCTGGGGGGACGAGGCCGAGCCCACCCCCCGGAAGAACGGCAGCGGATCATGACCCTGGTCGCCGAAACCGTCGCCGCCGGAGCCCGCCGCTGGGTTGCCGTCGCACAGCTGGGGCTGCGGGTGCGGACGCTGCAGCGCTGGGCCCACGCCAAGGGCGAGGGGGATCGCCGCCGGGGTCCGCACACCGCCCCGGCCCATCGCCTCAGCGCCGACGAACGGGCGCAGCTGCTGGCCCTGGTCAACAGTCCCCTCTACCGCGACCTGTCGCCGCAGCAGATCGTGCCCCGCCTGCTCGACGAACGCGGCCTCTACCTGGCCTCGGAGTCGACCATCTACCGGCTGTTGCGGCAGGCGAATCAACTGACCCATCGCCAGCGCTCGCGGCCCGCGGTGGCCCGTCCCCGGGCCCACCTGGCCACCGGTCCCAACCAGGTGATGTCCTGGGATATCACCTGGCTGCCCGGCCCGATCCGGGGCACCTTCTTCTACCTGTATCTGATCGAGGATATCTGGAGCCGTCAGATTGTGGGCGCTGAGGTCCACCCTGAGGAGTCCTCGGCGTTGGCGGCGGCGCTCTTCCAGCGGACCTGTGATCGTCTCGGCCTGGACCCGACGGGTCTGATCCTGCATGCCGACAACGGTGGCCCGATGAAGGGCTCGACGATGCTGGCCACCCTCCAGCGGCTGGGCGTCGTTGCCAGCTTCTCCCGCCCCAACGTCAGCGACGACAATCCCTATTCCGAAGCCCTTTTCCGAACGATGAAATACCGGCCCCACTACCCCAGTGGACCCTTTACTTCGCTGGTCGCGGCCCGAGCCTGGGTCGCAGGTTTCGTCACCTGGTACAATACCGAACACCGTCATAGTGCCATCCGTTTTGTCACCCCGGCCCAGCGACACCAGGGACAGGACCTCGCCCTGCTCAAGCGACGTCACCAACTCTACCAGCAGGCACGGGCACTGCGACCCCAGCGCTGGTCGCGACAGACCCGAAACTGGAGCCCGGTCCGAACCGTCTCCCTCAACCCGGACCGAAAGGCCGACCAGGTAGCAGCAGGATGATCACTCCGGGCGACAACTATCTTGACACACACCG
>CAYVXZ010000040.1:0-1711 GCA_964455625.1 uncultured Planctomycetales bacterium | reverse complement strand
CCCACGCAAAAAATATTGTTGTGATATGAAGCGAGATGCTTCACTAACGCATACTGCGCGAGGTTGGTATCTTGGAACTCGTCCACCAACACATGCCGAAAACGCTGGGCATATTTCTCGCGCACGGTTGGGTTATTCTCTAGTAACTGAGTCGCATAAACCAAGATATTGTCAAAGTCCACGGCGTTGCTGGCGATGAGGCGTTTTTGATATTCGGTGTAGACGCGCTTCACCACTTCATCACGGTACGTATTGATGGGGTAATCATCCGGCAGGATCAACTCGTTCTTGGCGCGTGAGATCGAAGCATGCACGCTGTTGGCGCGGTACAACTTCTCATTTAAATTCATATCGCGGATGATGGCTTTGACAAGGCTTTGCTGATCGTCCGAATCAAAAATAACAAAGTTCGATTCAATAGGCAGGTGTTCGGCTTCGCGGCGCAGAATTCGCGCGCATATCGAATGGAATGTGCCGAGCATCATGCCTTCGGTCGCCTGTTCATTCAATAACGACTTGACACGAGTCTCCATCTCCTTGGCAGCTTTGTTCGTAAAAGTTACGGCGAGAATCTGCCACGGGCGGATGCCTTCGTGCGCGATGAGGTAGGCGATACGTTGAGTCAGCACCCGCGTCTTACCAGACCCGGGACCTGCAACGATCATCACGGGCCCATCCGCCGCTGTGACCGCGCTGCGCTGCTGCGGGTTGAGTTTGTTGATGAAATCCAGATTCATGGTTTGGACATTATAAATGGTAAGGCGAGGACCATTGTCCTCGCCGTGGAAACAGAATGTAGGGCGGGTTTGCAACCCGCCATATGATTTTAAGCAAGTTGTCACGCTGAAAGCGTGACCTACATTAAGCCTTCAATTCAGACGTGCAATTCGGGCAGCGGGTGGCTTTGATGGAGATGGTGCTGATGCAGTGCGGGCATTCTTTGGTGGTGGGGTCGGCGGGAGGTGGCGCCTTCTTCAATTTATTCGCAGATCTGACAATGAGGAAGATTATGAAGGCTATGATGAGGAAGTCGATGATGGATTGAATGAACGCCCCGTATTTGACGACTTCCGCAATCGTCAGGTTGCTGAAGTCGATTTTTCCGAGGATCAATCCGACGACCGGCATCAGAATGTCGTTGACCAGCGAACCGACGATCTTCCCGAACGCCGCGCCGATGATGACGCCCACGGCGAGATCGAGCACATTTCCCCGCATCACGAACTCTCTGAATTCCTTGAACATGGAGGATCTCCTTGGATGAATGGTGATGAGACAAAATAAATTGTATGGCAGGGAAGTGGGAATGTCAACGCGGAGGGGAGCGGCTTGAGAGGAATAAAAAGCCAATGGGACCGGGCAGGTTGTTGCAGGCGTGAGGCGCTCCCCTTTTCCTCAGCAAATTGGGGAGGGGTTGTCCGAAAAATAATTACCCAATCCTCCAGTAGGGTATCCGACGATACTTGTGGATGGTTTCATCTAAAAAATCTGACTATACAGGGCGATTCCCGGATGCCCCCGTTGACGCGCCTAAAGAATTAGGTATAATGCTATTTGCTTGATATCGGTTCGCAAATGCCTTTTATCTGACAATAATAGAAGGAGGTGGTGCGGCAGGCGGTCATGTGTTTGAAGTTTGTGTTGATTGTGCAAGTTAAACCCCAAAATTTTCTTCTTGGAGGAGAAAACAAATGTTACGTAACCGATTGTT
>CAYVXZ010000039.1:0-2246 GCA_964455625.1 uncultured Planctomycetales bacterium | reverse complement strand
CCGCATCCATATCGTGGATCGGGAAGTCTTCGAGCAGTGGGTTCAGCCGAATTAAGCCAATGCGCTGGCTCCAAACAAAAACTCCCCGCCACCGTTGACGGGGAGTTTTTATGGCGGCGCCGCTTTACTTCGTTTCGTAGAATGCGCCGGTCCGCAATAGTTCCATATCATTCACCGACTGAGCCGCAAGCATCTGGGCGCGGCGAGCCGCGTCAATGGACTTGGACAAGACTTCAAGCGCGTACTCCGGGTTGTGAAAGCCGGTCGAGTTCTCGGCGGAGATAAAGTCCCACATATATTGGGCTTCGCGGTGCAGTTTCTTCGCTTCATCGAGCAGGGCGGGGTCGGCATTCCCCGCGGCGACTGCGGCTTTGATGGCGGTCATCGCATCGAGGATGGCGTCTTCGGCGGCGATCTTCGTGTCGGCAACCTGTTTCTGAATCAGCGCAACGCGGCCAACGACATATTCCGTATCGGTGTGGCACTGACCGCAAGCCTCCCCGGGATTCAACAGCGGGCTGTGAACATCGTGAGACGAGAACTTGCTCGCCCCGTCGCGCACATAGGGCATATGGCAATCCGCGCAGGCGACACCCGCTTCGTAGTGCGTGCTTCCCGCCGTAAAGAACTCATATTCGGGATGCTGAGCCTTAAGCATCGGGCTGTCCGTCTCGGGGTACGCCCAATCCTTGAACCCGGCTTCTTCGTAATATTCAATGATCTCTTCGACTTTCGTGCCATTATCCCAGGGGAAGGTCAGATATTTGCCGTCGCCCTTGAAATAATATTCCACATGGCAGTTGGCGCACACCAGCGAGCGCATCTCCTGGCGGGAATACTCTTCCCAATTCTTGCCCTGCCGTTCAAGCGCCTCGATCAAGGCGGGATTGGTGGCGATCAAGCGCATCGTCCCCGCTTCGTGACAGTTGGAGCAGCCGATGGCGTTGTTGATCTCCGGCGTCAACTCGTTGAAGGACATCTTGTCGTACGCTTCCATTCCCAAACGATCCCATAAACCCGGGTTATCAGAGGATTTACACGAGTAACACGTTCCCGGCGTATGCTTGGGATCCGAGTCGTCCAGGTTCAAGCGCTTCGTCGCGCGGACATCCTCCAGCGCGTTGGCGTGACCGCGATCGTCGTTGTAATCCTTGCTGAAGGGATAGCCCGCGAACAAAAGAACCTGGCGCGGGTCGCGCTCCAGCCACGAAAACGCCGAAGAGCCGCCGTAGGTCGTGTCAATATTATTCGTCTCTGTCTTCATGAACGTATCGTACTGATTGGGGAAGTTCACGCCCCACCTCGACGAATCCGGTTCCATGGCGGCGATCTCCACCAGCGGCTCGATCGCGCGCGGTTCGGTCGGCTGATTCTGGATGTATGCCAACACGCCGACCAGAACGGCGGCAAGCGCTATCACCAAACCGGCGAGAATCAGGGTGGTATAGTTTTTCATATGCATTCTCCTTACTTGGTTGGATAAATTGCAGAATCTTGATACGGCGATCCGGAACCCCCGCGCGCGCCGTGCGCCGCGCTGCGATGACAGTCCCAGCAATAACGGTCGAACGGCTGCGCGCCCGCCAGCATAATCTCGACGGCGTCCTCATGACAGCGAATGCAGTTCTCCTGCGCGATCACCTTCGTCCGCTCTTCGGCGCGAATCGCAACCGGGATGTTCCCCGTCACAAAGGCGTAGGTATCCTTCGCGCCCTGTCTGCCCTTCTCCATATAATACGAAACGAAATTGTCGTGCGGCAAATGACAGTCCGTACATTTCGCAACTTTTGCGTGCCCCCCGTGATACCAATTCTCATACTGCGAGTCCATGGCGTGGCAATTCGCGCAAGTCTCCGGCGCATTCCCGCCGTACGCGGCAGCGTCGGACACCAGCGCAAAATAACCGAGCGCCAGAACCGCGAGACCAATGGCAATTAAAGGAAATTTGGACATGGATTAACCTCGCATTAAGTTACCCTTACTATAAGTCAAATTTTCCGGAAAATATCGTGATATTAGTCACACAATGATGAAGAAGTGACTTTTCTCCCCCCGTTGGATGACGATTCGCTTCTTTCTCAGGGACGGCGGGTTTGGCCCCCCAAACCTTTCACTTCGCAGAAGGCTTTGCCCGCCGCCCCGCGCCGCTTGCTACGGCATATTATGCCCGTCCATGCCCGAACCGCCCATGTCCGCCGCGTCCTGCACGGGGACAGTCAGAGTCAGGTCGTCGAATCCGTCGAAGT
>CAYVXZ010000038.1:0-2272 GCA_964455625.1 uncultured Planctomycetales bacterium | reverse complement strand
ACTGTCCCTGCGGTTCGTAAACCGCGATCTTGCCATGCGCTTCGACAGCCGCGCCATCCTGCAAGTTGGGGCGTGTCCGCGCCGCATCGGACTTCCACATCACACAGCGCAGGGAGGCGTTCTTATCTTTGAGCGTGAAGTAGATGTGACCCGACGCCGGGCGCGACAGGTTCGAGACCTCGCCCGTCACCCACACATCCTGAAGTTCGGGATTGTCCTCGAGCAGTTTGCGAATGCGGAAGGTGAGTTGGGAAACGGTCAGCGTTTCGGTAAAAAGGCTGGGCTGCATTGGGAAAAAGGATAATCGAAAACGCGGGAATGGGGAATGGCTGGAAGCGAGTAATGCGTGATTCGTGATGCGTAATCTACAGTCGCCATCATTTCATTGGAATCATTGTCAGGGAAAGCGCTTTGACAGGTCACATCGTTGAAATCAGCGCCAGCAACTCGCTCGGCTGAATGACGGGTACTGGCGCGGGGCGGAAATCTTTTACATTGCGCGTGACGAGATAATCGGCTTTGCATTGGAGAGCCGCCGTCATTTGCACAGCGTCTTCAAAGTCCTTGTAGGGCAGGCTCAACGCCTGTTCGATGCTGGATTGATCCACCGCGGCGACTTTGAGGATTTGCAGCAAGTTGGTGATTGTCACCTTTGCATGGGCGGATGATTGGTCTTTTTGAATCAGGTAAAACAGGGTGGTCAGCGAATGTGGGGCAATAAACCCCTGAATTTTCCCCGTCTCGGCATGGGCAAGTAATTGCGCGGAAATTTCATAAAACGATTCGCGCTCCTGTAAAACATCCAAAATGATGTTCAGGTCGAAAAAGACTTTAATTTTTTGCGCCATATTTTTCCGCCAGGCGCTGTTTGTAATCCTCTATGGAAACATTTTTGGAAAGCGTTCCTGAAAGCCTGCGAACGATCGGCGCGCGATCCAGGGCGGGTACTGGCGCGGGAATTTGAACCAGGTATTCGCTGATGAGGTTGGTCAAAGTGGTGTTTTGCTGGCGCGCATATCGCTTGGCATTGTCCAATAACTTGCGCGGCAGGCGGATGGTCAATTTTGTCTCTTGCATATTGGTTTGTCCTTGTTGCCGTGCAGAATATCATTTTTCTGCACGGCTGTCAACGGCGATTCTCAGGCAGGAAATTCCCGATTTTGAAGAAGCCGTATCCGCGCGGGAATTACACCACATCCAACCCCACATGCGGCCCGGGCGGATATTCGATTCGGATCGGGTCGTCCGGGAACACCTCCCCGCCGACCAGCACAATGCTCATAATCCCCGCCTTACGGATGATATTCCCCTGATTGGGCTTGCTGAACGTGTAATCCGCGCTTTTGCTGACCGCGATAACCGTTCCGTCCATGTTCGACTCCTTTTGACACGGGAGATAAAACCTCTGCAAGTTCGAGACATTATAATCTCCCAAATTTTTCGCCGAAGCCGAAGTATCCAATGCCGACATTTCTCTGCTAAAATCCCCCTATGCAAGTTCTCCCGTCCCTTCAACCACCCTCCGCTCACTGATAACTGATAACTGATTACTTTCTTCATCCTTCACCCTTCATCCTTTATCTTTCCCCTCATGAAACACCTCTGGTCACCCTGGCGTATGACATACATCGAAAATCACACCAAAGCAGACGGCTGCGTCTTCTGCAACGCGCAAACCATGACAGACAGCCCCGAAAACCTGATCGCCTTCCGCGGGAAAAACGCGTACGTGATCCTCAACCGCTATCCCTACGCGAGCGGACATCTGATGGCGCTTCCCTTCGAGCATATTTCCACCCTCGAAGAACTGACTCCCGAAACCCGCGCCGAGATGATGGAATTGACCTCGCGTTGCACAACCGTTCTGCGCAAAATATACAGGACGCATTCCTTCAACGTCGGCATCAACATGGGAGAAGCCGCAGGCGCGGGCGTGCTGGGACACATCCACATTCACATCGTCCCGCGCTGGGCTGGCGATACAAATTTTATGTCCGCAGTGGGAGGGACGCGGGTATTACCCGAAGCGCTGGAGGATACGTATAAACGGGTGAGGGAGGGGTTTTTGGAGGCGGGGAATGGAGAATAGAGAATGGAGAATAGAGAATAGAGAATAGAGAATGGAGAATGGAGAATAGAGAATGGAGAATGGAGAATGGAGAATAGAGATTGGAGATTGGTAATTGGTAATTTACCCTGAGCATGATTGATGGGTTGGGGTTGGGGGTTGATGGACATGGAGATTGAATGAAGGATTCCAGAAAAAAATTTT
>CAYVXZ010000037.1:0-2329 GCA_964455625.1 uncultured Planctomycetales bacterium | reverse complement strand
CCACCACCATGAACAGATTCGCGCCCGCGCTGAAATGCTCGCCTTCATTGCCGACCACCAGCCCGTCGAAATCGCTTTGCAGTCTGTCCATCGCCTCGGTCACGATCGCGGAAATATCGTCGTCGAGCGCGTTCATCTTGGTATGAAATTCCACCAAGCCGACTCCATCTCCAATATCGAACAACGACGCGCCCGCATTTTTGCTCACTTCCTTCTTCGTGCCGCGCAAATCCTTCAGGAACACAAAGTCTTCGCCCGCCTTGAACTTGACATACTTCTTCTTCGACACGTCATACGCGCCGATCTTATTTCCATGCCTGTATTGATAGAACGTCTCGCAACCGTTCTTCAACATTTCATCCACCCATTTCGCGGCGGGGTAGCCTTCCGCCTTCATGCGTCTGACGGTTTCCTTCACGCCGAGCATGTCCCAAATTTCGAACGCGCCCGCTTCGTGCATAAAACCCCAGCGGATCGCGTCGTCAATCGGCTTGGGCGTATCCGCCACTTCGGGGATGATGGATGAGACATACTGGAAACTCTGATATGTGAGCGCCTTGACGAGTTTCGCCGCCTTGTCGTCCGCCTCCAACATGACCTTGAGCCTGTCGCCCAATCCCTCGACCTCTTTCGCCGCCTTGACCGAGTCGAATCTCGGCTTGCTGGCGGGGACATGTTCGAGCGTGTTCAAATCCAGCGAATAGAACTGCTTCTTCCCCTCCGCATCGCGCACTTCCTTATAGAAACCGACTTTGGTCTTGTTGCCCAGCCACTTGCGTTCGAGCAGGGTTTCCATCAATTTCTTCGGCTTTTCGGCGGCGAGATATTTCTGCCCCAGTTTATCGTGCGGAATCAAAGGCGCGAGGTTCGTCCCGACGTGATGCCACACGTCCACGCCGACCAAATCCATCAGCCTGAACGTGGCCGTTTTCGGGCGGCCCATCAAAGGTCCGGTGAGAGCGTCCACTTCGTCCACAGTGTAGCCGTTCTCGAGGATGAAATCCATCGCAAACGCGCCTGTGCCAAACGCCACGCGATTGCCAACAAAGTTGGGCGTATCCTTGCACAATACAACGCCTTTGCCCAAACGATATTCGCCGAAATACGAAATGAACTCGACCACATCCTTCGACGTGTCCGCCGTCGGGATGATCTCCAGCAGTTTCAAATAACGCGGCGGGTTAAAGAAATGCGCGCCGAGGAAATGCTTCTTGAATTCCTTCGAGCGTCCCTCCGCAATCGAAGCGACCGGGATACCCGAAGTGTTCGTTGAAATAATCGCATTCGGCTTGCGGACTTCGTCAATGCGAGCCATCAAGTCCTGCTTGATTTTCAGATTCTCGACAATGGCTTCGCAGACCCAGTCCGCCTCGGCCACTGCGCCGAAATCATCTTCGAGATTGCCAAGCGTGACCAGCGCTTCCAATTCCTTCGCCATCAAATTGGACGGACGCGCCTTAAGACAACGATCCCAGCCCTCCTTGACGATTTTGTTTTTATCCGGCGAATCTTTTGCGGCAATATCCAGCAACGTCACAGGCGTTCCAATATTTGCCAGATGCGCCGCAATCGCCGCCCCCATTGTGCCGGAGCCGATGACGACGGCGCGATGTATACTGTAGTTCATGTGTAACTCCTTTTGGAGATTGGTGATTGGTAATTAGAGATTGGTAATTGGTGGTTGGTAATTAGAGACTGGTAATTGGTAATTATCGGCTGAGCGAATTGATGTCGGCTTCGGAAAATAACGGGTCTGGAATCTCGTCCAAATTGGCGGCAATGTATTCCGGAGCGGCTTCACGAACGGCGCTGGGTTTGTTCTTTGGATGTTCCGAACGGACAGTTCTCAAACCACTGGCAAAGGCGTTCAACTGTCGAGCCAGTGAAGTCAAGTTGAGCGCATATCCCTGAACTTCATCCGCTTTCATCAAGCCGCGCTCCCTGACTCGATTCAGCCAGTATTTGGTTTCGAACAAACTTCCACGCGAGTAGTACAGGAATTGAAGTTTTTCTCCAAAATTGAATCTTCCGAAGGACTCGGCGATATTCGCGCCTATCGAATCAGCGGAACGCGCGATCTGCCTCCCAACCACATCCTTCGCAAACTCATCCCACTTCTCCGCCTTTTTATATATCGAGTCACAAATCGCCTCAGCCGTTTTCAAGACCTGTAAATCCTCGAACGTCGCCATCGCATCCTCCAAATACCAATTACTATTCGCCACTCACCAATTACCACTTACCAATTACCAATTACCAATCACCACCTACCACCTACCTCAACTCCGATCCCGAATATCCCAACACCTGCCGCGCCACCACCAGCCGG
>CAYVXZ010000036.1:0-2399 GCA_964455625.1 uncultured Planctomycetales bacterium | reverse complement strand
AAGTCCACAATTTTTATATTGCCTTATCCCGGCGGGGGGGATACAATTCCGGGCAGATTCAGCCTGCATTGTCTTTGAAATTCCGTCTTCATACCTGGGAGGGTTGCCATGACATTCTTCAAAAAATTCTTCTACGGATTCATCTGCGCGAGTCTATCTCTGACCGCGCTTGGGACCCAACCCGCCTACGCCGCCAGCCTGACGGTGGACAGCGCGGCGGACACGGTCGGGAACGACGGCGCCTGCACGTTGCGCGAGGCGATCACCAACGCCAATGATAACGCGGCGACCTATCCCGATTGCGCGGCGGGTTCGGGCGCGTCGGATACGATCACCTTTGCCGCAAATTACACAATTACGCTGGTCGGCAGTCAACTGCCCGTTGTGACTTCGCAAATCACCATCACGGGCAACGGCACGGCGAATACCATCGTGCAGGCTTCTGCGTGTAACCCCGTCACCCTGCCAGGCGGTTGTACACCCGCAACGTATCGCGTCTTTGAAGTGAACGCCGCAGGCAACCTGACGCTCGACGGGCTGACCGTGCGGCATGGGCGTTGTTACGACGCTTGCGCCACACGGGACAGGGACGGCGGCGGGATCCTTAATAACGGCGCCCTGACCGTCACCAACAGCACGGTTTCGGATAACGACGCACGCAGAGCGGGCGGCGGAGTCTACAACGGCGCTGGCGCGCTGACCGTCACCAACAGCGCTCTCTCGGGTAATTACGCAGGGTACGACGGTGGCAGCGGCATCTATAACGCCACTGGCGCAGTGACCATCACGAACAGCACGTTTTCAGGCAACAGCGCGAACTGGAGCGGCGGCGGCATCAACAACAGCGGCGGTGTAGTAATCATCACGAACAGCGCGCTCTCAGGCAACTACGCAAGGTTTGGCGGCGGCATCCATAACGCCACTGGCACGGTGACCGCCACGAACAGCACGCTTTCGGGCAACAGCGCGGACGACGGCGGCGGCATCTATAACGACACTGGCACGCTGACCATCGCAAATAGCGCTCTCTCGGGCAACTCCGCTTCCTACGGCGGCGGCATCTACAACTATCACAGCGCGCTGACCGTCACAAACAGCACAATTTCGAGCAACAGCGCGGTTTACTACGGCGGCGGCATCCTCAACTTTGGCACGCTGAACTACAGCAACACCATCATCGCCAACAGCGCTTCAGGCGGAGATTGCGATAACGGCGGCTCAATCGGCACGAACGTAAACAATCTGGTGGAAGATGGAAGTTGCCTATCTACCTTTAGCGGCGACCCCAACCTCGGACCCCTGCAAGACAACGGCGGTCCCACCCAAACCCACGCCCTGCTAACTGGCTCCATCGCCATTGACGCGGGGAATGCGGCTGTCTGCGCCGCCGCGCCTGTCAACAACCTCGATCAGCGCGGCGTGACGCGTCCGCAAGGCGCGGGTTGCGACATCGGCTCGTACGAATACTCAAGCGACACTACCTTCCCGACCGTCGTGTTTACCAGCCTCGTGCCGTCCTACACAACGGGACCCGGCAACTTCACCGTGACCTACAGCGAGAACGTGTACGATCCAGCGGGCGATTCGAATCCCGACGACGTGACCAACCCCGTCAACTACATCGTCGCGGAGGATGGCGCGAACGGCGCGTTCGACACCGTCTCATGCGCGGGCGGGCTGGCGGGCGACGACACCCAACTCAACGTGACAGGCGTAACATACGACGGCACATCCATCGCCACCGTCACCCTCAGCGCCGCCGCGCCGAATGGAACTTACCGTCTGTTCGTGTGCGGCACGGGCGCAACCTACATCGCCGATCTCGCTTTAAATAGACTCAACAATGGCGCATCCGATTACACTTTTGACTTCACGGTAGACACTACTTTCCCGACCGTCGTCTCCACCAGCCTTATGTCCTCATATACAACGGGACCCAGCAACTTCACCGTGACCTACAGCGAGAACGTGTACGATCCAGCGGGCGATTCGAATCCCGACGACGTGACCAACCCCGTCAACTACATCGTCGCGGAGGATGGCGCGAACGGCGCGTTCGACACCGTCTCATGCGCGGGCGGGCTGGCGGGCGACGACACCCAACTCAACGTGACAGGCGTAACATACGACGGCACATCCATCGCCACCGTCACCCTCAGCGCCGCCGCGCCGAATGGAACTTACCGTCTGTTCGTGTGCGGCACGGGCGCAACCTACATCGCCGATCTCGCTTTAAATAGACTCAACAATGGCGCATCCGATTACACTTTTGACTTCACGGTAGACACTACTTTCCCGACCGTCGTCTCCACCAGCCTTATGTCCTCATATACAACGGGACCCAGCAACTTCACCGTGACCTACAGCGAGAACGTGTACGATCCAGCGGGCGATTCGAA
>CAYVXZ010000035.1:0-2670 GCA_964455625.1 uncultured Planctomycetales bacterium | reverse complement strand
GGGGTACGCCGTCCCGGAAAGGCCGGTCCAGGTCGCTCTCGGGGCGATCCGGAGGATGCGCCTCCCCACGGGGGCATACGCGTACTTGTCGGACGCCGTTCCGGACCCCATGCAGACCTGGCGGGAACGCCACAAGTCCACGATCAATGACCCGCGTGGATCCCTGGCGCGGATCCAGATCGCGAACCTGGCCCTCCGCCTCGAAAGGGACCCGGACACGGACGACGCCGACCTGGCGCGGGGGCTCGACCTCCTCTTCGAGCACCACAAGTTCCTGGACACGGCCTGTTACCACCATATCCCCCACGACGCGTTCCACAGCAACTCCGGCTATTTCTACCTCTACGGACATGCCTACGCCCGCCAGGTGATCCGCCGCCTGCCGGAGCCCCTCCGTGAGGGGTACCGCGCGCGCCTCGACCGGGAGGTCCTGAAGCTCCAGGGTCCCGACGGGTCCTGGTGGGACTATCCCCTCCACGGGTTCGCCAGGCCCTACGGGACCGCCTTCGCGCTGATCGCGCTGGCGGATTGACCGTTTCCGGCAAACCCGGAAGGAGGACGGCGGTTCTATTCCGGTCGGCCGGATCGCTTTCCGGTTCTATCCAAGGAGGTTTTCCGTGACAAAGACGAGACTGTCCGTTGCCGGAAGCATGGCCTTGATCCTGGCCGGGTGCGCGACCCCGGCCGCCTCCGTCCCGAAAGGGGAGAAGCGCCCGGAACCGCGGGATGTCGAGACGGCCCGGATGTCGGAGGGGCTCGCCAGGATGCGCCTGGCGGCCGCCGAGGCGGACCTCAAGGTCCAGGAGGCCCAAGGGGCCCAGACCCTGGCCGGGGCCGAGTCGGAGTACAGGCAGGCGCAGATGCGGCAGGGGGCGTTCGAGATCGAGAGGAAGAAGCGCCTCATGGAGGCGGAACTCGCGGTCAAGGGCGCCCGGGACCGGATCGAGGACTCCGTCGAGGAGCTCGACCAGCTCGAGAAGATGTACCAGGAGAACGCCCTGGCGGATTCCACCAAGGAACTCGTCCTGAAGCGCGGGCGGCGCCAGCTCGAGCGCGCCCGGGAAGGACTGACGCTCCAGGAAATGGGTCTCGCGAAGCTCCGGGACCAGGACCTTCCGGCCGAGCAGGAGAAGCTCGCGAACGACCTCTCGCAGAAGAAGGCGGCGGCCGAGCAGGCGCGCGCGCGGCTCGACCTCCTCCTGCAACAGAAGAAGACCGCCTGCGAGGAGGCCCGTCTCAACCTGCACAAGGCCGAAGGAGAACTGAAGAAACTCCAGAAGGATCCCGCGAAGCCCGCGGGGGATCCCGAAAAGCCGAAGCCGTGAGCCGAACGACGCGCCGTCCGGCCATTTTCCTTCTCGTCGTCCTGGGGATCGTCCCGGTCGTCCCCTTCCCGGTCCGCGGATCGTCCGGAAGGGAATCCGGACCCGCGGAAGCGGCGGCGCGCGCCGCCGCCTACCTGGTCACGACACAGAATCCGGACGGCTCCTGGGGTTCCCCGGTCCGCGAGGTTCTCGTCTCGAATTGGGGTTGGCCGCGGGAAACCTATCGCTCCTGGCAGGTGGCGACGACCAGCCTCTGCTGCATGGCGCTCTCGCAACGCCCTTCCGACCGGAACGCCCTGCAGGCCGTCCGGCGCGGCATCGTCTACATGCTCGAAAACGCCGATTTGAAGCGCCCCGGGGATTGGGACATCGATCACGTCTGGGGATGGATCTACGCGATCGAGGGATTGTCGCGCCTGGAGCGCTTCGAACCTCTTGCGGACCTGGAGTCACGCATGAAGCGGGCCGTCGACGCGCTCATCCGGGATCTCGCGACCCACCAGACCCCGTCAGGCGGATGGGGGTACTACGACTTCAACACTCCCAAATCCCGGCCTCCGACCGCCGGCGCGACGCTCTTCACGACAGCCAACGCGATCCTGGCCCTGCGCGCGGCCGAAAGGGCGGGGCACGCCGTCCCGCCGGAGATGCTCCGGGCCGCGGTCCGCGCGGTCGAGCGGTGCCGCCTCCCGGACGGTTCCTACACGTACGGGGTGGACGCGATCGCGCGGCCGTCGCCGGGACGGGAGTCCATCCACAACATCAAGGGGGCCCTTACCCGGATCCAGGTGGCCCACCTGGCCCTGGGGGAGGCCGGCCAAGCTGTCCCCCGGGACACTGTCATCAAGGGGCTCGATCTCTTTTTCGACAACCATGTTTTCCTCGACATCGCGTACAACAGGCCCATCCCGCACGAAGCCTACTACCAGAATTCAGGCTACTTCTATCTCTACGGGCATGCCTACGTCCGGCAGCTCCTGGAAACGCTCCCTCCCGATCTCAAGAAAGGGTACGCGCCGCGTCTCATGCGGGAGGTTGTCAAGTTCCAGTCGCCGGACGGCTCGTTCCTGGACTACCCCCTGCAGGGATACGGGAAGCCGTACGGCACCGCGTTCGCCCTCCTGGCGCTCGCGGAGTAGCTGGACGGGAACCTTCCCCGCGGCTACCGTTCCTGTTCCTCGCCTTGGGAGCGTCTGGGGTCCTGGTGGCCCCCTCGGGCTTCAAACCCGGTGAGTCCCCGACAACGGGATTGGTGGGTTCGATTCCCATACGCTCCCGCCATTTTCGCGTAGGCTCTTCACCGAAAAAGGGGGCAGACACCAAAACTACGAGCATAGTACCCTCA
>CAYVXZ010000034.1:0-2674 GCA_964455625.1 uncultured Planctomycetales bacterium | reverse complement strand
ACAACGCCACCCTTTGGACTCAGGACGCGCACTTCAAAGACGTCGAAGGCGTCAAGTATATCGAGAAAAAAACATAAGCACTCCAAGGTGGGACTTTGCGAAAACTCTCCGAAGAACGCACCCGTAAGGAAATGATCGACCCGCAGTTGGAAAAGGCGGGTTGGTATTTGCGCGACCATTCCAGGGTGAAAATTGAAATCCCCGTGGACGGTTACGATGCCGAGCCGTGGAATGGGGTAACGGATTACACGCTCTACCGCGAAAACGGGGAAGTATTGGCGGTAGTGGAAGCCAAGAAAACAGCAGTGGACGTCCGCCTTGCCGAAGCGCAACTCACTCATTATGTAACTGAAATCGAAAAGCACCAAAGCTTTCGTCCGTTCGGCTTTTTAGCCAACGGACTGGAAATCCATTTCGTGGATGTGGGACATGCGCCGAAGCGGGAAGTGTTTGGCTTCTTCACACGCGAAGACTTGGAGAACCTGCTCTACATCCGCCAGAATGCCAAGCCGTTAAGTTCTGTTGAAATCAACAATTCCATCGTTGACCGTTCCTATCAGCACGAAGCGATTCGACGTGTGGGGGAAGCCTTTGCCAATGGGAAGCGCAAAGCCTTGATCGTCATGGCAACCGGGACCGGCAAGACGCGCACCACGATGGGATTGATTGACGTGTTCATGCGCTCCAATCAGGCGCGGCGGATTTTGTTCGTGGCAGACCGCGATGCGCTGGTAGATCAAGCAAAGGAAGATGGCTTCGAGAAGTTCCTGCCGCAAGAACCATGCACAAGATTACGCACTTATGATCTCGACACCACCAAGCGCCTGTACGCGGTGACACTCCAAACGTTGAGCAATATCTTCGAGCAGTTCTCACCCGCCTTCTTTGACTTGATCGTCTTCGACGAAGTCCATCGCTCGATCTACAACAAATTCAATGAAGTGCTGGAGTATTTCGATGCCCGTCAGGTGGGACTGACTGCCACGCCCGCCAATTACATCAACCGCGATACCTTCCTTGCCTTCGATTGTACGGACGGCAAGCCGACCTATCTCTACACCTACGAACAAGCCATCGAAGACAAGTATCTCGTGGACTACGAACTCTACGCCGCGCGGACAAAGTTCCAGCGACAGGGCATCCACGGCGTGGACTTGACCGAAGAAGAGCGCAACGCCCTGATCGAAAAGGGACTCGACCCTGACGACATCAACTACGAAGGCACGGAACTGGAAAAAGAAGTCAGCAACCGCGACACGCTGCGCAAACAATGGGAAGAGATTTGGGATGTGTGTCGAAAAGATTCATCGGGGCAATTGCCAGGCAAGACCATCGTTTTTGCGATGACACAAGATCACGCCATGCGTTTGCAGGATGCGTTTTATGAGATGTATCCGCAATTCCCAGACTTGGCGAAGGTCATCACTCATAAATCAGAATATCGCGGCACGTTGGTGGAAGCGTTCAAGAAAAAGGACTTCCCACGTATCGCCATCTCCGTGGATATGCTCGATACAGGCATTGACGTGCCAGAAGTGGTGAACTTGGTGTTCATGAAACCTGTGCAATCGCCGATCAAGCTACAGCAGATGATCGGGCGTGGGACGCGTGTTCAAGCGGCATGTCGGAACTTGGCATTACTGCCGAACTTCGAGAAGAAGGATTTTCTGATCATCGACTTCTGGGAGAATAATTTCAGTCGCGATGCCAAAGAAGTCGTTGACCAAAGCACGCCTGTGCTGGTGACGATCTTCAACACGCGCTTGAAATTGCTGGAAACCTATCTCAAAGACCAGAAAGACCCCGATTGCAAGCAGGTGATTTCCGATCTGCGCGGGCAGATTCAGCAAATTCCAACGGACTCGTTCACCATCCGCAAGCACATGCCAGAGATCGAAGAAGCATGGACAGATGCTTTCTGGGATTATCTCATCCCCAGCAAGATCGAATTCCTGAAATTGAAAGTTGCCCCGCACCTGAGACTCGTCCCTGGCGTGGACGTTGCCGCGGCAACCTTCATCAGCAAAGTGGAACGGTTGAAACTGCTCAAGCGCACGGGCAAGGAAGCCAGCGGAACCATTCAATCCATCGTGGAAGACGCCCAGAGTTTGCGCGACACGATTTTGTCTGATGCCGAGATCAAAGCCAAGAGCATGTGTGTCCCTGAAAAACTGACGCAGTTCTCGAACAACGAATTAAACTTGCTTCGAGATGTGCTTTCACCATGCATGAAGAACAAAATACGGTATGACTCTTTCCTTGAATTGGATTTGCTGGACTCCATTGCGGTCAGCGGCTACATTTTACTCACCAAAAGCGGAGAGAAAATGTACGTGGCTGAATATCGCGAAAAGGTAGAAAAGCGAATTCTGGAACTTGTGGCAAATCACCCGACGATAAAAGCCATTCAAAGCGGACAAAAAATTGACGACTTTCAACTGCTCGAACTGGAGCGCACGCTGACCAAAGAACTCGGCGAAGGCGATTTGGAAGTGACGCCCGAAAACTTGAAGAAAGTTTTCGCCCACACAGCCGATAGTTTTCTCGGCTTAGTGCGCCAGGTGTTGGACATTGCGTACCTGCCCGATTACAAGGATTTGGTGGTGCGGCAGTTTGAAGATTAACCCAAGTTGCTACCTTGAGAAGCAGGTTGACAAAAGTCCATGAGGTTCAA
>CAYVXZ010000033.1:0-3183 GCA_964455625.1 uncultured Planctomycetales bacterium | reverse complement strand
GCGCTTGCTTGCGGAGCAATAGGTCGGCGGTTCGAGTCCGTCCGAGGGCGCTCCAAACATCTCTCGCCAAAGGGATGTTTTTTTGCTTTAAATTACAGTGCCCCCACGAGGGATAATCGTCGCGCAGAGGCATCTATCTTTCCTCTTCCAGTAAATAATAAAAATCTTTCAAATCTATACGGGATGTGATATCAAGGGATAATGGCGTGACTGAAATAGTTTTATCTCTTGATAATACCTTAATATCCGAATCGGGTTCGAGAATATCATCATAAATCTCTATGGAAAAATCTACAACTCCTGGGTCGCTAAGGTTATCTCTTTTAGATTTTATTGGATAGTAATATCGTTGACGGGAAAGACGAGAAGTCTTCCAAGGAGTGTTCTTTTTTGCGCTTGATGGAATATCCACTTTTAATAGGTCGACATCATGTGGTAATTTTATTTTCAATAATTTTTTAGAAAAGAAAGCTGTAAAATACGCTGCAACACTAAAATCTATTTCTATCGAATGAGTTAAATAATAACTCCGATCAACCTGCAAAGACATAGCTAGCCCTGGAATGCCAAATGTAGCCGCTTCCATTGCTGCGCCGACAGTTCCAGAAATAGTCACTCCTATTCCAACATTTTCTCCGTAATTTATTCCTGCAACCACAAGTGATGGTTTTCGATTAGCTAACTCAAGAACTGCAAATTGAACAGCCTGTGCTGGAGAAGCCTCAACCGCAAACCCTTGATAGGATTTCCCATGCAAGGGAATTTTTTTTGTATGTATTCTGCCTATCGAAGTTGTTGGCATACTTCTTCCAACACTCGTCTGTTGATGAAGAGGAGCGACAACCAAGACTTCGCCAATCGTGATCAACGATTCGTAAGCTGCCCATAAACCAGGAGATTCGATGCCATCATCATTAGTTAAAATAATTAAATTGTTCATCATATTTCACATTACCTTGTTATTTTACTACCCAAAGCGCAGCATCAGCAAACATATGTTTGTGCCGTTCATAAATAAATTCATACATTCCCTTTTTTCCGCCAGAAGGCCTAAATTCAAGGCATGGCCAAAAATCTGAACTGTCAATTCCATAAGGGTACATGCTTATTAATATTTTCCCATACGACTTAAAACCGTCTACTGACAGAAAAGCGAAAGTACCTACGACGTCATAGACTTGAATACTTAATCGATTTGAAGCTTGTTTGGATAATGTTGATCTAAATTTAACTAGTCGATCTAAGTTTTGTTCGATTGATGAGAATAAAGAAACAGGATCTCTTCCAATCGTTTTTGCAGTACGGACTACCATAGGACTAATTTCGCTGTTAACTCTCGGATTCATTAATAAAAATTTTACTTGACAACCGACTTCTAATTTTGGGCGTAAATGTTCAAGGTATCTCCCTATTGTAGTTTCAGAATTAATTCCTACTATTAATATCTCGTCCCTTGCTGTAGAGATAAACCTTGGATATCCAGGAAGTTCATCTCGAGTCTCATACATGTGAAGATATGAGTGTCCGCCCTGATCGGTCAAAAAGGAGAGTTTTGCATCTAATTGATATAGTATAATAATACGTTCGGCCACGATAGCCATCGACAGCACGCCCAATGCCCCCAAGGTAATTTGTGCTATGGCACCACCTGGTAAAAAATTTCCAATGGAATCAATTACGGCAATGCCAATAGCAACAATGGCAACTACTAGATTTAATAGGTTTTCGGCCTTCAGCAAGATACGCCACTTGCCAGTTTGGTTAATCATTTTCTCATCCTCCATATTTTATAGATTCCGTCTTATTTATTGGAAATGATGATACCAGTGCTGTGCTATGAAGTCAAACAATCTTAGATATATACGCCTACAATCCTTCGTTTAGGCAATTCAGAACTTGCTTGCAAACAAGAAAGACAGTCCGTTTTATACTGAAATATCATAAGTTATTCTGCATAGCCTGTATATTGTGTAAGTGAGTTTTTGTAATTTCGAGTAACCTTATTGAGAAAAGTATTTCGGTTTAGAATTACACATAAAAAGGAGGCTGCATCGTTATCGCCGCGCCGCGCGAACAATCCAGCGGAATGGGACGCAGTCTGCCCAACACATCCAGTGGAATTATCAAAAAGGAGCAGGTCAAGGTCAACGGGCAGACATGGGATGTGTACGCGGTGGGCGGCTCCCCGGCGCAGTCGGTCCTGCATGGAATCCTCGAGATCGTTCCGCATGAGCCGGATTTGATCGTATCCGGAATCAACTACGGGGAAAATGTCGGGCTGGGCGTCACCATCTCCGGCACGGTCGGAGCCGCGATGGAAGCCGCCGGTCTCGGATACCGCGCACTGGCTGTCTCGCTCGAGACCGATCCGCATCTTCATCTCTCTCACTCCGAAGATGTAGACTTCAGCGTCGCCGCGCATTTCGCCGCATATTTTGCCCGCATCCTGTTGGAAAAGAAAACTTTCGACGGCGTGGATTTGCTGAAAGTGGAAGTGCCGCGTCATGCCACGCCCGAAACGGAGTGGCGACTCCCGCGGCTTTCCCATCTCCGATACTACAAACCGACTCCTACCAAACGAAAATCCTGGGATGAGCCGGGTCCCATCGGTTACGAACACGATAACAACCTCCCTCGCGAGCAGGAGGGCACGGACGTTTATGTTTTACGCACGGATAAACTGGTTGCCGTGACGCCGATCAGCCTGGATATGACCGCCCGCGTGGATTTTGGAACATACGAACAATACTTGCGCAGTTGAAACGCGCAAGAGGAGAAACCATGCCCACCGTCATCTTTAACGGCAAGACTTATCATTCCATCGATGACATGCCCGCCGGGGAAAGGCAGGCATATGAACAAGTCTCGCAAATTCTTGTGGACAAGAACGGTAACGGCATTCCCGACCTGCTTGAAGGCGATATGGTCCAGAATGTGCTCGCTGCGCATTCCACAGGGATGCATGTCAACGTGAACGGGAAGGTTTATCATACACTCGAAGATCTGCCGCCCGATCTGCGTGAGAGCGTGGATGGCGCATTCAAGATGTTGTCGAACATGGGCATGATTGCAAACACCCCTGCAATGGAAAACCCACCGTCAAACCGCCCCCAACAGGTTGAATCAAAACCCTTCCTTTCCACTCAAGCTTCCTCTGTCATCGAAGAAGACAAAGGTTCCGGA
>CAYVXZ010000032.1:0-5333 GCA_964455625.1 uncultured Planctomycetales bacterium | reverse complement strand
ACCTACGGAAACGACGCGAATCCGATCAGCAAGACAGACTGCGCGTATGACGCCTACCCGAGGGAGATCATCAAGGCCCACACCACCGGCGCGGGCGGCATGATCGTGCGCTTCGAGTACGGATATGACAGAGAACACCACCGGCTCTTCGAGAAGCGCGTGCACGACGGGAGCGTGGGGGACGTCTACCGGTACGATTCGGTCTACCGCGTGGTGGGAAACCCCCAGAATGTGGATCTGTCAGCGGTGGCGGCGGGGACGGAGATCCTGCCCGAAAACTTCGCATCCCCCGACAGCCTCGCCTATGCCTATGACGGCGTCCAGAACCGCACAGCGCACGCGAAGACGATCGCAGGAGTCCCCGTGGTCACGACCTACGCCATGCAGGCCGGCTCGCCTCCTGCGGACTCCCAGGTCAACCAGTACACCACCACCCAGGAGGGGGCGAATCCCCCCGTCGGCTACCTCTATGACGAAAACGGCAACCTGAAGGCGGACGGGACCTTCGAATACGACTACGACTTCAAGAACCGCCTCGTCCGTGTCCGGAACTTCGGCACCATGAACAACGTGGCCCGGTATTCATTTGACGCCGCCAACCGCCGGCTGATGAAGGTGACACCGACAGCCACCACGGTTTTCGCTTACGATGGCATTCAGTGCGTGGAAGAGCGTGATGGAGTCGGCACGATCACGCGCCAGTACGTCTGGGGCCCCGGTATCGACGAGCTGATCCAAGAGCAGACTCTCACGGACACCTGGTTTGCGCACGAAAACGGCATCGGGAGCGTCAGCGCGTTAACGGATTCTGCTGGCGCGATCGTGGAGAGATACCAGCACGATCCTTTTGGGAACACGACGGTCACCCTGAACGGGAACACGGGAAACCGCTACCGCTTCCACGCGGCGTATTTCGACGACGAGACGGGGCTCATCCACATGCGCAACCGCGCCTACCACCCGGGGCTCGGGAGATTCGTCCAAAGGGATCCGATAGGGGGGTGGGGGGATGAACCGAATTTTGGAAATGCCTTGGCATTTGTTGGCAATGACGCTTTCAATAAGAGAGACCCGCTTGGCAAGCACGGAGGGGATCAGTGGTACGGTTACAGCAATAGGGATTTTCAGAAGTGGTATCATCGCCAATGGAAAAAGCCCGGTGATCCAGATGCAACACCAGAAGAACTTGAAGAGGCATGGAAAGAGTGGAAACGTCAAGGGATGCCTACGCCAGAAGGAAAACGCTTACCGAAACCGAAAGAGGAGGATGACCCCTGCCCAGAGAGCATTATACCTCCCCCTCCTTCATCAGTTTGGCAAACAATGCTTACAGCTGCAGCCGCAGCTGCAGCTGCAGCTTTGATTTTGGTTGGAGTTGCTCTCGGAGGAGGATAGCTTGGGCAAAGATTGTCTGATTTCCATTGATGTTATTACGAGACAGGCCAGTCTTGATGACATGACGAAGCTCTTTGGGGTTTCGCCTGCGAATAGTTCCCACTCCAAAGGAGGGATGCGATCTCCCAAAAGAAAGTGGATGGATACCTTGTGGCGTTTTGATACTGGTTTGGGAGAAGGGGCTCCCTTGGCAGATCACTGGATGGAAATCAAAAAAAGATTTCCCTTTAAACGTTTGGTAAAGAACGATGTTCCGTCAGATGTTTCGGTGTTTTTGAATGTAGGGTTGTTTACGCGGCAATCTTCCACCAGCATGTCACTGCCTTCGGATTTACTGCGTATTCTTGGGAAGTATGGTGTGAAAGTGGAAATTTCTTTTTACCGTTACGAATGATTGTTGGGCACTCCGCACTCCTCCTTCCTGCACAAGCGGCTCCTGCCGTTGGTTCGCGGTCTCGCGGGACGCTCCTCGCGGAGAAGACCTGTCGGACCGCTCGTCGCTCGGGGTGCGCGACGGACTCGGTGGAGCCCGCGCCAGCCGAACCCGGAAGACGTCAGTCCGCGCCTCGTCCTGCGCACCACGCCCGCTCGACCGCTCCCGGCCGGGGCCGCGTGATGTCTGGTGATTTGGTCGTGGTCCACCCCAAGGAATAAAAATGGGAAACTCGCCAGGGGAATACCAGTACAGGAAGGCTTTGCAACTTGCTCGCAAAGATCGATCTGTCCATGCAAGGCAATGCGTGGAACTTTGGCAAGATGTCGTTTCCCTTGGGCACCATCGGGCAGAGTATGCCTTGGCGACGTGGTATCTTTTTGGCGTTGGTGTTAGAAAGAATTTCAAGAAAGCTGCCGTTTTGTTGCAGAAAGCTGCAAGTGGTGGAATTCCTGAAGCGCAATACGATCTGGCTGTCTCCTATGAAAAGGGGAAGGGGCTCGCAAAGGATTATCACAAGGCATTTAAGTGGTACTTGAGAGCTGCCACAAGAGATCGAAGTGCGCGATGCCAAGTGGGGCGTTGTTTCTACTTTGGCATTGGAACGAAGCGGAATGTCGGAAAGGCTATCAACTGGTGCCGAAAGGCCGCAAAGCAAGGGGATAGCGAGGCCCAATACACCCTCGGGCGTACATATGATGTTGGAGACGGATTACGAAGGAATGGTCGCTTGGCGCGTTTGTGGTATCAGAAGGCGGTCGTTCAAGGACACGCTTATGCTAAATTGGCTTTGAAGGACTTGTGCGGAAAGGAAGGAACCGGGTCTCGGTGATTTTTTTACGCGCCCCTGCCGACGGTTCGCCTGCTCCGCGGGACGTTCGGCGCGCGGCAAGACCCGCCGGACGCGCGCCTTACTGCGAACCGGCGGCGGCGAGGTGGAGCCCATGCCGGCCTTCCCCGGGAACGCAGACCGCACCTCGCCTTGCCGGTTCAGCCCCGCGGCCAGGCTCCCGCCGCGGGGCGCGTGCTTTCGAGGGAGCCTGTCGTGGTTCATCAATAAAAATGGGTAGGACCCGCCTCCGGCCCCCGCCGCCCGCCCTCAAGGAATCGGCCGCTTCGCTCGCACCTATGCGGGGCTCGCCCAGTCCCTGGACGCTCGCCCCGCGCCGATGATGCTCGCTCGCGGCCTTTTCCTGTCTTGGGCCGGAGGCCCGTCTGGACGTTTGGCGGGAAACCCACAGAATGTAGACCTCTCGGCTGTCCCGGCGGGGACCGAGATCCTGCCGGAGAACTTCACATCGCCCGACAGCCTTGCCTACGCCTATGACGGGGTGCAGAACCGTACGAGCCACGTGAAGACGACCGCCGGGACGCCGGTCACGACGGCCTACGCCCGGCAGGCCGGGGCGCCAGAATTCGATGCGGAGATGAACCAGTACACCCAGACGCAGGAGGGTGCCAATCCCGCCGTCGGCTATCTCTACGACGCGAACGGAAACCTGACCTCGGATGGCACGAGGAATTTCCTCTACGACTTCAAGAATCGCCTCGTGGAGGTGCGGCTTGTGGCGGGGAATGTCCTGGTGGCGCAATATTCATTCGACAACGCCAACCGGCGCGTGATGAGGACCCTGCCGGGAGGCACCACGGTCTACGCCTATGACGGCATCCAGTGCGTCGAAGAGCGCGATCAGACGAACGCGATCACGCGGCAGTACGTCTGGGGCCCCGGTATCGATGAGCTGGTCCAGGAGCAGACCCCCGCGGACACCTGGTTTGCCCACGAAAACAGCATCGGAAGCGTCTGCGCGCTGACCGATTCAGCCGGGAACGTGGTCGAGCGGTACCAGTACGACCCCTTCGGGAACACGACCGTCACCCTGAACGGCAACACGGGAAACCGCTATCGCTTCCACGCCGCCTACTTCGACGACGAGACCGGGCTCATCCACATGCGTAACCGCGCCTACCACCCAGGGCTCGGGAGATTCATCCAGAGGGATCCGATTGGGGGGTGGGGGGATTGGAACAATTTTGGAAATGCACTGAGTCGAGCTGGAAACGACTCTGTAAACAGACTTGATCCATTTGGGCTCGACAGCTTGGAGTTCACAGGGGATACAGTCATTCATTACGACGATAGTGGGGCTGTTGTTGGAAGTTATCCGGCTACATCGGGTCAAGCCGGCACAAGCGATACCAGCATTCCCGATAGAGGTCCGATTCCCGAGGGAGAGTATGAACTGGATCCCGGTGAAGTATCGGAAGGAGGATTCTTGAGAAATTTAAGGGGTGACTGGGGGAATTATCGGGCGCCACTGGATCCAAAGCCTGAAACAGATACAAAAGGCAGGAAGGGCATGTACATCCATGGCGGTAAAAAGCCGGGGAGCAAAGGTTGTATTGACTTGGGTGAACACGACAAAGATTTGTTACCTAAACTCAAGGGGCATAAAGGGAAAGTGCCTGTCAGCGTTAAGTATCCACCTGGTTTTACAAACGCGCACCCGCCCCAGTTTGATACCTCCCGAGGTGCTGGCGCTTGGTGGATTCGTCCGCAGCACTAATGGCATTACCAGTGCGCGTCAAATTCCATCTCGCACTTTCGGTGCTAGTAGGGTTGTGTATTTGGTGGGCTATTGCCAAGGGGCCCTTGCGAGATCCAGAGAAGGCATTGCATGATTTTTATGCTGCTGATGGACGTGCCGAAGATCAATTAATGGATCCGCTGATATTGAACGGACGTCGAGTGGTCCCTCTCGTCATTGCAGCTTTGCCCAACAGGGATATGCATTTGCGACGCTATGCAATAGGATTTCTCGGTGTCGGACGTCATCAAGATGCGCTTCCATCCTTGGAGAGGATTTTGTCCGATGAGAGCGAACTTGCCTACTTCCGAGCTGATGCGTTGGAGGCGATTTATCAGATTGAGCCTGAGCGAGCACGGGCGCTAGCTCATATTTATATGAACGATCAGAGCTTTCTTGGTGAAATTGCGCGAGTTATTTCCGAGGGAAAAAATCCGACTTACAGGACACGTTCCTACTGGCAGGCCTTATGGAGCATCCATGAATGACTTGCTGAACATTTGGCCATTTTCCTGTACAAGCGGCCCCTGCGCCGGGAGCGGATCGCCGGGGACGTTCCTCGCGGCATCCGTGCCGCTCGTCACTCGAGTTGCGCCGCCGCCCGCGCAAGCGCGGGGACGGCTACGGGCCTTCGCATCCATGCTCCGGCCCTGCTCCACACGCCCCGGACGACCGCTCCCGGCCGGGGCCGCGTGATGTCTGGTGATTTGGTCGTGGTCCATCCATAAAAATGGGTAGAACCCTCCACCGGCCCCCTCCGCCCGCCCGTAGCGGTGTCGCCGGGCCGTGGGCTACGCAACCTCGGCCCGGCTTTTTCCATCGGGTGGGCCGGTGTATTTCTGAAGGTGAGTGCGGAAATATCGTGCGGATGGACCACGACGGCCTTTCGCGGCTGGTCGAGACGCGCCGCATCCTCA
>CAYVXZ010000031.1:0-5798 GCA_964455625.1 uncultured Planctomycetales bacterium | reverse complement strand
ACCCCTGACTTTAAGATGACTACCTTTCTTGGTAACTTCTGAAAATCCGAGTCGATGCAATGCTTTGAGAACTTGTTTGGCCGTATAGCGCTTAGGCATAGTTGGGATAGCGAGGATTAATCTGTTCGAATGTGAGGTTATGTAGAGCGGTTGAGTTGAAGATTGTCTTGGGTTCGTCCTGGAAGTAGAGCTCGATGGCCTCTTCGAGGTTTTTGAGAGCTTCTTTCTTGGTTTTTCCTTGGCTAGCTAGCTCGATTTCAATAGTTTTGGCAACAAAAAGATCGTCCTCTTGCCAGACTAAAGCGTGAAATCCGCTGGTGGTTGCGCTAGGTTTAGTTTTCATAAATTTGAGTATATCACAGTGGTGGATATGTGCCTTCAAGGTCCGACCTTGAAGACGTGTACCTGCTACTAGCAGGTGTTCTTTAAAAACTAAATAAATTGTAGGATGTCACTTTTGGTTAAGAGAGTGGAGTGCTGGGTGTTTTGGGTTAAAGCATAACTTGGAAGACTGGTTTGTCACCTGCGAGAAACTCGGGAAATTTGCCAAAGTCGAAGTTGAGGAGATTTTTGATTTTGAGACCCTTGAGCTTGAAAAAGAAGTTGCTGTCGTCTATCAAGATAGTCGTATGCAATGATTTGCTCATAAATCGAGCATAGCTTAAAAAACCCTGCAAAGAATCTTTCGATTGTTGCAGGGGGCTTTAGTGAGGTTGGTTTAATACAAAAGAGGGGAGAGTCAGATAACTCTATAATCCCTTCGACTCCGCTCAGGACCTACGGCTTGACACAGTGTGATATCCTATAGTGAATAAGAGATGGGTATTAGGTATTTGTCTATTGGTAACAGTAGGCAGCTACCTGCTACTAGAGGTAGAAGCAGGAGCTCGAGATTTTGGGTATGCACACTGCGTGTAAAACCCGAAAAATTGAGCAGTTCTTTAACAAATAAATAAATGTAGGATATCACTCTGGGTCAATGAGTTGCGCAATCAAATCTCGTAGCTCTGGCACTCTGATGATGGCAGTTTTCCACACGATGGGGAGATTGATGTCCCAATATTCGTGGACGGTACGATTGCGCATCCCAATAATGGGTCGCCAAGGGATTTCTGGATGAGTGGCACGAAAATTATTTTCTAGTTTGTTACATGCTTCGCCGATCATTTCGAGGAGTTTGATGACACCAAGTTGTACAATTTCTTTTCTCTTGAAATCGGCAAGCGACATGTCTTTTGTGTGAGCAATTACTTTGTCACAGTAATCACGAATTTGTTTAAGAAATACTTGTGGGTCTTGTGCCATAGAGTGTAATTAAGTCTGGTAGGATATAAGGTTTAATATATTTATTAAGCCCGCCGACTGTTACAAAATCAAGGTCTTTTTTGAGTAATCGGGCATAATCTTGTTCGGCATCATAAAGTTCGATTAGATCGGGAGTGCGCTTAAAATCGACTAGAAGATCTATGTCACTATCTTGCTTAGCTTCGCCTCTGGCGTGAGAGCCAAAGAGGGCAAGATAAGAGATGTGGTGCTTTTGTGCCAGCTCGCTGATCTTGTCTTGGTATTTACTCAAGGGATTGGTCTTCATGCCCCAAGTATAACATAAATAATTTGACATAGTGTGATATCCTATAGTGAATAAGAGATAAGTATTAGGTATTTGTCTATTGGTAACAGTAGGCAGCTACCTGCTACTAGAAATAGAGGCAGGAGCTCGAGACTCAAACCTACTCGTTGCGAGTAATAGTTTGGGATGAGAGCAGCCCAGCCCATATTGCCTCACGGCAAAATGTGGCGGGCTAGTTCTTTAACAAGGCATACGGGTTCCCCGATGAAAATCGGGAGAACAAAAAACTCCGGCGCCGCAACCATCTGCAAGGATGGGATGGGCAACGGAAGGGTAAAGATGGATTCGAGTAGAGGGTAGGTTACACCTCAGGAGCCTTATTTGTGTAGAAAATTTCTATGCAGGTTAGGCTCTTGAAAGGAAGCCTAAAAAATGTCCCCCTACACCTCCAAACCCCCCCTGTTCATTGCGTTGACCGTTCTGGTCCTCGCAACCGCAACCCTGGCGTGCACGTTTTCGGCTGGCCCCAATGGGGTTAGCCTGGATACGTCCGACACGCCCGCGACTGTACCCGCTCCCGAGGCCACCGCAGAGGCCCCAGTCGCGAATGACAATCCCGCCCAGCCCGCCAACTCCGCTTATTGCGGTCAAGCCCGGGACCTCGGTCCTTGGGCACCGAGCAATGGCGCTGGCGAGACATACGAAGTCACGGCTTCGAATGACTCTGCTGGCATCGTTCTCGATGTCTGGTTTCCTGGCGGCGTGCCTGAAACTGTTACCATCGGAGGCCAGAAGGTTTCTGGTTGGGGAAAGAAGGAGATTACTACCTTCATCCCGACTGGACTTTCGGTCGACGTGGTCAACGGCGCAGGGCGCGGATGGGACTATGAGTCTTCGTGTTTGTTTGCTGAAGTTCAGCGACAAATGCAGGCACATATGTCTCAACGGATGCAAGACACAAGCTATTTCAGCTTTGTTTCTGTTGACGATCTCATCGCCAACGGTTTGCTCCGTGTCCGCTTTGATCGCCGCGTGGCGCCTTAGCAGGTTTGAGTCCTGCACCCGTATTGCCTTACCGGCACAGAGGTTGGTCCCCTTTGGATCAATTCTCTGTGCCGTGTAAGTTTTTGCACATAAAATTTTTGTGTCCAAAAACTTATGAAACGAAAAGAACCATTAGTTAGTGTGGTGATGCCTGTGTATAACGCGGGGGAGTTTGTCGGGCAAGCAATAGAGTCGATCATTAACCAAACATATACCAACTGGGAACTAATTATTATTGACGATGCGTCGACGGATAATACCTGGAAGATAGTGAGTAATTTTGCCAAAAAATACACCAAGAAAATTAGAGCTTACCGATTGCGGAATAACCGTAATGCGGGAGGTGATATAGCAGGGAATATCGGGTTCGCTAAAGCCCGAGGAGCTTATATTGCCCGGATGGACGGAGATGATGTTGCACTACCGACTCGATTAGCTACACAGGTAGCTTTTTTGGAGAAAAATAAACGAGTTGATATCGTAGGATCAAACGCAATCGTAATTGATAGAGAGGGGCGCGAAGTAGGGCAAAAGCGAGTACCGATCAAACATAGTGAGATCGAGCGAGAGTTTTTTACTTTTCACCCTATGATCCACCCGAGCGTGATGGTACGAGCCAGTTCTGTAAACCCGAAATCTTTTTACCGGATAGAGTATCTAGCCAACAACGACTATTTGACCTTTTTTACCTACCTGACAAGCGGGAAGGTTTTTGCCAATATTGCCACCCCGTTACTTTTTTACCGTATCCATGGTCACAATGACTCACTAGCTCATGTGCGGCGCAACTTTATCAACTTGCTCAAAATCAGAATGAAGGCGATAAAAGATATGGGTTATCGACCGAGTGTGATCTCGATACTCAAGCTGATGGTGCAGGCAATGCTAGTAATGCTCCTGCCGGAGAGATTGACGGTAGAGCTGTATTACCTTGTGCGGGGGATCAAGCGCTGGCAGGACTACGCGCTGTATCCAGAGAGCTTAGAGCTTGCTAGAATGAAAGCATATGCTCAAGCGGTGGTGGGGAGTATTTTTATTAGTTCTCGTTGAAGTGGGAATAGTGTGGGCGAATGTCCGCACTGGGACGTGGCTAATCGGCTGGGATAGTACACAGCCAGAACTGGCATTTTCGACACATTTGTGGCGTGATTTATCATCGGTGTGGCAAGAATACCGGGGGCTAGGGATGACGGATGCCATGGCGCACGCGGCGAACCTGGTGCATGTGGGGTATGCGTGGCTGTTGTCGCTCGTACTACCTACTAACTATGTTCGTTACGCTTATGTGCTACTCATGCACCTAATGGGTGGCGTGGGGATGTATGTTCTCAGCATGTATATCCTGCGTAAGCAGGAGAGAGTGAGGCAGGGAGTGGCAATAGTTACGGCACTGTTTTATATGCTGAACCCCTATACAGTGCAGATGTTTTATCAGCCGCTAGAGCTATTTGTCATGCACTTTGCGGCACTGCCGTGGGGAGTATGGGCACTACTGACTTATTTTGACGCACCAGAGCGAAAGAAGTTGTGGCGACTCCTGATCATTAACTTTTTGGCGATCCCACAAGCACACGTGCCCACCATTTTTATTGTGTACGGTCTCACCATTTTTACTTTGATTGTTAGCTATTGGATGAAACACTGGAGGGTGGGGTGGAAGCGAGTGCGAAATGTGGTAGTAGTGCTATTTGCCGTGAATGCTTTTTGGGGACTGCCATACATTTATTCGGCGATGACGAGTGCGGCAGGGATAAATGCCTCGAAATCGAGCCAACTATCTAATAGTGAGGTGGTGCTGCGCAACGCCGAATATGGTGACATTCGGAGTGTGGTGGCGATGGAGGGATTCTCACTAGCGTTTGAAGATTATGTAGGAGATGGAAAGTTTGGGTTGCAGATGCCACAGTGGATAGAGTGGTGGGGGCAGGCGTGGATTTTTTATATAGGATGGGGAGTGGTGGGAACTGGTTTGTTGGGATGGGTCATGGCGATGTGGAAGAGAGAGTGGAGGGTGGCGGCGATAGGAGTAGTGTGGTTGTTCGCTTTGTGTAACCTGGGACTGAGAATCCCCATAGTATCGAGTGTGGGGTGGACACTAAGGGAGTATGTGCCGTATTATGACGCGATATTCCGATTTGCTTTTACGAAATTTTCACTAGTTTATGCGATGAGTCTCGCTGTGATGATGGGATATGGACTGACGATGGTTTTAGGATGGATGAAGTGGGGGGTGGTTAGATTTGGAATCACTGCTGGATTGGTGGGAGTGGTGATTATGTGGAGCTTTCCAGTTTTTCGTGGCGAGTTGCTTTACGATAAATTGCGGGTAGAGTTACCGAGTGAATATCAAGAGTTGTTTCGATTTATGGATAGTGTGGAATCGGGGAGAGTGCTACAACTACCGCAACAGGATTTTTGGGGATGGGAGCTGAATGAGTGGGGATACAGGGGGAGTGGGTTTGTATGGCAAGGGATAAATATGCCAATTCTAGACAAGGCATTTTATGCGTGGAGTCCGTATAACGAGGGGTTTTATAACGAGTTTGCGACTGCAATTTATGCTTGTCCTGTAAGGCCTGACCTCGTAGGAGTAAACCCTACAAGATCAGACCTTGGAGCGCAGGGTGCAGGGTGCAGTGGGCAAGTACAAAAAGTTTTGCAGAAGTATGACGTGCGATATGTGCTACTAGATGAGAGCGTGATTGCGCCGGGGCAGGACAAAGATATTTTGCGAATAGAGGAGACAAAAGAGCTGGCACAAGAGCTAGGGTGGGAGAGAGTGTTTAATGAGAACTTTTTGAGTGTTTGGAAAATTCCTGTAAGGTCTGACCTCGTAGGAGTAAACCCTACAAGATCAGACCTTGGGATCACGGTGCCGGAGAGCTATATGTGGGTGGAGGGAGATACTTTGAAAACGAGAAAGGATGTGATTTATGCGGAGATGGGAACATATGTGGAACAACCTGGAAGGTCTGACCTCGTAGGTTTTGAGAAAGACTTGCAACCTACAAGATCAGATCTTGAATCGCAGGGGACAGTAGTTTATCCGTTTGCGCAGCTGATGCGGGAGGAAATAAAAAATATAGAGTATGGAGACAAAGGAATAACTTTAAGGTCTGACCTCGTAGGAGTAAACCCTACAAGATCAGACCTTGGATCACGGGAGCTGGTGATACCGGGGTGG
>CAYVXZ010000030.1:0-9675 GCA_964455625.1 uncultured Planctomycetales bacterium | reverse complement strand
CGGTATAAGAAGCGCCTGTAAGGTTGGTGTCTGTATCATTGTTATTGATACGGATGGTCAGCTGGCTGGTTTCCCCGGAAAAAATCGTGGTAGGCACGAACAACTTCGACAAGGAGGGCGGCGTGACAGCAATCACTGTAATCGTGGCACTGGCAGGGGTGGTATTCGAAATGTTTACGATCGTCCCGCCATCGTCGCCCTGGGAGGTCAGGTTGTTTGCCGGGATAGTATTGATGAGGTTTCCGGGTGTGACGGAAGATACATTTACTTCCACATAGCATTCACCCGGATTCGCGCCTTGCTGGGCTTGGACGGTTCCGTTGCTCAAAGCAAGCGTGGTCGTGCCCGGAACGGCCGTCACATCACCAACCAGCCCGCAGGTGTTGACAACATTTGCCGGGTTGGCTATGAACAGACCCGGCTGGACGCCTATCAAATTATCCGTCCACCCGGCGTTCGTCAACTCGAACGTATTGGGATTAAAGATCGTCACCCGAAGCACGGAAATGCCGCCCGCATCGATCTGCAGCGGCGTGAACTGTTTGTTGATCTCTGCCGGGAGGCTGGCAGCACGCACCGGCGTAACCGGCATCGCCAGCAGGCTCCCGAACACAAAAATAAAAAGAAAGATAACGCGAAAAAACCTATTCATGGCATTTCACCTTCACGGACATGAGAAAAAACGGGATCCGGATAATAAAAAAAAAAATGCGAGAACGGCAGATGTCCGGTTTCGCATTTTAATCACTTGAATTTCACCCTGCAAAAAGAAACAAGAAAAACGCTCAAGAAAAGCGACCTGTTTATAGCAAAGACCATAGTTTTCGTAGCCTGTTACAGGATTATTATCAATATCCTGTCATTCTAATATTTTTTATGTAATACTGCAAATGTTACTTATGTCACTAAATTAATAATTGGATAAAATTCATCATATAAACAACTTAAGCACGTCCTTTAATAATATACTTGTATATACCCCATCCGCTCAACATTAATATTAGAGAATCAAAAGGCGGCGCCTCGCGACGCCGCCCCGATTTGAGGCTTTCTACCGAACATTTTTTTCGCCTGGAGATGAATCGCCATCCAATATACGGACAAATATAGAGCGTACAGCGATTCGATTCGAATATCCGCCCGTCGCCTCATTATACGTCTTGCAAGTGATCAAAGTGATCCATGGCTCATCCTTGTGCTGAAGGACACTTGTGTTGAACGGGCTGACCGTGCGATTTTGGCGAACCTTGTATTCAAAGGAAACCCCGTAGGCATGGATGATGATCCGGTCGTCCCATTTCAATTCTCCGAGTGAGACGAAAGGACCCGGCCCACCATCCGGCAGGGTAACGTGACCGGTTAAGACGCTATTTCCAGACCAGCTTGGGAAGGCTGTTCCTTCAAGCCAGCCAGCCTCATCCCCAAGCCAGGTGAGGTTCCACTCACTTTCCACAAGCGGCACACCTACGATTGGCATCTTCAATCCGAGTTTCGGAATTTCCAGCCAGACATCCGTCGCCCGATAGGCAAGGTCGACGGGCTGTTTTGTGATTGATGTGAACACATTTGGGGGATATCCCGTCGGCGGCAGGACTTCCGGCAATTCAACATCGTCAACATCGGATGTTGCGCTGGAAGAAGCGTTGATTCGAGCAACAGCAGCAGCCCCGTAAACATCAACACTGGAGAGGGGATCAAACCAACGCTCCGTCGATCTGGAATTATGCACGCTTAATTGTACTGGCAGTCCATTTGGCTGCGGGTCGATAGGCAGGGAAGTCCAGGCAACATTGGCAGTATTGGTTGCCGGAGAACTTACCAGACGCGCATTGAAGGTAATCGTAGAGGTGGCACCAAGAGGGAATACATCCCAACGGAATACCAGATTTGACGTCGCACCCGGGCAATAAGCAGGCGCCGCCGGGTCATTGGGCGCCAAGCCGGTATAGACGACACTACATGGAATATATTCAAGTTCCGGCGGCAGGATGTCCGTCACCACGACGTCGAATGCATCTGTTGAACTAAGCAAGCTATGGTTGATCGTCAATGTGAATTGGATCGGCGTGCCGATGGGAACACCTGTAGACGGATTCGAGGTTTTATTGATGACAAGATCCGGCTCATCGATCTCAACATCCGGGGCGCTGGTATTCAACGTCCCGCCTGTAAATGCCAATGCAACATTGTTGCTCAAGATGACGCCCTGTTGATTTTCGTTCACATCCAGGACAATGGCACGATATCGAATCCGCAGGGTGGCAGGAGCCGCTTGAGCAGGGATATTCCCCAGGCTGAATACAACTTGCCTGCCAGGATTTGCAGGGTTTGCCGGAGAATCGCCCGGGTCCGTAATGGCTGATACAGCCGGTGGACAAACCGTGGCTGTTTGATTCGCTCCTGCAACTTCCACCAGGAGGCAGTCTACAAAAGCGAGCCCTTTTTCCATCTGGTCCGTTACAGTCACATTATTCAAAGCCGTTCCAATCGGCAGATTCATCAAAATTTCATACGTGACGATCTCACCAACGGCAACATTCGTTCCTGAGGTAAAGGTCTCGCTTGTATCGAAGATCGTTTTGGAAAGTACATTATTGTTGACGAACCCGAAATCGACGGTGGGATTGGAGGTAGTGCCGTTGTTGTTATTGACGGTGTTGTTGTTCTGCGCGCCCAGACTGCCCGGCGTGAGCGTGACCGGGTTGCTGAGCGCCTGCCCAGCCGCCACACCAACGCCATTGTCGTTATCGTCCACATTGTCATTGGGACTGGTCGTATCACCAGGGTTGGCTGTATCCACCGTGCTCGAATATCCGACCGGCGGCGTGACACCCACAATGTAATCGCCCTGAGGCAGTCCACTGAACAGATACAGCCCCGATGCTCCGGTCAATACTCCGCCAGTGCCGTCATCCCCATTGCCAGGTATGCCGTCCGGCCCAAACCCATCGTCCGCCGTCCCCGGAATACCGTCCGCGCCGGTGATGATCTCCGTCCCGTTGCTGGAGTACAACTGCACCAGCGCGTTCGCCAGCGGAGTATCCGTCCCAACGTCGTAATCACCGTCCGAATTCACATCCACAAAGACAAGGTCACCTACCGCCACCTGATAGAAACCGAAATCCACCGTCATGTTGGCGCGTCCGTCGACCGCCCCCTGCCCGCTGGCCTCGAGATCCGTTTCGTTCAACGGCTCGCTCAAGCCCGGTCCCAGCGTCACCGCCGCAGCGGCAACATAATTGATCGCATTCCCTGCCAGGGTCGTGATCCCGTTCTCGTCGCTGTCGGTTGGCGTGGTATCTGCGTCGTTCGCAGTCGAATCGCTTGGCACGCCCGAGGCGTTGATCGTCGTCCCGCTCGACCAATAACCTTCAAGCGGATTGCCCGGGACCGTATCCCCCACTCCCACATCGCGGAAATTGTCGTCTGCCAGCACCACCACATAATCGCCCGCAGGCAGGTTGTCGAAGCGGTAGTATCCGTTCGCGTCGGTCGTGTCGAAGGTCACGAAGGTATCGCCAACTCCGAATACTCCATCACCATTATCCTGATACAACTCCACACGCACACCGGAGATGCCCACTTCCGTCCCAAAATCAATCACTCCGTTGTTGTTCGTGTCGAACCACACCCGGTTACCTAGACTGTAGTTCGGGGTCACGAACCCGAAATCGACGGTGGGATTGGAGGTAGTGCCGTTGTTGTTATTGACGGTGTTGTTGTTCTGCGCGCCCAGACTGCCCGGCGTGAGCGTGACCGGGTTGCTGAGCGCCTGCCCAGCCGCCACACCAACGCCATTGTCGTTATCGTCCACATTGTCATTGGGACTGGTCGTATCACCAGGGTTGGCTGTATCCACCGTGCTCGAATATCCGACCGGCGGCGTGACACCCACAATGTAATCGCCCTGAGGCAGTCCACTGAACAGATACAGCCCCGATGCTCCGGTCAATACTCCGCCAGTGCCGTCATCCCCATTGCCAGGTATGCCGTCCGGCCCAAACCCATCGTCCGCCGTCCCCGGAATACCGTCCGCGCCGGTGATGATCTCCGTCCCGTTGCTGGAGTACAACTGCACCAGCGCGTTCGCCAGCGGAGTATCCGTCCCAACGTCGTAATCACCGTCCGAATTCACATCCACAAAGACAAGGTCACCTACCGCCACCTGATAGAAACCGAAATCCACCGTCATGTTGGCGCGTCCGTCGACCGCCCCCTGCCCGCTGGCCTCGAGATCCGTTTCGTTCAACGGCTCGCTCAAGCCCGGTCCCAGCGTCACCGCCGCAGCGGCAACATAATTGATCGCATTCCCTGCCAGGGTCGTGATCCCGTTCTCGTCGCTGTCGGTTGGCGTGGTATCTGCGTCGTTCGCAGTCGAATCGCTTGGCACGCCCGAGGCGTTGATCGTCGTCCCGCTCGACCAATAACCTTCAAGCGGATTGCCCGGGACCGTATCCCCCACTCCCACATCGCGGAAATTGTCGTCTGCCAGCACCACCACATAATCGCCCGCAGGCAGGTTGTCGAAGCGGTAGTATCCGTTCGCGTCGGTCGTGTCGAAGGTCACGAAGGTATCGCCAACTCCGAATACTCCATCACCATTATCCTGATACAACTCCACACGCACACCGGAGATGCCCACTTCCGTCCCAAAATCAATCACTCCGTTGTTGTTCGTGTCGAACCACACCCGGTTACCTAGACTGTACCCGGGCACGAAACCAAAATCCACTGTCATGTTGGCGCGACCGTCGACCGCCCCCTGCCCGCTAGCGGAAAGATCCGTCTCGTTCAACGGCTCGCTCAAGCCCGGTCCCAGCGTTACTGTTCCAGAACGTATCCCATTTACCGCATCCGGAATCACTCCCAATCCGTTATCATTCCGATCTCCATCCAGATCCGGCTCAGCCTCGTCGACAGCTGAACTGGCGTACCCTGCCAGAGGCGCCACGCCAGTAAAGTTCGATGCAGCAATTTCCACAATATAGTCACCAGCTGTCAAATTATCGAATCTATAGTACCCATTGGCATCCGTTGACTGGCTTGCGATCACGCCGCCATCCGGTATGCCGTCATTATTCGTATCAGCATACAGGTTTACCAATACACTGCCAATTCCCACTTCCGTGCCATCCTGTAACCCGTTGTTCGCCGTGCCCCCGCCCGTTCCGTCGTCCAACCATACGCGATTGCCCAGACTATAAAGGTTGGATGTGGTAAATCCAAAATCGAACGTGTGGTTATTATCCCCAGGATTTCCAGTTGTTACGGGGATCACTGCATTAACCCCGTTCACCGTTGCATCCGAGTCGCGTTGATCGGCAGACGCACCGCCTTGATCGTTCGGCGATAAGGAAAGACCAGCAAGCGACGCCTGCTGGCTGCCGCCTGATATATCCGGTATCTGGATCGTATAATTTGTATTGGGAAGCAGGCCTGGGATCAGATAATCCTGATTTCCCGAATCCGTGCCTGGACCGGAACTGAAAAAATAACTCCCGTTGGCATCCGTCGTTACCGTAGCAATAACGGTGCCGCCCGAGTCAAGCAATTGTACGATGACGTTGGCAAGCGGAGCTTCCCCCGGCTCCTGAATCCCGTTCCCGTTTACATCATTCCAAACGCGATTCCCAATTTCGATCGGAGCGCTGTAACAGAATCCCTCGATATCCCCGATGCCGGCGGCTTTACCGAATGTTGTCGGCGCGCCTCCTGAATTCGTGCCGAACACCTCGTAAGCGCGGGTGCGGGCGCCTGTCGCATTACTAAACCACGCCACACCGCCTGACAGAATAGCGAATGGGTCGAACATGGACACTGCCACTTCATCCGTACCGGGGAACAGGACCAAGCCACCCAACAAGACTTCGTGATGAGTGCCTCCATTTTGATTTGTCTGAACCGGGTACATATCCTGCCAGTAGTACTCACCATTTCCCGGTCCCTGAGCAGGACCCGGCGCGAGAAAATCGCCGGTCGTCGTAACCGCTCCGCAGGTTGCATTATTCTCAAGGATAAAAACCCCACCGGTGAGACATGCGCGCAAAACGTCCCCCGCAACTGCGCCTTCATATAAACTACCGGGATTGGCGGGAATATTTACGACCACAGGAGCATAATTATTATCTTTATCGTAGAGAGTTACGGTACCCCACGGACTCGAGGTAGCGAAGTTGGCATTCCCGGTTTGATGGCCTGTACGATCCATCAAGCCGATGATGAGATCGCCATCTATATCAAATTCAATATCTGAGAGAATGGGCTGCGGATATATAATCTGCTTATCGAATGCCAGATCGGTAACAGCATTACATGGATCGGCCACCGACCCCCGGCAAAGAGAGGTCATCGTCGGAGACCAGGGGCGCCATTCCGCCGGATATCCCCCATCCGCATCACTAACAACCCCACGCGGATAATTCAGAGCGAACTCGAACGCCAGAGTAAAGACACCTGGCGCAGCCTCGCTCGTTCGAATGATATATCCACGAAGGTTTGCAGTGTTTTGCGTTGATTCGGCAGTACAAACCACCCCAACATAAACATTCCCTTGATAGACTTCGACAGCCCAGGGACGGACATCAGATGCCGCCGGGCACGGGTTCGAGCTAATCGATCCTCCTCCTGATAATTGCGGGGGTATCGAATATGGACCGCTTGCAGTGACTGGACCTGAGGTAATATCATTCAACCGATACAAAGCCTGGTTCGAAAGATTGATAAACCACAAAGAGTCGTCATCCGTTCCTATATCCATATCACCGATCGCCCCTTTGCCCACAGCATCCCACCCGGTTGGATCGGTATTCGGCGTATTTGCTATTATAGGTAAACCTCGAGCGCCGTTCGAAAGCATGCCGGAAATCGGAATGCCCAGAGTGGTGATATCAAGAAAATTTGAGACCGAGGTGGAAGCCCCGGTCTGGGGATCTACGACGATCCTGTATATGCCGCCTTCGCCAAGCGGTCCAAAACCACTGTGTCTTTTTGCCAATGCGCCTGCAAAAACTGTGTTTGTCAATCGTTGATAAGCAAGACCCCAGGTTGTGCCAATTTGAGCACCTGTGGCAAGCGGCTGCTCTATCGTTAGGTCCGTCCTGCCATAGGCATTATTTGGAATGGAAACCAAAACATCCAAGGTACCTGCAGTCCCTCCAGCCAGAGGGTCCCCATTAATATAGCAAGGCATCACGAGATATGGATTATTCTGGCAGTATTCCTGAGGGTTCGCCAGGCCCATATCAACTCCGGCGGCCGGGGCAGTGACGAATTGAACCGTTGTTCCAGAATCCCTACCGAACGCACCAGGACGCAAATTGCCTGGAATGGTTGTAAATTCGATGCGTACCGGGGTTCCATCAGGGATGTTCAGAGAATATGCACCTGTGGCATCCGTGACATCAGGAGCACCGACGACCGCTCCAGTACTGTCATAGGCGGTGACGGTAACGCCTTGCACCGGCGTATCGGCAGGACCTCGCAGGCCGTTGTCGTTATAATCTGTAAAAACCGTACCTGTTATGGTATTTGGATCCGCACTGGTAAAAACCAATCGCGCGCTGTTGTATTGTTCCGGGACTGTCGCGCCGGTAATCCCCGCCCTCGTATCGCAGATTCGCAATGTCCAGTTCCCATTCGCGTCCTCCCCTTTGAAAGGACTCAAGAGCTCGAACGGTCGAGCTGTTCGATCATAAAGCGGGGCACCAGTATCATCGTTGTCATTGTCATAAAGTGAATTAACAGTCGTGTCGTCCAGCAAAACATCGTAATTGTTGTAGTCATCCGGGCTTGCGAGGGCAGGCGAGCCGAGTCCGCCACCGGAAATAAGGACGACTAGCGTGCCGGAAGGGGACTGCAAAGTTACTCGAACATCGCTGCGCCGATCATGGGAGAGATTGATTCCCACATCAAGATCCGCGATGATAAAACTGGATCCAACATTTATGGTTCGAGCAATCGGCGCGCCGCAACTTGCATCCGGGATCGCAATCGTCGCTGTATCGTCCACAGTAGTGGAGAGCGCTTTCCCAATATCGCTCGGGGTTCCAAGCATACTGAGAACCATTGCGATCAAAAACAAACACGATAAAAACCTGACTCGATTTCGCATTTATACCTCAACAACAACCTTAACAAAACAAAAAGGATTATATCACTGAAGTAAGTCTGAAATCTTGTATCAACGTGATACATCCCATCCTTGGGAAACCGCAAAAGTTCGAGCTACCAGCCCCACCTGCCTGCCCAGGTCTTTCCCCGCCTCGATATCGAAAGAATAATGAATACGCCCATAAAGGCGCGAATTGGAAGCTTCCTCTACCATCCCCCAGAGCGCTTCGCGATCATCCGGGAAAAAGTAGGATAAGATCTCCGCAGCGGCAGCCGAAAAGCAACTATGACCCGATGGATAAGAGGGGTGATTTGGATAACCCACAAGAGTGGAAATTGTCGGGTCAGCCTGCCAGGGCCGTACAACCATGTAATGATATTTGCTCTCCCAGCACGCAATACCGGCATCCATCATCGCCATATTCAATGCGGCGAAAACATGGCTCGCGTCACGATCCGATAATCGATATTGACCAATATAATCAGCCGCGATTGCATTCCAATGTCCGGGCGGGGTATGCGAACCGCGTTTATCCGCCCAGATGAGCGCCAGGTTCAATTCGCGCGGCGTGTTCGTGACGACTGTCTGTCGCACTTCATCCAATGCCGCTTCGAATTCGGGTGAGCCAAACTCAGGCGGAGGAGGCGCGCGAAACTGGTCTGCCGAAGTCAGCAGCCACGGTGTAACCTTGCCCCATCCAGGCATTTCGGGTCGAACTCGGAATGGATCGGGTTTCCATATGCCCCAGCCCTTGGGTAAGATATCGACAGTTTTTGCGTCCGCCGACCCATCGTCAAGTCGCTCGGCGATCAGTTCCCCTGCAGCCAGTCTGCCGATTTCCTCAGCCGCATCGAGATCGGATGGCAGCATGGTGCCCGAAAGATAGAGGGAGGTGCGCGCTTCTGTGACGGTAATTGTTATGGCATCAAACGATTCAGGAAACAAATAGACCAAAACCGACTCGGTCGCCCCCAATATTGCTGCACATTCGAAGGGCTGACAACCCGGATCGATAGGAATTATGTTTTTATCCCATTTGTTTGGTTGACGCCCTTCATAATCAATATAATAACTATTCAATTCGTCCAGTGCTCGTTGCTGGGCAACACTTACGAGCGTATAAATACGCGAAGCCACAACAGGATCCAGCATATAATAAATCACCCAATTCCGAGTCTCTTCATTCCATCGAAGGATCGGTTCCGAGTGCCACTTCTGGAGATGCAGGTTGTCATCCGTATTCCGTCGTTGAACATCATCCTTCAACTGCATCAAATCCCCGGCAATTGACGGATCATTCAGCGGAATCAGATCGAGGGTTTCGGCTGCTACCTCTGTTTCGATCGTTTCCCCGGAAGTTTCAGGTAAAACAGCGGGTCCACAAGCGGCCAACAAAGCCAATAGCATTCCAAAGGCGATCATGTTCCGCATATTCCATCTCCTTGACAATATTATACAACCCATCAGCGGTTATTATCCCTCCATCTTTGCCTGGCTCAAACTTACAGGGTGATACAATTCCCGCACATGTCCATCGTGCCGTCCATGCTCCCCGATTTTCGCGT
>CAYVXZ010000029.1:0-10612 GCA_964455625.1 uncultured Planctomycetales bacterium | reverse complement strand
CGGTTGCGTTGGGAAGAGAAGAGATTGCCCCGTCGCCGCATCGACGGCGGTGGAGCGCTGTGTACGGCCGGCTTCGAAGAGATCGGCCAGGCCGGCGCGGCGCCGGTCGTCGATCCAGGACCGAATGAGCGCGGCATCGCCGGTGAGCGCATATCCGGCGCCGCTGGCGACGAGCGCTTCCTCGGCGCCCTGCTCGCGCAGCATCTCGCGCGCCCGCGTGACCGCCTCACGGATGCGGCGCCGCCTGGTCTCGTGCCCCATCGCCGCGGGCAGGCCGATGAGGCTCGCCAGGTCGGCGGCGCTCATGAACACGCCATCGCCGCGGTGCGCATCGAGGATCTGCACCACGGCGACGGCGCGGCGGTCGATGGTCTCACGACCGGGCCGCACGTCGGGATCTCGATCGACCGCGCTCATCGAGCCGCCTCCCGGTCCTGGCGTCGAAGTTCATCAGGAGCAACTCGGTCGATCGCGGCCGCGTCTGCGCCCCGCCGCGAACGAGCGGGCAGGCGCTCTTGAACGTGCCGATCGTCGCGCGCTTCCACTTGCCCTTCGGGTAGAGCGTGTCGATGAGATCGTGCTCGTAGTACGAGACGATCGCCCGCCCCTGGATGGCGTCGAGGCAGCCCGCCAGGCGGGCGTGATCCGCGTGGGTGAAGCCGCTCGCCTCGTAGTACTCCTCGCAGTCGACGTACGGCGGATCGCAGTAGAAGACGGTGCCGACGTCGTCGTAGCGAGGGATGATGTCGGCGAAGTCGAGGCGCTCGATGTGCACGCCGCGCCAGCGCTCCGAGATCGCCTCGATGCGCCCGGGCAGGTTCACCCAGCCCGATGCCTTCCCGTTGCTCTTGCGGGCGTAGCCGTAGGGATTGCCGACCAGGCTGCTGAACGAGGTCTTGAGCAGGTACACCCACCGCGCCGCCCGCTCGATGTCGGTGACGGGCCCGGGGCAACCGGCATCCCACCAGCCGAGGATGCGGTCGTGCTCCTCGCGGCTGTAGGGCATGCCGCGCACCCGCTCGATGAGCGGCTCGCGGTGATCGCGCAGCACGAGCCAGAAGGTCACGACGATCGACTGGATGTCGTTGAAGACCTCGTTCGGTTCCGGGGCCTTCTGGGTCATCACGTGGCCCATGCCGCCGAAGACCTCGACGTAGCAGGCGCGATCGGCGGGCAGGCGCTTGATGATGTGCGGTGCGATGCGGCACTTTCCGCCGACGTAGCCGGCGGGTGAAGTGAGGCGCTGATTCGTCCGAAGAGTCATCCATAACTCATTCTCCGGTGGACGTTGGGATTCGTGCCGAGCGTCATGCTCGGCTCTCAAGATGCGGGGCGCACAAATGCGTAGCGAGCGGCTACTCGCGCGCAGGCGGTTCACTCCGGTGGACGTCCGCCCGCCCCGCTTTTCACTCTTCGAAGAGATCCTCCTCGTCGTCTGACTCTCGATTCAAAGCGCCGGCCGTCTCAGGCGCCGGCAGGCGCGGCAGGTCGTACTCGTGGAACGGGCGCAGGCGGTAGTGCGCGGCGAAGGCCCGCGCCGTCTCCTCGGTGCAGGGGGTGATGGCGTAGATCGAGCCGACGCCAATGAACTTCGTGAAGGCGGCGCGGCCCTCGACCTCGGGCACGTCGATCCGCAGCAGCGACGCCCCGCCCACCGGCTGCTCAGTCACGAAGCCGGCGAAGCGGTTGTGACCCATCACTTCGACGATCGCCCACATCTCCAGTTTCTGCGCTTCTGCGTTCATGCGATGGCCTCCATGCTCGGCGCTTCAAGCGTCAATTGCTTCGACTCGGCGATGGCACGCGCGAGCGGCCGGCCGCAGAGGTCGATGTGCTGCCGGTCGGTGCCGGCCTTGTCGATGAAGATGCGACGCACGCCCAGGCGGCGCGCCGTCTCCTGGAGTCGGTTCGCATCGCGATCGAAGAGGTGCGCCGCCAGGTCGTTTCGCATGAAGCATGCCGGACCGCCGACGGCGCGTGCCCACTCGCCCGCGCCGTGCCAGACGTGCAACCCCTGCCCGCCCTCGGCCGCGTGAGCGATCGCCTCGTCGATCTCGAAGTCGGTGAACATCTTCACAGGGCGCCTCGCCTTCCCGCCTCTTCGCCGCCGACGTTGGCCCGTGTCGCGGCCGCGGGCTGAGCAGCGCGTGTTCGCCGCCAGGACGCACCGCCGCCGCCAGGGCCGAACGTCGCCGCCTTGGCGCGGCCTCCAGCCAAAAGCCGAGCATGAACTCGGACCTTGGGCGGCGGTTGCCCACAATCTGCGAAATGTGCTGAAATCCTCCGCGATTGCCCTTGCATCTTCGCGGCCTGCCGCCCTTCATGTGTGCAACGCGAGGCGGAATGAGCCGCCCGCCACCAACGGCGAAAGGAGCCAACCACATGACGACGCGAACGACCACCGACGACCTGAGCAAGCGCCTGCGCGAGCACCCGATGCACTCGATCAGCGACCTCGAGTACCTCCGCCGCAAGGGCTACACCGACGAGCAGATCCTCGCCTTCTGGGATCGCGACCACGCGGCGGGCAAGAAGCCGGTGATCCACGCCGGCACGCGGATCAGCAGCCTCTACATCGAGATCAACTCGGTGCGCCGGCAGGTTCACGCCTTCGCCGACCACGACTTCGAGAACGGACTGACCGCGTACAAGACCGGCTGCGCCAACGTCGCGGTCAGCGACAACTACGCCCCGACCTACGGCTTCATGGCCACCGCGATCGACACGACGCGGCGGTCGCTGGCGCAGCGCATCTTCGAGAAGAACGTCGATGACCTCGACGCGGGCCAGCGCGGTGAACTCGACGCGGTAATCCGCGCCTGCATGCTCGTCGCCAACGTCACCACCATCTGAATCACGCCAGCTGACACCAAGCGAGAAAGGACCACAACCATGTTCATCAAGCAGATCACGATCGAGGGCGTCGAGGGCGACGTCGAGATTCACGCGGCCGACTACGGCTGCCAGGTCATCGCCAACGACGTCGTCGCTGAGGTGGCGCGAACCGACAGCGATGAGGATCGACACGCCGTCGCATGGAACGCGGCGAAGGTCATCTGCGGCACCGATCGCCAGGGCCGGCCCAACGCCACCAACAGCATGATCGACGAAGTCCGGCGCGAGATCGATCGCGTCGCGGGTTGCTGATCCATCACGCATCGCGGCGATGTTCGCCGCGGTGCATCCACCAACCGCTCGAACTGCGAAAGGAGAACGAGCATGAGTACGAAGAAGAAGACGGCGGGCACGAAGCGCGGCAAGGGCGCCACGCCGCCACCACCCAGCACGGCGAAGCCGCGAAAGAAGCGCGAGGGAATCAGCGGACTCGACGCCGCCGCCCAGGTGCTCGCTGAAGCGGGCGAAGCCCTCGACGCCAAGGCCATCGCCCAGCGGGCCATCGCCGCGGGATGGAAGACGTCCGGCAAGACGCCGCACGCGACGCTCTACGCGGCGATGCTGCGGGAGATCAAGGCCAAGGGCAAGGAGGCGCGATTCGCCCGCGCCGACAAGGGCCGCTTCACCGCGGCTGCGTAGTTCACCATCCCACCTCGACGTGGCCGAGACCCGCCGCATGACGGCGGGTCTTTCGGTTCCGCGCATCATGCGCCACCCCCTTGCTCCTGGGCCAGGCGGCGCCGGCGCTCGGCCATGCACTCGGGGCAGTTGCCCGGGGCGTCGTGTCGGGTGTCGTCAAGGTGGCGGTCGAGGGTCATGAACTTCCGGCACAGCGACCGCTGTCCGATGAAGTAGTGCGCCGTTTCGCCGCGCGGCCAGCGGTGCCAGCCCCGAGGAGTGCAGGCGGCTGAGGCGGTGGAAGTGCTCACGGCGCACCTCGCTTGATCTCGATGCGCAGGCAGGCGCAGCAGAAGCCGCGCTCTGAGTCGATGCGAGCGTGCATCGCCTTGCTTGATCCGATGAGCGTCCCATCGATCGGCTTGAACATCGGCGCGCCGCACTCAGCCCGAACGCAGCGGACATCCTCCACCAGGTGCGCGCGACTGCTCTTCGTCCAGGCCCAGATCAGGGACTTGCTCACGGCGCACCTCGCTTCGCATCGAGAATGGCGTTGATGCGGCGGCGCACGATGACCGCCCGCGTCTTGTGGCCGCGACGCTGCGCCTCGCCCCAGAGCAGGTTGAGGAACTCGACGTCGGTGATGTGATCGATGCTCGACCGGCAGTCATCGACGCTGGTGTTGAGTAAGCTCTCCACATTCCATTCACGCCGTTTACTCATCATCCCTTGCGCTCCCGGAGTTCGTGGTGCCAGTACATCACCTGCCAGTCTCGATCAGGGTCGCGCTCCATCAGCAGGCGCTTGGCCCTGCACGAGTCACCGTCATCAACGACCACTGACGGTCGCTCACTGTTGTGCCCGCAGCAGGACGAGTAGGTGCGGACGCCGTCGGACCAGAGCATCCTGATCTGCTCGGCGATGCAGGCATCGACGGCGATCTCGGTCTTGCCAGGGGCCAACTGCCGGAGCATGAACTCCGGCGCCGTCAGGATGACGCTGGGCGTCTTCTGCCATTTCCTTGGCTCGCCGACGCTGATGCAATCGCACATCGGACGCACGCGCTTCGTGGCCCTTCGTGTCCTCCGTGCCTCCGTGGTGAGTGCCTTCGTCACGAGGCACCTCCGAACTTCGGGCACGTCAATCCGAGCCGGCCCGCCTCGCGGCGCATCATCGCCTTGAAGCCCTCGATGACGGGGATGAGTTCGGCCACATCGAGGTCGGCGACTTCGCGCGTCGGGGGCCGGTCCATGTACTCCGGGCGCCTGGCCGTCATGCGTTCGCAGAACCCTTCGATCGCTCCCTTCTGGCACAGCCCCAGCGCAAGGCAGCGATCGTAGAACGCCGCCAGGGCGTATCGCATCCGCTGGCCCGACTTGAAGACCTTGTCGCGCCACTCCGCTTCGTCGAGGTCAGCATCGGGGTACATCGCCAGACGGTGCATGATCGTCTCGAAGGCCTCGTGCCCGTTGCCCGGGTGCGTGAGCGTGGGCACGCCGTCCTTGTCGCGCCGGCAGCCGGTCTGCCGCAGGACCAGACGCCACAGCTCGTCGTCGCGCAGCGCGGCCACCCGCCGGCGCACGGACTGGATATAGGCGATCTGTCTCGGCGTGAAGCCCATCGTGCTCCTCAGGCGGACGCCCGCGCTCTCGACAAGGCGGAATGATCGAGGCTGGACTGGACGAACTTGCGATACGCCTCGCCGTGCATCTTCTTCAGCGCGCTCTGGAGCAGCGCCGCGCTGATCGGCTTGCTGTGGTCCATGAGCGACTGCGCCACCGCCATCACCAGGAGCTGGCACTGCCGCAGGGCGCCGAGGGTCGGGTGGTTGCCGAGGCGGAAGAGGAATTCGCGGGCGTCCGCGGTGAAGCGGAGTTTGCCGCCCTGGCAGATCCTGATGATGTCCTCGACGGAGTGAGCCGGTCCGCCCTCCCCGCCATCTCCCATGACGAGCATCTTGTCGAGGGGGAGCGTGCCGAAGAGTCGGCTGCTGAACTGGGCGTCAGGAAGTCGGGCGATGTGGTCGCGCAGCTGGTGCGTCGCGGCGAGAATGATGGGCACCTTGAGGTCGTTGATGGTGCGCAGCAGGCTGAACGCCTCGGGCTGGAGTTCGTGCGCCTGGTCGATCATGAGCAGCCACCCGGTGTCACGCAGGCGGTTCTTGATCTTGTGCAGGACGATCGCGGACCCGGTGTGAACCTTCTCGCCCAGCGCCTCGGCGAGCAAGCGGATGACGCCGGTGGCGTTGGCGTGCTTGCAGTCGGCCTCGATGAGAATCGAGTTCTTCTTCATCTGGTGCACGGCCTGGAGCACCGTCGTCTTGCTGAAGCCCGGCGGCGCGATGATGACGCCGATGGTCCGCGAGACGTAGACGTTCTCGATGAGGCCCATCATCAGTTCGACGCCCTGCGTCTCGACGAGGCTGTCCGGCCGGACGACCTCGGCGACCCTGTCCTCATGATCCATGAGTTCGGTGAGTTCGTTGAGACGCGCGAGTCGATCGCCCTTGTAGGTGCCGCTCAACACCTGGCTCACGGTTGAACGGCCGACGCCGATCTTCGCGGCGACGTTGTTGATGGAGAGTTTTCGTTTGGCCATCCAGTCCTTGATGACCTCGGAGGCGGCGTCCATCTCCGCCTTCGTCGCGTTCTCGTCGAGCATCCGTGCCCACCTTCCCCGGACCCGCGCGGCCTGCACGAGTCGATCGAAAATGTCCTTGTCGTCCTGGCTCATCGCTTGAGCCCCTCCCAGATGTCGAACGCTTCGTCCTCCTCACGCCCCGCCGGCGCCGGCGAGGTCAGTCGCACTTCGAAGTCGGCCTCCTCTTCCTGCGCCGCGGTCTGCTCGCGCGGCTTGAGTCTCGGCATCTTGAACTCGTCGTCGGGATTGACGGACTCGGCTCCCGCGGCCTTCCGAATCTCGGCCCGTTGAACGGCCTCCAACTCGTCGTCAACGGGCGTTCGAACGATCCTCAACTGCTGGTTTTCGCTCTCAACGCCGATGCCCTGTCTGGCGCGTTCCGCGCGGCGGTCGGCGTCGATCTTCTCCTGCTCCTCGCGCGCGATGTCGGCGGCGGTCATGATCGACATGTGCCCGTCGCGCAGCGTGTCGCGCACAGCGCGCTCGTGGTCGCGCTTGCGCTTCATCGCCGAGGCGATCGCCGCCCGGCTCATGGGACTCGCACCGCCGTGCAGCCCGTTGGCCGGCGCCATGCAGAGGAAGCGGAACTGATCGTCGTAGACGAAGATCCGCGACATGTCGTCGGGCTCGTAGGTGACGTGCACGCTCGCCTTGCGGCCCGCCAGCGGGCGCAGCTCCGGGCAGTCCTGGCCGTAGTAAACAGTGCGGCCCGCGATGCGGACGCCGATGCCGAGTTTGCCGACCGACCTGGGCTGCTCCCAGCGGTGCAGCAGCAGCGCCAGCGATTCCGGCCTGGGCATGATCGAGCGGGTCGTGCGCCACTGGCTCATCGCCTCACTCGGACTGAGCCGCCGCCCCGCGTCGTCGGCGAGATCCTCAATGCCATGTTCGCACCGGTCGTTGTACCACTGCGCGAAACGCGGGAACCTCGCTCGCACCTCATCGACGGTCGGCAGCCGGTCCACCGGGAGGCCGTGCCTGGGGACGTCGCCGGGCCGGGCGCCGCAGTAGGAGTCGAAGGACTTGCAGAACTCCCCGTGGACCGTGCCGAAGAAGCGTTCGATGCGCGACTTGCCGTCGTGGTTGTACGGGGCCGCGAAGTGGACGTCGATGCCGAGCATACCGAAGAGGCCGAGGCCCTGCGTCCGCTGCGCCCAGTCTTCGCCGCGCCGGATGAGTTCCCGCCGCTGCTGCTTGGTGATGCCCACGTTGGCGTAGGAGGCATAGTCCTTGCCGTTGTCGATCGTGATGCGGCGCGGCGGACCGCCGTCGGACTTGATCGCCGCGTGCAGCGCAGAGCGGATCGTGTCGGCCGAGGGATCGACGTCGATCCACCAGCCGACGAGTTTGCGGGTGCGCCAGTCGAGCCAGGCCGTGAGCCACAGGCGGATCTCCGACCAGACGCCGTTGACGCGGCGACGCGCGAAGAAGTCGAGGCGGGCATGATCGCCGATCCACATCTCCCCGGCGCCCCAGGCGTCGGGATGCTGTTGGAGTTTGTAGCCGAAGCGGCTGCGCCAGGCGTCCTGCCCCTCGCGGGCCATGCAGCGCCGGCTCGGGTCGATTCTCTCGGAGGCGAGCCGGATGACGTGCCGCTGCCCGGGCCACGCCCAGCCGTTGGCCTTCGCCAGCGCCTGCACGTGGCGCCACGCCTTAGCGATCGACCAGCGCTGGGGCGTGAGGTAGACGCGTTCGAACTCAGCCCACGCCTGCGGGTGGCAGCCGCGACCCGTCGCCTCGCCGCTGCGCTGATCGCCGCCGCGCCGGTCGATGAAGAAGGCGAGGAGGCGCTGGGGCTGATCCGCCGGCGGGGCGTGGCGCGCCCACTCTCGCAACTGGCGGTAGGAGAGTCGATCGAGGCCCGATCGATCCTGATGCTCGCTGATGAACGAGTCGATGTGCGACGAGATCGGCTTCCCCGAGGCAAGGAGTTCGCGGTAAGCGGTCAGCACTCTCACCTTCGCCGACGCTCGGTCGCGCTGGGATTGCGTCGCGTGGAGCAGGATTTCCGTCGCGGACTCGTCGACCTCTTGCCCCTCGCGCGTCACGAGCCGCGGGTCAAACGACCGGTGGATGTGCCAGGAGAGTTTGCCGGATTGCCCGTTGCGGATCTGCCGCGCGATGCCCTGCTCCGCTAGGCGCCTGCCGCAGATATGGCGCAGCGCGGTCTCAGTCGTTCCCAGCAGCCGCGCCGCCGTGCGCAGGGGAACGAACTCATCGTCGGGCCGGTGACTCACCGGCTCGGCGTGGTTCGCAATGCGGCGCGCGGCGGCGGTCATGCTTTCGATCCCTCACCACGAAGTCTCGAAGGACACGAAGACTCACCAAGCGATCCGGTCTCACGCTGAGGCGCGGAGGACGCGGAGAAATCCGGCGCCGTCGAAGTCGTGATGGTCTCAATCCTGATGATCTCGTACCAGCGCGATCCGGACTCACCGATCCACTCCACGCAGGCCCAGCGCTTCGGCCGATCGGGCACATTGGCGAGCACCGCCCGCGCGACGGAGGCGGCGGCGAACGCCATCGCCTGACCCCACTGCTGCGCCTGCGCGATCACCACACCGGCATCGTCGCGCACCGTGTACTTGAACTGCACCGGCTCTTTGTGGCCCTTGGCGCTCTTCGTGTCTTTGTGGTGAGATCGCTTGCTCATGCCTCCACGATCCCCCTGAGTTGCGGGTGCTTCGCCAGGAAGCGATCGATCGAGGGCTGGCCGCGGAGTCGGCGCTTGCCCAGGACGGGGCGCATCTGCCGCAGGCCCGTCGCGCGATCGACGATGAGATTGAACGTGAGCACCTGCCGGCAGTGCGGGCAGTACGCCGCCATGCGAGCCAGCGTCTCGTACGAGACCTGGACGCGGTTGAACTCGACCACGCTCTGCGGCCCGAACATCTGCTCGCAGTCAGGGCACTCCAGGCAGATGATCTCGCGCGGCACACTGCCGGCGTCGCCGGTGGCGAGGATCGCCGCGCGCTGGTCGGCGGCGGTCTGCTCGCGCAGGGGATGACGGGTGAGTGTGCGCGGTCGGCTCATCGTCGGCACCCCCGCTTGCGCGATGGCAGCCTACTCGGCTGAAATTGGGTCGCGGTGATGAAGAGCGTCGAGGCGCTGTCGAGACGGTGAACCTCCACGCGGCTGCCGTAACCGCGCGACTTCGCCTCCTCGGCCCACTGCTTGGCGACGGCGACAGCCACATGTGGAGCGCTGTGCATCTCGCACTGCGTGACCGGTTGAGGCTGCCCCTCGTAGTAGGTTTCATGCCTGAGGACCAGGTACATCTACGCCGCCCTCCCCTTCTTCTCCTGCTCTTCACGCGCCGCCTGGCGGCGCTTGTTCCACTCGACGGTGCGGTCGAGGAGGCGCTTCCACCCCGCGTCGCTCGCGCCCGCCCGGAGGCGGCGCAGGGCGTCGGCGACGCCGAGGTCGAGGCCGTCGGCCGCGCACGCCTGGCGGAAGCGCTGCTTGTAGGTCATGGCCCCACCGCCTTCCGCTTCGAGGCCGCCCGCTCGCGGGCGCGGCGCATCTGCCGCGTCTCGGCCGGCTGGACGCCGTCGCCGCGCCAGGCGCCGGGCATGAGTCTCCGGCGGCGCGGCTCGCGGGCGATGGAGTTGATCTCAAAGTCGCGCGGACCGTTGTAGCCCAGCGCCGTCGCGGCGATCATCGCGGCGATGAAGATGTCCGATCGCCTTGGCGTCGGCGTCATCGCCCTACCGCCTTCCCGATTGACCCCGCCACGCCGCGCGCGTGGTGCTCGCACCACTTCTCGTAGAGGTGCATCACGTGGCGGCACGCGGCGAGCAGCACGCTGATGAGTTCGGGCAGTTCCTTCTCCAGGTCGCGCACCAGTTCCCCGTCATCGCCGTCGACGCGCATGTCGCCGAGGATGGAGAGCATCCGCTCCATGTAGGTGCTCATCCGAGAGTGGGCGCTCTCCAGGCGCAGGAACGCCTGAGCGATGCCCGCGGTGGTGCCGACGTCGCAGGGCTCAGGCAGCGCATAGACCGCGAAGCGCTGCTCGTCGATGAGCAGGCGGAGAATCCGCAGATCACGGATGTCGTCGAAGAGCATCGCCCAGCGCTCGATGCCGATGTTGATGTCGCCGCGCAGCATGTGGCCGAGCGTGGACGGCTTGATCCCCCACAGTCCGCAGAGGCTCTTGCGGTTGATCGCCTGCTCCTCATCGAGGAGCGTGCGCAGCAGAGTGAGCGACGGCGGGTCGGGCACGTCGGTCGCGTCGGCGAGGGCGGTCATGATGTCGTCTCGTTGAGTGGCGTCCATGCCCGGTTCCTGAGAGCGGGTCCGTTATCGGTGCGGCGCACATCGCCCTGAAAAGCAGCGCCCGCCGCGTCGCGGCGGCGGTACGCTCCGCTGGGAAAAAGCCGCCGCGGACGCGAGGTCCGCGACGGCCGGAGGGGAGAAAGATGCGTGGGAGAGAGGCACTCGGCACTTGGCACGAGGC
>CAYVXZ010000028.1:0-15313 GCA_964455625.1 uncultured Planctomycetales bacterium | reverse complement strand
CCCCCCCGAACAGGAAGAGCGCCCCCAGAAACACGGCACCGAAGCCGGCCATGGAGCCATCGAGGAATGCGCACCCGGCCGCCAGGCTCCACGCCATCACCGCATCCAGGCGACAATAAGGGCCGCCTCGCGTGAACCGCAGGAAATGAAACAGGGCGCCGAACAGCGCACCCCACGACAGGGACAGGAGGGCGTGCCCTCCCCAACGGAACGCGCCGCACAGCAAGGCGCCTCCGGCTGCCAACGCAAAGAGAGCGACGCCTCTCGGAAACAGCAGGCGCAGGACTCCCCACTGGTAGACGAGCGCAACGGCGAGCGGCAGAAGGAACGTGAAGCCGGGAAAGGGGATCTGATGGCCGGCGGACCCGCCCAGGAGTTCCCGCACACCCTCGGACCGCTTCCAGACCGCAAAAGACGACACCAGGACAAGCGAAATCACGGCCGGACCGCACCAACGTCCGGCCACCCCGACCATAGAATCACCCTTGCCGTCGGAACGCAGCGCCCGCGCACCCGCCCACACCGCCAATCCGGCCAGAAAAACACACTGGAACCAGAGCGACACGAAAAAAGGGCGCGTGAACCACGCCGGCTTGAAGCGGAAGGAAACCCGGTGGGCGCCCGGCTCCAGGAACACCCCCTTGTAGGCATGGTTGGCCCGGATCACGTTCCGGTGGGAGTCGTCCACGACGACTTTCCAGTCAGGGTGCCAGGTGTCCCCGTAGAACAGGAAACCGCGCTCCGCGTTGACCACGCGCGCCTTCAGGTGGTTGGCGCCGAAGGAAATAACCTCGATCGAGGCCTCGACCGTGACTCCCTCCGATCCCAGGACCTCCGCGAATTCCCGCGCCAGGCCGGGGCGCACCTCGTGGACAACCACCTGTCGTGAAAGTTCCGCTCCCTCCGCGCCCCGCAGCGCAGCCAGGTAGTTGTCCGACGACATCCGGCGCACGCGCGAAACGAAGCGCAGGACAGGCATGGATGCGGACAGGAGCGCCCGTTCGGCGTCAGGATCCGCCGCGGCCGCGCGCAGATCCAGGTATTCCCGTGCCGCGACGAAATGTTTCGTGGCGGGAAGCGTCGCCGCGGCCCGGCGGGTCCAGAGCGGACCGTACCCCAAATCTTCTTCCGGTCTTTCCGGAAGCGCGTCCTCCCAGGAGCGAGACCAGGCGAAAGGAAAGCCTCCCTGTCCCACCCGCTCAATCCGCGCCCGCTCGGAAACGAGATAGGGCGACAGGATGGTCTGGTAAATCGCCAGCTCCCCGATCATGAGCGAGCCCAGTATCCAGAAGCCGGCAGTCCCCCCCCGCCCCTTCCGCAGCCATCCCAGCCAGGCGATCACGGGAACCGCCGCGAAACCCTGGAGGAGAAGGACCGCCCGGGCGGGATCCATCGCGGATGCCGGAAGCGCCGGAAACGGGCCGCCGGAGCGGCTCCCGGCGTAAAGGGCCGACACGCCCCCGACCGCCAGGACCGCGACCGCGGAAACGGCAGCGGCGGACCGGATCCGCCCCCACTGCGGACCGCGCTCCCGCATCTGGACGAGCAGGATGTCCATTCCGACGCCCCAAAGGAGGAACAGGAGAAGGAGCATGAACGGGATGAAGAACTGCATGTGGCGCACCATCCCGAAGCCGGGAACGACCGAATAGGCGAGCGCGGCAAGTCCCGCGTCGGGCCCGAGCGCCAGCCAGCCGCAAAGGACCGCCGGGACCATCCAGGCAAGCCCGGTCCGGCCCGGCGCGAAGCATGCTGCAAGAACGGCCCCCGGAATGGCCAGTGCGCCCAGATAGGCAAGCGCCTCGGAGCACGGGACGATCGGCAGGAAATGCCCCAGCTGGACGCCCGGGGCGACCAGACCCGCGAAATCGGCCCCCCGCGCGTGGCTGCCCGCCCCCTCGCCCGGGGCGGCGACGGAAATGTCCGAAACCACAGCGCTGCCGCTGGCATGGCGAAGCACGGGCACGAACCGCTCCCGCTGCCGGAAAAGGTCCAGGTGCGGCGCGACGAGCACGCCGATGACAAGCGCGGCCAGGCCCGCCCGCGCCGCCCATCCGGCCGCCGTCGGCCGATCCGCAGCCGGCCCGCCGCAGAGGATCCGCCAGGCCGCGGCATAGCACGCGTAAAAAAGAAGCGCGTAGACGCACTGGTAATTGGCGATCGAAGCGCCGAGCGCGAACGCCAGGAGAAGATTGCGGGACCATGCGCGCGGGTGTGCCCACCAGCCATGGAACGCCCAGAGGGCCCAGGGCGCCATGTAGGGGACCAGGATCAGCCCGTGCTGGCGGAACATCCCCAACGGAATGGATGAAAAGAGAAGCACGCCGTATCCGAGTACAGGGACGCGAGGGTCCCGGCAGAACCGTCCCAAGAGCAACGCGCCGCCCAGAGCGAAGCAGACGATCCGCCGGAGGATCTCAAGGTGATAGACCGTCGGGGCCGGTAAATGGATCCAGCCGCAGGTCGCCATCATGAGGAGCGTCCCTGGATCGTAAAAACGGAACGTCGGCGGGATGAAATAGAACGGCTCCCCGGTCAGCGTGTAGGGAGACCAGAGCGGAAAGATCCCTTCCCGTACGCCGTCGTACAGGTATGCGAAGACGGGAAACCAGTTCCGGGTGTCATGGGAGAAGGTTTCCCGTCCCAGGACGAAGATCCCGGCGTGAAGCGCGACGAACAGGGCTGTCAGAAGCCCTCCCGCCATCAGCGTGCGGCGCGCGTCCAGGAACGGTTCCCTCACACCCTACTTCCTCTCCAGGAAACGGATCTGATGGTAGTGAAAATCCCAGACCCTAACGTTCTCGCCAAAAACAAGGAGTTCCCCTTCGGGGATGCGGGCGGTTTCGACGTAGTCTTCCTCCAGAACCTGCGCCAGGTCAAAGGCGAAATCCTCGCCAAAATTATTCCCCGGGAAGTAGATGTAGCGCGCAAGGTTGCTGTAGAGGACGGTCCGGACGCGCTTCTCGCGAAGCTCCAAAATAATCCGAGCCTCCTCTTCCGGGGGCATGAACTGGATGTGCATCTCTTCAAGCCAGGTGGCGCGTTTCCGGCCGGCCAGAAAGGGATACAGTGATCCTCGGGGGATTGTCGCAACCTCTTCATCAGGACGCGTGGTTAGCACAAGGCGCTCCGTCACACGGGCCACCGTGTCCATGTAACGACTCTCGGGAACTCGCAACCTGCAGCGCGGGTGGTCCCAAACACGGTATTGGGCCTTCCAAAGCACCGGCTGGTGCGCCACCCGATCGAAGCAATAGACGGTCGAGATGAGACAGACGAGACCCGTGGCCGCGGAGCGCCACCGATCCCCGAGGAGCCTCAAGGGGGAAGATGCGAGGACCGCAAACGTCATCATGAGTAGCGGCGAAAGATGATAGGCAAGTGTCCCAACATTGCGTGGTCCCACGAACTCGTGCGCCCACATGAGGTACCCGGTAAACGCCGTGGCCGGGAGGACACGGAAGCGGCACCCGGGTTTCCGATTCCAGATCGTAGCGGCAACCCACAGGAGAAACAGCAGTCCCAGGAACCAGAGCCCGAAAAGAAGAAAGTCGTATGGCTCCAGGAATTCCCAGAGCCGTCCGTGAAGCAGGTGATCTGGCGCCCTCCAGAGCATCTCGGGAGTGATCGTGAAGGCCATCCCGGAAATCCCCTTGCCGCCATGCCCCACGCCGAGGCACAACGGCCAGCGTGCCACGGGCTGGAACGAGAGCAGGGCCAGATAGGGAAGGAGATTCGCCAGCGGAACCACCGCGAACAGGAGAAGCGCGCGCGGCCAGAAACGCGGGCGGGGCGCGGGCATCTGCCAATGCTTGGCCGCGATGAAAACGGACGCGACCGCAAGCGTCGCGAACCCCATCGTGATCTTGCACTGGGCGACCCCCCAGGCGACCGCCAGGACCGCCGCGAGCCGTTTTCCGTCGAGGACCTCGTCGGGAGGATGGAAACGGACCATCAGGTACGCCAGGAAGGAGATCAGGAACGTCGCCGCGATGTGGTTGTAGGAATGCCACGGGTCGGTCAGGGAGAACTGGACGAGCGCCGCAGCCAGGGCGAGCGGTCCCCCGCCAAGACGCCGAGCGGCCAGAAAGACGAAAAGACACGCTCCCGCCTGGAGCACCTTGTAGGCCGACATCAAGGTGAGGGCCGAGACGCCGAACGCCTTGAAGCACCCCGCGTAGTAGAGAAGCGCGAGCACCCCGTTCTGCCATTGGAAGTCCCTGATAGGCCATTCCCCTTCGGTGATCCGCCAGACCACGTAAAGGTCCCTTCCAGGATCCTCGAGCGACAGATTCACCCCCAAGTCGTGCGTCAGGTAGAAAAGCCCTCCGATCAGGGGGAAAAAGAGCGCCAGCGATGTCTGCGGAACGTTAAAAGAAGACAGACGAAGAAGCTGCTCGCCGGTCCAAAGCAGAAAAGGATAAACACGAACCCGAAGCACTTCCGACGCCCCCCCCCCTCCCAATGCGGCCAGGGCAAACAGGAGCCAGGCCAGACGTTCCCGCCAGGGGCTCGAGGAAAAATAGAGCGTCTGCTCCCCTGGCCCCAGGAACACCCCCATCCGAGCGTCGTCCGTTCCGACCAGCGTCCGGCTCCCCCCGTAGACGTGGACCTTCCAATCGGGGTGATAGGGATTCTCGAAAAGCAGGAAGCCGGCCGACGGCGCGTCAACCTTCAGATGGATCTTGCGTTTCTTGACGCAGATGACCTGGACAGGGACCGGTTCCGATGGAAGTCCCCCTTTCCCGAGGACTTCCTTCCATTGTCGCCGCATCCTCCTGTCAAGGCCGACGACGACGACCCCACGGCTCTCGGAGGTGTCGGGATCAGAGCCGACATCTGCTTCCCGCACTCCCGACGCAAAGCGGAAGGCAAGCCGTGCCGGATCGATCGGTTGCGGACTGCTCCAAAAAAGCCATCCGCCCGCGAGAGCCAGAGACGTCACGGCAATGCTCAAGCACCGCTTTCTGGTTAGAGCGTCAGGAGAGGCCACGAGCGGGAGCGATTGTACCCGCCCGTCGGAAAGGAAGAGAATCTCCGAACGGTCTCGATCCGTCTGGACCGACAGGGTAGGCTCGGTCCCCCGGTGAGCGCTCCCAAAACCGTTGCTGAACGTCTGGCCACCTTCCTTTTTGCAACGCCAGGATTCTGGACGATCGCCGGCATCCTGGCGGTGGCCCTGGCGGCCATTCTGGTCGTCTCGCTAAGGAAAAGGCGAGAGGGCAAGAAGACGGGCCGGCTTCCCCTCCGGCTGTGGATCCTGTCGTTCACCACGTTCCTGGCCGTCTCGGGCCTGGAGTCCTGGTTCTCCCGCCATTTCATGGAGTCGCATGGCTACGTCTGGACGCACGCCACGGCGCTCTGGAACGCCACCTACTGGAAGCCGATCAACTCCCTCGGATTCCGCGACGTCGATCACACGCCTGAATCGCTCGTCGGGAAGAAACTGATGCTGGTCGTCGGCGATTCCTTCGCCGCCGGCCACGGCGTCGCGGACGTCGCGGACCGCTTTTCGGATGTCCTGGGGAAACGCCTCGGAAACGGCTGGGCCGTCGCCAACATCGCCGAGCGGAGCGCCAACACCCCGCAGGAGTTCGACATCCTGGGACGTTATCCCCACAGGCCGGACGCCGTGCTTCTTTCCTACTTCCTGAACGACATCGAGAGCGCCGCCGAGAAGCTGGCTCTGACCAGGGTGTTCAAGGCGAAAGAGCCAGAAGGGGCCCTGAAGGCGCTCGTCGACCGTTCCTCCTTCGCGAATTTCCTCTACTGGCGCCTCTCGCTGTGGCTCGCAGCCACCCCGTACGACCATTTCCGCGGCTACCTTCCGTCTCTCTTCGACCATCCGGAAGTCTGGAGGCTCCATGAGGCGGAACTGGGCAGGTTCGCGGCCTACGCCCGTGAAAGGAAGATCCCCCTCCACGTCGTCGTCTTCCCGAACCTCCTGGACGTGGAAGGGAGCCGGCCGATGACCCGGAAGGTGGCGGACGCCTTCCGGGAGCGGGACATTCCGGTCCTGGATCTTTCGGACATCCTGGCGGGAAGGGAACCGTCCGGCCTGATCGTGGCGCCCGCGGACGCCCATCCGAACGCCGCCGTCCACCGCGAGGTGGGAAACCTCCTCTACGACCGTTTTTTCAAGGCGCCACACGCCGACGGCGCCACCCGATAATCCCCCAGACCACGACGCCCCCCCAGAGTCCCGCCGCCGCCCAGCGCGTGATCGCGAAGGTCCCGGGCGTCCGGTCCTCGCACGCGATCCGGAAGCGGTGGCGGCCGGCCGGACAGGCGATCGCCTGGAACGCGCCGTTGGCCAGATACAACGGAACGGGCGCGTCGTCGAGGAACGCCTTCCATCCCGCGTCCCAGGTATTGACCGCCAGGAGGATCGCCGGTTCCGGGAGGTCGATGGTTCCCTCGACCGCGTTCAGGGTCTCGCGCTCGATGACGATCGTCCCGGCCGCCGCCCCTTCCCGCGCGGGAAACGGCGGCGGCGGCCCCTTCTCGAGAAGGGCCCGGCGGTCCAGCGGAACGGTTTTCCCGCGCAGACGGCCGAACGCCTCCTCCCCGGAGAGAACAAGGTCGTAGCCGGACAGAAGACGGTATCGGGCCAGCGCCTCCCGCTTGCGATAGACCAGGACCCCGTCCTCGACGAGCGCCAGGTCGCAAAACGCGGAATACCGGTCCCGGTTCTCGGGGTCGTCATGGACGACGAAATAGCGCGTGGCAAAAAGATCCGCGAAATACGGATCGCGGGTCGCGCGCTCCGGGACCTGGAAGATCTCGTCATCCCCCTCCTCGACCGCCAGGGCCAGCAGGCGCGCGTAGCGCGCGTCAATGAAGTTCGCCTTCCCGCCGTCAGACCGGATCCCGTGCGGAGCGTGGATGTTGTAGCCGAACCGGTCCCCGGTGGCCCCCGCCCCCGGCCACCGGATGTACTGGTCGAACGAAACCCGGTAATCGTCCCGGTCCGGTGCGGCCTTCAGGAAACGGGTCACGGCATTCTCCGGATAGACGTCACGGGAAGAGCGGGCGAACGGGACCAGTGTCGAGCGCCCCACCCACAGGACGTCCAGGACGGACAGCGCGAGACACCCGGCCAGGAGCCCGGTCGCCGAGATCCGGCGGAACGCCCACAGGAACAGGATCGCCCCGATCGCCATGAGCGCGACCCCGGCGTGCAGGAGAGCGGCCCTGGCCAGCTCCGGGAATCGCGGCAATGTGTCCGAGAGAGATGGCCTTCCGTGGCAGAACGATGAGATGACGTTGGGCGGCTGGTTGAAGCGGTCCAGGAATCCGTCCCCCAGCCATCCGGTCCACATCCCAAGAGCCGGCTCCTGGGCCGCGCCGATCGCCACCGCGCCCGCCGCCAGGATCCACGCCGCCCAGCGACGCCGGACGGCTCCGTCGGCTGACAGCAGGAGCCGCGCGCCGAACGGAGCCAGAAAGGCGATGCAGACGGGGACCAGGATGCAGAGCCGGCTGTGCTGCAGGGGTTTTCCCAGATACAGGAAATAGGGGATCGCCACGGCGTCGGTCCGGAGCGACGCCAGGACGAGAAATACGACCCCTCCCCACCACCCCCAGACCCAGCGGCGATGAATGCTCCGGAGAGCGAATGCGGCCAGGAACAGGGGGACCATGCCGGGATAGACCGGCAACGTCTCGAACTCATTGGTGTGCGGGCCGAACGTCGCCCACGGAAAGGAGAGGCCGTTCCCGTACAGGAACGGCAGGAACAGCCGGAAAACGGCAAACCAGGGCTGGCCGAACTCGTCGCGCACGCGCTCGTACGGCCATGCGACACGGTTGGAATCTCCCGACGCCTGCCAGAGCGCGACGAATTGGGAGGCGCCGGCCCCGCCGACGAGTGCCAGAGCCAGCCCCATCTGAAACCAGAGCGACAGGACGTCGTGGAACGGTCTTCCCCCTTCGCGCCGGACGGCCCAGACAGCGTAACCGAAGTAGAACGGGACAAAATAGAGGTTCAGATGGTACATCCCCCCTGTCAGCTGGAGATAGAAGACGCCCGCCAGGAGCGCGATATTGGCCGGCGCGGACCGGGCGGCGGCATCCCGCAGGAGAAGAAGGACGACCGGAAAGAACGCGATGTCCGTATACGCGGGAGTACCGTGGTTGAGATGCTCCAGCGCGCCCATCGAGAGAGGCAGGACAAGGGCCGACACCATCGCCGCCAGGGGATGGGGCGACAGCGGTAGGAACAGGAAATAGGAAGCGACCAGGGCCGACAGCGCCTCGACGATGAACCGCCAGGAAATGGCCAGCGGCAGGACGTCCCCGAAGCATCGGGCCAGGAACACGTGGATGACGTTTCCCGAAAAGATCTGTGCGTCGCCGAGGGCGAGGGCACCGCAAAACGAGTAGGGATTCCAGAACGGCGGCTCTCCCGCCCGTTCCGCTTCCGCCAGCAGGAGGGACGAGGGGATCTCGTGGACCAGTCGGTCGGAATCACCAACAAAAGCCCGACCGTGACAAACTGTCTCCGAGAACAGGAAGGCCACGATCATCAGGGCGATTCCCACAAGAAGAAAATGCCATCGAACGGGATTGACAGCTGAAAGGGCCGAAAGTGAATCAGCAGGACGTTTGCGAAGCCGGATAATCGCGAGCGCTACGGACACGACTATGCCACTCCAAATTAAGAATCCCGAAGAGCATAGGAAGGCCAACACCTTTTTCCTGACTTCAGGCGGGATCGCCCAGCAGGCGGACGGTCTCGAGCGGGAAATACATCCGGATCGGGGCCCCGTCCCGGAACCCCCTCTCCCGGAGCTTCTGACGCCTGACGAGAACCGACACGTCCTGCTCCCAGATCCGCTCCTTGATCCGCTGCATGACCGGCAGCAGCAGCCCCCTGAAAGGACGCAGGAACCACGGCGGGGTGAAGGAATAGTCAGTCCGGAGAAGCGTTCCTCCCTCCTGCTCCAGGACCCTCGAATCGACGTGCAGTTCCGCCATCCCCCCCAGCAGGGACGAGCGGAAGAGCATCCGGTCCGGCGGAAGGAGTTGGACCCATTCCCGGTGCACCACGGGAATCCCCAGGACGCGGGTCCTCATATCCACAAGCCCCGCAAGCCGCCCTGTCTCGATCACCCGGTGATAATCAAACGAACCCTCGTGGACGTAGAACAAGTGATCCAGATCCAAGAAGTTCTCGATCACCAGCCTCGGGGAAGCTGTCACGAATTTCTCGAATCGCCACCGCCACGGCTCCATGTCCTTGTCATTTATACTGGATCGCGACATGTAACCCAATTCCGTATTCTCGCCGACTTGCGCCGTTCTTCACGGAGAGATATCTTGGGATCTTTCAGGCCCCCATCGTCCAGAGGCCTAGGATGCCAGGTTCTCAGCCTGGAGACCGGGGTTCGAATCCCCGTGGGGGTACCACCATCCAGCAAAGAAGAAAAGACGCGCGAAATCGCGCAACCCCGCGCAGCGCAAGACGGATGCGGCGCGCGCACGGAGCGAGAACCCTCACCGGTTCTGGCAGGCGCCGAGTGCAATTTCGCGCAGTCTGGAGCAACGGAACGAGACTTCTTCCCACAAGGTTTCCCCAAAGGTTTTGACCCCGGCTTCCGGACGGAGCTGGTTCGGATCGCCGAGGCGTGGCCTCGATTACCCGAGGAGGCGCGCCGGTCGATCCTGGCGATCCTGGAGGCGTTCTCCGGGCTAGGAGACGTTGCACGCTGATGTCCCGGCTCCTGTTGCAGGTTTTCCTATGAGGATGTTCGGGTGAGCACACGGTGGATTCCCCGCACCTGGGAGGAAACCTGCCGAAGGGCCTCCGGAAGGAAACGCTACAACGCCACACGTAAGGTGCGGGCAAGATGGCGTCGATACGAGCTTGCCTGCGCCTTCGCGAAGGTGAACCCGTTCAAGCGAGGCGGTCAGGCCACCCTTGCGAGACTGCTGGGAGTGAGCCGATCGACCGTCTGTCGCGATATGGCAACTATGTCCCAGCGGCCACTTGTTTGCCCCACATGCGGAAGTGACTGGAGGAGGGACACCTCCTCAACGAAGGGCATTCACAACCCCTCGTAGCTTCGCAAGCGCCCCCCGTAAAGCGGGAAGGATCGGGCAGTCGGGCCACAGGCGTCCTGCCGCGTCCGCCACCGCCTCGTAATAAGCAGTCTTCGTCCCGATCGGTCTGTTGAACCGCTTCGTTCCCTCCCGTCCTTGAGTCTCGATCACTTCCAGGAGCCCCAGCGTGTTGTCCAGTTTGTCGGCGCAGGAAACCGCCAGCGCCTCCCGAGGGGCGCTCTCCAGGTGTTTCAGATAGGCGCTTTTCCGGCTCTGCCAATCCGCTTCGGGATTCTGTTCGGTGACCCCCTCGACAAGCGCCAACGCCTGGGGGCCGACCTTCTCCCGGATTTCACGCCGAACCCTCTCCCGTTCCCCAGCGGGTGCGTCCTCGATCGTATCGTGCAGGAGGCCCGCCGCCACCACGTCGGGACCCAGCCCCGCGCGAGCCAGATACAGCCCCACCCGCATCGGATGCGAGATGTAGGGGGCGGCCCCGTCCCCTTTCCGGGTCTGTCCCGCGTGGACCCTGGCCGCGATCTCCGCAGCCCTCCAGATTCGCTTGTCCGCCATGTCGATCACTCCGCCCATCCTATCCGCCTTTCTTTGATTCGTTGTCTGCCCGAGCCCTGATCACCTCCAAAACCAGGTCGACCGCGCGCGGATTGGCGAACGAGCCGCGAAGCTCTGAGAAAACTGAGTAAACCAGCTGCGGGTCATTCGCTCCGATCCGGTCTCGACAGTAAGGACAGACCCACACCCCATGCGCCATTCGGATATCGACCTGACGATGCAGACCTACACGGACCCGATGCTTCTCGACAAGGCGGGGGCGGTGGAGGCCCTCCCCAGCCTCCCGCCCGTCATTCAGACGCCGCAGGAGACGGCGGCGGTCCTGGCCGCCACCGGCACGGACGGCCCGGCCAGCACCCCCGTCGTGGAATCCTCCCCCAAGGTTTCCCCGAAGTCGCCCTCTTGCGGATCGCAACCGGTTGAGGGATCATCCGTTGCGCACGGGAAACCCACGGTTCTCAGCCTGGAGACCGGGGTTCGAATCCCCGTGGGGGTAGTCCGTTTCGCGTATAGCGGGCCGTCTACGGCGTTGCTCGGCAGGCCGGGGGTCGCCCCGCAGACCCGACGGCCTGCATCGTGCCTTGGATCTGGCCCACTCTCCGCGAAACGGATAGAAGCCGCCGGGAGGCGGCGAGCGCGGGGATTCGAAGGGAGCCGGCCGGCATCGGCGATGCCGAGGCGAGCGGGAGCAAGCCGAGAGGCCGGCGACCCGGGGCCGCGCGAGGGAGCGGGAGCGACCGAGTGTGGCCGAATCCCCGTGGGGGTAGTCCGTTTCGGATAAGATTCTTCCCGTGTTCGCGCGGGTTCTCATCGATGGAACGCTTCTCTTTGCGGGCGCGTTCCTGCTGCATATCCTCTTCTGGCGCGTCTTTCGACCCAGCCAACAGATCCGCTGGCTGGGGGCGATTTTCATGGGGATCGGGCCGGCATGCGGCGCTCTCCTCCTGGACCGCGCCGGACGCCCTCCCGAGGCGACCGGTTATGCGGTCGTGCTCGCGATGCTTCTCTCGGCTGCCTACATCTTGAGCTACCCGGCCATGCAGGCGAGCGCCCCTTCTCTCGAGATCGTGAAGCGGATCGCCCGGGACGGCGCGCGAGGGGCGGCCTACGACGATCTTCGGGCTTTTTTGGCGACGCAAAACCTCATCGGAGGTCGCTTGCAGGATCTCGAGATCGAAGGGCTGATACGATCGCGGCCTGACGGGGGACACGATATTTCTTTCATGGCAAGGCTCGTCCTCCGCACGATGCATGGCCTGCGGCGCTGGCTGGGGCTCGGCGAGGGGGAAGGATAGTGCCGGCCTGGCTCCTTCTCGTCCTCTACCCGCCGGCGCACCTCGTGATCCATGCAGCGGTCTCGCGCCTGCGGCGCGGCCGGATGTCGAACCAGATGATCGCGCTCGCGGCCCTGGCCGTCTCGCTCGCCGCGCTCGCGGGAGCGGACCTCGCCGCCCAGGCGCGCGCCGGCGCGGTCGACCCCGCGCGCACGGCCTATCTCGCGATCTGCGCCGGGTGCGCCGGCTACAGCTACTCCCACTTCTTCAACATGTCCGAGACCTCGCGACGCATCAAGCTCCTGCGGATGTTGAGCGGGATCGGCCGGGAACCGGCGGCCAAGGCCGACTACGACCTCGACGACATCCTCAAGGTGCGCCTCGGGCGTCTCGAGGCGATGGGGCAGATCCGCCGGGAGGGGGACCGCTACGTCCTCGCCGGCCGGACGCTGTACCGGGCGTACGCCGTGCTCGAGGGGCTGAAGAAGGTCCTGGCGCTTGACGCGCCCCGGAACTAGCCGCCTCCGTTTTTTTCCAGATAGACGGTCTGTGTCGGGTAGGCGAACGCGATCCCGTCGGCGTCGAACCGTTCCTTGAGGCCGAACAGGATCGCCTGCTGGACGTTCATATAGACGTACGGGTCCGGTGACAGGACGAAGTAGGCGATCTCGAAATCCAGGGACGAGGGCCCGAATGCGGCGAAATGGACGCGGTCGAGCCGCACGTTCGGGACGCCGGAGACCGCCTCGCGGACGATCCCGGGGATCGCCTGGAGCTTTCCCGAAGGGGTCTGGTAGGTGACGCCGACCCGGAACACGACCCGGCGCTCCCGCATCTGCTGGAAGTTGCGGATCCGGCTCGAGGTGAGATCCGCGTTCGAGAAGACGAGCTGATCCCCGTCGAAACTCCGCAGGCGCGTGGTCTTGAGCCCGATGCTCTCGACCGTCCCGCGCAGGTCCCCCACCACGATGAGGTCCCCCACCTTGAACGGCTTGTCGAGGAAGATGCAGAACGCGCTGAAAAGGTCCCCCAGGATCGCCTGCGCCGCGAGCGCCACCGCCACGCCCCCGAGGCCCAGCCCCGCCGCGATCGTGGTCACCTCGTAACCCAGGTTGTCGAGGAGGAAAAGGAGCCCCACCGCCCAGATCACCCACCGCACGACGACCTGGATCGTCCGGACCGTCGCCAGGCTCGCCGGCTCCGACCTTTCGTTCTTGAGATAGCTTTTCTCCAGGGCGTAGTTCACCAGGCGCTGGAGGAAGAGGATCGCGTGGACCCCCAAGGTCACGACGAGGATGTTCCGGATCCCGGCGTGGAGCCAGTCCGGAAGCGTCAGGTGCCGCGTCGAGAAATAGAGCGAGACGCTCGCGAAGAACCAGATCCGGAGCCTGCCGAGCTGTCCGACGACGAAATCGTCGAGATCCCCCGATGTCTTCCGCGCGATCGCCTCGAGATGCCGGATGACCCCTCGCTTGAAGACCCAAGTGACGGCCCAGATCGCCGCGAACACCCCGAGCGACGTGAGCCACACGCGGACGGTGTTCGCGCACCAGACCCGGTCGCCGTACCCGCCCAGGATGTCCGCCGCAAGCCCGGTCATGGGGCGGAAAGTCTAGCCTCGGGCTAGTAACGCGCCAAGACCCCGCGCCGGCGCGCCGCGCGGAACCCGCGGCCGAACGCCCAGAGCCCCGCGGCAAGGAACGCGGCCGCGAACAGGAACAGGACCGCGAGGTCGCGCCCGGCGTCCGGCGGCCACTCGCCCGCCAGGAGCCCGCGCCGCGCCAGGCGCAGGGCCGGCGTCTGCGGGATCCATTCGGCGAGCGCGCGCAGCCCCGCCGGAAGGACCTCGGGCGGGTAGAGGCCTCCGGCCAGGAGCGGCGCCACCGCCCCGAAGACGGACGGAAGGGCGTTCCCCCGCTGGAAGGCGAGGACAAGCCCCGCGGCCGCGAACCCCACGCCGAGAAGCGCCACCGAGGAAAGGGCCGCCGCGAGCGCCGCCAGGCAGACGCCGGCCGGGGACCATCCCCCCCGGCAGGCCCCCCAGACCGCCAGGCCCAGCGCAGCGACGATGAGCCCCTTCAGGATCCCCCAGACGGTCCCCGCGAGAAGCGCCCATCGCGGATCCCCCGCGCCGGAGACGGTCGCCTCCAGCGTCCCGGAGAGTTGCGCCGCGCGTGTCTCCGCCGCGAACCGGTGGAGGGCGGCCCCCTGGACGCCCTGGAACAGGAACCAGACCAGGACGAACGGGAAATAGCTCCCTCCATAGGGGGCGAGCGCCGCCGGGGCGGCGAAACCCATCATCCGCCCCAGGAAGAAAAGCCCCGCGAGCTCCGCCGCGAGCCCCAGGAGCCAGAATCCGTTCGAGATCCATGCCCCCCCTTCCTCGAGGACGGCACGGCGGAGCCCCGCGCGGAGGGACGCGAGGGGAAAGACGCCGTCGCGGGTCGCAGCGCGAGTGGCAACCGGAGTCCGTGCGGGCGCGGGATCGGACGCGCCGACCCGGCCACCTTCCAGATGCAGGACCGTGGCGCCCAGCGCGCGGGCCTCTTCGGGGTCATGCGTCGCCACAAAGAGCGCCTTTCCCTCGCCTTCCAGGCGCGCGAGCGCCGCCCAGGCGGCGCGCTTGCGCCCGTCGTCCAGGCTGCGCGTCGGCTCGTCCAGCACCAGGACCGGAGGATCGGCCAGGAGCGCGCGGGCCAGGATCACCGCCTGCTTTTGACCCGTGGAAAGGTCCGCCGCGCGTTTTTCGAGGAACGGCCCGAGATCGAGGTCCCCCGAAACGGCCTCAAGACGCCGCGTGAAATCGTCTCCCGCGATCCCGCGCAGGCCCGCCGCGTGGCGCAGGTTTTCCCGGACCGAAAGACGCAGGAAAAGGCTCCTCTCGTCCCCGCCGGCGAAACCGGTCAAGCCCGCGGCATCCGCGGGCGAGGCGATCCGCCGTCCCGCGACCCGGACCTCTCCCGCATCCGGCTCGACAAGCCCGGCCAGGACGCGGGCCAGGGTCGATTTCCCGGATCCGTTCGCCCCCATGACGGCGACCGCGCCTCCGGCGGGGATCGCGAACGAGACGTCCGACAGCGCCCGGACGTCCGCCTTTCCGGACAGGGGGTCGCGCCTCAAGAATCGCTTCGAGACCCCGTCGACGCGGACGAGCGGCTCCACGACGGCATCATAGCGCCGGCCCCTTCCCCCCCCTGCTGCATCTCGATTTGGAAGGGCCCGAGACCTATCATGTGCGCCGCTTCGCCAGCGTAGCTCAGCGGTAGAGCACCGCTTTCGTAAAGCGGGGGTCAAGGGTTCAAATCCCTTCGCTGGCTCCGATTCGCGTATCGACGGCCATCTTCAGTGTTGCTTCGCCGCGCCGGGTGGGCTCTTCACCGAAAAAGGGGGCAGACACCAAAACTACGAGCATAGTACCCTCA
>CAYVXZ010000027.1:0-21340 GCA_964455625.1 uncultured Planctomycetales bacterium | reverse complement strand
AGCCCGGAACGGACGCCCGCGCGCATCCCGCCATTGTGCCATATCGGGGTTCGCCGGGGGAGCCCGCCCGCTTACAATCCCGCGATGCCGGCGAAACTGAAAGGGAACCTGATCGTGGGCCAGTCCGGGGGACCCACCACCGTCATCAACCAGAGCCTGGCGGGGCTCGTCACCGAGGCGGCCCGCCACGACGGGATCCGGAACATCTACGGGGCGCTGCACGGCATCCAGGGGGTCATGAAGCAGGAGATCGTCGACCTGCGCTCGGAATCTCCCGAGGACTGGGAGCGGATCGCGCGCACCCCCTGCGCGGCCCTGGGGTCCGTCCGGAAGAAACCCGCGCCCGAGGACTGCGCGCGGATCCTGAAGGTGTTCCAGGAGCACGACATCCGCTACTTCTTCTATATCGGCGGGAACGACTCGGCCGAGACGACGAACATCGTCGCGAAACTCGCCGAGGAGGCCCGCTACGAGATGCGGATCTTCCACGTCCCCAAGACCATCGACAACGATCTCAAGGTCACCGACCACTGCCCCGGATACGGCTCGGCGGCCCGTTTCGTGGCGCTCGCCGTGATGGGAGACAACCAGGACAACCGGTCCCTTCCCGGGATCAAGATCGATGTCGTGATGGGACGCCACGCAGGGTTCCTGACGGCGGCGGCGGCGCTGGCGCGCCAGGACGAGGGGGACGGGCCCCACCTCGTGTACGTCCCCGAGACCGTCTTTTCCATGGAGAGGTTCCTCGACGACGTCGCGCGGGTCCACGAGAAGCGGGGACGGTGCGTGGTGGCCGTCTCCGAGGGGATCCACGACGCGTCGGGCCGGACGGTCCTCGAGACGAAGGAGAAGGATTCCCACGGGAACGTCCAGCTCTCCGGGACCGGAGCCCTCGGGGACTTCCTCGCCGAGGCGATCCGGGAAAAGCTCGGCCGGAAGCTGCGCGTCCGGGCCGACACCTTCGGCTACCTCCAGCGGAGCTTTCCCGGCGTCGTCTCCGAGATCGACGCCCGTGAGGCGCGCGCCTGCGGCGAGGCGGCCGTCCGCCATGCCTGCGCGGGAGACGCCCCCTCGGGAAGCGTCGCGCTGAAGCGCGTCGAGGGAAAGAACGGCTACAAGTGCGAGACGTTCCTGACGCCTCTCCCGACCGTCGCGAAGGAGACGAAATCGCTCGACGCGCGGTTCATCAAGGGAACGAACGACATCTCCGACGCCTTCCTGGAGTACGCCCGCCCCCTCGTCGGCGAGCTTCCCCGCATGGGCCGCCTGCGCGGCGCGCGGATCCAGGCCCGCAATCCGGGGGCCGGGGCCTAGCGCGCATGGCCTGGATCCGGACCGTTCCCGAGTCCGAGGCGACAGGGTCGCTTGCGGCCCAATATCTGGCCGCGACAAAGCGCGCCGGGCGCGTCTTCAACATCCTGAAGATCCAGAGCCTGAAACCCTCGACCCTCAAGGAATCGATGGACCTCTACATGGCGACCATGGTCGCCGGGTCCGGGCTCACCCGCGCCGAGCGGGAGATGCTCGCGACCGCCGTCTCGAAAGCGAACGACTGCCACTACTGAACCCGCGCGCATGCCGACGACCTCCGGCGGGAGGCCGACCCGAAAACGGCGGAGGCGGTCCTGGGGGATTTCGGGGCGAGCCCCGTCCTTTCGGCGCGCCAGAAGGCCCTTCTCTCTTTCGCGATCAAGCTCACGAAGACCCCGAGCGCCATGAAAAAGGATGACGTCGAGACCTTGCGCGCGCAGGGCCTTTCCGACCCCGACATCCTCGACGCCGTCGAGGTGATCTCCTACTTCAACTACATCAACCGCGTCGCCGACGGCCTCGGGATCGACCCCGAACCGGACTGGAAGTAGCGGCCGCCGGGGACCTCCCGGCGGATGGCGCCCAAGCTCCCGCTTTGCGCCCCTGCCGGCGGCTCGCCTTTCTCGGGGGACGCTCCTCGGCGGCATCCGTGCCGCCTCGTCGCTCCGATGTCGCCGGACCTTGCACATCCTGACCGGCCCGGCGCCATCAGGCCCCCGAAAAGGCTCCCGCCGCGGGGCGCGCGCTGTCGCGTTCATTCACCACCGCTCCACAAGGCTAGGCGCCGTGAGGTTTCGGCGCCGTGGCTGTTGACGGTTTCAGCGCGGCGTGACGCGGACGTCGACCTTGAACTCGCCGTTCGAGGGGCACATGCCGTTGATCCCGAGCGCAAGGAAGAGCGTCCCCTCGCGGTCGGAGACCCCCTCGTGGGAGTCCCCCACCAGGAAGAGGTTCCCGTTCTTGCCGATCCGCGCCACGAGGGCCCCGGTCGCGATCCCGGGGAACTGCTGGCCCCACTGGGGATTCCCCCCGGGAGAGACCGCCCCGCCCCAGTTCTGCAGGAAGACGGATCCCGCGGCCCGGATCGCGAGGCGGTCGCCGCGCCCCACGCGGATCCCGGTGTCGCACCAGGAGACCGGCGTGTTCTGGCCCGTGACCGCGACGGTCTTCGTGGTCTCCTCCGGAGAGCTCACGAAGACGCACCGGACGTCCTTGACGGGGATCGCGAGCTTCCCGTACTGGGTCTCGACCGCGAACGACTTCACCTGGAGCTCGCCGCGCGCCGAGAAATGACGCGTCACCACCTCGTCGAGATCCCCCGTGTACTCCTCGCTCTCCTGGTCGTCGAGGGCGGCGGCGAGTTCCGCGGCGCGGGAGCGGATCTCGGGATCCTGGCTCTCGGCCGCGGCGGCGAGCTCCGGCCCCACCCAGGCCCCCAGGGCCGACAGGTCCCGGGTCGCCTTCTCGCGCGCGGCGACGTCGGCAGCCCCCAGGTCCCGGATCATCAGATCGACCCGCTTCCTGAAATCCGGGTCCGAAAGCTTCCCGAAGCGGACCTCCATGACGTCCGCCGCGGGGATCACAAGAAGCCCGTACGGCGTCTTCAGGGGGTAGCTCGGAAGGTCCATCTTTCCTGCGACGCGCGTCCCGTCCTTCAGGACGAAGAGCGGCTGGGCCCGGGGCTTGTGCGTGGCCGGAGACCGGTCCCGCGTGGCCCGGTTCGAGACGATCCCCTCCCCCTCGACGACCATCTCGCAGTCCATCTCCAGGGCGGGAACGCCGCACTTGATCACGTCCGCCCGGAGCGGAAGCGAGGTCAGGAAGACCGTTGCCGAGAGGATTCCACGGATTTCCCGGTTCATGTCGCCTCCTGGATTTCCGACGCCCGGACCGCCCGAAAGTTCCCGCGTTACTGGATGAAACCGCCCCGGGAGGTCCCCACGATCGACTCGATCTCGTCGGGCTCCTTCGGGATATCCCATGTCAGGTTCACCGGCTCCGATGATGAAACCAGGATGTCGTCCTCGATCCGGACGCCGATCCCCCAGAACGAGGGATCGACCCCCTTCGCCTTGTCCTCGACGTAAAGCCCCGGCTCGATCGTGGTCACCATGCCGGGGGCGAGGAGCCTCGCCTTCGCCGTGTTCTTCTCGAGCCGGTAGCGGCCGACATCGTGGACGTCCATTCCCAGCCAGTGCCCCGTCCCGTGCATGTAGAAACGGCGGAAGGCAGCCGACTTGATGAGGGATTTCACGTTCCCCTTCAGGAGCCCCAGGCGCACCATCCCCTCGGTCAGGATCCGGATGGACGTCTCGTGGGGACGCGACTGCGGGACGCCGGGGCGGCATTCGTCGATCGACGCCTTCTGGGCCGCGAGCACGACGTCGTAGACCGCGCGCTGGGCAGGGGTGAACCGGCCGTTCACAGGGAACGTGCGCGTCACGTCGCAGGCGTAGCCGCCGTACTCGGCCCCCGCGTCGATCAGGAGCAGGTCCCCGTCCTCCATCCGGCGGCAGTTCTCGACGTAATGCAGGATGGTGGCGTTCGCGCCGGATCCGACGATCGGGTTGTAGGCCATGCGCTCGGCCCCGCCGGCCCGGAAATGAAACCGGAGGATCCCGTCGATCTCGGCTTCCGTGACGCCGGGGCGCGCGGCGCGCATCGCGGCGACATGCGCGTCCCGGGTGATTTCCGCGGCACGGCGCATGCGCTCCACCTCGGGGGGCGTCTTCACCAGGCGCATCTCGTGGAGGACGGACGTGATGTCGCACCGCTCGAACTGGGACTGCCTGCCGCCGGAGCGCTTCATCCAGTCGGCGAGCCTCCGGTCGAACGCCTCGTAGCGCCCCCAGGGAGCGAGGACGCGGGAAGCCCCCGCGAGGTACTTCGGCAGGATCGTGTCGATCTTCGCGATCGGGAAGGCCGCGTCGGCCCCGAAGCGCCGGCGGGCCCCCTGGACGCCCGCACGCCGGCCGTTCCAGGTCTCCGCCGCCTTGTCGCGCGGCCGGACGAAAAGGACGAACGCGTGCCTGGGATGGGACGGCGCGATCACCGCCACCGCCTCGGCCTCCGGGAAGCCGGTCAGGTAGAAGAAGTCGCTGTCGGGCCGGAAGTCGTGGTGGACGTCGCCGTTCCGGAGATATTCGGGCGCGGTGGGAACCACCGCCACGCCCCCAGCCAGATGCCGCATGAACCGCTTCCTGTTCCCGGCGAACATCCGGGCCATTATAGGGCCAACCTTGGACATTGCACTTCGGCCCCTCCTATAATCGGCTGATGTTCCAGACCAAGCGCCTGGAAGACATCCTGGCGCCGATCCAGGGCCCCCTGAACGAGATGGAGACGGCCCTGTCGATCGAGATCCCCGGCGGATTCACGCTCCTGGCGTCCCTCCGGGAATCGCTCGCGCGCCAGAGGGGAAAGCGCCTGCGGCCGGCCCTCGTGTTCCTCGGAGGGGCGGCGGTCGGGGGGACCTCGGAGCTTCACCTGCGGATCGCCATCCTCACCGAGCTCATCCATGCGGCGAGCCTCATCCACGACGACATCATCGACGACGCCGAGACGCGCCGGGGACATCCCAGCCTCTCCCGCCAGTGGGGAAACCCCATCGCCGTCGTCTTCGGCGACCTCCTCTTCTCGGTCTCCTTCCGCCTGACGGAGACCCTGACGGACAGCGCGGTCCGCCAGGAGATCGCCTCGGCCACCGCGGACATGTGCCGGGGAGAGCTCCTCCAGCACGAGTTCCAGAACCGACGCGCCGCCCCCACGCCCGACGAGTACGTCGAGATGGTGCGCCTGAAGACGGCGGCCTTCCTCGCGGCGTGCTGCCGTTGCGGCGGGACGCTCTCCGGCGCGGAGCCCGCCCAGGCCGAGGCGCTCGGGCGGTACGGCGAGAACCTGGGGATCGCCTTCCAGATCGTCGACGACTGCCTGGACCTCGCCGGCCACGAGGGAAAGATGGGGAAATCGCTCGGGACCGACATCACGACCGGGAAGCTCACGCTCCCGCTGCTCCTGGCGCTCCATGGTCCGGCGTCCCCGGACCGCGACCGCCTCGCGCGGATCATGGCGGACGGAAGCGCCGAGAGGAACCGCGCGACGATCCTGCCGATCCTCGCCGCGTGCGGGACCGTCGAGGCCGCCTACCAGGCGGCCGGGCGCCACGTCCAGGCGGCGCGCAAGGCGCTCTCCGCCCTCCCGGCGGGTTCCTGCCGGGACAGCCTGCACGACCTGGCCGAGTACGTCCTGTCCCGCGACCGCTAGTGTTCCTGATCGACGGCTACAACCTCCTCCACGCGCAGCGCGCGCCGTGGCGCGTCACCTCCCGCCGGCCGCTCCCGGCGGCGGCGCGGCTCCTGGTGGAACGCGTGAGCGATCTCTGCGCGCGGCGGAACGCGGAGGCGCTCGTCGTTTTCGACGGGAACCCGCCCCCCGACCCGCCCGGGACGGCGCCGCACGTGCGGGTGCGCTTCACCGGACGGGACCGGAGCGCGGACGACCTCCTCGCGGAGCTCGTCGCGGGGGTCCCCGATGCCGCGGCCGGACGGACGGTCGTGGTGAGCTCCGACCGGGCCGTCGCCTCACGGGCCCGGGCCGAAACCTGCCGAACGATCACCTCGGAAGAATTCCTCGGGCTCTTCCGGGAGAAGGCGCCGCGATCGGCCGGTTCCGGACGCGACCACGCGCTCTCGGACCGCGAGGTCGACGCCTGGCTGAAGAAATTCGGGTTCTCATGATTGTCGGGATCGGGATCGACATCGTGGACCTTTCGCGCGTGCGCTGGACCTGGCGCCGCCGGGGCGACCGGTTCACCGGGCGGATCCTCTCGGCCGCCGAGCGTCGCGCCCTGCCGCGCGGACCGGAAGGACGCTTCCTGATCCACCTGGCGGGACGCCTGGCGATCAAGGAGGCGGTCCTGAAGGCGCTCGGGACGGGGCTTTCCGGCGGGATCCGGTGGCACGATCTCGAGGTGACGTCGTCCGCCCGGGGACGCCCCGAGGTCACCCTGCACGGCGCCGCCCTGAAGGCGGCCCGCAAGCGCAAGATCGCCAGGATCCACGTCACCGTCAGCCATGACGCCGGATGCGCCGCCGCCGCCGCGGTCGCGGAATCCGGGAGCTGATTCCACCGGTTTTCAACACCCTCTCGTCAATCCGGCAAAAAACGCCGGCAATGCCGCAAGCGCGCTTGATCGGCGCGGCGCGCGGTGTATTTTCCCCCCGCGTGACGACCCCTTCCTTCTCGCAGGCGGTGACCGGCGTCCTCGCGCGCTGGGGTGTCGCCCGCGAGAAGCCCGGCGAGAGGCGGATATCCCTTCCGCCGCCCGCCCCGCGCGGGACGGACGCGCCTCCCCCGTCTTCCGTCGCGAAGCGGGCGGCCCTGGCGTTCGCCGGCCCCGGGTGCCCCTTCCGCCTCCTCTACGTGGCGGGACCTTCCGGTTCCGGAAAGACGCGATTCCTGCGGGGGATCCTCGCGCGCCTTTCGCGGCGGAAAGCCGGCTACTGGACGGGGGCGCAATGGCTGGCCCGCTTCCGGGCCGCCCAGCGGCGACGGCAGGGGGCGACCCTGCATGAGGACCACCTGTCCCTGGAGGTCCTTATCATCGACGGCGTGGAGACCCTCGCCGGGAGCCCTCCCGCGCAGCGGGCGCTGGCCGAGATCCTGGACGCCCCTGCGGGGCCTGTCGCCGCGCTCGCCGGCCGCGCCGCCGCCGGTCAGCTCTCCCTGGAGGACAGGCTGCTCGACAGGCTGTCCGCCGGCTTCTCCGTGGCGCTCGGCGAGAACCGCTCCGCGACCTGAAGCCGCCAGAAGAGGCGCGCGACCGTCGCGAGGACCCGTGCGACGTTCCTGGGCTTGAACGCCTTCGTGACGCTCCCCTCGACCCGCCGGATCGTGATAGGGGCCGTCTCGAACGTCGCCCCCCGGCGCAGGAGCTGGAGCACGATCTCCGCCTGGAAGGCGAAGCTCGACGTCCATGCGGGAAGCGTCGCCAGGAGCGCCCTCCGGTGGATCACCGGGCCGTTGTAGTACGGCACGCTCCGGAAGAAGAGCAGGTTGAGCCCCGCCGTGAACGTGCGGGAGAGGAGGCGCCGGAGGAACGGCCGCACCTCCGGGTTCACCACGTACGGAATCACCATGTCGGAGCGCCCCGCCTGTTCGAAGACGGGAACCATCATCGACGCGGGATTCTCGTTGTCGCCGGGAATGAAGACATAGAGGTCCTTCGTCCCCCGCTCGACCCCCAGCCGGTAGTTGTAGCCGAGCCCTTTCGGCGTCCCGTTATGGAAGACCCGCACGCGGGGGTTCTCGCGGGCCAGCTCGTCGGCGATGGCGCCCGTCCGGTCGGTCGAGCCGTCGTCAACGATGATGAACTCGTGGTCGGGAAAGTGCCGGGCGACGACCGGCGCCGCCTCGCGGACCACCGCGGCGAGATTCGCCTCCTCGTTGAGGGCCGGCACCAGGACCGTAAGCGAGGGGGCCGCGGGCACGAAAGATCCGCTACCAGGACTCGCGCAGGCCCTTGTCGTCGAACGCCTCCGCGCGGGCGCGGGCCGGGCGCTTCAGGGTCCGCTGGACGGCCGCGACGACCGTCTCCCAGTTGGGGTAATAGGCCGCCTCGAGGACATGGCTCGACGGAACGGGAACCGCGGGAAACCCCACGCGCGCGACCGGCGCCTTCAGGGCATCGAGGCACTTCTCCGCGGCGCGCGCCGCGATCTCGGCGGAGGGGCCGCAGGAAAGCCACCCGTTGTCGACGATGACAAGCCGGCCGGTCTTCCGGACCGATCCCAGGATCGTCCCCTCGTCGAGGGGCGCCAGCGTCCTCGGGTCGATCACCTCGGCCGAGATCCCCTCCTTCTCGAGAGCCGCGGCCGCGGCGACGGAGACGTCGACCATCTGCGAGACGGCAACGACCGTGACATCGGTCCCCGGGCGGACGACACGGGCCTTCCCGAACGGGACGGTGTAGTGCCCCTCGGGCACCTCTCCCTTGATGCCGTACTGCTGGCGGTGCTCGATGAAGACGACCGGATCGTCCCCGGAGACAGCCGAAAGGAGCAGGCCCTTGACGTCGTACGGCGAGGACGGCATGGCGACGACCAGGCCCGGGACATGCATGAACAGCGCCTGCAGGGACTGCGCGTGCTGGGCTCCCTGTCCCCATCCCCGGCCGATCACGGCCCGGTAGACGACGGGCATCCGGTTCTTCTCGCCGAACATGAAGCGCCATTTCGCGGCGTGGGTCACGATCTGGTTCATGGCCAGAAGCAGGAAATCGATCCTGGCGTGCACCACGATCGGACGCATGCCGGCCAAAGCCATGCCGTTGGCGATCCCGGTGATGGAGTCCTCGGCAAGCGGCATGTCGAAACTCCGGTGCGGCCCGAACTCCTTGTGGAGGTTCAGGGTGGACCCGAAAATCCCGCCCGGGTCGTCCACCCCCTGTCCCATGACGACGACCCCGTCGTCGGCGCGCATCGCGAGGCGATGCGCCTCAAGGAGCGCCTCCACGTAGGTCAGGGTCCGACCGCTCATACCCCCCCCTCGCGCAGGGCCGTCGCGGGATCCGGAAAGGGGCTCGCCTTCGCGAATGCGACCGCCTCCTCGATCTCCCGGGAAAGCGCCGCCTTCACGCCGTCAAGATCGGACGGGGAAAGGACCCTGGCCGGGCGCAAGGCCTCCTCGAAACGACGGATCGGGCACCGGGCCACCCAGCTCTCGTGCTCGGCGCGGCTCCGGCATCCCTGCGCCAGGTCGTCCGTGGGGCCCACGTGCCCTTTCCACCGGTAGGTGTCGCACTCGAGAAGCGTGGGGCCTTCCCCCGCGCGGGCCCGGGCAACCGCCTCGCGTGCGGCCGCGTGGACCGCGAGGACGTCGTTCCCGTCGACGCGACGGCCCGCGACCCCGAAGACGGGCCCCCGCTCCGCGATGTTGTCGAGGGCCTGGCGGTCGGACTGCCTGGAATTGGTGGCATACTTGTTGTTCTCGCAGACGAAAAGGACCGGCAGTTTTTTCAGGCCCGCGTAGGACATGCTCTCATAGAAAACACCCTCGTCGGCCGCCCCGTCCCCGAAAAAGGAGACCGAGACGGACTTCTTCTTCCGGTAGACGGATTCAAGGGCAGTCCCCACGGCGATCGGGATCGTCCCGGCGACGATGGCGCTCGATCCCCAGTAGCCGGCGTCCCGGTCGATCAGATGCATCGACCCCCCCCGGCCGCGGCAGCATCCCGTTTCCTTCCCGTACAGCTCCGCATAGAACGCCTTGAGGCTCCCCCCGAACGCCAGGTACGGCCCATGGCTCCGGTGCGACCCGAAGATCCGGTCGTCATGCGTGAGGTTCGCGCAGACACCGGCCGACACCCCTTCCTGGCCGACGTGGAGGTGCACCGGACAGCGCATCTCCTGCTGGGGGTAGAGCTCGGCGACCTTCTCTTCCGCCAGGCGCATCCGCATCATCGCCCGGTAGAGCCCCAGAAGGGTCTCCCGCGAATGATCCGCGACGGAGGGACTGGCAGGCGTCGTTCCGGTGCCCATGGGAAGCGGGGATCATACCCTCCCGCGGGGCCGAGCAAAACCTCGCGGGGAGCCCGGTCTGCTATACTTCCCCCCTTCATGGCGCGTCCCGGAAGGCCGCTCATCCTGGGAATCACCCACCCGACGAACCTCAATTCGGCCGCCTGTCTGCTCGCCGACGGGGAGCTCGTCGCCATGGCCGAGGAAGAGCGGCTGAACCGCCTCAAGCATTCCCAGGGGAACCCGGCGAACCTCGCGATCCGGTACTGCCTGTCGGCCGCCGGGGTTTCGCTTGCCGACATCGACTGGATCGCGGTCGGAAACGACCACAACGTGCGCGAGTACGGCCTCAACCGGATCTTCCAGGCGAAGAACTTCTACATGCAGCGGGCGCTCATGGACCAGCTCCTCTTCTCCCGGAACGACCCCCGCATCCGGTACGTCAACCACCACCTCGCGCACGCCCTCTCCTCCTACGACCTCTCGGGGTTCGACGCGGCGAACGTCATCACCCTCGACGGAACGGGCGGGGGCGAGGCGGGATTCCTGGCCATCGCGCGCGGGAACGATTTCGAGGTCGTCCACCGGATCCCGAACACCTCCTCGTGGGGGCACCTCTACACCCTCGTCACGGAAATCGTCGGGTTCGAGCCTCACAGCGCCGAGGGAAAGACGATGGGGCTGGCGGCCTACGGCACCCCGGACCCGCATCTCTTCGACTCCTTCATCGACTGGTCGGGCGAGATCCCGGTGATCGACAAGCCGCGCCGGCGCAAGTTCCTGGCGCGCTACACCCCCCGCAAGCCCGGTGAGCCCCTGACGCAGGTGCACAAGGACCTCGCCGCGAGCCTGCAGAACGCGCTCGAACGCGCCGGTTTCATGATGAGCGAGTTCCTTTTCAAGCGCTCCGGAAGCCGGAACCTCGCGATGGGAGGCGGCTGCGCCCTCAATTGCTCCATGAACGGGAAGCTCCGCCGGCTTCCCCATGTCGACCACATCTTCGTCCAGCCCGCAGCGCACGACGCCTCGACGGCCCTCGGGGCCGCGGCGAAGGTGCACCGGGACGTGACGGGCGGGCGCCCCCGGATGCGGCTCGAGCATGCCTACTGGGGGCCGGAATTCTCCGGCGCCGAGATCGAGCAGGCGATCCGCTACGCGCGTTACCCGAAGTGGCGCAAGGTCGCGGACGCCCCCCGCGAGGCGGCACAGATGCTCGCCGACGGGAAGATCCTGGGATGGATGCAGGGGCGCATGGAGATGGGACCGCGCGCCCTGGGAGGGCGCTCGATCCTGGCGGACCCCCGGCGGGCGGAGATGAAGGACGCCGTGAACAAGCAGGTGAAGGGGCGGGAGCCCTGGCGCCCGTTCGCCCCCTCCTTCCTGGAGGAGGACGCCGCGGCGTACGTCACGAGCCCCTATCCGTCCCCCTTCATGATCGTCGCCTTCGACTCCCGGCCGGAAAACCGCGACCGGATCCAGGCCGCCGCGCACGTCGACGGCACGGTGCGCGTCCAGACGGTGAGCCGGAAGCACAATCCCCCCTACTGGAACCTGCTTTCGGAGTTCAAGAAGCTCTCCGGGGTGGGGGCGGTCCTCAATACCAGCTTCAACATCGCGGGAGAGCCGATCGTCTGCTCGCCGCGCGACGCCCTGCGGACCTTCTTCTGCTGCGGGCTGGATGCCCTCGTGATGGGCGACCACATCGTCGAGAAATAGCTTTTTTGACAGCTCGCGCCGGGAGGGATACAGTCGGGCCCATGGACGGCAAGGAAAAGGTCCTCGTCATCAAGCTCGGGTATTCCGAGACGATCGACCCCGAGATCGGCCGGATCACGAGCCTCGGGGACGTCCTCCGTACGACCGTCATCCTCCACCACTTCAAGGACGCCCATGTGACGTGGCTCGTCGACGAGAAGGCCCTGGCGCTTCTCGAGGGGAATCCGCTCATCCACCGGATCCTCACCTACGACCTCTCCAGCGTCCTCCAGCTCCAGCACGAGCGATTCGACACGGTGATCAACTTCGAGAAGGTCCCCGGGGTCTGCGCGCTCGCGGACTCCATCAACGCCTGGCGCCGTTACGGCTTCCGCTTCGACGACCAGACCGGGACCGCGAAAGCCTACGACCGATGCGAGTCGGTCTACACGCTCTGCCAGAACCCCGACATCAAGAAGCGCCACACCGAGTCGTGGCAGAAGATCCTTCTCGAGACGATCGGGGCCGAATGGAAGGGCCAGGAATACATCCTGGGGTACCGCCCCAGGACACCGGAGACGTTCGACGTCGGGTTCAACCACGCCGTCGGGAGCAAATGGCCCACGAAGGCCTGGCCCCAGGAGCACTGGAAGGAGCTCGAGAGGCTCCTCGCCCCCCGGACGGTCACCTGGCAGAAGGGGTTCGACGACATCCACGAGTACATCGACTGGATCAACACCTGTCGCACCCTCGTCACGAACGACTCGCTGGGCCTGCACATCGCGCTCGCGCTCCGGAAGAACGTGATCGTCCTCTACGGGCCCACGAACTCGAACGAGACGTTCTTCTACGACCGCGGAGTCGGCCTGTATCCGGAAGGGTATGACTGCCTCCCCTGCTTCTCGCCGGTCTGCACGCAGGAGGTCCATTGCCTGAAGACGATCACCCCGCGGCAGGTCCTGAATGAACTGGATCGTCTCCGCGGGAACGGCGCGCAGGCTCCGTCGCGTCAGACGCCCGCGTCCGCGCGCCCCTGATCAACGTCCGTCGCCGCGCGCGCCATCCTGAAGCCGCGCTCCGATGCGAAGTTCCATCTCGGACGTGACGTCGAGAAAACGCTTCCCCTCCGGCTCGTACCGGAAGGCGAAGCGGCTGGGAGAGCCGATCCAGCGCACGAGGAATTCAGGCGTCGCCTGCTGGTACATCTCCTCGTACAGGGTTCGCTGGTAGACGAACTGGAACAACTGCCCGTAGCAATAAATGGAAAAGCCGTACCCCGGCGCATCGTCCACCAGCACGTAGGAGCCGTCCGGAATCCGGTCGCGCGGAACCGGGGGGCGGTTCATGGCCGCCCGGTGGACATCGTAATGGGACCGACTCTCGATGTAGGACCGGAAATTCTCCCGCCCGGACCAGACCAGGATCGCGGCGACCAGGATTCCCCCGACCGGGACGGCGGGACGCCAGGGAAGCCTCTCCAGGGCCCGCTCGACGGCGAGGGCCGCAAGGATCGCGTACCCCAGGGCCGGCAGGGCGAAATGGTGGTACATCCCGCCCGAATAGACCGGCATCGAAAGGAAAACGGAGATCCATCCCCAAAGCAGCAGTGCGCGGCGGTTCCGGAACGAATAGGTCGCGACCAGCCCCAGGACGAGGATCCCGAGCAGGCAGGTCATCCCGTCCGCATAGGCCGTGGACGCGCCGAAAAGGCGGACGGTCCAGAGAGGGCCCGTCGCGAGATTGTCGAGGATCTTCTTCGGGGCGATCACCGTTGGATAGACCGCCTCCGGAGTGTTGTGGAGGGGGTGAAGGAACAGCCCCTCGAACCGCAGGGCGCCGTACACGGCCAGGACCGCCCAGAAGGGGACTGTCCGTTTAAGCCCGGAGAGGACCCTGGACCGGAAAGAAGGCGCCGGATCCGCATCCGGCCCTCCCAGCCAGGGATCCAGGCACACGAGGAGAACCGGCAGGAGAATCGCCGGCTCCTTGCAGGTAAGGGCCGTCACGAATCCGGCGAGGGACGCCCCGTAAGCAATCCAGGCGCGCTTCCCGCCATCGCGGAAACGGGCGTAAAGCCCCGCCGTCAGGACGCAAAAGATCATGTGGAGCGCGTCGTACTGCGCGGTCTCGAACGCGGAATTGAAAACGACAGGATGCCCCGCGAAAAAGACGAAAGCCAGGAACCCCGCGAGGTGCCGGCCCGGGAAAAGCCGGAGCGTGAACCAGCGCATGCACACGCCCAGGAGTGCCCACAGCATGAAATTCGATATCTTGAACCCGAGGTGGTCGTCCCAGGCCAGGAAGCGCGACGCCACCCAATAGGACAGGTAGAACTGCGTCGGACGGTACCAGTTGGAGTCGAGCATCCCGTACTGGTCGAGGATGTTCCTGAACGTGTGCTTCGCGTTGGCGAGATAGAACCAGGAGTCCTCGCTTCCGAACACGGGATCCCGGAAGCTTCGCGCGTAGATCGCGAGCATCACGCCCAGCATCGCAAGGAAGATCCCGAGGCCGGCGGCGGTCCGGTGCCAGAAAGGGGCGCGCGTTCCGGACGGAATCACCCGTTCCCTCCCCCCCGACGGACCGGAACGGCCGACCGGACCAGGGTCAGCGCGCAGGTGGCAGCAAGCCACACGGCCGACAGCGCCGGAAAGCCGTCCGCGCAGGCCCCTGCGGCCATCACCGGAAACACGATGCGGAATGTCCTGTCATGCGAACCCGCAACCCAGCGCGCGGCAAGCAGGACAGCGCCGGCCGCAATCGCTGCGACCATTCCGGTCGTCACGGAAGGCATGTCACGACCGGCAAGCATCCAGGCAGCGGCAATCCCGACGGCCGCGCCGCCGGCGGCACGAAGCGTTCGCAGGCGCGGATCCGGATCCAGGTATTCCAGGATCCCCCATGTCAGCCCGGCGGCGCCGGCACCCCACGGAAGGACGGGCAGGAGCCCGGCCAGGAGAAAGGGAACCAGGAGGCGCCCGTGACGGAACCATCCCTCGGCCGCGAACAAGGCCGCCACCCCGACTCCCCAGAGCATTCCCTGCCCCAGAAAGACGGCGGCGGGAATGGCCTGGAGCCCCGCTTCCGCCAGGTCGCCGCCCAGACGGTCCAGCCCCCTCCGCCAGGACGAAACGTCCGGCACGGGGGCGAACCCGACGACCTCCTCCCAGAACGACCGCGCCAGACGCGTGTTCCGGAATCCCGCGCTCCGGGCGTCCGCGGGAGGCGGGGCCTCATCCCCGTAGCGGTAGAAGGAAAATGCTCCCCGGGGATACCGCCTGACCTTCCGCTCTCCCGTCCGGACCGCCTCAACCACATAGTCATCCCCGTCGCGCGTGACCTTGAGGGAGGCAGCGATCTCCCGATACGCCTGCGCGGTCACTTCCCCTTTGTGCCGCTCCAGCATCCGCAGCAACAGGTACCGGAGAGAATGACGGTCCCGGTCAACGGCCATCACGCCTCCTCCCCGCCAGGAGTACCGACGTCCCCAGGGGAATCGGAACGGGGACGGCCGCTTCCAGCCTCGAGATACCCGCCAGGACGGCGTTGGCGATCCGCCCGGGCGGCCTGAATCCGCGCTCTACGATCCGGGGGCCGGGCGGTTCGCCTTTCAGGAGGAGGGTCCGAACGGCCAGGAGGGGCAGCATGGCGAATCCCCAGTATCGCGTCTCGAGAATCTCGAACGGAAGCCCGTCGAAAGCGGCGCGGAGCGACCGGGCGTCGTAGCGCCGGCGATGTCCCATCACCGCGTCGTAGACGCTGTAGAGGGACTGGAGCGCCGGAACGTTCACGAACAGGAACCCCCCGGGCCGGAGGTGGCGCACGAGCGCCGCCAGGAACGGCGCCGTGTCGTCGATGTGCTCGAGGACGTCGAAAAGGAGGATCGCGTCGAAAGAACCGACCAGGTCGGGATGCTCCTCGAGGATATCGTAACAGAGTCGCCGGCCGCGGCCCGGTCTCACGGCCTCGAGCGCCTCGAGGTTCAGGTCCGCGCAGGAGACCCGCCAGGTCGTGGCGGACTCCGCCTGGTCCCGGAGGAGCCCCCGTCCGGCGCCGATGTCAAGGACCTCCCAGGGGGCGCCGGACGGAATCCCGAGGCGGCGCAGCTGGGCCCGGAAGGCCCGGAATCGCCAGGCGATCCAGAAATGTTCCGGGGACGCGTAGCGGTACCACGCCTCCTCGAACGAGACCGGACGGGGAGCGGAGACGACGATGACGCTACCGGGATCCGTCTTCACGGCGGATGACGCGCTGGACCACGTAGGGAGGACGCCCCTTCACTTCGAGGTAGGCCCGTCCGATGTAGGCGCTCAAGACGTAGATCGAGGAAACCACCATGAAGCCGCTCACCGAGATCAGGAAGGAGACCCCCTGCATCCAGACCACCTCGCGCGACTCGCCCCCCGCCAGGAACGCGCGCAGGAGGACCGCCGCCGACGCGAGCGACATGAACGCGAAGACGAGGCAGAAGAATTGCGCGATGCGAAGCGGTCGCGTGCTCGAGGAAGTGACGCCGTCGGTGGCCAGACGGTAAAGCTTCCGGAAGGTGTACTTGGACAGCCCCGCTGCCCGGGCGTTCCGTTCGTAGACGACGCGCGCATGACGGAACCCCACCCAGGCCCGCAGCCCCCGGTGGAACCGGAGGCGCTCCGGGAGCGCCTTCAGCGCCACGACGACCTTCCGGTCCATCAGGCAGAAATCCCCGCTGTCGAGGGGGATCTCCACCTCTGACAGGAAAGAAAGCAATCGATAGAACGCCCAGTAGCAGAAGACCTTATGCGCGCCTTCCTTCCGTTTCTCGCGAACGCCGTCCACGACGTCGGCCCCCTTCCGCCAGGCCTCGACCATGTCGAGGACAACCTCCGGAGGGTCCTGGAGGTCCGCGTCGATGATGGCCGAGAGGTCCGCGTCCGACAGGTCCAGTCCCGCCGAAACGGCGCTCTGGTGGCCGAAGTTGCGGGAGAGCTGACAGACCACCGCCGGCCCCCCCCCCCCGATCCAGGCGGCGAGTTCCGGGACGGTCCGGTCAGAGCTCCCGTCATCGACGAAAAGAAAGCGGACCGAGCGGATCCGCCCCATGCGAAGGCGTTCCGGGGAAAAGGCCGTTTCCAGCCGTCGCAGGAGCGGGCCGATCACCGCCTCCTCGTTGAAGACGGGGATGATGACGTCCAGCGAGACGTCCCCGTCCCGCCGTTCCGGAGCGGATGCGTCAGCCACGTGCATGGGAGACGGCCGCCGCGGCGCGGTCGTGCCGCTCCCGGCGCTCTTCCCGGACGGGAGCCCCCGCCCGATGGACCTCCTGCGCGATCGCGAGGAGCCCGGACGGATCGACCTTCAAGAGATCGGGTCGGCGCCCCCCCGCAAACAACCGGTACCGTCTGAACATCGGCGCGAGAAAGCGGGCCGACACCGTGATCTCCGGATAGCTTCCGTACATGCAACCGTCACAGGATTCCGTGAAGGGACGGACGGCGTCATGGATCCGGCCGCTCCGGTACCACTCCGGAAAGCGCGGATCGTATGCGGGAAAGGATTCCTCGAGCCTGAAATCGCAGCAGGGGCTCAAGTTCCCGTTCGGCTCCACCGCGAAATAAAGGCTGGGGGAATCGCAGACGCCTCCGTTCCGGCGGCGCCACCGGACGGGCACACCCGTGACGAACCGGTAGACATCCTCGATGTATTCCTCGGAATCGTAGACCGGAAGCCCCTGGCGCTTCAAATCCAGGACCTCATCCAGGACCTCCCGCACGAACGGATAGGCGGAAGGGTCGAACCGGCAGACCCCCTCATCGTCGAACGTCCGGAACCCGCGGGGGCTTTCCGGCCGCGCCGTGTGGACCGGGACCAGCGACACGCCCCAGCCGATCCGCGCCGCGAACCGGATCACGTCGGGGATATGGAAAAGGTTCCGGGGCATGAGAACGGTCCCGAAAAAGGCCGTTCCGTTGGGAGGGAACGTCCGGTTCACCATGGAGATCGTCCGGAGGGCGCGCTCCCACGACTCCGGATATCCCCCGTTGATCGTGTCCTGCGTGGAGGCGTCGAGGCTGTCGAGGGAGATGCTGATGTCATGCGCGCCCGCCGTGATGCAGTCGCGCATCGCGGCCTCGCCCGCCAGGCCGTTCGTCTGGAGCCTCACATGGATCCCGGCGTCCGTGAACGCGCGGACGATTTCCGGGAGATCCTTCCGGACGAACGGCTCGCCGCCGATGAGGAGGACGATGCAGACGCCGATCGCCGCGAAGTTCTCCGCCATGGCCCGGATCTGGGAAACCGTCATCTCCTCGACATCGGCATGCGCGTAGATGATGTTGCACTGCTCGCAGGCGAGGTTGCACCGGGCAGTGAGGTAGAACTGGACGTAGGCAGGGCTCGTCTTCGAGATGAGGCTCCGCAACAGGCTCACTTTCTGCTTCGACGTGAAATAGTCCATGGCCGTACCGGTGGACCACCCTATCGGCTGGCCGCGGGGAGTTCCACGGGGTTTTGCCGCCCGCGCAAGGCACGAAACCATCCGGATACCAGGAGCGCGAAGGCGATCCCGTGCATGGCGTATAGCACCCAGAGCCCGCGACGGAACAGGAGCGGATCGAAGCGGAATGTCACCTGGTGGCGGCCTGCCGGAAGGAACACCCCCTTATAGGCGTCGTTGGCGCGCACGAGGGGGGCCGGCGCGCCGTCCACCCGGACACTCCAGCCCGGGTGCCAGGCGTCGGCGTAATAGAGAAAGCCGTCGGACGGGGCGTCGGACTCGACGACGACCTTGTCCGCGGAGAAGGAAACGGGCGCCAGGGGAATCCCCTCGGGAAGCCCCCCCGGACGCCCCTCCCCCGAACGGATCACGCCGGCCCATCGAACACGGGACCCGGCATCCAGGTCATGAACCGTGACGCCTCGCGACAAGGCCTCGCCGTCCGGGCCCGCCAGCGCCCCGCGGTAGGCATCGCGTCCGGATTCCGCCACCGAGCCGACGAACCGCAGGACGGGCGTCGTGACCGCGAACAGGTCGAGCCGGACCGTCTCGCTCGCAATCTCCCGGTGCAGCCGGGAGAAGGATTTCATCTCCACGTACCCCTTCCGGTCATGGCTCCAGGCGTAGGAGCGCCGCTCGACCAGGGGCCAATAACAATACTCGTCCTCCTGGATGCGTCCCTCGTCCTCCCCGCGATACCGTTCCGGCATCTCCAGCCGCCGCGTGTGGAAGGGGAAATCGTGGCTCCAGGCGACCTCGCGGGAGGCGCGGGGTCCCAGGGTGTACTCGGCCAGGACCCGCTGGAATGTCATCATGTCGAAGAGCAGCAACAGGGCTCCCCCGACGACGAACCCGCGCTCCGAGAGACGCCGGCGAACGACCAGGACCAGGATCGCGAAACATCCCGCCAGCGTCCCGGTGCAGACCCATGCCAGCCAGTAGAAGTCGACCCCCATTAGATAGAGCTTCGGCCCACCCACGATCCCGGAATCTCTGGCGATCTTCAGGTATCCGGCGATCAAGAGATGGATCCCGATTGCGTATCCCAGGATCGCGTAGCCGGCCGGCCGGACCAGGAGGCCCCTCTCGCGCCAGCGACGGGCCCTCACCAGCCTGAAGACAAGATCCGCTCCCAGTCCCGCAAGCCACACGAGCGTCAGGATGACGAACGGCTGCCAGAATTCCATGTGCCGGAGCAGGGTGAAGGACGGGAAGAAATGATGCGACAGGTAGGAAACCGGCGAGCGCGATCCGTGGATCATGGATGCGAGAAGCACAAGGAGGAACAGCCACACCCATTTCACGCGCCGGCGGACCTGGAATACCGCGAGTCCCGCCAGAAACACGGGAATGATCCCCGCGTAGTAGACCGCCTCGCTCACAAAGTGTGAAGATCCGAAGTAATGAAACAGAAGCCCCCATGCCGGGCAGAGGAGCGACGCCAGGTCGATGAGCGACGCGTGGCTTCCCGACCCGAACTCCACCCGGACGTCCCGGGTCGTCTGGCTACCGCTCGCCTGTCGAAGGGTCGGGACGATGTCATCCCGCTGGAAGTAGAGGTCGGCGAGATACCCCGTGCAGCACAGGACCACCGCGATCACCAGGGCCGCGGCGGCGGCGTTGCGCGGTGTCAGGAGACGGCCGCGGAGCAGGCGCCCCTCGCCGCAGGTGAAGTGGAGGATCCCGTATACGGTCAGGTACCAGAAGGCGTACGGAAACTTGTAGTTGGCCACGCCCGTCCCCAGGAAATACGCGAAAAGGAAAAGGTCCCTCCAGGCGAACCCCCGATCGGCAAGCCTGTGGAAAAAGAAAAGGACGAAGGGGACGGTGTAGGCATCATAGACGAGGCCGTGCTGGTAAAAGGACGCTGTCGGGATCGACGAGAAGAGGACCGCCACGTAGACGAAGAGGGGCGTGCGCGGATGCTTCGAGAAAAGGGACGAAAGGAGCGCCGCCCCCAGCGCCAGGACGACGAACCGGCGCAGGTAGTCCCAGGCATAAAGGGTCAGCGGAGAGACTCCCATCTTCCCCCCGGCCCACATCGTGAGAAGGGTCCCTGGATCGTAGAAGCGGAACGGTGTCGGCAGGAAATAGAAAGGCTCTCCCGTGTTCACATAAGGGGACCAGTACGGCATTTCCCCCTGTCGTACCCCATCCGCCATATAGGCGAAGATCGGGAACCAGTGCCGCGTGTCATGCACGAAAGTCTGCTCCGCAAGCAGGAACAGCCGCGCGTGCGAGGCGACAAACAGCGCTGTGAACAGGAGCCCCCACGCCAGCCGCCGCCCCCGTCCCGGTCGCGCCGTCATCGCCCCCCTCCCGTTTCCGGTGCCCGCGTCATCCGGTAGATCTGCCACCCGTCGCCCACCTCGATGCGCCGGAAGGCGGCTACGAGCTTCTGTTCCATGTACGGATCGACCTGACGTCCGCTCGCGAGACTGTAGAAGAACAGGTCAGGCTCCCGGCCGTCCGGCGGGTGGCCGGATCCGCCGGGTCCCGGAAGCCGCAGGGCGCGCGACAGGTCCCGCGCGATGGCCGCCTCCGCCGACAGGCCCCCGACCGCCCAGGCGCCCGTGTAGTGTGAGACGAGGATCGGCGGGATGTTGGTGTAAAACGGTTCTCCCTTGTGCCGTGTCAGGGCCTTGTGTCCGGGGATATGCAGGTGCGCCCGTTCCAGGGACCGGACCCCTTCCGCCACGAGCGGCGTGACCAGGAGGCAGGTCAGGAGAAGCGCGCTCGCCGCACCGAACCCCGCCCTCTCCCGGGAGCCGGCCAGGAACGGGGCCAAGAGGGAAATCCCCCGTTTCCAGGCCCGGTACCCGCCGACGCAGGCGATTCCCCAGGCGCAATGAACGAGAAGCAGCGCCGGATCCCAGGGAGCCGCGGTTCCTTCCAGGACGCCCGACACGGAGCGAAGCGCCGACCATGCGATGCACGCGAGGAAAAGGGCCAGGAACTTGCCTCCCAGGGCCCCATCGCCCAGAAACCAGGAACGGTTGCCGGAAAGGCGTTGGATGACCGAAAGGACCAGGACAACAGCCAGGATGCATTGGCTGAACACGCCGACATGGGTCAAGAGGACGTTCTGCCCGTCCCTGATGATTCCGCCCAGACCCGTCCGGCCGCTGGGGGGCCAGAACGGGAACCCCTGTTCCGTCAACCAGGCCCGCACCGCGGACGCGGTGATCCCCTCAGGAAGCCAGGCTGGTCCCGAACCTTCCCATAGCCCGGCCACAGCGAGAAACACTGGCCCGGATGAAAGCCAGGCGAGATCACGAAACCGGATGCCGGCCCCCCCGAACAGGAAGAGCGCCCCCAGAAACACGGCACCGAAGCCGGCCATGGA
>CAYVXZ010000026.1:0-24838 GCA_964455625.1 uncultured Planctomycetales bacterium | reverse complement strand
CCCTCGCGCCGGGCCGTTCGCGCCTCCGCGGCGACCTTCCGGATGAGCGCCCCGGGACGGACGCGCGACGGCGGCCGCGATTGCGACGGCCCGCCCCGCAGCCGACATCGGGCGCAGGCCCGAAACGGAGGGAGCCCGCGACGGGGTCTGCCCGGCGCCTGTTCCCTCCCCGAGGGGGGCAGACCCATGGCGGAACCCCCCGGCTCCGCCGGGGGGATGGGGGGGGCACGACGGAGCGGGCGACCATCCGTTTCGAGGTCGAGCACCGGGAGGCGAGGGGCGGGCCGGAGCGAGCCCGCCGCCGCGTCCGCCGGGGCGACGTCCAGGAAGGATGCCGGGATCGAGCCGTTCCAGTGGTCCCAGGTGATCGCCGACGTGGAGGGGTTGCGGACGTTCCCGCGCATGACGGGGGCGTTCGACCCCGCGGCCGTCGTCCGGACCTTCAAGGGCCTGCGCGACCGGATCCTCGACCGGTTGCGGCCGTAGCGGGCGCCGTCAGCGCGTCTCGATCCGGAGCCAGCGCGCGCCGAGCCGGACAGATGCCGCGAAATCCTCGCAGACCGGCGGGTCGATGAAGGCGCCGGTAAACGGCAGGGTGCTCGGCGGCGGGGGAGAGGGAGGGATGTCCCGGACGGCCGGAAGATCCGGCACGTTCCAGGCCAGGAAGAAGCGGATCGAGCGGACCTCCGGCATATCCTGCAGGAAGCGGGAGCACCGGTCCTGGCTGTCCAGGTCCGCGGAGTAGGCCGGGTTCAGGCCGGCCTCGTCCGAATATCCGGTGACATGGCAGACGAGCGAGCCGGCCGTGATGTTCCGGATCTTCTCGCTGACGATCTTCGTCCATCCCGCCCAGGTGACCTTGCCGGGCGAGGGGAGGACGTAAAGCGGAGACTCGTAGCTTCCGTTGAGGAAAAAGCGGTCCTTGAGCGGCGCTCCGAGCACGAAACGATCCCCGGCGCCGAACCGGTTGTAGAAGGCGATCTGGTCGCATCCCTCGAAAAGGAACTTCAGATAGGAATCCCTCTGCAAAGGGTTCGCCCGCGACCATGGTGGGATGAAGCCGTACCGAGTTTCAGGTGGTTCCCCGGAAATGCCGTCCCCGTCCAGGTCCACGTCGCGCGGTTCGGCCGGTTCGCCGAAGACGCCGTCCCCGTCGTCGTCCCGCTCCTCCGTGGTCTGAATCGTGTCGGAGACAAGCTGGCCGTTACAGAAGATCCGGAGCCTGACCTCGACGCGCGTCTCGTTGCGTGGCGTGCCCGGGTCGTCGTACGTGATGCCGAGCGTCTTCCATTCCACGAGGACATGGTCGTATTGGGGCATCTGGATGGCACCCCGGGTCGGGACCGACCATTCGATCTTGGCATTGTTCCTGAAGAAGGTCATTTCCGCCGGATATTCTTGCGGCCAGTATTTTCCGTCGAACTCCCAGTCTCCATCGTCCAACAGGCGCTGGCCGACGACAGGGAGCTTGTAGCCCCAGGTGAGAGCGTATCTCGTCAAGGACCGTTGGATGGAATGGCCGAGCTTGATGAAGGGTTCGCTATCGCCCTCGGAGCCCTCCGTCTCGGAATATCTTCCGCTGACAGTCCACCCTGCCTCCGGTCCGAGAGGCGTCAGGATTCCGGGGGAGATCCACGCTTCGATCCCCCCCTCGTCCAGGTAACGGGCCGGATCATCAGTTGACAGGGGTTCCACCCACAGGGGACGCGGAGCGGCGCACCCTGACGCGGGATGCGCGCGCCGTATCGGCGCGGGGATCCGGGCATTCGAGTACATGCGCGAGAGAAGGAAGAGATTGTCGGTCCCGCTTCCCACGAGACCGCAAAATGGAAACGCCCGGTCGTTGAGCATGTCGGGCAAGGGGTTCGAGTCGTCCCCCCCGTTAGGGTAGGCGTACAGCGGGTCCCCGGCGCGGAACCGCGTGCTGTGGGCGTCGACAGGAAGGTCCTGAAAAGGGTACGTGCCCGTCCCCCGCACATGGTTCACTCCCGACAAATTCCCGTCGTCGGGCCAATGCAGGCCTTCCGGATAATCCTGCTCGCGGTCCGGCGTGAAGGTCCAGATCAGGGTGGGCGCCGGGTCGGTCGAGAAGTCATGCGCGCGCGGGTCGTCGACAGGGAAGTTGAAGTCTTGCCATTCCGCCAACGTCAGCGCGCCCATCTGGTAATCGTTGATAAAGTCTCCAAGCGGCCAGAATGAACGGCGCGAAAATAACGGGAGGGATTGAACGTTGTGCAACTGTCCCAGCCCTGTGGCACGGATGTCGTGGAACAGCTCCCTCGGTTTCCCCCGGCCATCAGCGCCCGGGATGTAGGGGTCGGCGTTGCTTCGGCGGCAGGAAACGTTCTCGAAATCCTCCTGGCTGGTCGCCAGGAGCGGAATGGACGACCGGAGATCCATCGTGATGACAGGGGATTTCCGCGGATCTCCGGACCGCGTGGTTGCCAGGCAGGAGATGGTGAAGGTTTGCGGATCCCCCCGCCAAAGGGTGAAGAGGCCCCGGAAGATGCGGGAAGATGGCGGAGTCCGGTCTTCCTGGAAGTCATACGGAGACGATCTGGAATAACCGGTCAGCGTGCGCGGCAGGCAGACGGTATCCAGTTCGACGATCTGCATGTTGGGTTGGATGCCCGGGCGTGCCGCGTCGCAGTCAAGTTCTCCCGATGTCCAGGACAACAAGGATCGGGATGTGAACGCCGTTTGGGTCTGGTCGATGTATTTCGACCATGCGGGGGGGCCCGAGAACTGGATCACCGAGGCCGCGAGGTTCGCCTTTGTCGCGGCATAGAGATCGGTCTCGTTCATGGGCGTCAGGGGATTGTCCGGCAGGACATGTCCGGGGGGGATCCCGGGGAGCGCGCCCCGCAGGGCGGCGAAGAAGAGGGCGTGGAGTTCCTTGGCATTCCGGATGTCGTGTCCGGTCGCGCCCCTCCTTGCCAGAGTGATGCCGCTGGCGATGGCGGCGGCATCCTCGGAGAGCATGAAGAGATAGGATCCCCAGTTCATGTCACAGGCGGGATCACGGCACACCGGGAGGATATCATCGTTGGCGGCCCCTCCCATGTAGTCGAAGTGCAGGCTGTATCCCTTTGCCCGTTGATACAGGAAGTAGGCCGCCAACAGGGGATAAGGGGCGGTCTGGAGGTCCAGATAGCCCGCCTGCGTCCCGGACGTGACGTCGCGGAAAACCGCCAGGCAGGGGGCCAGTCGCCGCCATTCGCTTTCCGTGAGGACGGCCGGCGGGACGTCGACGAGCGCCCGGCGGAGCGCTTCCATCGAGGCGTATCCGGACGGGCGGGGGCGCCTTGCCAGGATCTGGCTTCCCAGGTCGGAGATCGTGATCGGGCGGAACCCCGGAGGGTGCATGCCGGAGTTGGGGACCGGTCGCGTCCTGACATTGAGCGCCACCCCCAGCAGATTCAGAAAACAGGCGAGAGAGGCATTGGTGTCGCTTTCGAAGCCGAACCCCCACAACCCCGGTACCCAGGCTGAAGCCAGATTGCCGTTGTTCACGGACAGCTTCCCCGTGGGACCGGCCTCGATCTGCAGGAGGTAGCGGAGCGAGAAAGGGCGCGCCCCGCCCCGGAGGCGGCCGCTCCAGGCCGACAGGCGCTTGTCACCGTCCAGGTCGTTCGTGCCTGGCGCGTCCTGCCCCGGGACAAAACGTCCATCGTCGGCAATGTCCTCCCAAGGTTCCCCGTGGCCATAGGAAGGATTCAGCGATTCATGGAACGGAACGGGAGATATGGCATGCCATGGCGTTCCGGAGCCGGGCTCGAAGCGGTATTCCGCGCCGTCGCGGTATTGCCAGTCGTCGCCGCGCGCCTCGCGTGTTCGCGGGACGGACATGTCGGTGCGGTCGTTGAGAAGCCGCGCCGCCGCGTAGTGGAGCCCGCTTTCGGCGGCGAGCGCCGCCTCCGTCTGCGCGAGGCGCGCGCCGGCCCCGGCGGCGGCGAGGCGCGTCCCCTGGCCGAGCGCCAGCGCCAGGAGCGCGACGAGCGCGACGAGCCCCGCCATCAGGACAAGCGCGATCCCGCGGTTATTTTCCGTCGGCATCGTTCCCCTCCTCGTCCGTCTTTTCGAACAGGTCGGCCACGTCGCGTTTCGCCGCGGATGTCTTCACGTCGCCGGCCGTGCCCGCCTTGGCCTCGAGCCTCGCGAGATATTCCCGCGCGTCCGTCTCCGTCTTGCACCGCTTCGCGACGCGCCAGGTCGAGCCGTCCGGTTTCTCGATCTTCGAGGGGTGCTCCTTCGGGGCGCGCCGGACGGCAAACTCCCGGCCCCCCGACGGCGTCTCGACCTTGAACACCGTCCAGGCGAGTTTTTCCGCCTCGAGCTCCGTCTGGCGCTTCTGGGCCGCCTCGGGCGTCGCGAACTGCCCCACGACCCGCCAAACGGTGCCGTCCTGCCCGGTCCAACTGCTCCGGCCGTTCGTCTCCTGGCCTCCCCTGTCGTCCAGATAGACATCCTCGACCGGCTTTGTCAGGTAGGCCAGCGTTCCTTCCCTCGCGTTTCTCACTTCGTACAGAAGCGTGCGTCCCGCCGGTCCTCACCCCGCCTCGAGGGACGGGACGACCGTCAGGGACCAGAGCGCCAGGAAGGCCGTCGTCGCGATTCGCTTCATGCCGGGGGAGAGCAACAAACGACGTTCCACGTCGTGAGCGGGGTCATGCAGGGGGAAGGCGCAACCCTTTCATTCGCGTACCTTTGGGAAGGCGGACATGGGTCGCCCCACGGGGAAAGTCGAAGCGGGGAAGAGAGTCAGGTAATTGATCAAAACTTTTCTATTCCTTTCCCTTCCAGGTCGAGTCCGCGGTTTGCGGGTCTCTCGTTCCTTCCCCAAAGGCTTCCGGTGTGGAGGCCCCGCCCGCGCGCGAAACCGCCCGCGGGCGGTTTTTTTTCGGGCTTGTCTTCGTCATCGCAGAATGTATAGTCATTGTAGATACGATTCAGGGAGGGGACCATGAACGCGACCATCCGGAAATGGGGGAACAGCTTGGCCTTGCGCATCCCTGGGGTCCTGGCCAGGGACGTTGCCCTGCGCCAGGGGACCGTCGTGGAGATCTCGGTCCGGAAGACCGGGATCCTGATCCGGCCACGGAAGCGGCGCGGGTTCTCCCTGTCCGGACTGCTCAAAGGGGTCACCGCCGGGAACCGCCACTCCGAGCACGTCTGGGGCGGCCCCGCCGGGTCGGAAACATGGTGACCTCCCGTCCGCATTGCCCGGAGCGCGGCGACCTCGTCTGGCTGGCGTTGACCCCGCAGGCCGGGCATGAACAGGCGGGACACAGGCCGGCGCTTGCCCTCTCGCCGGCCCTCTATAACCGGAAGGTGGGGCTCGCCCTTTTCTGCCCGGTCACCTCCCGGGTGAAGGGGTATCCGTTCGAGGTCCCCCTTCCGGCGGGGCTGGAGATCGCGGGTGTCGTGCTGGCGGACCAGGTCAAGAGCCTGGATTGGGCGGCCCGGGGCGCCCGCTTCTGTTGCAGGGTCCCGGAATCGACCGTGTCCGAGGCGCTCCGGAAGTTGGGCACTCTTTTGACGTTCTGATTCAATTTTTCCGCCGAGCGCGCCGATCTATCCGGTAGGGGAAGGGAAAGGGGGCCGGCGGCCGCCCGTTCATCTGGCCGCGCATCCGTCGTTCGGGTCGATTCGATCGCATTCATCTGTCCGTTATCGGAAGGGAGTCTTACATGAGCATCAGCAACGTTTCGGGGTACGGGAATCCGTTGTACCAGCCGTTGGCAGGGGGGGCGCGCGAGGCGCAGGCGAAGGGGTTCAGTCTGGCGCTTGCGGAGGGACAGGCGGGGCGGACGGGGGGCGCCGAAGGCGCGGAGGAGACGCGCGCCGGCGAGGGACGGGGGCCGCAACGGTTCCGCGCGGCCGACGCCGACGGGGACCGCCGCCTCACCTGGGAGGAGGCGTTCTCCGGCTACAAGCACGTCCAGGGCGAGCGGGGGAAGGAACTCTTCTTCGAGTTCGCCGGGGACGACTTCGAGCTGACGCGCCAGGAGGCGCAGGGTCTGCGCCAGCTCGTCCGCGAGATGCGGCACCCCAAGTAGCGCCGCCGGACCGCTTCACGCCGCCCCCGGCGCGCATGCGCCGGGGGCGGTTTTCATCGTCCCGGATCCTCGCGCCCGAGCGCATCCAGCAAGAACGCCCACCGGTCGGCCCACTGGTCGATCCGGCGCTCCGTGGGGGTCATCCGGCCGTGCCCGGCATCGGTCTCGACGCGCAGGAGGACCGGCGCGTCCGGATTCCCCTGCGCCTCCTTCAGCGCCGCCGCGAACTTGTAGCTGTGCCAGGGGACGACCCGGTCGTCGCGGTCCGCGGTCAGGATCAGGACGGGAGGGTAGCGCGTCCCTTTTTTCAGGGCGTGCAGGGGGGACCATGCCGCCAGAAGCGCCGCCTCCGTCGGGTTGTCGGGAGAGCCGTACTCGTTCGTCCAGGACCAGCCGACGGTGTGGAGGTGGAAGCGGAGTAGATCGAGGACCCCCGAGTCGATCACCGCCGCGCCGAAGAGATCCGGCCTCTGAACGATACAGGCCGCGGCGGTGAGGCCTCCGTTCGAATGCCCGCCGATCCCCAGGTTCGCCGGCGCCGTGTAGCGGTTGGCGACCAGCCACTCGGCCGCCGCGATCATGTCGTCGAACGTGTTTTGTTTCTTTTCCTTCATCCCCGCCCGGTGCCAGTCTTTGCCGTACTCGCCGCCGCCGCGGAGGCACGCCACGGCGAAGATGCCGCCCCGCTCCATCCAGGCGACGTCGGCCGGCGAGAAGCGGGGGAGCATCGACGTCCCGAACCCGCCGTAGCCGTACAGGAAGGCGGGGTTTTTCCCGTCGAGCGGAATCCCCTTCTTGTGGCTGACGAAGACGGGGATTCGTGTCCCGTCCCGGCTCTCCGCGAACACCTGCCGGCTCTCGAAGGCGCCGGGGTCGAAATCGACGCGCGGGGCCCGGACGACCCCCGTTTTCCCCGTGTCGATGTGGTGCCGGTAGACCGCCGGCGGGGAGGTGAACCCGGTGAACTCGAGGAAGACCCGCGGCTCCCGCCGGCTTCCCCGGAGCCCCTTCACGGATCCGGCGCCGGGGAGGGGGATCTCGCGCTGGTACGCGCCGGACAGCCGGTGGACGGCGAGGACGCTCCGGGCATCCCGCAGGTACGACGCGACAAGGAAATCCCCCGCCCGGCAGACGTCCGCCAGGACACCCGCCGTTTCCGGAATCGCCTCCCGGACGGCGCGGGGAGGGGGGGCGGCCAGGTCGACCGACACGACGCGCCCCCGCGGGGCGTTCGTGGTCGTCCGGAGCCAGAAGAGCGTCCCCTCGTTGGAGACATAGTCGTAACCGCCGTCCAACGTTTCGATCAGGGGCTCGAAAGGGGATTCCCCGTTCCCGAGCCTTTTGAGATAGATCGCGCTCGCCTCCCCCGTGTCCTTCCAGGCGGTGACGGCCAGATACCGGCCATCCTCCGTGACCGTTCCGTGGAAGAACCGCAGGTCGGGATGCGCCTCCGGCGGCGTGAAGACGACTGCGTCCTTTTCCGCCGGGTCCCCCAGGCGGTGGAAGACGAGCCGCCGCGCGCCCAGGGGGGCGGTCGCTTCCTCCCCCGGCGGCGGCGGATCATAGACGGAGACATAAAAGCCGGAGCCGTCCGGCGCCCAGGCGGCCGACGAAAAGCGGCTCCAGGGGACGCGGTCGGGAAGGTCCTTCCCCGTCTCCACGTCGCGGACGCGCCACGTCATCCAGTCGGATCCCTTCTCGCTCACGGCATGGGCCAGAAGCTTTCCATCCGGGCTCGGGACCCAGTCGCGCACGGCGGCAGGCCCGCCGGCGCCGAGCGTCACCGGATCCAGGACGACGCAAGGGGGATCCGGGTCATTCCCCGGGGTGAGGGCGGGTCCGGAGACGGGAGCGATGCAGACAGCGTCCTGGTCCTGAAGCCCCGTGTTGTGCGTGAAGAAAAGCCGGTCGCCGCGCCGGACCGGGACGCCGGACCGCTCGTGGTTCCAGAGTTCCGCGAGGCGCCTCCGGATCGCGGCGCGCTCCGGCAGGGCGTCGAGGTGCATCCGCGCCTCGGCCGCGCGCTCCCGCACCCAGGCCCGGGTCTTTCCGGCGTCCAGGTCCTCCAGCCAGCGGAACGGGTCGGCCGGCTCCGCCGCGGCAGCCCGGGCCCCGATCAGGAAGAGCCATCCCGCGCGCGCCGCCCGGCTCATCGGGGCGTGAAAAGGAGCCGGATCTCCTCCAGGACCGGCGTCTCCTTGAGCGCGGGGGCCGTGGCGTCAAGGATGACGCTGACGCTGGCGTGCCGGCATCCGCGGATCGGTTCGAACCACTCCGAAGGGAGCGATCCATACCCGTGCCAGGAGAAGGAACGCTCGCCGATGAGGTCTCCCTTCGCGTCATACCCGTGGACCGTGAACTGGACGGCTCCCCCGATCCCCTGGGGGATGAAGGCGTCCCAGGCGGCGCCGCGCAGGACGGCGCCGTGCGGGTATTTCTTCGGATTGAACGTGAAGCGGGGGGAAAAGTAGCACCCTTTCGCGTGGTAGCGGGGGGTGTCGAGGGCCGCCTGCCGGATCGTCCCGGGAGGCAGGGAGGTCCTGTGGATCAGGAGGTCGTCGACCGGGAAGTGCGTGACCCGAAGCCTGACCTTGTCGTTCACCGGGAGTATCGAGCGCCCCTGGAGGGAGACGGTCAGGTCCGGCCCGGGCGAGGCCGGCTCGCCGTCGATATAGACGAGGATCCGCGCGTCCCCGGCCGGCAGGGGGTTCCCGTTCCGGTCGTTCTTGTCGAACACGAGCGCCGCGTGGCGCCAGGAGGAGGCCGGGGGGCGGGCCGGCGCGAAGCGGTGCTCGGCGAAACCGTCCCAGATCCACAGCGTGTCGTCGGCGCCCGTCCGCACGGCGACGTACTCGTCCGGCTTCGGGGTGTAATCCTCTTCCTCCTCGCCTTGGGGTTCCCATTCGTGGTCTTCCCCACCGCCGCCCCCGCCATTGTCCGGGTCCGGTTCGGCGTCCCCGTCTGGAGGGGGGGGCGGCGGGGGGGGCGGCCGGTCGTTCCCGGTCGGCCCGAGGACGAACGAGAAGCGCCCGTTCAGCCTTCCAGGGACGACATCCTCACCGCCTCGCGCCGGGTACCAGAACGTGACGGTTCCGGACGTGATCTCGCCCCCCCGGGGGATGACATTGCCGTCGGGGTCCGTGAAGTCCGCCTTCTCGAGCGGGAAGGGGAAGGGGGCGTAGTTCCCCCCCCACCGGAACTCCAACTCGTGCGGCCCGCAACGGATCCCGCACGGGGAGAGGAGGGTCCCGACAAGGGCCGACCCGACGGTCCCCCCGGCCGTCCGAGGGACCGTGTTCCCGTTCGCGTCGATCGCCAAAAGGGGGTCGCCGGTGTTGTCGATTGGCTGCCTCGGGTCGTAGCGCGTCCCCGGCTCGGGGTTGTTGTCGAGGTCCAGCCGGTCCTCGTTGAAAGGGAGCGCGAAGACGACGTCGCCCGAAAGCTCCGGCGCCGCCCATTGCCGCAGGGCGAGCCGGATCTGCCCCTCGTCGCGCCGGAGGGGAGCGGCGTAGGGGACGGATGTGTGGGGGAAGCGGGGATGGACCTGGGTGAAGACGGTTTCCGACAGGACGTTCCCGTCGCAGTAGACGCCCGCGCCGGGTTGCCACCAGGGGTGGTCCGGAAAGGCGCCGATCTGCGTGAAGTCCTGCTGGCTCGTCAGGAGCAGGGAGTCGAGCGCGAGGTCGGCCGCGACGATCCGCGTTCCCCGGCCCGGCGCGTTTCCCCCCTCTGATTCGATGGAGAACGACTGGGGGATCGCGGAAAGGGAGAAGGGGACGGGGGCCGAAAGGAACGAAAAGGGGAAGCGCTCGTCGTTTACGCCGAACGGCAGCACGGCGGAATCCTGGTCGTAGACCGGAGGGTCGGGGATCCTGCCGTTCTTGTTGAAGGGGAGCGGAGACGGGGAGAGGAAGGTACCGCTCATGAGTTGCGCGCGGCGGATCCGCCGGACCCGCGTGAAGTCGACTCCCTCGGCCGAGGAGGTCTCCTCCCGTTCGATCCCCAGGCTGTTCCAGTTCCGCATGAAGGGGTCCGGGACGTACGGGTTTGCGTTCATGGCCGCCAGGATCAGGTCCTGTTTGTAGGGGCGCCAGGCGTGGGCCTCGTCGAAGTCCTTCGAGAACGGGTCGTCGTCGAACATCCGGAGGTCCGGATGGGCGGCTTCCCAGGCCAGGAGCGCCCGGAGCAGGTCTTCCCAGGTCGCGAGCGGGCACGCGGCGCGGATCGCGCCGGCGGCCTTGACGGCGTCGCCCATCGAAAGGCGGACGAAGGGGGATTCGGTCGTGACGCGGTAGTCGTCGCTGTCGGGTGCCGTCTCCATGAACCGCCCGCATCCCGAGGCGGTGACGTACATGAGGGCGGCCGCGACGACCCGCATCGGGGCGGTGTTCAGGTCGATCCGTCCGTGCGACTGGTAGAACCAGTCCTGCTCGGCGGAGAGGTTCAGGAAGGTGATCTTCGATTCGTCCATGTCCTTCCAGGTCCTGACAGGGACGACCTCGCCGGTCGTCGCGAGGTAGGGGGCCACCAGCCTGTAATCGGCCTCCCCCAGGACCGGCCGCAAGTCCCCCACCGAGCGGTACCCCCCGCGCGGGCGGTTCGAGATCACCTGCCGTCCGAGGTCGGAGGTCTCGAAGCGGAAGTCCTTGTTGATCCGCTCCGACGGGTCGGTGCCGCCATAGAGGGCCGTCCGGCGGGTGGACACGCCTGCGAGCGCCCCCAGGTTGTCCAGGACGTTCTTGAGATGGACGTTCGGGTGGCTCCGGCGGGCCTGTTCATGGGCGGTCATGTTGGGGGACACCCAGATGTCCCGCCAGTCTGGCGTGAGAGGCCCGCCTTGCGACGCTTCCTCCGCCGCATCGATGTTGGCGACATAGTCCGGATCGTCCCGGTTCAGGACGCCGTCCAGCCGCTCGTCGTCCCAAGGGGCGCCCAGCTCGCCGCTGTTGATGTTGACGAGCCCCGCGGTCGAGCGGACGCGCAGGAAGAAGCGGCCGTGGTCCGTCGCCCCGCGGAGGCGGCCGGTGCAGACGTTCTTCCCCTTCTCCCCGAGCGAGGGTTCGAGGATCCCGTTCAGGGGAAGGCGGTCATCCCACCGCGCGCGGCTGTAGGAGGGGTTCATGAGGCGCCCGACGGGCGTGTCAAAGGGCTCGAAGCCGCGCGCCTGCCAGTCGTCGCCGGCGTTGTCCGCCCTCCAGTCCGAACTTCCGCGTGTCCGCGGATCCTGCAGGAGGCGCGCGACGGCGTAGCTCACGCCGCTCTCGGCGGCCAGAATCGCCTCGCGCCCCCGGCGCGCCCCCTCCGCCCCGGCGGAGGCGAACCGAGTCCCCCCCGCGAGGGCCGCCGCCAGGAGCACGAGGAGCGTGAGGAGCCCCGACACGAGAATCAGCGCCACACCGGCCGGTTTCCGGTTCATGCCCTCCGGATGCCGCAAAGAGGGAACCACCCCGGTTGGAACTCAACTCCTTTCATTCAAGAGGATAAGCCTGTGCGTGACAGGGAGAGGTCGGCGGAAAGGAACACTCCGTGGATATTTTATTATTCGTTTCCTATTTTTTATTGATCCTCGAACGCCGTCCACCGGCCCCCGCCCGCCGGGTGGAACGCGAACCAGATCGACTCGAAGACCGGCGTGTCGACGAGCGGCGCGGGGACCGACGCCGGGACGTCGAAGAGGACCCGGTAGCGGAACGACCGGATCGCGCCGGACGGGAGCGCCTCGGGGGGGCCCGACGGCGCAAGCGGCACCTGGAAGACGGGACTGGTCCCGGCCGCGTCCGAAAACCCCTCGACGACGACCGCTAGAGACGTCGGGGGAAACCCCGGCGGGACGATCCCGGTCCACTGGACCTGCCGCATCCGGGCCGGCGCGTCGAACGCATACAGGGGGGAGACGTAGGTCCCGGAGCGGACGAACCGGTCGGTCCCGGCGAGGAGCGCGACGTCGGGCAGGGGACCCTCGTGGATCCGGATCTCGTCGGCGCGCGTCGCGTCGATCAGGCCCCTCTTCTGCGGGTCGGAGGTGTCGCACGCCGTGAACGGGCGGGGGTGGACGACCTTCTGTCCGCCCCCCTCCGGGGCCAGGAGCTTCCCGTCGACGTACAGCCGGAAGACGGTGGCATTGGCACCCACCGAGACGTGCAGGAGCGCGTGATGGTGGAAGGGGTCCGGGTCGTCCATGTCTGCCAGGAAGAAGCCGGCGGTGCCGGAAGACCCCTGCCAGGAGCGGTCCCGGAACGCGAGGGACAGCCGCGTCCCGGGAAGGTCGGTGTCGTTCTCTTCCCGCGCCCCCCGGAACGTCTCGAGGACGATCTCCTGCCGGCGCCCCCCCGATTCGAGAGGGGTTTTCATGACAAGCTTCGACCTGGGGCCCATCCGGAGCTCGACGGCAAAGTCGCGCATCTTTTCCCCTTCGGCGCGCCCTTCCATCCCCGGCCAGAGGAACGTCTGCAGGATCGAGCCGGCGTCGATCCAGTACGGCGAGGCCGGGACGGGGGAGACGGTCGCCCGCAGGGGGTCGAGGGGATCGTTCCCCAGGAAGGAGGAGGCGGTCTCGTGCCAGGTGTCGGCGCCGGGTCCGGGCTGGCGGACGTTTCCGTTGTTGAAGACGCCGTCGGCGTCCTCCGAGATCGGCCAGTAGAGCTTCGCCCCCGCGAGCCCCGCCTCGACCCCGGCGAGCGCGAGCGCCCCCTGGCTTCTGGAAAATCCCCAGAGGGGAGCCCCCCAGGTCGAGACGGTCGCCCCGCGGATCTCCTCGCGCGGGAGACGGGCGACCCGGGGATAGGCTCTCCTGACACCCCCCTCGTAGACGGGAGTCGATCCGTCAGGACGGAGATCTCCCAGCTGGATGCCGCACGCGGCGGGAGATGCGATCGAGATCCCCCAGGGTGCCAAGGCGTCTCCTCCCTGGAGCGCCCCGAAATCCTCCTGGCAGGCGAATTCCAGCCGGTCGCCGGCGAGGAGGACGCCGCGCAGTTCCGTTCCGGCGTCCGGCCCGCACCCGCCGCGCGCCTCGACGGAGAACCGGCGCGGGGGGGCGAGCGTCAGTCCCCAGGTCGCCATCGCGCCGCCGTACGCCTGGTAGGGGACATGCGGCCCCCCCCAGCCGCCCCCGGCGGGAGGGTAGAGGAGCATCCTGACCTCCTCCGGATCGCAGATCGCGTACTGCTGGCACCCCGGGTAGGCGGGGAGCGCCTGCCCGTCGAAGCGGTCGTCCGGGAACCGGTCGATCCCCCGGCCGAGCCACGTGGCAGGGATTGGCCCCAGCCGCTCGAGATCCGGCGGATGCCGGTCGAGCGCGACCGCCTGGAAAGCGAGGTCCATCTTCGCCTGGACCCAGGCTTGTTGAAGGACCGGGAACCCGGCGAGGTCGGCGTGGTCGCTCCGGAACGGGGTGACCACCGGGTCGGCCGCGCGCACCGAGAATTCCCGGGCGATCCCCTCCCATGAGAGGGGGCCCTGGCCGCGCAGCGAGACGAAGGCGTCGGCGAGGGCCTGCGCCTCGTCCGCGTAGAGAAGGACGTGGACACCGCCGGTGGGGGCGCTCCCGGGCGGCCCCAGCTCGGCAAAGGAGAGCCCGTCCGTCCGGCGGCACGGGGCGCTCCAGCCGGCCGCCTCGCCCGGGATCCGGACGGTCGCGCCGACGGCGGCGAAAAGATAGCGCCAGAGCGACTCGAGCACGACGGCGGAGGCGGCATGGGCGTTCACCGGCGCGTAGCGGGGGAAGAGGGAGGGGTCCGCGCATTGCCGCTCCTCGCTCGGGGCCAGGGAGGCCAGGAGGCGTGCCGTGTCGGGAAGGGGGAGGGGGGCCTCCGCGTCGAGGTACGGCAGGACGGCCGCGCATTCCTCCGGCGCGTATCCGAGCCGGATGAGGGTCTCCTCGACGTCCCCGGCCGAGCGGTACCCCCCGATCGGGCGGTTCCCGATCAGGTCCTGCCCGAGGAGCGAGAACTGGAACCGCTCCCCCTGGCCGGTGGCACCGCTCGCCGCCTCCCAGCGGCGCGTCCCTTCGGGGGGGATCCGGATCGCCCCCAGGTTGTTGAGGGCGTGCACGAGCCCCCGGTGGCAGGTGATGGTCGCGTCCCGGTGGTCGGGGCCGCCGCCGTAGCCGAAGAGGTCCTCCGCCCACAGGGCGCCCGCGTTCAGGGGAAGCCTCCCTTCCGGGCATTCGGCCCGGATGGCGATGGAGAGGGAGCCGCGCAGGCGCCGCGCCACCTCGGGAAATCGTCCTTCCGCGTCGAAGGCCGAGAACGGCTCCCCGGAGGGCTGGCCCGGAAACCACAGGGAGAGCCGCGCCGCGGCGTCTTCGAGGCCGCTTCCGGCGGCGATCGCCGCGTTGATCCGCCCCAGGCGCGCCGCCGCGCCGGCCGACGCCAGGCGCGCCGCGCCCGTGAGGGCCGACACGAGGGCCGCGAGGAGCGCGAGAAGCCCGGCCGCAAGGACCAGCGCCACGCCGCCGCGCCTTGCCCTCATGGCGCGAGACCCTGCAAGGGAGGAGCCAGGAAGGTCCCGGCCCAAGCCCCTCCCGGGAGCGAAGGAAGGCGTCGGGCGGCGAAAAGGGGGATGATTCCTTTACGATTTATTGCTTATTCATTTCTCAACGGATGCATCTGTCGGAGCGGCACGTCCCGGGGGCTCCTCATCGGGGCGAAGGACTGGAACGTCCTTTGTGCCGTCGGCAGTCCTGGCGCCGGGGTCGTCCGCGTCCTGGCGGGGAGGCGCTAGGCCGGGCCGCGGCGTCCAGGAGCCTGTCCGGACAGCCCCTAGATCAGCTCGATCCGGATTTTTCGATGGGCGGCGAGGGCCAGCTTCTTGTCGCGCGTGAGGAGGGGGGCGTCGAGAAGCTCCGCCAACGCGACGTAGACCGCGTCGTGGGCCGTCAGGTTCTGGCGCAGGTCCCAGACGCGCGGCAGGAGGATGTCGTGGGGATATCGGGTGACCGGCATCGCCGCCAGGTCCGAGAGCGCCTCATGGCCGCGCTCGGCCGTCACGTCCCCGGCGGCCGCGTAGCGGCGAAGCACCTGGGCCGCCTCCACGTCGACCAGGTGGGGGACGTGCAGCGTCTCGCCGGCGCGGAAGACGCGTTTCTCGACGGCGGCCGCGGCCGGGGTCCGGAGCAGGATCTCCAGGATCGCCGAGGCGTCGAGGACGATCACCGTCTGTCGCGTTCCAGCCGCACCGCATCGGCGGGGGGAGTGCGTAGTGCGGAAGGTCGCCGGCCGGCCAGCCGTTCACGGAGCTCCTCCAGGGTCAGGTGCTCCGCGGACCTGCGGATCTCGCCCAAGAGGTACTCCGAGAGGGACATCCCCGCCATCGCCGCCCGTGCCTTGAGCTTCCGGTGCAACCCGTCCGGGACGTGACGGACCTGGATGGCATGCATGCAGATAGCATGTCTCGGTGTTAAACGCATGTCAAGGTCAAGCTTTCCGCAGGACGAAGTAGTGCGTCCGCGGGGCGGGGGTCGGCTGGACCTTGACGATCAGCCTCTCACGGACGAGGGTCTTGAGGTCCTTCGTCGCGGTGGGGTGCGAGACTGCGAGGATCCGGGCGATCTCGGCGCGCGTCAGCTTCTTGTGCTGGAAGAACAGCTCCCGCAGGCGGTCGAGGCGGCGCATCTCCGTGCGCCCCTCGCGCAGGACCGCCTCCGGGTCTGGGGCGCCGTGCTCCCGCGGGGGGCGCGAGGGGGCGCCCGGCGGCGCCCCGTCTCCGGCGTGATCGGGCTCCGGGGCGTCCGGCGACGGGGCCGCCTCGGCCGTCCGGAGCGCCAGATCCTCCGGACCATAGACCGTCTTGTCGGAGTGGAGGAGCCGCATCCGCTCCATCTCGTTGCGGAGCTGGCGGACGTTCCCCGGCCAGGCGTGGGCCGTGAGGCGCTTTTCGAGATCCGGCGTCATCGAGGCGGGGGCCTCGCGGCGGCGCCCCAGGTTCAGGAAGTGGCGCGCGAGGACCGGGATGTCCCGGCGGCGCTCGCGCAGGGGGGGGATCGACACCTCCAGGCGCCGCAGGCGGTAGAGGAGGTCCTCGCGGAACTTCTTTTTCCCCACCAGGGCGTCAAGGTCGGCGTTCGTGGCGGCGAGCACCCGGCACCGGATCTTCCGCGTCGCGGAGCTTCCCACGGGGCGCACCTCGGCGCTTTCGAGGACCCGCAGGAGCGCCACCTGCAGGCGCGGCGAGATGTCGCCGATCTCGTCCAGCAGGATCGTCCCCTCCGCCGCCTCCTCGAAGAGCCCTTTCCGGGTCCTCTCGGCGCCGGTGAAGGCCCCCCGCTCGTGGCCGAACAGTTCCGACTCGAGAAGGCTCTCCGCGATCGCGCCGCAGTTGATCGCCACGAACGGCTCGTCGCGGCGGGGGCTCGTCTCGTGGATCGCCTGGGCGACCAGTTCCTTCCCGGTGCCGGTCTCGCCGGTGATGAGGACGGGGGCGTCGAGGGGGGCGATCTTGGCGAGGGTCTTGCGGAGCCGGTCGGTCGCCGGGTCGGCCCCGAGGATCTTCCGGAGCCCGTCGGGGAAGGCGATGTCGGCCACCGGGAGCTCCGTTGCCGGCGGCGCGCGGCGCGCCCCTTCGGCCTTCCCGGCCGCCTCCCAGAGGTCCACGATCGCCAGGGGGGTCATCTCGCAGGCGAGCGCCAGCTCGAAGTCGAGCCGCCCCAGGGCGCCGTACCGCTCGGCGGCGGCGACGGCCCTGGCGAAATGGCCCGCCGCCGCCTGCTTCTCCCCCGCCAGGAGGGCGATACGGGCCAGGAAAAGGTCGTCGAGGTAGTGGCGGTTCCCGTGGGCGTGCCGCAACCCCATCAGGCGCCGCGCGGCATCGGCGTTCCCGCAGGCGAGCTCCGCCCGCACGAAGGAGAGGGAGTCGAACCCCGTCTCGGAGGCGTAGCGGGGGTCGGACGACTCCCCCAGGCGGATCCAGTGGAGCGCCTTCGCGGATTGGCGCGCCAGGAGCGCCTGCGTGACGACCACCCAGGGAGGGGGGACCGCGGACGCGCGGGGCGGGAGCGGGACGCCTCTCTTCCCGTTCCCGGCGGGGGCGGGCGGGCCCCGCCGGAGGACGGGGCGCGCCATGTCGAGGAGCAAAACGCGCCCCGCGATCGTCCCCTCGTAGTAGTCGGTCACCTCGCCGGCGGCCGCGAGGTCCCCGAGGGCCGCGTCCGCCTCGTCGATCCGTCCCGCCTCGACGGCGTCCACGAACCGGACCGTCGCCATGTCGGCGGCGGTGACGATCAGGCCGTCCGGCGCGATCGATTTCAGGACCTCCGGCTTCTCGGAGAGCCGCCCCTGCTCGGCGAGCAGGAGGGCGTAGTGGTGGACGATCTCCTTATGGCGCGCGGAGCTCCGGGGGAGGAAGCCGAGCGCCTCCTTCAGGCGACGCTCGCGCCCCGCGAGCCCCTCGTCGGGGGTCATCACGAACCCCTCGTTGTCCAGCGCCAGCGCCCGAAGCTCCGGCGCGACGCGCCCGGAGGCGGAAGAAAGGATGTCGCGGGTCTGACGGACCAGCGCCTCGGCCTCCTCGACACGCCCGACGGAATAGGCGCAGTAGGTCCATTCGCACAGGAACAGGACCGCCAGCTCCGGGTCGAGCCCCTTGCGGGGAAAGGCGGCGGCGCGCGCGAGCGCCCTTTCGCAGGCGGCCCGGTCGATCGTGGTGAGGGCGGCGAACCGGACGTCGGCGATCACCGGGTAGGCCGGATGGGAATTGCCCAGGCGGATGAGGGCATCGCTCGTTGTCTCGCGCCCGCCGACAAAGGCGGCGATGAGGGGATCGCGTGCGGATCGGGAAACGGGACGGGGGGCGCTCATAAGAAATGAATAGGTAATCAATAATTAACCATGAAAGAGAGTTCGTCAAGCGGGGATCTTGATACCCGCCCATCAAGGGATGATCACTTCCCGCTCCATACGGCACGGGGTTTGATGTGCTTTACGGTATGGTCGCTATCCCCACACCCTCGGTCACGGCGCTCCCTCTCCCTCCTGGGAGGGAGAGGGTCGGGGTGAGGGTGGGATTTATCGTGGCGGTCTGCGCCGCTTTCGCTTTCGCCGCGAAAGCCGGCCCTGCCGACCGGCTGGCCGGCCTTTCGTCCCCGTCGCTCGAGACGCGCCGGTCAGCGGCGGCGGAGCTGACGCGGGATCTTTCCCGGCTCGAGTCGGCGGGGGACCGGAAGGGGCTTTCGCGGCTGATGGGGGATCTTCGCCGCGCCGCCGCCGAAGGGGGCGATCTCGAAACGCAGGACGAGGCCGGAAAGATCCTTGCGCCGTTCCTGGCGGGGGCGCCGCTCTGGGAAAAGAAGGCCGGGGACCTTCCGGGCGTCCCGATCTGCCTGGCGGTCCAGGGCGGCCGGATCGCCGCGGGGGGGCTCGCCGCTCCGCGCGACGGGGACGACGATGACGAGGAGAGGGGCTGGGTGGGCCTCTACGACGAGGCGACCGGCCGGACGCTTTGGGAAACGGGCCCGAAAGGGCCGGGGTGGCCGGTGAGCGACCTTGTCTTTTCGCGCGACGCGCTCTTCGCCGGCGGCGAGAACGAAGAGGGGACGGCCTGCATCGCGCGGCTCGACGCCGCGACGGGACAGGCGACGGCGCGGATGCGGATCAAGCGGGCCCAGGTCTGGAGCCTGAACCCCCTTCCCGACGGCGGGGTCCTGGCCGCGGGCCTGCGGCAGGTCGATCCGGAGGAAGGGTGGCAGGGGCGGTCCGCGGGATGGATCCGCGTCCTGGATGCCGCCGGTGAAAAGGCGTGGGAGAAGGAGGTCGAGCCGGCGGCCGCGATCGGGACGGTCCATGTGCGGGAGGGCCGATTCTGGCTGGGAGGGGGCTCCGGGGGGAGCGGTTGGCTTTGTGCCGGGGATGCGGCGCGCGCGCCGGACGCCGCCTGCTTCCGGAAGCTCCCCTTCCAGGCGGGGCCCGCCTGCCCCGTGGGCCCGGCCGTCGCCGTCGCGGGGTTCGACGAGGAGGGGGCCTGGATCCATCTGTCGAGCTCCGAATGGAAGCCGGTCTGGAAGGAGCGTATCGGCGGGCCGGGGGAGACGGTGCTGGGGATGAAGGAGACGCCGCGCGGGGTCCTCGCCTGGGGATGGAACGGACGGTCCGATCCTAAATGGATGTGGGGCTGGGCGCTCGATGTCGGGATGTCCTCCTGGGTGGCGCTCCACGACGCCGCGACGGGGAAACGTCTCTGGCGCGTCGAGGGGCTTCGCGACTTCCCGGGGCACGCGGTGCGCGACATCCCGGTCACGGCCCGGGGGGTCCTGGCGCTGACGCGCGCCGACGCTTCGGGAGGGGAGCGGTTCCTCATGATCGATCTGGCGACGGGGCGGGCCCGGCTGGACAAGGTGCTCCGGTTTCCCGGCAAGGCGGATGCCTATCGGGCGGACGCGGACGGTCGGCGCTTCTACGCCGCCGGCGTGATCGTGGCCCCCGACGAGGAGGGACTGCTCGACGATGAGCTGGGGGCGGGAGGGTGGCTGGGAGCGTACCGCGCCTGCGACGCGGACGGGGAGTAGCCGGCATGAAAGGAGCGGGTCCGATGGATGTGAGATCGTTGAGGGGGGGGATGGCGGCGGCGGGACTTTTCGCCTGTGTCGCCGCTTCGGCGATGGAGCTCCCGGACGACGGCGAGCCGGTCGACCTGGCGGAAGTGGAGGCGATGCGCGCACAGGCGGCGTGCGCCAAGGGGACGCCGGAGGAGCTTGCCGCCTGGATCGGGATCTACGACCTGGGCGACGAGGCGGAGGACGACACGCTCCGCCGGGAGGCGCTTGCGCGGATCGCGGCGCTCGCCGAGAAGCACCCGTCCTCTCCGGAGGCGCAGGATGCGGCCTCGGCGCTGGGGTTCACGCGGCTCGTGGCGCCCGAGGCGGCGGAAAAGGCGCTCCGGCGGATCGTCGGGAAGGGGGAACCGGCCGCCCGGGGGACGGCGCTCCTCTCGCTCGCGACGACGCTCGCCCGGATGGAGATGACCCCCGAGCGCCTCGGCGAGATCATGTCGATCCGGGACCGGATCGAGAAGGAGTTCGCCGGACAGGTCTCGTGCGACGCGGTCGACCACTGGCTCGACCGGTTCGGCGGCTTCACGGGGGAGACCCCCGACTTCGACGCCGCCGACGCCGACGGGAAGCGGTTCAAGCTGTCGGACTTCCGCGGCAAGGTGACCGCCGTCATCTTCTGGGCCTACTGGTGCAAGCCGTGCATGGCGGACATGCCGCACGAGATCGAGGTGGCGAAGCGCTTCAAGGAGAGGCCCTTCGCGGTCGTGGGGGTCAATGCCGACAAGGGGGCGCCGGCGGAACTGAAGGCGAGGTTCGAGAAGACCGGGATCCCGTGGCGCAACGCCCTCGACGGCGGCCACGCCGGCCCGATCGTCACGAAATGGGGCGTCAAGGGATGGCCGACGGTGCTCGTCCTCGACGCCGCCGGAAAGGTCCGCTACGTCGATGCCCGCGGCGAGGACCTCGACCGGGCGGTGGAAGCGCTCCTGGCGGAGAAGCGATGAACGCAAGCAGTCGGTCCCATCCTCACCCGATTCCCTCTCCCTCCCGGGAGGGAGAGGGATCGGGGGCAACGTGCATCCCTCTCCCCCGGTTCGGGGGAGAGGGAAGGGTGAGGGGGCGACGGTTTCTTTTCGCGCTCCCTCCCCCTCGATGGGGGAGGGTTTGGGTGGGGGTGCTGACAGTCCTGGCGTTGATTTCGACCGGGCAGGCGCAGGCCGCTGGCACACCGGAGCTCGCCCTGCTCAAGCAAAAGAAGCTAGAGTCGTCGTTCCTGAAGAAGGCGTCCTGGCTCACCGACTACGACGCGGCGCGGGCCGAGGCGGCACGGACGCAAAGGCCGATCTTCGCCTACTTCACGGTGTCCAGCTTCACCTGACCGCCGTGCGCGGCGCTCGAGGGCGGGGCCCTCGGGCAGAACGCCTTCGCGGCTTGGGCGCGGGAGTTTGTCCTCTTTTGCCATATCACGAGCGGGATCCCGGGGGAGCAGCACGGCGGGCTCCTGGAAGAGAAGGGGGGGGAGGGGTTTCCCCACATCGCGTTCCTCGACGAGAGGGGGGACGTGGTCCTTTCCTACGACGGGGAGAGGGACGTCGCCGGTTTTCGGGAGGCGGGTTTTCGCGCGACGCGCTTTTTGGCCGCTCGTCGCACGGCGGCGGAAAAGCCGGGCGTCCCATCCCTGATCGAGCTCCTCGCGGCCGAGTCGGCGATCCGCGAGATTCCGGATTCGGAGATCCTGAAGCGCGTCGCGTCGCTCGGGACGCTGTCCGAAGAGGACCGCCGCCGCGTCGACCCGGTCCTGATGGACGTCGAGATGCGCCGGATCATCCGGACGATCGTCCCCGGGGGGCAGGTCACCTCGATGGACCCCGCGAAACGCTACTTCAAGTTCAAGGGGGCGGGGCTCAAGAAGGGGACGCCCGACTGGGAAAAGGCCTGCGGTGAGTGCCTCGCCTTCTGGCGCGCGGATCGCCGCCCGGCAGCCGAAAGGAGCCTCGTCATGTTCCTGGTCCTCGCCGCGGAGGCGGCCGAGACGCAAAAGGGGCTGGACGAGGCGCGGCGGATCCTGGGGGAGCTTCAAGCCGTGTCCGACGACGACATGGCGCGGATGCTCAAGGCCTGGCGCGACAGGCTGGATGCCACTCCCCCGCCGCTCCGCCAAGGCGTCAGAGGCGGAGAGTAACAGGAGGAAAACGATGAACGAAAAAATCCAGATGGTCCTGGCGGCTCTCCCCGTTATTTTCGCGGCATCTCTTCACGCCGACCCGGACGCAATGACCCTCAACCGGGAGGAAGAAAAGCGATTCGTCCACGCGAAGGCGGGATTTTCGGTCGCGTTCCCGCCGAACTGGAAGATCGAACCTGTTGAACCTGACGACGATGAGGGATTTTCTGTGAAAGTGCTGGGAGCGGTCAGCGCGCATCCCTCCCCCGAAGACGCGAAAGCCCTGGACGTCATGGCGAGCCTCGACTGCCGGCTCCTGCGCCGAGGCGAGGATTTAGCCGAACACTTGGAATTCGATCTTGACCTCCTACGGGAAGAAACCAGGGGGGTGAAAAACTTTGAGATTGCAAGCAAGGAAAAGCGGAAATGCGGCACGGCGGACTCGGTCGATGTGCTCGTGAGCTTCGTCGGCTGGATCGGCGCCCCGGACATGCCCATGAAAATCCGCATTGTCTACGTCGACGGCAAGGATCGGGTTTACAAGATCATGTTCACCGCCCCGGCCGATGCCTTCGAGAAGGCGCGCGAGGTGTTTGATCGAATCCTGGAAAGTTTCAGACAGGAAAGCCCCGAACGGGCGCCGGGCATTCCGTTCCACCTCACAGACGATTGGGATGCGGAGGAGTTACAAGAAAGGGTTCTCGATCTTTTGTACCTTGTCCGCCGGCAGGCCCGGGAGTCCGTGAAATACATGTCGCATCCGAGCCGCGAGGTGCGAAGGAGCGCCGCCTACGCCCTCGAGAAATTGGGCGAGAAGTCGGTCGTTCCAGATCTCATCAAACTCCTCACGAGTCCGGAGCCCGACGTGCGAAGCGATGTTGCCCAAGTTCTAGGGGGCCTGGGGGGGAAATCGGCCGTCCAGCCGATTGTCGGGCTTCTGGCTGACGCTGAAGCCGGCGTGCGTCGAAGCGCCGCCTATGCGTTGGGTGAACTCGGTGAAGGATCGGTCGCCTCCGAACTTGCAAGGCTTCTGGGAGATCCCGATCGGGGCGTAAGGCAGGCCGCTGTCACCGCCTTGGGCCATTTGGGCGATAAATCGGTTGCCCCGAAGCTGTTAAAGATCCTGGCGGACAACGACTCTGGGAGACGCGAGAGCCTCGTCCCGGCCTTTGGGAGCGTGCGTCATGCCGCCGTCACTGCCCTGGGCGAATTGGGCGATCGATCGGTTGTACCGGAATTGACACGGCTTCTGACGGATCCTGATGTACGGAAAACCGCCGCCTATGCTTTAGGCCGGTTGGGCGAAAAGTCGATCGCCCCGGAATTGATCAGAATCCTGGTGGACCCCGATCCCTCAATGCGCGAAGTCGCCGCAGGCGCCTTGGGCCGCCTCGGCGAAGGATCGGCCCGCCAGCCGCTTGTGAAACTTCTCAAGGACCGCAGTCACGTCGTTCGGATGGCCGCTACGCGTGCCTTGGGCGATCTAGGCGAAAGGTCGGTCGCTCCATGTCTCATAGAGCTTTTAACGAATCCAGATCCTCATCCCGACGTGTGGTTGGCCGCCGCTGATAGCCTGGTCCGGCTGGGTGAAGGACCAGCGGCTCCCTATCTCGCGAAACTTCTGGCCCACCGCGACCCGCGCGTACGATTCTCCGCCGCCAAGGCACTGGGAGGCCGTCTGGGTGAGAAATCGGTGGTTCCGGACCTGGCAAAACACCTGAAAGACCGTGATTCAGGTGTACGAGGGATGGTCGCTCAGAGCCTGGGCAATTTGGGCGATCCGTCTGTCGTCCCGGATCTCGTGTCGCTCCTGAAGGACCGCGATGCCAACGTGCGGTACCAAACCGCCGGTGCTCTGGGAAGTCTGGGTGTGAAGCAGATAATTCCGGACCTCGCGGATCTCCTGACGGATCCCGATCCCGACGTGCGATGGAGCGCCGCCATGGGCTTGAGGGACTTGCTCGGAGAAACCTGGCTTCCGTCGACGATTGTCCAGGCCGCCCGGACCTGGTGGGAAAAGCACAGAACTGACAAAAAGTTCGCACCTGTCAAGACGGAAGGGAATCCGCCAGCACGAAAATGACGAGCGGTGTAACGGATCACCTGCGCCAGCCAGTCCCAAAAATGGTCTTGAAATGTAGCTACAAGTAGCTACATTTAGTTTCATGAGATCGGTCGGCATCAAGACCCTCAAGGACCGGCTCAGCGAGTATGTCCGCTTGGCCGCCGGCGGCGAGACGGTGCTCGTGACCGATCGTGACCGTGTGGTGGCGGAGCTGGTGCCGCCGGGCCTGGGCCGCGCCGAACGCCTGGACGACGTCCAGCTGGCCGAGGGGGTCCGCCGGGGGTGGCTCGTCCCGCCGCTCCAGACGGGACTCCCCTTGCCGCCCCGTTCCCCGGTGGCGCCGTTGGCCGATCTGCTCGACGAGCTCTCGCGGGACCGGGGAGATCGGTGATCTACCTCGACACGTCGGTGATCCTGGCGCGCCTCCTGGCGGAGGACCGATACCCTCCGGACGACCTCTGGCGGGAGCCGCTCGCCTCGAGCCGCCTGACCGAATACGAGGTCTGGACCCGTCTCCATGCGCGCAAGCTCGCGCGCACGCACGGCGAGGCCGCGACGTCGCTCCTCTCCCGGCTGGCGATCCTGGAGCTGTCTCCCGTGGTCCTGTCGAGGGCCCTCGAGCCTTTTCCCGTTCCCGTCCGGACGCTGGACGCCTTGCACCTGGCCTCCGCGCATTTCCTGCGCCAGCGCGATGCGTCCCTGGTCCTGGCGACCTACGACGAGGCCTTGTCCCGAGCGGCCTCCGCGATCGGTCTCAAGACCGTGTCTCCATAGCCTGAATTTCTTTTCGTAAATGAATAGAAAAATAATAAGAAAATAAGTGTCTGTTTAGGCCCCTCGCTCCCGGGAACATCCTTTGCTCTCTCTGGGGCATGGAAAAGAGATCTGAAGCCGGCTCCGTCTACGCGATGGTCCTGATGCTGGCCGGGACGCTGGGGCTCGCGGCCCTCGCGGCGGCGACCTTGAGCCAGGCGCGCATGCGCCACTCGGAGGTGGCGATCGAGGGGCGCAAGCTCTCGACCCTCCTCGATGGGGCCGCGCAGGTGGCGGCGGGGCGCCTGCGGGAC
>CAYVXZ010000025.1:0-29548 GCA_964455625.1 uncultured Planctomycetales bacterium | reverse complement strand
GCAACCGGAGCCGGAGGCCGGGCCGGAGCAGGCCTCTCCGCTGCGACCCACGGAATTCCCGGATGAACCTCTCTTTTTAGGGCCTCCAGAACCCCATCTCCTTGCCGTGGCCCGCTTCATGCGGCGCTCGGCGTAGGCTCATCTCGCTGGACTCATGAGAGGCTCACGCCAGGGCAGGCTCATGAGCCTACGGTCCGCGTCACTTCTTCAGAAGATGGTTCATACCTTCCCAGAAGAGAAGCCTGTATCCCTCACCCGTATTCACGACCAACACGTTCACATTACCGGCCAGCTCCAACAGCGCAAATCTCTCCGATGGAAGCTTCGCGAGGGTCGGATCGCCTCTGTAGTCGCGAAGCCAGTTCGGCGATGGGGGTGACACGAAGCCGCCTCGGCTGCGCTGGATAAGAAGGGCCAAGGCCTCCTCGGAAAAGGATCCGTCTCCGGTGTGGCTCCTGTCCGCTTCCTTCATGTAGGCAAGCAGGGCGTCCTTCATGGAGATCCCGTCCAGGTTCAGCGGGTAGATGTGGGTCTCCACCGACTTCCAATCCTTGGCCTTGGCTGATTGCAGGAGGCCGGTGAGGAGTTCTTCCGGTGTGCGAGCATGCGTGGCGGCGTTGGAGGCCTTCTGGCATCCCGCCAGAGAGAGGATCAGGATCATGGGTGCGAGGGATCTCATGTCTTTGCTCCGTATTTTGTTTCCGCCCTCCCGGCAGTCAGACTGGGATGAGCAAGGGTTGATTGTAGGCCTCTCCTCCCAAACGGCAATACTTCCTCAAACCATGTCGACCGAGGGGAAGGTTCAAATCCCGTCACCTCCCGGGGGATTTGAGCTTGGGCACGACATTTTTGACCGCGTCAGTTTGAACGCACTATTTCGGACGCAACTCTTTTCATCACAAGGAGAAGCTGTTCGACTACCTGGCCGAAAGGCCGTTTTTGAGTTTTGGTCGGGGCGCCCGGATTCGAACCGGGGACCTTCTGGTCCCAAACCAGACGCGCTAGCCGGACTGCGCTACGCCCCGTGACGTCATTCTACAACGGAGAGGGAGGAACTAGGACTTCGTGCAGACCGCCAACAGGTGGGCGCTCGCGCCGATGAGGGCGGGCTCCGTCTCCACCGTCTTCAGGATCTCGAGCAGCTGCCGCTGCTTCGCCGGGTCCGCGAGGCGCGCCTCGATATCCGGGGCAAGCCAGGCGGGCCCCTCCACCCCCACCATGGCGCGCACGGCGAATCCGGCCTGGCCCAGCTCGCCGGCGAGCTCGTCCGGCTTGTGGAAGTACGACGTGGTGAAATACTCGCTCCGGTCGGTGGGGTTCAGGTGCACCCCCGTGGAGAGGTCGGAGCGCACGATGATCGAGAACTTCGGATCGTCCAGGAACCCCCGCGAAAGGCCGTCCATGAACGACGCGAAACGCGAGATCGCCGCACAGACGAGCGTCCCGCCCGGCGCGAGGACCCGGAAGCATTCCTTCAGGGCCGCGATCCGGTCGTCGCGATGGGTGAGGTGGTAGAGCGGACCCAGGAGGAGCACGCCGTCGAACAAGCCGTCCGGCTGGTTGAAGCGCCGGGCGTCCCCCACCTCGGCGGAAAGCGTCGCCGAGAGCTTCCGCTCGGTGATCCCCTTCCGGGCCTGCTCGACGTGAAGGGGCGCGAGATCCACGAGGTGCGCCGTATAGCCGTGCTCGGCGAGCCAGAAGGAATAGACCCCCGGGCCGCCCCCCATGTCGAGGATCCGCGCCGGCGGCTTGGGCAGGAACCGCTGGAGGACGTCGAGCGTGCGCAGGAACTCGAGGCGCCCCTTCCCCGCGGCGAGCCGCCCCTGCTCGACTCCCGTCCGCGTGTAATACTCGATGATCTGGTCGGCCATTATTAGACCACGAAATTGACAAGCCGTCCCTTGACGTAGACGCGCTTCTTCGGGGACTTCCCGTCCAGGGCCTCGGCCACCTTGGGGAGGGCCGCCGCCGCCGAAAAGGCGGCCGCCTCGTCGGCGTCCGGCGGGACCGCCACCGTCCCCCGGAGCTTTCCGTTCACCTGCACCGCGATCTCGACCGTCTCGCCGACGGCCAGTTTCGGATCGAAGACCGGCCATCCCGCCTGGAGGACGAATTTCCCGTCTCCGGTCCTTTCATGCAGTTCGTCCGCCAGATGCGGCGCGAACGGCGCAAGAAGCCGCGCGAAGACCGAGAGCTCGTCCCGCGTGATCTTCGACCAGTTCGCGAGGTCGTTCGACCACTCCATGAGCTGCGCGATCGAGACGTTGTAGGAAAGGCGCTCGATCCCCTCCTCCACACGCTTGATCGACTTGTGCATGAGGGTCCGGGCGTCTCCCGTCACCGGACGGTCGGCGAGCGGCTTTTCGGTGAAGATCCGGTGGACCCGTTCCAGGAATTTCGCCACGCCGCCGATCGAACGGTCGGAGAAGTCTCCCCCCTCGGCCACCGGCCCCATGAACATGAGATAGGTCCGGAGGACGTCCGCCCCGTACCGCTCGACATATTCGTCCGGCGAGACGACGTTTCCCTTCGACTTCGACATCTTGCCGCCGTCGCGCGTGATCATCCCGTTCACCCGGAACCGCGCGAACGGTGTTTCGACGGGAAGGACCCCGACGTCGTGGAGCGCCATCGCGAGGAACCGGACGTACATGAGGTGGAGCACGGCATGCTCGTTCCCGCCGATGTAGTGGTCCACCGGAAGCCACTTCTTCGCGAGCGCGGGATCGAAGATGCGCTGGCCGTCCCGCGGCGAGAGATACCGCAGGAAGTACCAGGCGGAATCGAGGAAGTTGTCCGAGACGTCGGTTTCCCGTTCGGCGGGCCCCTTGCACGTCGGGCAGGCGGTCTTCACGAAAGCCGCCGAACGCGCGAGCGGCGACTTCCCCGATCCGTCCGGGCGTATGTCCGGCATCTCCGGAAGCCGCACGGGGAGATCCTTCTCAGGGACCGGCACCGTACCGCACTTCGCGCACCGGACCGCCGGTATCGGGGGGCCCCAGTACCGCTGGCGCGAGATGCACCAGTCGCGCAGGCGGTAGTTGACGCGGAATCTTGCGGCCCCCTTCTTCTCGAGGTCGGTGACGATCTTCTTGCGGGCCTCGGCCGACGGAAGGCCGTCGTAGGGGCCGGAGTTGACCATCGTCCCCTCGCCTTCGAAGCATTTTTTCGGTCCGCCCGGCACTCCGACCGTGCCGGTGAACAGAGGTCCCCTCGGGCGGTCTACCACCTCGACGATCGGCAGGTTGAACTCCTCGGCGAAGGCGTGATCCCGCTCATCGTGCGCCGGGACCGCCATGATGGCGCCCGTCCCGTACCCCGAAAGGACGTAGTCGGCCACCCAGACCGGGATTTCCTTTCCGGTCGCCGGATTGACGGCCGCGGCGCCCGTGAAGACGCCTGTCTTCTTCCGGTCCCCCTTCTCGCGCTCCAGGGGGGACATCGCCGCCGCCTGCCTCACGTACGCGTCGACGGCCGCCCTCTGGCCCGGCGCGGCCAGCTTTCCAACGAACGGATGCTCCGGCGCCAGGACCATGTAGGTGGCGCCGAAAAGCGTGTCGGGACGCGTCGTGAAGACGGTGAGGGGCCCCGCCGGCGTCCCGAAGACGACTTCCGCCCCCTCCGACTTCCCGATCCAGTTCCGCTGGGCCGATTTCGTGATCTCCGACCAGTCCATCCCGTCGAGCCCCGCCAGCAAGCGCTCGGCATAGGCGGTGATCCGGAAAAACCACTGCCGGAGGTTCCGCTTCTCGACCGGCGACTCGCACCGCTCGCAGACGCCCCCCTCCGCCTGTTCGTCCGAGAGGACCGTCTGGCAGGAAGGACACCAGGTGACGGGGGCCTCGCGCTCATAGGCGAGCCCCTTCTCGTAGAGCTTCAGGAAGATCCATTGCGTCCAGCGATAGTAGCCGGGGTCGGTGGTGTCGACCGTCCGGGTCCAGTCGAGCATGAGCCCAACGGCCTTGAGCTGGCGGGTGAAGTTCGCGATCGACTTCGGGATCAGCACCGACGGGTGCGTCCCGGTCTTGATGGCGAAGTTCTCGCTGTGCATCCCGAAGGCGTCGAACCCGATCGGCTCGAAGACATCCTTCCCCTTCAGCCGCTGGTAGCGTCCCAGGCAGTCGACGCAGGTGAACGAGTAGCAGTTCCCGACATGCAGCCCCTCCGCGGAGGGGTACGGGAACATCATCAGGTTGTAGTACGGTTCCTTCGCGCCGGCGAGGTCCGGCGTGTGAAGCCCCGCCGTCTCCCATTTCGCCTGCCACTTCGCCTCGACCGCGCGGAAATCGTATGCCATGAGCCGCGCATTCTAGCGCCGGAAGCGACCGCGTAGAATGCGTCCGTGCCGCGCGTCCGCCTGGTGACCGCCCCCGACTTCTTCACGCTGGAAGCGGAGCTCCTTGCCCGGATCGACGCGGCCAAGAGAGACGCCCCCCTCGCGCCCGTTCTCGTCGTCGCCCCCGCGAACCGGATGCTCTGGCGGATCCGGCGGGCCCTCCTGGAAGCGGGTCGAGCCCATCTCAACCTGCGCCTCCTGAACCACCGCCAGCTCGCCGCGGAGACCATCCGGGCGGCGGGCGGGGATCCCCCGGAGGTGGCCGACGCGACGCTCCTCGCCGCCATCCTGGGACAGGCGATCGCCGGAGCCGCCCGCCCGGGACCGGTCGCCCGCTACGCCCGCCAGTACCCGGGGGCGCTTTCGACGCTCGCCGAGACGTTCGACCACCTGCGGGAGGCGCAGGTCGGGGCGGCCGCGGCACGGCAGGCATTGAAGGCCGACGAGACGATCGCGCTTTACGCCCTCTACGAGAAGGCGCTCTCCGCCCTGGAGAAGAAGCGGTACCTGACGGACGCCGCGGGGCTCGCGCGCCGCGCCATCGAGGCGGCCCCCGGCTCCCCTTTCCTCACGGGCGCCGCCGCGCTCATCCACTACGGCGCCTACGACCTGGTGCAGGTCCAGATCGACCTCCTGGCTGCGGTCGGCGAGAGGACCCCGCTCCATCTACTGGTCCCCGGGGCCATCGACGGACCCGCCGGAAAGTATGCCAGGCATCTTCTTGAAGCGCCCCTCTGCCGCAAGGCGGAGCGCGAGACGCCCGTTCCCCTCCGGGTCGCATGGATCTCCGGGCGCGCGGCCGCGCTCTATGCCCCGGACGACGCGGCCTCCCTCCCGCCGCTTCCGGAAGGCGAAAAACCCCGCATCGTCACCGCCGCCGGCGCGCGCGCGGAGCTCGCGTTCGCCGCGCGCCAGGCGCTCGCGTTCCACCGCGAGGGCATCCCCCTCTCCCGGATCGGGGTCGTTGCGCGGGCGCTCGACCCGTACGGCCCCCTCATCGAGCCGATCTTCGGCGACTTCGGGCTCCCGGTCGTCACCTCCTGGAGCCGACCGCTCGCCGCCGCGGCCCCGGCGCGCGCCTTTGCGCGCCTGACGGAGGCGCTTGAGGGGGGCCTTCCCCGCGCGCCGCTCATGGAGGCGCTCGCGGCCGGCGCGCGCCCCGCGGAAGAGGATCCCTTTCCCCCGGCCCTCCTTTCGCGCTGGGACCGGTCGGCGCGCGCCGCCCGGATCGTCAGCGGCGAGGCGGACTGGACCGGGCGCCTCCCCGACTGGGCGGCCCGCGAGGAAAAGGCGCACCACGCCTCATTCGACCTCGTCCGGGACGCCCGACGCCTGGCGCGGCTCGCGGAAAAGCTCGCGGCCGAGGCGGCCCGCTGGAACGCCTGCAGGACCTGGGCCGACCACGCCGCCTTCCTCGCGGGGCTCCTCGACCGCTGGATCCCGCCCGGTACCGCGGAGCCGGACGACATGGCGGCGGCGACCCTCCACGCGCGGATCGGCGGGCTTCCCGCCCTGGACGACCTGGCTCCCCGCAAGGGGTCGCGACCGGTAGGCCCTGCCGATGCGCGGGCCTGCCTGGCGCAGGCGATCGGCGCGGCGGCCGAGCCGGCGCCCCCCGGCGGACGCGACGGCGTCGCCGTCCTCGACGTGATGCAGGCGCGCGGCCTCCCGTTCGATCGCCTGATCCTCCTGGGCCTGGCAGCGGACCAATGGCCCAAGAGACCGCGCCCCGACCCCTTCCTGGACGATGCCGCGCGGAGCGCCCTGGCGGAAAGTCTCGGCGTCCGGCTCCCGCTCGAGGACCATGCCCGTGAGGAGGAGCGCCTCCTTCTCGCGCTCGCGCTGTCGGCGACGAACGCCCCGCCGGTCCTCGTGGTCCCCCGCGCGGACGAATCCGGGAGGGCCCGGGCGCCGGCGACGCTGCTGCGGGAGGTCGCGCGGATCGCGACGGGCGTCCCCGAAACGGAGCGCCTGCTTGCGGGCGCCGACGCCCTCCCCGCGGACCCCGCGCGCGCCGCGCGGACGGAGGCGGCCGGCACCCGGCTCGCGACCCCTTTCGAGGCGGTCCTTGTCGCGGCCGCGGCCGACGCGCCCGACGGCGCGCGGCGGGCGGCGGAGGCGGCGCGCGGGATCGCGACGGACTCGCCCCTTTTCCTGCGCGGGCTCGCCCACGCCGAGGCGGTCAGCCGCTGGGAGCCCGGCGACCTCGCCCACGACGGCCGGGTCCTCCCCCCGCCGCCCCTTTCCCCGCTGACCGCCACCCGCGTGGAGACGCTCGGGGAATGCCCCCTGAAATACTTCTTCCGGCACGTCCTGGACCTGCCGGAACCGGGTCCCGACCCGGACCTCCTGCTTCCGCCCGACGCGATCGGGAGCGGGACCCACGACGCCATGGCCTGGCTGTACGGCCGCCTCGCGGCGGAAGGCCTTTTCCCCGTGACGGACCTCGCGAAGGCCCGGCGCCTCGCGGACCGTTTCCTCCCCGAGGCGTTCGACAAGACCCTGGGGGATCTCCTGACGGGCGTCGCCGGGCGCCTCCCCCTGTTCTGGACGATCTGGCGGAAGCGCTGGATCGGCGCGGTCGCCTCCTTCGTGCGCTGGGACCTGGCGCGCCTCGCCGGGACGCGCGCCGTCCCCCGCTTCTTCGAGGAGAAGGAGCGGTCGCACGACGTGGAGGTGCCGACCCGTGCCGGGACGCGCCGGCTTTCCCTCAAGGGGCGGATCGACCGGATCGACGAGGAGGCGGACGGCGGGATCGGGATCTTCGACTACAAGACCGGCCGGTCGGTCGACGGACTCACGAAAGTCGCGGACCTCCGGAGGGGAAAGGGGTTGCAGCTTCCCCTCTACCATTTCCTCGCGCGGACCGTCTTCCCGAACCGGAAGATCCTCCCTCCCTGGATCCTGGGAATCGGCCCCGCGCACGCCTACCCCGAAGGGCGGGAGCCCGAAGGGGCCGCATGCCTCGAGGAGATCGCCGACCCGGAGGTGCAGGCCGACCTGGGCGACGCCCTCGCGGCCCTGGCGGACCTCGCGGCGGGGGGCCTCTTCCCGATGGCCCCCTCGCACGGATGCTCCTGGTGCCCCTACGAGGCGGCCTGCCGCCGTTCGCATCCGCCGAGCGCGCGGCGCGTGGAGCAGGCCCCGGAATTCGCCCCGTTCCGGGACCTGCGTGCCCGCTCCGCCCGAAAACCCGAAAAGGAAAAGCGGACGTGAGCGCCGCCACCCCGTTCCGGGACGACGAGGCCGACCGCCGCGCGGCCGCCACCGACTTCTCCCGCAACCAGCTCGTGATCGCCGGGGCCGGGACCGGAAAGACCACGCTCCTCGTGGAGCGGATGATGAACGCCTGCGCGACGCAGGGGATCCCCCTCCCGTCGCTCCTGGCCCTCACCTACACGGAAATGGCCGCGGCCGAGATGCGCGAGCGCCTCGCCCGGGGGCTCGAGGCCCTGCGGCTCCTGGCGCTCGGCCGCGCCGTCTCCGGGACCCCTCCCGGGGAGAGCGAACGGGCCCTCGCGCACGCCCGCGCCCGGAAGGTCCCCGACGGGGAGACCGCCCGGCGCGCGTCGGAGGCGATCGACGCGCTCGACCGGACGACGGTCTCCACGATCCACGGATTCTGCGCCGACCTCTTGCGGCGCCACCCGCGCGAGGCGCGGCTCGATCCCCGCTTCCGGGTCGACGAGGGGAGCGCGCTCGATCCCGTCTTCCGGAAGACCTGGGACGCCTGGCTCGCCCATGAACTGGGGCCCGAGGGGAAGCGGGCCCCCCTGTGGGAGGAGGTCCTCTCGCGCGTCCCGGTCGCCGACCTGGAGGCGATCGCGCGGGAGCTCGCCGCCTCGGGGGCGCTCGCCGACAGGGCGTCCCTGTCGGCCGGCGGGGCGCGCGCGCGGGAGATCCTGAAACGGATCGCCGGGGAGACCGCGCGCCGGGCCCGCGCCGCCCTCGCCGATCCCGCCTCGCGGGCCGCCAATCCCTCCTTTCTCGCGTGCCTCGAGAGGGCTGCCGGATGCCTCGAGGCCGTCGCGAAGGACGGCTGGGAAGGACGCCCCGAAGGGTTCTGGACCTGGACGGAAAACGCGTCGCTCCCCGATCCGGGAAAGTCGAAGAAGCTCCCCGAGGCGGCGCGGGAACGTCTCGAACGGCTTCACAAGGACTTGAAGGCGATCCGGGACGCGTTCCCCGCGCTCGACGATCCCTTCTGGGACCGGATCCTCGCCTGCCTCGCCCCCTGGGGAGAGCGGTTCCTCGCGGCCTACCGGGGACGTGGATTCGCGTCGTTCGACGACCTCCTGATCCTCGTCCGCGAGCTGCTCCTGGCGGACCCGCGCGTCAGGGGCGAGGAGAAACGGCGCTTCCAGGGGATCCTGGTCGACGAGTTCCAGGACACCGATCCGCTCCAGTACGAGATCGTCTTCCTCCTGGCGGAGCGGGAAGGACAGGCCCTGGACGATCCCTGGCGGGCGGAGCCGGCCCCCGGGAAGCTCTTCATCGTCGGGGATCCGAAACAGTCGATCTACCGCTTCCGCGGGGCCGATATCGAGGCGTTCCACCGCGCGCGCGAGACGATGCTCCGTCAGGGGGCCGTCGAGCGGCACCTGACGCGCAACTTCCGGAGCGTCGGAGCGATCCTGTCCCCCGTGAACGCGCTCTTCGCGGACCGGATGGCCGAATCAAGCGTCCAGCCCCCCTACATCGGGATCCATCCGGACCCCCGGAAGCCGGCGGCGGAAGGGCCGCGCGTCGCGATCTGGTCGATGCCGCCCGGCGAGGAGGGGGACGAGACGGCCCCCTCGGCCCGCCGACGCGAGGGAGAGGCGATCGCCGCCTGGATCCGGCATGAAAGCACGGCGCGCGGGAAACCGCTGGGGGATTTCGCCCTCCTCTTCCAGGCCACGGGGGACATCCCCCTCTACACGCGCCCCCTGCGCGAGGCGGGGATCCCGTTCGTGATCGAAGGGGGAAAGTCGTTCGGGGAGAAGACCGAGGTGCGGCAGTTCCTGGCGCTCCTCGCGGTCCTCGCGGATCCGGACGACGCCACCGCGGTGGTGGCGCTCCTGCGCTCCAGTTTCGGGGCCGTTCCGGACGCCCAGCTCGCGCGCCACGGCGCGACGCGGGCCGGATGGTCGCTCCGCGCGCGGATCGACCCCGCGGCGTGCCCCGCCCTCGCCGAGGCGCACGCCGAGCTCCGCGCGATCCACGAGAAGGCCGCCGCCCTCCCCCCGGACCGTGCGATCCGGACCGCGCTCGCCGACACGCGCCTGGCGGAGCTCGCCGCCGCCGCCCACGAGGGGTCCCAGCGTGTGGCGAACCTCCGGCGCCTGGCGGACGACGCCTGCCGGTTGAGCCTCGCCGAGGGGCTTTCCCTGCGCGAGACGCTGGAGGCGCTCACGCGCGGCATCGACGAGGAAGAGAACCGGAAAGGGGAAAGCCCTCTCGCCGACGGACGGACCGACGCCGTCCGGATCCTCACCGCGCACAAGGCGAAGGGACTCGAGTTCGACACCGTGATCCTGCCGGACGTCGCGCGGGGAGACCGGGACCCTCCGCCCGGCCGGGTGACGGTCGCGCGGAAGCGCCTTTCCGGAGGGGCCCCCGCCCTCTGCGCGAGCCTGTCGGAGGGAAAGAGAAAGACCTGGAACGCGGCGGGGCTCGCGGCGCATCTCTCGGAGCCGCTCCATGCGGAGGCGGAATCGCTGCGCCTCCTCTACGTCGCGCTGACGCGGGCGAAGGAACGGCTCGTCCTCGTCGTCAGTCCCTGGCAAAAGGGGCGTCCCGCCTGGGTACGCGCGACTACCGCCTGGGGGTACGCGCACGACGGGAAGACCCCCCCGCCCGCCGCGCGCCTGGCGGAAGGGATGGTCGAGAGCGGCCCGCCTCCTTTCCTGACGGCCCCCCGCGCCGCGGCCGGCACCGCCGACGCGTCCCTGGCGCCCGCCGTGGCGGCGTTCCGGGAAGCCGGCGCGCGAGCGCGGGAGGATGCGGACCGGCCGTGGGCCGAGACGCCGTCATCCCTCGCAGAAGCCAGGGACCAGGTGTCGGAAATCGACGACGGTTCCTTTCAGGCCCCTCCCCCCTCACCCCTCTCCCCTGACGTCCTGGCCGCGGGAGCCGGGACCGTGATCCACGCCCTTCTCGCCTCCTGGGACCGGAAGGACCCCGCCGGACTCCGCGCGGCGCTCCCCGCCGCCTGCACGGCGGAGGCCCGCGCGCGCGGCATTCCTGCCGACGACCTCAAGCGGGCGGCGGGAGAAATCCTGGACGCCTTCCTCGCTTCTCCCCTCGCGAAAACTTTCCAGGAGATCGAGATCACCGCGCGCGAGCTCCCGTTCGAGGCAGCGGTCGGCGGCCGCCTCCTTCACGGCGCGATCGATCTCCTCTACCGGCGGGACGGCGCGTACGTCGTCGCCGACTTCAAGACCGACCGGGTCAGGCCTGGCGGGGAGAAGGAGCTCGCGGCGCGCTACGCGCCCCAGTTGTCGGCCTACGCCGGGGCGGTCCGGGCCGCGCTCGCGCTCCCGGGAACCCCTGCCCGTGAGATCTGGCTCCTCCGGTCTGGCCGGATCCTTCCCGCCTGACCGCCGACCGTCAGCGCGGAAGGCCGCCGATCTCCGCCTCGAGCGCCCTGACGTCCTGCGCGAACGGAGAGTCGCGGTACCCCTCCGCCAGTGTCCGGCAGGCCTCGCGGGCGCGCGGAAGCTCGCCGTTGGCGACGAGATCCCTCACGAAGGCGCAGCGGGACGCGACGTGCGTCCGCAGCGCCCCGCGAAGCGTCTCCGCCTGTTCCGCATGGGAGGAGAGGCAGAGCTTCGGACAGCGCGCGTCGAACGCCCCCAGCTTCCTCGCGGCTCCCGCCGGATCCCCCTCGGAAAAGGTCCGGAAGGCCTCCGCGAGCATCTCCTCGCTCCGGACGATCTCGCGGAACGGGACGCGCCAGGTGCCGTCCGGAGCGTTCGCCTCGAGCCACGCGCGCAGGGAAGCGGTGTCGAGCGGACTGCCTGTGTACAGGACGGCGATCTGACCGTCCTCACCCAGGATCCCGAACAGGGGCGCCGGGCCCCCACCTTTCACCTTCTGGACGTCCATCCGGAGACAGACGAAAGCGCGCGTCGCCTGGATCACCGCCTCATCGCGCAGGACCGTCTTGCGGACCCTGGCGCACGAAGGACACCGGGGGTTGTCCACCATGCACAAGACAGGCGCCCGGGCATCCCGTGCCAGGGCGAGCGCTTCCGCGGGCTCCCCGTTCCAGGCGATCCGGCCGGGCGCGAAGGCGTCCGTCACCGGGCGGAACGTCAGGGCCGGAAAGGCCTGGGCGGGCTCCGGAAGGGGCTGGCGCGCGGCAACCGGCTCAAGCCGGAGCGGGGGCGGTGCAACGGGAGCGACGGGAGCCGGTTCCCGTGCCGCGTCACGCAGGAAGTATCCCGTCACGCCGGCGAGTGCGGCAGCCGCAATTCCCGCCGGAACCCCGTACCGGCGCCAGCGCGGCCGGAGCGTTCCGGCCTCTGCGGCCGGGGCGGCCCGCGCCCTTTCCGTGACGCCGACAGGCGCCGGATCGCCCGCATCCCGGCCCAGAAGGTCGTGGATCGCCCGGAAATCGTCCCATTCCGCGCGGCAAGCGGCGCACGCGGAAAGGTGCCGTCCGACCGCCTCCCGGTCCTCCCCGGACAGGGATCCCCGAAGATAGCCGGCCAGCGAAGGCTGGATGACGTCGCAGCCGTCCATGTCTCCCCCGTCAGCGGACATCGAATATCTCCCTGTGCCTTTCGAGGCTCTGACGAAGCGCTTTCATTCCGCGATAGATGTGCGTCTCCACCGCGCGCCGCGTCGTCCCCTGGATCCGCGCGATCTCGTCCGTCGAGAGATCGTGATACCGGTACATGAGGATCGACTCCCTCTGAAGGGCAGGCAACTCCGCGATCTTTCCGCGCAGGAGGCGGACCGCCTCGCGCGCCTCCTCGGCGCCGGCGGGACCGGCCCGGACGTCGCGGGAGACGGCGCCGGTTCCCTGCCAGGCGAGGTTCCGCGCCTTGAGCCCCTCCCGCTTCTCGCGATCCAGATAGTCATAGGCCACGTTGCGGGCGATCGCCAGGAGATAGGAACGCCTCTTGTTCCGCTCCTCGTACCGTCCGCGGTCGCGCCAGACCCGTATGAACGTCTCCTGGAGGCAGTCCTCGGCCCCCTCGCCCCCGGGCAGGAAACGGAGAAAGAACCCGTAAATGGCACCGCCTTCAACCCTGTACATCTCCTCGAAATCCCCCTGCCCGGACGGGAGGACCGGGTCTCCTGTCATGCCCCCCTCCCTGTCATGACAGAACGGGTGAAAGGGATGGACATACGCGGACGGGATGGGAACTGGCCACGAAAACCACACCGTATAACCGGAAAGACGAGCTCCGGTTTGGCGGGATTTCGCCTATTTCAAAAGCGAATTCGCGTAATAACGCCGGCAGGCACCGTTATGCCGCATGAAAGGGGGCGCGGGGCCCCCGCGGCAAGGAAACGGAGCCTGACGAAAGGAGCATCCATGCGCAAGATGATCGGAATCCTGTCCCTGGCGACAGCGTTTCTCGGAATGTCCGGCGTGATAGCGGGGCCGGACTGCGGCGGGGGAAAGTCCGAGGTCCGGAAGGAATGCGGCCAGGCTTCCGCCTGCTGCAAGAAGGCGATGAAGGCCGTCGCGGCGAATCCCGGAAGCACCGCGACATGCTGCGGAAAGCATTTCGCCAGTCACCAGAACCAGGGCGAGAAGGTCGCTGTCAGCGCCTTCGCGACCGAGGACGAGGCCAAGAGCTTCGCGGGGACCGGAAAGGTTCCGGAGAAAAAGGGACAGGCCGCCGGCGGCTGCGGGTCCTGCAACTAGCGGAACCGGGGAATCTGTGACCGCGGCTCCGGCGCCTTCGAGGGCGCCGGAGCCGTTTTCAATAGTGATTCAGAAAAAGGCTGACCGTTTCGGTCGCGCCGGACGCGCGTTTCACGGAAAGGGTGACGGTCTCGCCGGTCTTCGCCTTCTGGAACGCCTCGAGCAGATCCCAGTGTGACGCGACGGGCTTCCCGCCGGCCGCGAGGATCAGATCCCCCTTCGCGAATGCCGCCGGGGCCGCGGCGGCGGGGAACAGGTCGTCGACGCGAAGGCCGCCCCCCTCCGCCGGTTTCACGGAAAACCCCGGGGACGCATGGAACGTGAGGGCGATCCCCGGATCCCCCGGCATGACATCCAGCGTCAGCGTCTCTTCGGTCTCGTCGGCACCGCGCGCGATCTCGAAGCGGACAGCGCCGGCCTCCCGGGGATTCGCCGGCTGGAATCCCTTGTTGAGTTCCTTCACGTCGAGGGGAACGGCGCGGTTCGCGCCGGCCCGCAGGCCCGTAACGCGGTCTCCCGCCTTGAGCCCTCCGCGCCAGGCCGGCCCCATCGGGAGCACGGACGCCACGCGCATCCCCTTTCCTTCCGGCTCGAACGTCGCCCCCAGGTCCCGGGGACCGACCGGCGGCATGGGGAAGACCCAGTTCATCGACCACTTCGGGACCGTTGTCACGGAAAGTCCGATCTCTTCCTGCGGTTCGCCGCGCCCCACCGTGACCTGGAGGGGAAGCCCGACCGGCGCCTGCTGGACCGCCGCCACGAACCGGGCGGGCGCCGACAGCGTCTCCCCCCCGATCGCCAGGATCCTGTCCCCCGACCGGAACCCCGCCTTCTCGGCGTCGCTTCCCGGCTGGACGCGCTGGATGCTCATCCCCGCGCTGCCTGCGACCGCCCCGCCGCCGCGCGGCCTCCCGCCGAACGGCCGCATCACGAGCCCGGCCGGAAGATCGGCATGCCGCACGTATCCCCCTTGGCACGCCATCAGCTGCGGCAGGAGCCTTGAAACGTAATCGGACGCGATGGCGTACCCCGCCCCGGTGTTGAACCGCGTCTGGAAGCGCGTCGCGATCCGGCCGTTGATCCCGATCAGGTTCCCCTCGGCGTCGTAGAGCGGGCCGCCGGAGTTCCCCGGGTTGATGGCGGCATCCGTGAGGATCGTCTCCGAGTACATGACATCCATCCCGACGCCGACGCCGCAGACGATGCCGCTCGAGATCGACGGCTCGGCCGGCTGCCCGCCGAGGGCGAAAGGATTTCCCACCGCATGGCAGGGCTCCCCCCCTTTCACGGTCGCTGAAGGGCGGATCGGCGCGAAGGGGAGCGGTTTGGCGCTCCGGATCTTGAGAAGCGCGAGGTCCCCCTCCGGATCAAGCCCCACCACGCGCGCCTCGAGGAGATCCCCGCCGGCCCGGCGCACCATGAAGCGGCCGCGGTCCCCCTCGCCGGGGATGATGCTCACCACATGGAAGTTGCTCAAGGCGTAGCCGTCCGCCGAGATGATGACCCCGGACCCGCCGCCCACGAAGATGAACGGGTCGCTGATCTTCCGGATGTAGGGGCTCGGGGCAGGTGGCCCGGCGTGTGGCTGGGCCCGCGATGCCTGTGTCGCCAGGACGGACAGGGCCAGCGCCAGGCGCGAGACCTTCACGAACGTCATCGCCCGTCCTCGGGACGCTTCCCCAGCTCGAACGCCATCTCGGACTCCTTACCGTCCCGGAGGATCTTGAGCGTCACGCGCTGGCCCACCCGGCAGCTCTGGATGATGTCGAAGATCTCGTTGTAGCTGGTGAGCGGGATGCCGTCGAAGGCGAGGATCACGTCCCCGACGCGCAGGCCTCCTTTCTGGGCGGCCGTGTCCGGCACCACCACCCCCACCCGGATCCCGCGTTCGGCCATCTCCATGGAGGGACCGAACCCCAGGAACGGGCGCGGCGTCGCCTCGATCTTCTCGCCCGCGAGAAGCCTGGGCTCCATCTCGAGGATCTTCCCGACCGGCGTCATGAAGCTCACGCCGGAGATCACCCCTTCGATCGACTCGGGCTTCACGTGCGTCAGGAGCCCCGCGAAAAGTCCCCCGCCGTCGAGCACCGCCCCTCCGGAGTCGGCATGCGCGGTCCGCACGTCCAGCTGCCAGCGCGTGTTGAAGATGCGGCTCGTGGCGCTGACGATCCCGGTCTCGACGGTGTGTCGCTCCCCGCCGCCGTGGGGATTGGCGGCGACGACCGTCACGGGATCGCCCCAGGCGAGGCCGCCGGCCGGCGCGCGCGGGACGGGATCGCCGATGTCGCGACCCGCGGCGAGCAGGGCCAGATCCAGGTCCTTGCACCAGCCGACCACCTCGCACGGCTCCCAGGTGCCGGGCGCCGTCTCCGCGAGGATCGGACCGTTCGCGTTCTCGATGTTGTAGCAGGTCGTGAGGAGGCGCCCCGCGTCGTCCCAGAGGACGGCCGTGACGGGAAGGTCCGGCCGCGCCTCGAGCATCTTCTGGAATTCCTGGGGGACGGGCGGGAGCTCCGCGAGGCCCGGGGGTGCCGGCGGGCGGGGCGGCGGCGGCGGTTTCGGCGGCGGCGCCCCGCGCGGCACCTTGAGCCGGACAAGGCTTCCGGCCCGCGCGCGCGCCGCGGCCGCCGCCCCGTCGGCGGGCGGCGCCGGAGCGCCGGCCGCGCCGGCGAGGAGCCCCTTCAGGGCCGCGCGGTCCCCCTCGGGGGCCGACTCGACCATCCGCCCGATCCGGGACCGGAGGGTATCCGCCGGGACCGCCACACCCTGGAAGCGGACCGGCGAGATATTGAGGCTCATGAGCCCCACGAGGCGCCCCTCCGCGTCGAGAAGCGGCCCGCCGTCCGTCCCGGGGTTCATCGAGGCGGAGGTCTCGATCACCTCCCCGAGGAAGACGGGGAGGTTCACGGTCGGAGCCCGTTCGGTGAGCGCATAGCGGCCGCTCACCACGCCCCGGCTGATCCCCACCTTCGCGCTCGTCACGATGCTGTTCCAGAAATCCCCGGCCGTGTAGCAGGGATCCCCCACCCGGACGGCCCCGGAATCCCCCCAGGCCAGGAACGGCAGGGGCCCGGCTTCCTCGTCCTTTTTCCGTTCCACGCGCACGATCGCGAGCTCCGTCTCCTGGTGCGTCATGACGAGCCGCGCCCCCGCGCGGGATCCGTCATGAAAGACCACGGTGACCTGCCGCGCCTCCGGCGGGACGACCGTGGTCGACGTCAGGACCAGGCCGTCGGGCGAGACGATCGAGCCGGTTCCGTAGTACCCCCCCTGGCGCAGGGTATTCGCCTCGATCCGGACGATCGCGGGATGGATCCGGTCGTAGATCTCGCGGGGGGACGGCGCCGCCGGCGCGGCGGAGCCGGACAGCAAGAGGAAAGCCGCGGAAAGGACGACGGACAGGCGCCGCATCATTTCCGGGATATAACAGGCCGCGCCGGAAAAAGCCCGCTCAAACATCCGTGTGAACGGACATGACCGATCCGGCAAACCTTCCCCTTGCGACCTCCCGTCCGGCCGCTATCCTTCCTCGCGATGAAGGCGATCCTCGGCGGGACGCTCGTCAACCCCGGCGCGGAACCGGTCCCCGATTCGGCGATCCTCGTCGACGGCGGCCGGATCACGGCGGCCGGAACGCAGAAGGACGTCCGGATCCCCTCCGGGACCGGAACGATCGACGCGACCGGAAAATGGATCCTGCCGGGGCTGATCGATGCCCACATCCACTTCTTCCAGTCCGGAGGCCTCTACACGCGCCCCGATATCCTGAACCTCACCGGGCGCGTCCCCTACGCCGACGAGATGGCGGCGCTCCGGGAGAGGATCCCGGACACCTTCCTCCGGTACCTCCGGTGCGGCGTCACGTCGGTCGTGGACGTCGGAGGCCCCTTCTGGAACTTCGCCGTCCGGGAACGCGCCGGGGCGTCCGGCGCGCGGGCGCCGCGCGCGGCGGTGGCGGGGCCTTTGATCTCCACCTGGCAGCCCCAGAACCTCGATCCCGAGGACCCTCCCATCGTGAAAATCCTCGGCGAGGCCGAGGCGCGCGACATGGTCCGCCGGCAGGCGGCCCTGAAGCCGGATCTCGTCAAGATCTGGTACATCGTCAGGGACGGCGCGAAGCCCCGGGACCACATCAACCTCGTGCGCGCGGTCGCCGACGAGACCCACCGGCACGGCCTGCGTCTGGCGGTGCACGCGACCGAGCTCGAGACCGCGCGGTGCGCCGTCGAGGCCGGGGCGGACATCCTGGTCCACAGCATTTTCGACAAGGAGGTGGACGAGCCGTTCGTCGCGCTCATGAAGGAACGGGGAACGCTCTACACGACCACCATCATGGTCACCCTCCGGTATGCCGAGACGTTCGCGCAAAAGGTGAGCCTCCACCCTTGCGAGCACGCCTGGGCGCACGCGGGAACGCTCGGGACGCTTTTTGACCTGCGGGAATTCCGGGCGGAGGAGCTCAACCAGCGGGTCCGGGACCTGCTCGCGAGCCCCGATCCGGTCCTTCCCAGCGCCGCCGCGCAACGGAACCTGAAGATCCTCCATGACGCCGGCATCCCCGTCGCGGCCGGCACGGATGCGGGAAACATCGGGACGCCCCACGGCCCGGCGATCTTCCGGGAACTCGATCTCATGCGCGAATCCGGCCTCTCCCCCGCCCAGGTGCTGCGGACCGCCACCGAGGGAGGCGCCCGGGTGTTCGGTGCGGGCGCCGGGACCGGCCGGATCGCGCCCGGATTCCACGCGGATCTCTCCATCCTCGATGCCGACCCGCTCGCCGACCTCAAGAACCTCGCCGCGATCCACCGGGTCATGAAGGGGGGCGAGCTGATCGACCCGGCCGGTCTTTTCCCCGTGTCGGCCGAGGACGTCGTCCAGCGGCAGGTGAACGCCTACAACGCCCGGGACCTCGAGGCCTTTCTGGCCACCTATTCCGACGACGTGACGGTGACGGGAAACCTCGCCGACGGCGCGGTCACCCTGAAGGGGCGCGCGGCGATGGCCGAGCGGTACGGGACCCTGTTCCGGAAGTCCCCCGCCCTCCATGCCCGGATCACGCGACGGATCGCGCTCGGCGACTGGGTGATCGACCGCGAGCAGGCCTCCGGCTTCGAGGGGGGGAAGACCCTCGACGTGGTCGCGATGTACCGGGTCGAGAACGGCAAGATCCGGCAGGTCTGGTTCGCGCGGTAGGAGCCGCCCCCCCCTTCAATTCGGGCAGGACGGGCACTGCGTCGACATCTGCGGGCACGTCGTGATCGTGGCCGGGCAGAGCGTCGGGTTCGACGGACAGGACGTCATGCTCACCGGGCAATGCGTGGGAATCGCCGGACAGCTGGTCGGAAACCCGGGATCGCACACCGTGGGGATCCGGGGGCAGGAAGTCGAGCTCTGCGGGCAGGTGGTGAAGGAGATCGGGCACTCGGTGGCCACGTTGTTGCAGTGCGTGAACCCGCCGGGGCAGACCGTCACGTTCCGCGGACACTCGGTCTGCTGGACCGGGCAGCTTGTCTCCTGCGGCGGGCAGAGCGTCGAATCCCAGGGGCAGACGGTCGTCGTGTTCGGACAGGACGTGTTCGGACAACGTGTGGGAGACCGGGGACACGCGGTCACGCGCTCAGGGCACTTCGTGTTCTCGCAGTAGGTGGGGTCGACCGGACAGACGGTCACCGGCCCCGCGAAGCATTTCGTCAGGGTCGACGTCGCGCAGGCGGTCTCGATCGGTTCGATCGTCATCCAGCCGCCACCGCCGCTCCCACCCCCGGCGGGTTTTGTCCTGTCGGCCCGGATCGGGCCAGCTGCCAGCAGCAAGACGGCGAACGTCAAAAGCGGCAATCCCCGTTTCCGTGTCATGCGCGGAACGTTACGCCGGGCGCATGACGTCATCAACGAAAAGAGGCTTCCGGAGACGGGGTCGGACGGCTGTTTCCGGCAGGGGGTTCAGCGGCCGGCGGGCGCGTACAGTTCCAGATCGAGTCCGAACCCGGCGGCGTCCCGTTCGCGCTTGTGGACCCATTCCGTCCCGTCGGCGGCCTGGTGCGTCGCGGGACCGGTCGCCGGCTGCAGGTAGGCGTCGCGCCCCCCCGTGTCGAGAAACACCCCGGCGCCGACGAGCTCGTCGTGGAAATCACTGGTCTTCTCGTACTTCCGGTCCTGGCCGCCGGCGTAGCCGAAAGCCAGGATCGGCTTCCCGCCGTGCTTTTCCTTCGGTTTCGTGTCGGGCATCCCCTGGTAGACGTCGTCCCCGCGGCGGTCCCAGAAGATCCCGAACCCGTTGAGGCTCGACGCCCCCCCGCAGAGCGCGGGAACCCGGTACCGGTCGTCACCGTCCCCGTCGATGAACCAGCCAAGCCCGCCGTCGCGCCCCGCCCCGAGCGCGAGGCGCCCGGAGGCATTCGCCGGGTTGTACCGGTCGTTCCCGGCGGCATCGATGCAGACCCCGACGCCGAAATGCGGTGCGGCGCCGTAGGAATAGAGGCTGCGGTCGCTGGTGTCGTCCCCCGCGAGATCGACGAAGATTCCCATCCCCCACCAGTAGCCGGCCCCTCCGGAGTAACACCCGGCCTGGTAGACGTCGTCCCCGGCTCCGTCCACGAAGACCCCGAATCCCCCGGCCAGGTGGTGCCCGTCGGCATAGTCCCCGCGGATCCCGAATCCGCACCCCTGCGCGAGCGACATCGGGTTCTCCTTGAAGCTCAAGTCGGGACGCTTGGGTCCCGCGGCGCGGTAGGTATCGTTTCCCGCGGCATCGAGCAGGATCCCCGCGCCGCGCGTCAGCGCGAATCCCTGGGACTGCTTGTGGCAGGCGTACCGGTCGTTTCCGGCAAGGTCCGCCAGGATCCCCACGCCCATCACGGCGGCACCCTGGCTGTCCGAGCCGGCGGTCTCGTAGACATCGTCCCCGTCCAGATCGAAAAGACCTCCGAACCCGTAGCAGGCCGCCCCGATCCCGATCGAGGCGTTCCGGTAGACGTCGTTCCCGCCTGCGTCGACCAGGACGCCGATCCCCAGGAGACCGTACGCGAGGCTCCCGGAAGTCTCCCCCCCCTCGTACCGGTCGTTCCCGGCGAGATCCAGGACCATCGAGACGGGAAGCCCCGGCCCCGAGGCGGCGTTCATCCCCGTGTAGACGTCATCCCCGCCGGGATCAATCACCAGAAAATCGCCGCCCGGATGGACGTCGTTCCCCGCGGAGCCGATCCGGATCCTCCCGAGCGCCGTCTCGAGGACAAGCGGCGCGACGGCCGCAGGATCGTTCGCGGAGAGGTCCCGGTACTCCGCAAGCGCCAGCTCGACGTGACGCATGAAAAGGATCGAGCCGTATCCCAGGGCGGCAAGGTCCACCTCTTCCATCAGGGCCAGGCTCTCGCGGGGAACGGGAAGCTGGAAGGCGTCAGAAACCGGATCGCCCCAGGGAACGCGCGCCATCGAATGGAGTGCGGCGCGGTCTCCCGCAAGGACGCGCTCCGGCAGGGCGTTGGCGATCCAGACAGCGGACTCCTCCGCGCCGACGAAAAGCCGGGCCGCGAGGCGCTTCAGCGGCTCCGGAACCCTGTCCCAGGCCGCCCGTTCCTCCGGGGACGGCCCCCGCGGGGCGGCGCGGCCATGCGCCACGATGCGATCGAGGACGCCGTCAAGAGCAGGAGGCGGGCCCGTGGGCGGCTTGGCCCTGCCCTTCTTGCCGGGCTTTTCCTCCGCTTCGTCCCCCTCCTCGCCCCCGGCCTCCTTCTTTCCGGCGGACGCCCCGGGCGTCCAGGCGGCCCCCCAGGAGATCCGGGACGCCTTCGTCTCCGGCTGGACCAGGACATCCAGGAGGCGGAAGGCCGAAGCCGCAAGCGCCTCCGGCGAGCGGGCGCCCGAAAGCAGGATCCCGGCCGTGGCCCCGGCCAGGCGCGGGGCGTACCGGACATCGTCAAAGGCGAGCTGAAGACGGCGCGGGACGTGCGCGGTCGGCGGGTAGTTGCGCATCTGGGCGTCGGTTCGACCCATGGCGCCTCCCGGAAAACCGGCCCGCTCCGAGACGCGCGCCCAGAGGTCGTCCGGGACCCGGAGCTCGGCCTCCGGCGCGAGCTCGCGGACCGGCAGGCGCGGCGAGGCCGCCGTGCAGGAAAGGAAGGCCAGGAGGGCGAGGACAAGGCATCGCGATCCGGTCATGACCGATCATCCTAGAAAAAGGCCCGGACCCCCGCTACCGGGAAGGGGCTTCCGGGCCCTCCCCGGGCCGGCTACGATCAATGCGTGGCGAAAGCGGCGAAGACCGTCTTCTCCTGCCGGGAGTGCGGCGCCGAGGCGTCGCGCTGGACGGGAAAATGCCCGTCCTGCGGCGCCTGGAACACGCTCGTCGAGGAGGCGGCTCCCCTTCCTGTCGACGCCGGAAAGCGGCGCGCCGGACTTTCCTCGGAAAGGCCCCGCCCCCTCTCCCAGGTCCGCCCGAACGCGACTCCCCACCAGCCGACCGGGATCGCGGAATTCGACCGGCTTCTCGCGGGGGGGCTTGTCTCCGGCGGCGCGATCCTCGTGGGCGGCGAGCCCGGGATCGGAAAATCGACCCTCCTCCTCCAGATCTGCGGCGCGGTCGCGAAATCGGACCGCGAGGTCCTTTACGTCACCGGCGAGGAATCGGCCGAGCAGGTGAAGCTGCGCGCCGCGCGGCTGGGGCTTTCGGAAAGCCCGCTGCTTCTCGCCTCGGAGACCGACGCGGAGAAGATCGCCGCCTGGATCGCGCAGGGGAAGCCGGCGCTCGCGGTGGTCGATTCGATCCAGACGGTCCACCTGGCCCCCCTGGGGGCGGCGGCGGGTTCCGTCGCGCAGGTCCGGGAATCCGCGGCGACGCTCGTGGTCGCGGCGAAGCAGGCCGGGACGGCGCTCATCCTGGTCGGCCACGTGACGAAGGACGGTTCGATCGCGGGCCCCAAGACGCTCGAGCACATGGTCGACACCGTCCTCTATTTCGAGGGGGACCGGTTCCAGAACCACCGGATCCTGCGCTCCGTCAAGAACCGCTTCGGCCCGACGCAGGAGATCGGCGTCTTCCGGATGACGCCGGAAGGGCTCCTGCCGGTCGATGACCCTTCCTCCCTCTTTGTCTCGCAAGACGCGGGGACGCGGATCGGGACGGCGGTCTCGCCCATCGTCGAGGGGAGCCGGACGCTTCTCGTGGAGATCCAGGCCCTGACCACCCCCGCCCGCTACGGGACGCCGGAGCGGCGCGCGACCGGGATCGACCCGAACCGCCTGCGGATGATCCTCGCGGTGCTGGAGCGGCGCGCCGGGCTCCATGTCGGGACCGAGGACGTCTTCGTCAATGTGGCGGGGGGACTCACAGTGGAGGAACCGGCGGCGGACCTCGCCGTCGCCCTCGCCGTCGCCTCGGCCTTCCTGGAAAAGGGCCTGCCGGCCGGGACCGTCGCCCTGGGGGAGATCGCGCTTACCGGCGAGATCCGCCCGGCACCGATGACACCGATCCGCCTGAAAGAGGCGAAGCGTCTGGGGTTTTCACGCGCCGTCATCCCCGGAGGAATGGACAGCCCCACGCCAGGCGTCGAGACCGTCCGTATCGGCCGGATCGACGGATTGCCGGAGCTTCTCACCGAACTTCCCCGCGCCGCGCCCCGGAAAGCCCGGACCTGACGGGCCGCCCGCGACGACGGACGGGCATCAGGCGATCTGCTTGAGGATCTCCCGGCAGAAGGCGGGGAGGTCGTCGGGCTTCCGGCTGGTGACGAGGTTCCGGTCGATGACGACCTCGCGGTCCACCCAGGTCGCGCCGGCATTGACGCAGTCGTCCTTGATGGCCGAGAACGACGTGAGCGTTCGGCCCTTCAGGATCCCGGCCGAACAGAGGAGCCATCCCCCGTGGCAGATCGCGCCGATCACCTTCCCGGCCGCGTCGGCGTCCCGCACGAGCTGGACCATGGCCGGGTAACGTCGCAGGAAGTCGGGCGCCCAGCCGCCGGGGACGATCACGGCGGCAAACTCCCCGGCCTTCACCTTGTCGACCGTCGTGTCCGGCGTGATCGGATAGCCGGCCTTCCCCTTGTAGACGGGCTGCGACCCGGTCCCGATCGAGAGGACCGTCAGCCCCGCCTCCCGGAACCGGAGGATCGGATACCAGACCTCGAGATCCTGGTAGTCCTGCTCGACGAGAACCGCGACGGTCTTCGCCATCTCCCCCCCTTTCAGAACTCCCGTGCGAACCGCACCAGGAGCGCCCCGTGCAGCCCCGCCGAGATCCCGACGATCCAGGGATTGTCCGGCCACCGGAAGCGCGCCAGGTCCACGATCACGCTCGTCGCGAAATAGGTCTTGAGGGCGCTTTCGGAAGGTCCCCCCTGGTCGGCGATCAGAGGGACATCCCCGCGCCCCTCGACCGCGGCCTTCCCCCGGTCGGCAAGCGATCCCCAATACATCCCGTTCAGGAACGGCCGCTCGCGCCAGCCCGGAACCCAGGGGACCGCCTCCGCCGTCACGGTGTCGGCGATATATCCCATGCGGGCGACACGCGCGAGATCCCCCTCGGTCCGCGCCCTGTAGCGATACCGGTAGCTGATGCCGTCCACGCGGGTGGTGTAGTCGATGTTCTCGGATTCGGCGTAGGCGGCGTGCGCCGCCTCGTGGAACGCCACCTGGGTCACGACCCCGGCCCCCCACCAGGCGTAGTTGGCCGGGTCGTTCCCGAGCCGCGACCCTTCCGGAAAGATGCAGCCGCCCGTCACGGAGGCGACCGCCAGGACCGCGAGCAGCCGGCCTCTCATCCTTCTTGCCGCATCACTCCTGGACGACCTTCACGGAGACCATCTTGATCGGCTCGTTCGGCTTGTCGCGGCGGTCGCGCGGGGCGTTCCCGATCTTGATGACGACGTCCTGCCCCTCGATCACCTGTCCGAAGATCGAGTGGCGGTTGTCGAGATGCGGCGTGGGGACATGCGTGATGAAGAACTGGCTGCCGTTGGTGCCGGGGCCGGCGTTCGCCATGGAGAGCCGGCCGGGCCTGTCGTGCCGGAGGTCCTTCGAGAACTCGTCGGCGAACTTGTACCCGGGACCGCCGGTTCCCGTGCCGGTGGGGTCGCCCGTCTGGACCATGAAATTGGGAATGACGCGGTGGAAGATGATCCCGTCATAGAACCCCTTCTTTGTCAGGGTCAGGAAGTTCCCTACGGTGTTGGGCGCCTCCTTGGGAAAAAGCTCGACGACGATGTCCCCCATCGTCGTCTCGATCTTCACGACAGGGTTTGCGGTGTCGTATTTCTTCCCGGCGGACTCGGTCATCTTCGGCTCCTCCTTTTTGGGGGGCTTGGGCTCCTCCCTGGGCGCGTCGGGCGCGGACGCCGCCGGCGGTTGCGCGGGTTTCCCGGTCTCCTTCCCTGGAGGCGGGGCCGATCCGGACGGACCGCACCCTCCCAGCGCGACGGCGAACCCCAGGCTCATGGCTGCCAGAACGTGTCGGTCTTTCATCGTTCGCCTCTCCTTTCCCTCTCGCCATTCCCGTCAGACGGGGCGAATTCTCCCCCCTTGGGGCGGACAAGGAAACAGTTTTCAAGCGGCACGACGTCCTGCGCGGCCTCAAGCCATGCCGCGGCGTCGAAAATCCCGTCCGGCCCCGCCAGGTGGAGGCTTCCGCGGTCGGCCAGGACGACGCGGCGCCTCTCGCCATGCAGGTCGTCCAGGATCTTTCCGAGCCGGATCCGGGCATCGCCGGGGGGAAGCCACGCGAAATCGTCCGTCTGGACGAGCGCGATCCCGTCATCCCCGTGCAGGACGAAGTCGTACTTGAGGACCGAGATCACCTTGTAATCCGCCAGGATCGCCCCGCCCGGACCGGCCGCACGCCGCAGCTCCGCCGCGAAGCGGGCGGCGCCATCCTCGCCGCGCTTCCCGGGCCACAGGTAGTAGCGGTTCGCGTCCAGGTGCGGCAGATTCCGCCCCGTCAGGAACGATTCCCCCCGTCCCTCCATGAGGCGCGGCGTCAACGCGTAAAGGCCTGTCGGCAAGGCCAGCGCCCCGACGAGAAGCGCCCCCGCCGCCAGGGGTGGGCTCGGCATCCGCGCCAGGAGGGCCGCGCAGCCGAAGCCGGCCGCCAGCGCGAAGATCATGTGGGCCGGCAGGAAGAGATACATCCGCCGTCCCAGACCGTACGACGAGGCAAACAGGATATTGGCGACGAAAAGCGCCAGAAGAAAAGCAGCGAACCTCCCGTGCCCCCGGGCGAGCGCGGGAATTCCCCGCAGGCCCAGGATCAGGGCGGGCCCCGCGAACTGGTACGCGAGAAGCGCGCCATACTGCCCCACCGCCTTCAGGTATCCCCCGGCGCCGACGTAATGCCCGACGTGGTACCGGAACGTTTCCGCGAAGCGGGCCGGGCCGTTCGCCCATCCGAGGATGCCGGTCAAGAGGGCTGCCGACGCAAGCCAGACCCCCCACGGGACCGCCACCCAGGCCGGTCGCCTGACGCGTTCCAGAAGGAAGAACAGGCAGGACCAGGCGATTCCGCCCAGAAGGAAAAAGAGGTGGTGGTTCAGGATCCCGGCCGCGACACAGGTGGCCCAGACGGCCATCCGGCGTCCCGTCGGATCCGCCAGAAGCGCGACCGTCGCTCGCAGGAAAAGCGCGAATGTGAGCGTCAGGAGCGCGTAGCTCTCATGGATCTCCGACACGAACCAGAACGTGTGCGACACCCCCAGCGCCGCCCCGGCGATCGCGGACGGCCAGGCCGGAAGCCCCAATGCGGCAAGGGTCCGCAGGAAGACGGCGAGGGTCGCCGTCGAGCAGACGGCCGACAGCAGGTTTTGCGTCCAGGGGTGCGGAAAGGGAAGCCTCCCGAAGGCCCACCCCAAGACGCTCGTCAGGCCGTGCCCGCCCCCCGTGACGAAGTCCGGGACCCCCTCGTACGCGACACGGCCCAGCCGCGCCGAGTCCCCCCACTGCATCTCCGGGGCCAGGTGGTACAGATAGAAAAGGAAGAAACCCAGGTTGACCGCCAGCGTCGCCCCCCATCCGAACGGTCGATGATCAGCCGACACGAGCAAGGCATCATACCCGTCTCCGGATCAGTTGATGGTCTATCGGGATGAGGACGGCGCCTATTTCCCCGGGCGGAACTCCGGATCGTCCTTGCGAGCCTCCCACCAGGCCCTGGCGGCGGCGATCGCCTTCTCGTCGGGACGGATCCCCTCGGCGCCGCCACCCAGCTGGAGGTCTTCCTCCTTGCCGACAAAGAAAAAGATCTGGTCTTCCAGCGTCATGGTCATCTGATCCGCGCACGCCTTGCGAAGCGCGTCGTCCCCGGAAAGAAAGGCCAGCCCCCGCGCCGAGGCGTTCCGGATAAACGCCTCCGGATCCTCAAGGTGCGCGGCGATCCGGGAGGCGAACCGCTTGTCTCCCAGCTCTCCCAGCCCCTGGATGGCGGTGGCGCGTACCGTCAGGTCGAACTGGTCGGTCAGCGCGGCAAGGAATGGGGCCGACTCCCTGTCCTTGAGCTGGACGAGCGCGGTCAGGGCATGGGAGGCGAGCAGGCGGTCCATCCCTTTCCCCTCCTTGACGAACTGCTTCTCGGCAAAGCGCCGGAGAGGTGGCACCGCGGCTGGCCCCATTCCGGTGATCGCATGGATCGCGGCGAGACACACCTCGCGCTTCGGGTCATTGAGTCGGGGCTCCAGGAGCACGAGCGCCTCCCGGCCCGCCAGCTGCGCCGCGGATCCGACGGCCTGGGCACGCACGGCCGGATCCGGGTCGTCGAGGTACGCCACGGCCAACTCCCGCGCGCGTACCGTGTCGATCCGGCCGAGGGTGGCCATCACGGCGCACCGCATGGCAGGGTCAGGAGACGCCCGGAACAGGAAGATCGCATCGGCAATTTCCGGCGGCGGCACCCGAAAGATTCCGGACAGGAGCCGGACAGATCGGGGACTGGGCGCGTCGAAGAAGAGATCCACCCCCTCAATGAGTTTCTCCCGTGCCATACGGGGATGCAACGCACCCGGTTCGGCATCTCCGATGAGCGCATGGAGCCGGCGACGCACCCCTTCAACGGGAACGCGCTGGCGCAGGCGCGCGAAAGCCGCCTTCAGTTCCTCGTCCTGATCGGACGTCTCCGCCGGGAGCGCCGCGAGGACGCGATCCGGTTCCGCCACCCCGAGATCGAGAAGGCGGCCGTAGGCAGCCTGTCGCATCTCGAATTCCGTCGAGACAAGGTCCGCCACCGCCTGTCCGATCACGTCGGAGGACGGCTCTCCGGCAGTCAGGGAGGTTCCGAAAAGAAGGAAAACGGCAGGTATCCCCCTCCGGCATTTCATAACCATCCCAATTTAACCCGCCAACTCCTTCCCGGCCCGGGGATCGGTACATCTTCCCGGGGGTCGGGACGATGATCGCGAAGGGCACGAATGATGCCCGTCGCGGCACCCCCCGGTGATTCCGGGGCGCGCTTCCAAGAATCGCTCGAAGGCCAGGCACCGCGGCAGACCTGACGTTTCGCTATACTCCGGCGATGCCGAGCGCGACACGGTTGATCGCCGACGAACTCGCCCCCCTGACAGGGGCAGATCCCGGAACGGTCGAGCGAGCGCTCGAGATCCCGCCGGACGAGACGCTGGGGGAGTACGCCCTTCCCTGCTTCCCGTTCGCGAAGACCCTGAAAAAGGCACCGGCGGTGCTCGCCGCCGAGTGGGCGAAGGGGTTCAAGCCGGGGCGGATGCTGGCGTCGGTCCGCGCCGCCGGACCGTACCTGAACCTCTCCGTGAACCGCCCCGCCTACGCCGAGGCGGTCCTGGCCCCCGTCGCGGCCCAAGGCGAGAAATACGGGGGCTCGGGGTCCGGCGCCGGAAAGACGGCCATCGTCGAGTACTCCTCGCCCAACATCGCCAAGACCTTCGCCGTCCACCACCTGCGCTCCACCGTGATCGGAAATGCCATCGCGAACCTGCACGAGGCGGCTGGCTGGAAGGTCCTCCGTCTCAACCACCTGGGAGACTGGGGGACACAGTTCGGGACGCTTCTCGTGGCGTTCCGGAACTGGGGGACGCCGGAGACGCTGACGCGGCCCGACGCGCTTCTGGCGCTCATGGACCTCTACGTCCGGTTCAACAACGAGAAGAAGGCGAAGCCGGAGCTCGCCGACCAGGCGCGTGCGGCCTTCGCCGCGCTCGAGAAGGGGGATCCGGCGTCGCTCCGCCTCTGGAACGCCTTCAAGGAGATCTCGCTCAAGGAATTCATGTCCCTTTACGCGCGGCTCGGGATCCGCTTCGACCGGATCGAGGGGGAAAGCGCCTATGCCCCGCAAGCGGAGGGGCTGATCGCGTGGCTCCGCGAAAAGGGGCTCGTGCAGTTGAGCGAGGGGGCGCTGATCGTCGACCTGAAGGAGTTCAAGATGCCCCCCTGCCTCCTCCGGAAGGGGGACGAGTCAAGCCTCTATGCGACGCGCGACATCGCCGCCGCGCGCGAGCGCGCGGAGAAGCACCGCTTCGAGAAGATGCTCTACGTCGTCGGGATGCCGCAAGAGCTCCACTTCCGGCAGTTCTTCAAGGTGCTGGAGCTCGCCGGGTGCGACTGGGTCCCGCGGTGCCAGCACGTCTCGTTCGGCCACTACCAGGGAATGCGGACGCGCGAGGGGACGTTCATCCTGCTGGCGGAAGTCCTGGACGAGGCGGTGAAGCGCACGGAGGCGAAGATCCGGGACGCCCTCAAGGAAGGGCTCGTCTCCATTCCGGAAGGGGAAATTCCGGCCATCGCGGAGAAAATCGGTGTCGGCGCGGTCGTCTTCAATGACCTCAAGACCCGCCGCGTGAAGGATGTCGTCTTCGACTGGGACGACCTCCTGAATTTCCAGGGACGCACGGGTCCCTACGTCCAGTACGCCCACGCCCGGATCTCGGGGATCCTGCGGAAGGCCCCGGCGCCCGTCCGCGCCGACGCCGATCCGGCGCCGCTCGTGCATGACGCCGAGATCCGGCTCCTCAAGAACATCGCCGACCTCCCCCGCCAGGTGGAGCGCACCGTGGCGGATGCGGAGCCCTCGTATGTCGCGACGGCGCTCCTCGACCTCGCCAAGGCGTTCAGCCAGTTCTACCAGGAATGCCCCGTGATCCAGGCGGACGCCGCCACGCAGGCGGCACGGTTGCGCCTGGCGGACGGGGCGCGCCTCGCTCTCAAGTCGGGGCTGACGCTCCTCGGAATCCAAGCACCAGAAAAGATGTGACAGTCCTCCAGTCCCGCGGTCCACCAGTGGAAGCAACAAGAAAAGCGCCCCAAAGAGAACTTCTTCTTTTGGTTCATCCGGGAATTCCGTGTGTCGCAAGCGGAGAGGCCTGCTCCGGCCCGGCCTCGGGCTCCGGTTGCTCGGCCGCGCAGCG
>CAYVXZ010000024.1:0-31696 GCA_964455625.1 uncultured Planctomycetales bacterium | reverse complement strand
CCTCCGGATCGCCCCGAGAGCGACCTGGACCGGCCTTTCCGGGACGGCGTACCCCGCCCCGCGCGCCGCGTGAAGGGCCAGGACGGCGTTCGCGGTCGTGAAGGAGGTCGCCACGGCGGGCCAGTTGAAGGCCGTGTAGTCGTAGTAATTCCATCCCCCGGACGGGTTCTGAAGGGACAGGAGGTGGCGCATCAGCGGCGGGACGGCCTTATCGATCCGCTCGCCCAGGCGCGCGCAGGCGGCGTTCCGGCGCGCCAGCGACAGCGTCTCGAGGGAATAGATCAGTCCCCAGACGTAGTCGGTGTCCCAGTTGTTCGAACGCTTCAGACCGGTGTTCGCCAGGAGATAGTCGATCCCCTTCAGGATGGCGTCCCGGGTCTTCGGCGTTTCGGGGTGCGCCATCAGGGCCTGGCACGCGAGAGCTGTCGTGGCCACCTTCCAGGCGCGGTAGGTCTCCGCGGGCCAGCCGGTGTTGTAGAGCCTGACCTCCCGCACCCCCGAGCCCCACGACCCGTCCGGATTCTGGGCGGCGACCAGGAAACCGGTCCCCCGACGGATCGCCTCGTTCCTGGAGAAGGGGGCGCGGTCCCCGGCCCCGCCGGCCGGCAGGGCGCAGGCGAGAAGCGCCGCCACAAGGAGAGGCCTCATGGCGCGAGCGTGATCAGGGCGAAAGCGGTGCCGTACGGCTTTCCGTACCCCATCATGGGAAAGTCCCAGAAGGAGCCGTCCTTTTCCTGGTGCTTGAGGACCTCCGCCTCGATGCGCGGCCCATAGCGCGCCCGCAGGTCCGGCGGCAGGAGCCGGACGAGGCGGGCGGCATAGGCGTGGCCATACAGGTAGAAGTATCCCGAATTGGCGTAATACGTCTCGTGCGGGATCGGCTTGTAGCAGGCGATGTCCAGGAAGCGGTGGTGGGCGATGAAATCATCGAGCCCCCTCGCGATGTCGGCTTCACTGATTCCGTCGTTTTCCAGGTGCAGCGCGAGGTTGCAGACCTGGATCCGGGAAAGGGACCATTTCACCGGAGAGATGGTGTTCTCGTCGAGCGGGAACCCCTCTCCCGGAGACGGGATCGCGTGGACGGTGTACGTGTAGGTGCCCCCCGGCAGGCGTGTCCGGTGGATCGCCTTCAGGGCCGCCTTCATCGTGCCGGGCGGCAGGGCGTGCCCCGTGTCGCGCGCCTCGCGCAGGGCCAGGACGGCGTTCGCGGTCGTGAAGGAGGTCGCCCACCGCGGGGTGCGGGTCCTGGGCGTGTCGAAGTCGTAATATCCCCATCCGCCGGCGGGGGTCTGGTAGACGGCGAGATCCCGGATCAGCCGGTCCACCACCGGCCGGATCGCGTCCCGCCGGGAGCGGAGCGGTTCGAACCGTTCCGCGCGGGAAAGCGCCTCCAGGGCGTAGATCCAGCCCCAGACGTGGTCCGTGTCCCAGTCGTTGCACCGTTTCACGTCGGCGTTGGCGAGCATCCAGTCGATCCCGCGTTCGATCGGGGCCGTGGACGCGAGCCGCCCTGAATGGTCCATGAGGGCCATACAGGCAAGTCCCGTGCAGGCGAGCCGCCAGGAGCGGTGCGCCTCCGGGCTTGACCAGAAGACGTCCCACGAGAGGGATTCCTTCACGGATCCCCAGGACCCCTCCCTGTTCTGGGCGGCGGTCAGATAGGCGACCGCCTTCCGGATCGCGGCGTCGCGGGCGCCGGCCGGGCCGGTCGCGTGAAGGGAAAGCGCGAGGCACGCCGCTCCCGCGGCGAGCCCCGCCAGGACCGGCTTCATTTCCCGGATTCCGGTTTCGGGGCGTCCGCGGGTTTCGCCTTCTTCTTGAGCTGGTCCTGCTCGTCCTGGGCCTTCTTGAGGGAGGCCTGCGCCTCGAGGACCGCCGCGCGCTTCTGCTGGGAGAGGTTCCTCGCCTTCAGGGCCGCCTGCTCCGATTCCCGCTGCTTCTGGAGAAGCTCGAGGGAGGCCTTCTCGCGCTCGGTAGCGATCTCGTCCCGGACCTTGGCCTGGTTCACCTGCTGGATCGCGAGCCCTTCCCGGGCGCGCACGAGCTGGCGCTCGCCGCGCTTGATGACGATCTCCTTGGTGGCGTCGGCGAGCTCGTTTTCCCCGTACATCTTCTTGAGCTGGTCGAGCTCGTCGGTAGCGTCGTCGATCATGTCCTGCGCCTGCCGGACGGCGAGCGCCGCCTCGTCGGTCCGCTTCTTCCCGTCCACGTTCTCCAGGAGCGCCAGGCGCATCTGGGCCTGCTTGAGCTCGGAGCGGGCCGTCTCGAGGGACAGGCGGTTCATCTCCTCCTGGATCGCCGCGTCGCTTTCGGCCGCGGCAAGGCGCTCCTGCGCGGCGGTGACGGCGATTCCGGCCGCCTCCAGCGCCGCCGCGGACGGGGCGTCGTCCCCCGCCGCCGGGGAACCGCCCGCCGGGACGCCGGCGCAGCCGGTCAGGAGCAGGGCAAGCGGGATCGCGAACCGGTTCGGATTCATGGGTCCTCCTTAGAAGAGAAGCACGCGGCCAGGCCGGTCTCTCCGGCGACGGAAGATCATCGGTCGGGAGAGGGGTTGGTGCAAGAGAGCATCCGCGTCCGCGCGGGACGCCCTCCGGGTGGTGCGCCCGGGGGCTGGAACGTACGATGGGGCGGATGCCGGCGCGTCCCTCGCTTCCCGGAATCCTGTCCCGCTTCGCCCGCCGCTTTCCCGCGGCAGGCCGGCTCGCGAACGACCCGGTCCGGTTCCCGAGGGGGTACCGCGATCCCGCCGACCGCGAGGTCGCGGCGCTTGTCTCGGCCCTTCTCGCCTACGGGCGGGTGGGGTCGCTCCTGGCGAAGACGTCGGACGTCCTGGACGCGATGGGACCGCATCCGGCGGCCTGGGTCCGGCGCGCGACGCCGCGCGCCACGCGCGCGGCCCTGGCCGGCTGGCGCCACCGGTGGACGGACGCGCGCGACATCGCCTATCTCGTCGAGGGGATCCGCCGGATCCTGGCCGAGGACGGGTCCCTGGAGCGCGCGTTCATGAAGGGGTGGCGTCGGGAGATGCCGGACCTGCGGCCGGCCCTCGCCGCCTTCCATGGCCGGCTCCGCGCGGTCGATCCGGCGCCGGTCTACGGGAGGCGCTCCGGGCTCCGCACGCTCGCGTTCCTGCTCGCCGATCCCGCGCGCGGAAGCCCGCTCAAGCGCTGGAACCTGTTCCTCCGATGGATGGTCCGGCCCGACGACGGGATCGACCTGGGGCTCTGGCGCGGGATCCCGACGAGACAACTCACTGTCCCGCTCGATACGCATGTCCACCGGATCGCCTTCGCGATCGGGCTCACCCGCCGGACCGCGTCCCGCTGGGAAACGGCCCGGGAGGTCACGGAAAGCCTGGCGCGGATCGACGCGCGGGACCCGGTGCGGTTCGACTTCGCCCTGGCGCACCTGGGGATCTCGGGCGCCTGCCGGGGCTACCAGGTCCCGGAGATCTGCGGCGGATGCCCCCTGAAGCCGGCCTGCGCCCTGCCGGCGCGCCCCTTCGCCGCCCGGGCCGCCGCGCGAAAGGCGTGCGCATGACCGAGACCCAGCTGGACCTGTTCGGCGAGGCGACCGGACCGAAAAAAACGGTCGTTTTCGACGTCGAGACCCAGAAGTCGTTCGCCGAGGTGGGCGGCCGCGACAACTTCCGCGCCCTCAAGATCTCGATCGCTGTCGCGATGGACCTTCCGGACCGGACGGTCCGCACCTACCAGGAGGCGGATCTCGCCGCGCTTGTCGACCACCTGTACGGGGCGGATCTGGTCGTCGGGTTCAACATCCGCCGGTTCGACTACCCGGTTCTCTCCGCCTACACGGACCGGAAGCTCGCGGATCTCCCGACCCTGGATCTCCTCGAGGAGTTCGAGCGGTCGGCCGGATTCCGCGTGAAGCTCGATTCGATCGCCGGGGCGACCCTCGGGAAGGGGAAGTCCGGCGACGGCCTCGACGCGATCCGGTGGTTCAAGGAGGGGAAGATCGACCTCATCGCGAAATACTGCCGGGACGACGTCGAGATCACGGCGGACCTGTATCTTTACGGGAAGGAACGGGGGTACGTCCTCTACCCGGACAGGAAGGGGCAGGTCCAGACCTGCAAGGTCGCCTGGTGAGGCCGGTCATCGCGCTCAACTGCGACCTCGAGGAGGGGCCGGGTCGGCATCGCCCCTTCCTCTCGATGCCGTATCTCGGGGCGGTCGAGCGCGCCGGGGGGGTGCCGCTCCTGGTGGGGCCGCTTTCCGACCCCGCGCGGGCGGACGCCCTCGCCGCGCGCGTCGACGGGGTGATATTCACGGGGAGCGACGACATCGACCCGGCCTTCTACGGGAAGCGCCGGGAACCGGCGTGCGGCCGGATCGTCCCCCGCGCGAAGACGGAGACGGACCTCGCGCTTTTCCGCGCCGCGCGCAGGCGCCGGCTTCCCGTCTTCGGGATCTGCGGCGGGTTCCAGCTCGCCAACATCGCGCTCGGCGGGACCCTGATCCAGGACATCCCTTCCTGGAATCCGCGCGCCCTCAAGCACAAGAATCCGCTCGTCAAGATGCCCCGGCGCGCCGTTCCGATGCACCCGGTGGAGGTCGTTCCCGGGACACGGCTTTCCCGCCTCGTGGGGGCCGGCCGTTTCACGGTGAACAGCGCGCATCACCAGGCGGTGGACCGCCTCGGAAAGGGGCTTCGCGTCTCGGCGACCGCCCCCGACGGCGTCGTGGAGGCGTTCGAGGGAACGGCCGGCCCGTACCTGCTGGCGGTCGAATGGCACCCGGAGCGGCTCCCCGCCGGGCACCGGATGCGCAAGCCCCTTCTGGCTGATTTCGTCCGGGCGTGCCGGCGGCCCCGAACCTGACCGGACTACTCGACCGGCTCGGGAGGCGGCGCGCCGAGCGTGAGCCGCCCCGCCTCTTCGGGCGCCAGATCCAGGCGTCCCAGGGCCCAGGCCGCGGCGGTCCGCGTCTCGTCGTCCGGAGAGCCCGCCAGGCGCCGGAGCGCCGGAACGGCGTCGGGCGGAAGCGGCGCGGGCCGGGCATTCCCCAGGATCTCGCCCGCCGTGCGGATCGCGGCGACGCGCACCTCGACGCTGTTGGCGGCGTCCTCGGCGGCTTGCAAGCAGATGACCGCTTCAGGGGAGCTCCCGACGCGCGCGAGGGCCGCCAGGAACGGGAGGCGGTAGGCGTCGGCCAGCGTCTCCCCGCGCCGTCCGGCCCCCTTGCGGATGGCGCTCGCGAGGGATTTGGCGGCCTCGCCCAGCGCTGGGGCGAAGATCGATCGCCGGCGGTCGAGCCCGCCCAGCGTGGCGCTCGCGGCCAGGGCCGTGCTCCGGGCAAGCGATTCCTCGTGGGTCGAGGTGGCCAGGGTCTTCGCTAGGTTCTCCTCGAGGACGTCGCGCGAGACGGGGCGGCGCAGGAAGCCGGCGATCGGGGCCGAGCCGTAGGCGGAAGGCTCCACGTCTCCCTCGGGAAGGAGGATCCAGGTGGGAACCCCCTTCGTCCGGACGTCCTGCTGCAGGTGAAGGAAGATCTCCGGGGCGGTCTCCGCCTCCTTGCGGTTTTTCACCAGGGCCGAGGCGTATCCCCGACCCACGGGGATCTTTCCGGCCATCCGGTGGTCGATCAGGATCGCGTCCTTCGAGGGGAAATCGCGCGCCTTCTGGATCGCCTCCTCGGGGCTCACCGCGCGGATCGCGGCGTATCCCAGGGACTGCAGCATGTCCGCCAGCTCGTTGGCGAACCCCGCGTCCGAGGAGGCCACGAGAACCGCCTGCGGCGTGATGTCGCCGACCGCCCGGGCAAGGAGGGGGACCACGCGGTCGAAGCGATAGAAGGGCTTCGCCGGATCGAAGCTCGCCAGTGCCAGCGCCGCACGGTACTGGATGAGCGGGTTCGGGCAGTCCAGGGCGTCGATCAGGGGGGAGAGGTCGACCGAGAGGGGCTGTCCCCTGGCGTCGTCCTTCCGCTTCTGGCGGTCGTCCTTCCTGTCCTTTCCGGCGGGTCTCCTGTGGAGCCGCGCGAGCCCCGCCGCCTTCTGGGCCTGGTACTCGGATTCGCTGGCCGGCAGCGGAAGGCCACGGCCCAGGTCGGCCACCAGGCCGAGCAGGTGCGACGCCGCCCCCATCTTGTTGTGCGTCAGGGCGAGGCGCAGGGCGCCGGAGAGGTTGGCGCACCCCATGGCCGTCAGGCGCGCGGTCTCCCGCGTCAGCGTCGTCTCGCGCGCGGCGAGGACCGGCAGGAAGGCGGACATCTCGGGATAGTCCCTGCCGCTCTCCTGGATCTGGCGGTTCTCCGAGAGCTCCGCATAGACCCCGCAGGCGAAGAGCGCCATCGCGGCGGAGCTCGCCGGCTCGCGCCGCAGGGCGTGCACGGCCGACACCTGGGCCATGATCTCGTTCACGGCGAAGGTGGGGACGAATCCGGGGAGCGGCGTGCTGTCGCCGACGGCGAACGAGGCGAGGTCGAGGGGGCGCAGCCCCTGCGCGGCCGCGTCCCACATCCAGACCTGCGAGAGGGGCAGGGAGAGCCTGCCCACGCGGGTCTGCGCGAGGCGCGCCGGCTCCGAGAGGAAGAACCGCTCGCCCGCCCGGATGAAGCTCTCGACGGCCCCGGACGAGTCGGCGATCGGCGCGCCGTGGCGCTTCAGGATCTCGGCCGCCTCCTCCCGGACCGGGCCCGGCTCCCCCTCGTCGTCGCGCAGCGACTGGACGTGCGCCAGCGCGTAGAGGCGCGACGGCTCGTCGACGCAGCGGTTGTCGGCGAGCATCCGGCCCACCAGGTGCAGGATCAGGGAGCGCAGGTCCGGGTCCGTCACGGCCAGGCATTCGGTCCAGGGAAGGAGGATCGCCGGACCGGTCTTCTCCACCAGGGCCGCGACGCGGGCGCGCCGGTTCTGCTCCCGGGTCTTCGACATCTCCTCTAAGAGGACGGGCGCCGCCCCCTCGCCGACGCGCGCCAGGCGCGATTCGGCTTCCCAGACCGCCGCGGAGTCGTCCTCGGCGCCGAAGGCGAGGCACTCGCGCACGACACCGCGCACCGTCTCGGGGTCGGCGGCCACGCGCTCGCTGGCGAAGGAGGCCATGCTCAAGAGGCGTGCGGCGCTGTCGCGGCAGGCGTCGTCGCCGAGCATCGAGAAGAGGACCGTCTCGTGCTGGCCCGTCGCGAGCCTCCGGGCGTCCGCCGGGGAGGGGTTCATGGCGAGGAACTTCTGGAAGAGACCCGCGGCCTTCGGGCTGTCCCCCTCGGCGAAGGCGGCCACCGCCTGCTCGAACAAGCCCGGCTCCTCGGCGCGCGCGGCCGGGGCCAGGAAGACAAAGGCGGCCAGGAGGAACGAGCCGGCGGATTTAGCAATCATGCGGTCCATTCGACCAGTGCCCCGGAGGAATGTCAAGGACGGTCCGTCCGGCGCCGATAAACGGGGGTGATGGCCGGAGAAGCGGAGACCGTCGAAGGGGAGGATCCGGGCGCGGACCTGTCGGCCTTGCGCTGGGCGGTGAAGGACACGCTGGCGGACGGGATCACGTTCTACGGGCGGATCACCCCCGAGGGGTGGCTGGTCGAAGCCCGCAGGCTCGCGGGTGTCCCCGTCCGGTTCGCCCTGGTCGAGACGCGGCGGTTCACGGGGTTGGCTGATCTCGTCTCGGGAGTCCTGGCCGCGGGGGGGAACTGCGCTGTCGGCGCCGACCGGAAACCCCTGGCGGGCGACGCCCCGTCCCTGACGGTCGGGGAGCACCCCGTGTTCCTTTCGGGGGATCCGGCCGCCTCGCCGGCGGCCTGTTTCCGCAAGCTTTCCAGGGACGAGTTCGAGATCGAGGTTCCCTGGAAGACCGAATTTTCCGCCTGGTCCGCCACAAAGCCCATTCTGTAGGCCAGAATGGCACGCAGGGTGAGCCTGAAACCGGGCGAACACATCGCCCTGGAAGGATAATTCGTAACCTTATTATTTATTTGTATTAGGTTCTTGTTTTTGGCCTTTTCTTTTTCCCTGCAAGGCTCGGGATTTGCATTTTAGGCGCTCCATGCAGCGTCGTGTCTTCGTCCTGGATGCGGAGGCGGGATCGCGCGCGGCGCTCTCGGGGCTCCTCGCGCGGCGGGGTTTCTCGGTGCGTGCCGCCGGCGACTGGGGAGACGCGGCCGGAACGCTCGCGGCGGAGCCCTGGGACCTCTTCATGGCGGACCCGGCCCCGGCGGCGTGTGATTTTACGGGAGTGATCCTGGACCTCCACGCGCGGTTTCCGGCCCTGCCGATCATCCTGATCACGTCGTTCGCGCGGCACGAGCGGGAGATCCAGCGGGTGCGGCCCGTCTGCCGGCACATCTTCGAGAAGCCCGTCGACGTGGGAGCGGTCGACCGCGTCCTGGCGGACGTGTTCGCGGCGTAGGCAACAAGGAGGTTCTGACCATGGCCACCGGAAAGATCATCGGAATCGACCTCGGGACCACGAACTCGGTCGTCGCCATCATGGAGGGGGACCGGCCTGTCGTCATCACCAACGCCGAGGGGGCGCGCCTGACGCCCTCCGTGGTCGGGTTCACCGAGAAGGGGGAGCGGCTCGTGGGGATCCTCGCGCGTCGCCAGGCGGTCACGAATCCCAAGAACACGGTCTACTCGATCAAGCGGTTCATGGGCCGGCGCCACGAGGAGGTGGGGCAGGAAGAGAAGATGGTCCCCTACGCCGTCGTCGGCAAGGCCAACGAGTCCGTGAAGGTCGAGATTCGGGGAAAGACCTATTCCCCTCCGGAGATCTCGGCGATGGTGCTCCGCAGCCTCAAGGAGACGGCCGAGGCGTACCTGGGAGAGAAGGTGGAGCGGGCCGTCATCACGGTCCCCGCCTATTTCAACGATGGCCAGCGCCAGGCCACGAAGGACGCCGGCGCCATCGCGGGGCTTTCCGTGGAGCGGATCCTGAACGAGCCGACCGCGGCCGCGCTCGCCTACGGCCTCGACAAGAAGAAGGACCAGAAGATCGCCGTCTTCGACCTGGGGGGCGGCACGTTCGACATCTCGATCCTGGACGTCGGGGAGGGGGGGGTCTTCCAGGTCCTCTCCACCAACGGCGACACGCACCTGGGCGGCGACGACTTCGACCAGAAGGTGATGGACTGGATCGCCGGGGAATTCAGGCGCGAGAACGGCATCGACCTCCGCAAGGATGTCATGGCGCTCCAGCGCCTGAAGGAGGCCGCCGAGAAGGCCAAGTGCGAGCTCTCGACGTCGCTCTCGACCGAGATCAACCTGCCGTTCATCACGGCGGACGCCTCGGGACCCAAGCATCTCGTCGTGACCCTGACGCGCGCGAAACTGGAGCAGATCACCGAGGACCTCATCGCCCGCTGCCGCATCCCGGTGGAGAAGGCGCTGGCCGACGCCAAGCTCAAGCCCACAGAGATTGACGAGGTGGTCCTCGTCGGCGGCATGATCCGGATGCCCAAGGTCCAGGAGCTGGTGAAGGACCTCTTCAAGCGGGACAAGCTCAACCACGAGGTGAACCCCGACGAGGTGGTCGCCGTCGGCGCCGCGATCCAGGGGGCGATCATCGGCGGCGACATGCGCCGGGACGTCCTGCTCCTCGACGTGACGCCGCTCTCCCTGGGGATCGAGACCCTGGGGGGCGTCTTCACGAAGCTGATCGAGCGGAACACCACTATCCCGACCGCGAAAAAACAGGTGTTCTCGACGGCGGAAGACAACCAGCCCGCCGTCGACATCAAGGTGTTCCAGGGCGAGCGCGAGATGGCGGCCGACAACCGCCTCCTCGGGCAGTTCCAGCTGACGGGGATCCCCCCCGCGCCGCGCGGCATGCCGCAGGTCGAGGTGTCGTTCGACATCGACGCGAACGGCATCCTGAAGGTCTCCGCGAAGGACCTCGGCACCGGGAAGGAGCACCAGATCCAGATCAAGGCCTCCTCGGGGCTTTCGGAAGAGGAGATCAAGAAGATGCAGAAGGAGGCGGAGCGCCACGCCGAGGAGGACAAGAAGCGGAAAGGGGCCGCCGAGGCGAAGAACAAGGCGGACCAGCTCGTCTATCTCACGGAGAAGTCCCTGAAGGAGGCCGGCGACAAGCTTGACGCCGACGAGAGGAAGAAGGTCGAGTCGGCCGTCGCGAGCCTCAAGGGGGCGATCCAGAAGGGGGACGCCGCCGCGATCGAGAAGGAATGCGAGGCGCTGGAGAAGGCCTCGCATTCGCTCGCCGAGAAGCTCTACAAGTCGGCCGCCGCGGGCGGGGCCCAGGGCGCGTCCGCCGGGGCCGGTGGCCCGTCGGGCGCCGCCGGCGAGGCGCCCCAGGAGAACCCCAAGAAGAAGGGCAAGGGGGACGACGGCGTCATCGACGCCGAGTTCGAAGCGAAGTAACCTTTCGTCACATCCAGGCCCCGCCGGAGCGTTCTCCGGCGGGGTTTTTCTCTGCCGTGCGGGATCGTCCGGAATCGGAGGGGGACGCGAATGAAGCACGCCATCATGATTGTCGTCGCGGTCATTGCCGGTTTTCTCGGGGGGCTGGCGTCGGGACGGATATGCGGGCATTCCGGCGTCGTCGAGGCGACGAAATTCAGGCTCATGACGTGGGACGGGGACGAGGCGGGCTCGTGGGAGGTGGATGACAACGGTGCACATCTGGTGTTCCGGGATTGGGAAAGCGGTTCGATGGCCCAATTCGGGATGCTGAATGGAGGTGTTCCGGTCGTCAACTTGTGGGGCGAGGGGGGCAAGAAAATCGTCCGGCTCGGCGTCCAGGCAACAGCTCCGTCAATCGAGCTTCAGGACAACAGCGATCGTAAAGGATACGTCGGTCTTTGGCTTCCGTACGGATCCCCGAGATTCGCCCTGTTCGACGGCAGTGCGATGGACATGAAAAGCGTGATACAGGAGGACGTTCCGAAAATCGCGCTCTATGACTCTGAGGGGGCCAGAAGCGTCCGGTTCGAGACGGGAAAATAGAGCCGCCGCCTGCGCGATAGCACGCCCCTTCGGGCGGTTCGCGTTTGTCGGGGGACGCTCCCTCGCGGCATCCGTGCCGCTCGGTCGCTCCGATGTCGCCGGGCCTGGCACATCCTGACCGGCCCGGCTCCATCAGGCCCCCGAAAACGCTCCCGCCCCGGGGCGCGCGCCATCGATGCGCATGAATCCCGCACACCGGCCCCGTGCTTTTATAAACGGGGTCTGACCCACCCGCCCCCGGAGGAATCGCCTCACCTGCGGTTCGGCTCTTTCTCCATTTGCCCCCTCCTTACCTCGTTGTTGTTGGTGGCAGGGGGCCGAGGGAGTAAAGACGCCCGGAGGGCGTCGATCCCTATGGGGGTGGGCGGGGAATGAGTTTTTTGTTCGAGGAAGCAGATGCTCGGCCGCTCCGGCGGCCCGCGGCGGGTGCGTTCGACGGGGCGTGTGGAGCAGGCCCGGAGCAGGACGCGAAGGACCGTAGCCCCTCCCGCGCCGCGCGCGGGGGGCGGCGCAACTCGAGTGACGAGCGGCACGGATGCCGCGAGGAACGTCCCCGGAGAACGTGCCCGACGATCAGGGCCGCCTCATGGAGCGGCCATCGGCACCATTCGCCGAGAGGCCCCCGACGGCCGCCCCCTCCGGGTTCCCTCGCGTCTTTCCCGGCGCCCGCCGGCGTGATACCGTTCGTCTCCGGCCGGTCGTCGGCCGGACCAGGAAAAACGAAAAGGGGGTCTCATGAAGAGATGGACAGGTGTCATGGCGGCGGGGCTTCTTCCGGCGGCGGCAATGGCGGGATGGTTCGGCGGGGGATCGGAAAAGCCGCCCGCCCAGCAGGGGCCCGGGCCGGAGATGGCGGCCCTGATGAAGCAGCATTCCTGCACGGCCGACATGGAGATCGAGATCCAGCCCAAGAAAGGGAAGCCCCAGACGATGCGGGGATCCTACGCCGTGCTCGAGGGGAAGACCCGGATGGAGATGGACATGGCCAAGATGGACGGGGTCGACGCCGATTCGGCCCAGTCGATGAAGGAGATGGGGATGGACAAGGTGGTCACGATCGTCCTTCCCGAGAAGAAGACGACGCTCATGGTCTACCCGGGCATGCAGGCGTACTGCGAGATGCCCCACGACGTCGCCAAGGGGAAGGGGAAGGCCGAAGAGGCCGCGAAGATCGAACGGAAGGAAGTCGGCAAGGAGAAGGTCGACGGGCATCCCTGCGTGAAGTACCTCGTCACCGTGACGATGGCGGACGGCAAGAAATTCGAGATGACCACCTGGGAGGCGACCGACCTCAAGAACTTCCCGATCCAGACGCAGACGGTGCAGGATGGATCGACGATCACGAACCGCTTCAAGAACGTGAAGACGGGAAAGCCCGACGCAAAACTGTTCGAGGCCCCCGCCGGGTACAAGAAGCACGACTCCATGCAGTCGATGATGATGGGGGCGGCGATGAAGGGGATGCCGGGGTTCGGGCGCTAGACGGTCGAGGCCTCGACGCATGACGACCCCGCCGGGGAGGACCCCCGGCGGGGTTTTTTCAGGCCGCGCGGATCACTCCGCGATGACGGCCGCGGTGTTCGCCCGGACCCTGTGTTCCGTCGTCTTCCCGCACGGCCAGCGCACGGTCACGGAGACCTCTCCCGCGACGTCGCCCAGCCCGAAGTGGAGGGCCAGGTCGTTCTGGTTCCCGTTTCCGGTGCCCGCCTCGACCTGGCGCGTCACGACGAGGTTGCCGGCTTTCACCGTGGCCACCGCCCCGATCGCGGCGCGGTTGCAATGCGTCCCCTTGAGGCGGACCTTGAGGAAGTTCCCCCCCTTCGTCTCGTTCCGGAAGAGGCGTCCCCCCGCCAGGAGGTCGACGCGGCCGTCGTTGTCGAAATCGGCCCAGGCGGAGCCGATCGTATGTCCGCAGACCGGGTACTCGAGACCGTTCACGTCCCTGATCTTGAGGGGTTCGCCTCGCGGGCCCTTCTTGACGTCTCCGGCGGCCTTCCGCCGGAATCCCTCGTCGACGAAGGGGAAGGGGCCGCCGGCTCCGGTGTTGACCCAGAGGAAGTTGGGGGCCAGCCTGTAATTGGACACGTAGATGTCGATCCGCCCGTCCTGGTTGAAATCGCAGGCCGTCACCCCGTAGGCCGGATGGATCTTGGTTTTCGGGGCCTCCCAGGCCGGTTCCAGGCTGCCGTGGTCGTTCCTGAACAGGACGTCCGCGAAGGGCATTCCCTGGTCCTTCTCGGTGATCCATTTCTCGTAGTTGGCGACGTACAGGTCCACCCATCCGTCCCCGTCGAAATCGGCGGCGGCGGCTCCCATGGCGCGGAAAGGGGCCGGATTGGGGGCAACCTTCCCCTTCCTGAAGCGCCCCTTCCCGTCCCCCAGGTAAAGTGCTCCGGTGCCGGGATGGGTGACCGGGGACGGCCGTTGGTCCAACGGGATGTTCCCCTCGCCGCCCGAGAAGTACGCGTCCAGGTTCCCGTCGTTGTCGAAGTCCGCGAGGACGACCGCCCCGCCCGGATTCTCCCCGAGCCCGGCCTTCTCGAGGTCCGCCTTCTCGAAGGTCCCGTCCGTCCGGTTCAGGAAGAGCTGCCGCTCCACGACAAGGTCCGGACAGGAATCCCCGTTCACGTCTCCCCAGGATCCCCGGTGAAAGGCGTGGAGGCCGGCGAGACCCGCGCGCCCGGTGATGTCGCTGAACCCCTTGGGGCCCGGGAGATCGGGTTCCTCCGACAGGGGCCGGTAGGTCCCGAGGACGACACCGATCGTCATCGGCCGGCCGTTTCGCGTGACCCCGAGCGCCACGCGATCCCCCGGCTTGCGCTGCCGCACCGCGCGGGTCAATTCCTGCGCGGCGCCGACGGGATTCCCGTCGAACGTGACGACGATGTCCCCTTCGGACAGGCCCGCCCGCTCGGCCGGGCTTCCGGGGATCACGGCGGCGACCCCGAGGCCGGAAGACGCGTCGCCGGACAGCTGGACCCCCAGCCACGGCATTCCCGCGGCGGCGGGCGCGGCTTCCGGAACGTCCGCGCACCAGGTCCCGGCCGCCCGGAACAGGATCAGGATAAGAGCTGTCGGGAAAAACTGGGCTCTGGCGCGGCGCGCGAGATTGCGGCCGATGGCAAGGCGCGGCGAGGAGGCAACCCTGGCGGAACGGGTTTCCGACGAGCCGCAACACAGCCACGCGACCGCAAGATCCCGCGCCCCTCCGGGTTGCGGCGGGGCTGGGTCGTCTCCGGTGTCGCTCCTCCTCACCGTATTTCCCCTCAATACGCCTCCTCGTCGCTCCTGGGATCCGGCCCAGCCGCGCTCGCAACGCGCCGAGATCCGGTTTTTCCGACAGCTCTAAGCCCGCCGCGGCGCAGGAACGTCCACGGGATCATTCGCATGCGCGCATGGTAGCCGAAACGCCGCGGCGCGCGCCGCCGGGGAGGAGGGTGAAGAATCGCATGCGCGCGGCCGATCCCTTGAATAGGATGCGCGCGCGGATGGCGTTCTCCCTCAAGGGAAAGAAGGTCCTCGTCACCGGCGGGACCGGTTCCATCGGCTCCGAGATCGTCCGTCAGGTCCTGGCGGCGAATCCGGCGGTGGTGCGCGTCTTCAGCCGGGACGAGACCAAGCAGCACGAGCTGGCGCAGTCGCTCTCGGCCGGGACGCGCGCGCGCTTCCTGATCGGCGACGTGCGGGACCCCGAGCGCGTGCGCCGGGCGTTCTCCGACATCGATGTCGTCTTCCACGCCGCCGCGATGAAGCATGTCGCGGCGTGCGAGTACAACCCGTTCGAGGCGGTCCAGACGAACGTGCTGGGGACCCAGAACGTGATCCAGGCCGCGCTCGACGCCCGCGTGGGGCGCATGGTCATGATCTCGACCGACAAGGCGGTGAACCCGACGAGCACCATGGGGGCGACCAAACTGGTGGCGGAGAGGATCGTCTCGGCCGCCAACCAGTGGGCCAAGGGGACGGTCTTTTCCGCCGTGCGCTTCGGGAACGTCCTCGGGTCGCGCGGCTCTGTGGTGCCAATCATTCAAAATAAGATCGCGCGGAATGAAGAGATACAGCTGAACGACCCCACAATGACGCGTTTTGTAATGACAGTTGGTGATGCAGTTAAGTCGGTACTGAAAGCGATGTCTCAGGCTCGAGGAGGAGAAATATTTATTTTGAAAATGCCGGTTGTGCAAGTTGAAGATCTGATCAAGGTTGTTGCTGAAAGAGCTGCTCGACGTCTCAAGAAGGATGCCGGGTTAATTCGAATCCGTCCGAAACAAAGAGGCGTGGGAATAGGCGAAAAGGTTCAGGAAGAATTGTTGACGCTGGAGGAGGCGCTTCGCGCGGATGAAACAAAAGAGTTTTTTGTTGTTCAGCCAGCATGGAAACAGGCGATGGGCTTTGTTAAGAAAAAGATTTCAGTGGAAGCTTATCAGTCACACCAAGCGAAGTTTCTTGAAGAATTGGAAATTCATCAATTGTTGGATCGCGCTGGACTGTGATTCCTCTCTCTCGTCCCGACATCACGCCCGCCGACCGGCGCGCCGTGGCGCGCGTCATGCGGAGCGACTTCCTGTCGCTGGGGCCGGAGCTTCCGGCGTTCGAACGGGAATTCGCGCGTTTCGCCGGGACGCGGCACGCCGTCGCGATGTCGTCGGGGACGGCGGCCCTGCATGTGGCGATGGTCGCGTGCGGGGTGGGGCCGGGGGACGAGGTGATCACGTCTCCCTTCTCGTTCGTGGCGTCCGCGAACGCGCCGCTTTTCGTCGGCGCGCGGCCGGTCTTCGTCGACATCGACCCGGCGACCCTCAATATCGATGCGGCGGGGATCGAACGGGCGATCACCCGGAAGACGCGGGCGATCCTCCCGGTGCATGTCTTCGGGCTTCCCTGCGACATGACGCCGGTCCTCGCGGTCGCGCGCCGTCACCGCCTGACCGTCATCGAGGACGCCTGCGAGGCGATCGGGGCGGCGTGCCGCGGCCGGAAGGTCGGCACGTTCGGGAAATGCGCCGTCTTCGCCTTCTATCCCAACAAGCAGATGACGACGGGCGAGGGGGGGATGCTGGTCACCGACGACGCGCGCCTCGCCGCGCACGCCCGCTCCCTCCTCAACCAGGGTCGCGGCGGGAGCGGGGAATGGCTCGCGCACCCGAGGCTCGGCTACAACTACCGCCTCGACGAGATGTCCGCGGCGCTCGGCCGCTCGCAGCTCGCGCGCCTGCCCCGGATGCTCCGCGCGCGGGCCAGGGTCGCCGCCGGATACCGCCGTCTCCTGTCGGGTATTCCGGGGCTCCGGTTCCTCGAGACGCCGCGCGGGATGACGCGATCGTGGTTCGTCTACGTGGTTCTTCTCCCGGAAGGGGTCTCCCGGGCCGACGTCCAGAAAGGGCTTCGGGAGGCCGGGATCGACACGCGCCCCTACTTCCCGCCGATCCACCTCATGCAGCGGGAATGGCGCGGGGCAGGCCGGCTCGGGCTCAAGCAGGGACCGTTTCCGGTCACGGAATCGGTGGCGGAGCGGACGCTCGCCATTCCCTTCTGGACGTCGATGCCGGAAGCGACCGTCCGGCGCGTCGCGGCTACCTTGCGCCGGGTTCTGTCCCGGGCGTAGGGGTCTTCTTCCGCCAGTCCTCGAGGACCCCCGCCATTTCCTTGAGCGTTTCCGGGCGGGCGGGATCCCGGGCGAGGTCCTTCTGCTCGAACGGATCGTCCGCCAGGTTGTAGAGGTGCGTCTCGTCCCGGTCGGTGAACGCGACGTACTTCCAGGGCCCCTTCACGACCATCTGCCAGTGCCCGCCGCCGTACTTGGTGCGGCGCACCTCCGACCAGGCGACCTCGCGGGCCGGCACGCCTCCGGTGAGGGCGGGAAGGAAGCTCGCGCCCTCGAGGCCGTCCGGCGCCGGGAGCCCGGCGAGCGCGAGCACGGACGGGAGAAAGTCCGTGCTGACGACCGGGGCGGCGACAACAGAGCCCGGCTTCACGCGCCCTGGCCAGCGTGCGAGGGCTGGAACCCGCGCCGATTCCTCGTACCACATCTGCTTGGCCGGGCAACCGTGGCTCCCGTACATCCAGCCGTTGTCGCCGGCCATGAGGACGAAGGTGTCGTCGGCGAGCTTCAGCGCGTCGAGCCTGTCGAGGATGCGGCCCACCTGCGTATCCAGGTGGCTGATGGTGGAGTAGTAGCCGGGCCAGTCCTCGTCGCCGGCCGGGAATTTCTCCGTCGGCGGCCAACCGGGCGGCGGCTTGATCGCGTCCATCGCGTAGGGATGCTTCGGGTCGTCGAGGTACGGCGTGTGGGGGGCGTTCGTGGCCAGCCACAGGAACCAGCTTTCGTCCTTGTGGCGCTCGATGAAGGAAACCGCGGCGTCGGCGAGGATCTCCGTGATCATCCCCTCGGCCTTCAGCGGCTTTCCGTCCACCATCAGCCCCGGATTCTCGTGCTCCGAGAGGCCCGGCGGGAGCCAGACGGGGGCCTCCCGGAATCCCCAGTCCTCGGGGGTGGCGACAATCCGGTTCTTCGCCGGATCCTTCCGGGGCACGAGCGTGTGCGCTTTTCCCACGAACCCCGTGACGTAGCCGGCCTGCGCCAGACGCGTCGCGACCGTCGGGGTCCCCTTCGGGAGGTCAACGCCGCGGTTGTTGTCGAGGACGCCGCTCTGGTGCGGGGCGAGCCCGGTCAGGAACGCCGCGCGGCTGGGGCAGCAGAGGGGGGACGCGACATAGAAGCGGTCGAGCCGGGCCCCCTCGCGCGCCAGGCGATCGAGGTTCGGCGTCCGGATCGAGGCGTTCCCGTAGCAGCCGAGCCCGTCCCAGCGGTGGTCGTCGGTGAGGATGAAGAGGACGTTCGGTTTTTTCGGCTTCGGGGCCGGGGAAGCCCCTCCGTCCGCCGCCGCGATCCGGGTCCCGAACCCGAAGAGGACGGCCGCAGTCAGGAGACCGGAAAGCGGCTTCATTCGTCGGGGTCCGGGCTGGCCGCCCCCCCGAGTTCACGCTCGTAGACGTCCTTTTCCATCCGGTCGATGATCATCGTGCCGGCGCCGCGCGCGGTGAACACCTCGGCAAGAAGCACCTGCGGCGTGAGGCCGTTCAGGATGTGCGCCCGGTGGACGCCCCCCTGGACGGCAAGAAGGCAGGCGCGGATCTTCGGGACCATGCCGCCGGTGATGATCCCGCGCGCCATGTCGAGCTCCGCCTGCTCGACCGTCAGGGTCGAGACGAGCTTCTTGTCGGTCCCCAGGACGCCGTCGACATTCGTGAGGCTGATGTACTTGACGGCCTTGAGGGCGCGCGCGATCTCGCCCCCGACGGTGTCGGCGTTCACGTTCAGGATCACGCCGTCCTCGCCGGACCCCAGTGACGAGATCACGGGGATGTAGCGCTTCTCGATGAGGTCGGTGAGGAGGGAGGGATCGACCCCCGTCACGTCTCCCACGAAGCCGAAATCGACCTGGCGCTCGAGGCCCGTGGCGGGGTCCTTGATGCGCGTGAGCTCGCGCTTCTTTGTCCGCAGGATCCCCGCGTCCACGCCGGAGAGCCCGACCGCCTTGGCGCCGCAGGATTGCAGGGCCGAGAGGATCTCCACGTTGATCTTCCCGGCGAAGACCATCTTCGCGATGTCGAGGTCCTTCTCGCCCGTCACGCGGCGCCCCTCGACGATCTCGGGCTTCCAGCCGAGCTTCTCCGAGAGCGCGTTCGCCTGGGGCCCTCCGCCGTGGATCACGACCGGGCGGATCCCGACGAGCGAGAGGAGCGTGATGTCCTCGCAGAGGGAGAGGAGCCTTTCCCTGTTCTGCGCCAGCTCCCCGCCGAGCTTCACGACGAACGTCGTGTCGCGGTAGCGACGGATGTAGGGAAGGGCCTGTTTCAGGACGACGACGTCGTTCATGAGGAGGAAAAGTGTAGCAGTCCGGAACGCGGAATGCGAAATGCGTAATGCGCCGGACAGTAAACGGAGGCGAGAGTGTTTGCGCGTTTCGCAAGTCGCATTTCGCATTTCGGAAAGGCGTTATAGAATGGCGTGATGCGCGACCTGGCCGAGCGGGCCCTCGACGTGGCGCGGTCCGAAGGGGCCGCCTATGCGGACATCCGCCTCATCCGGTACCGCCGGCAGCGGATCGAGACCGAGGACCGGCGCGTGAGCGGCATCGTCGATGCCGAGGAGATCGGCTACGGGATCCGCGTCATCGCCGACGGCTGCTGGGGATTTTCCGGCTCCGCCGAGATGACGAAGGAGGCCGTCGAGCGCACCGCGCGCGAAGCGGTGGCGGTGGCGCGCGCGAGCGCGCTGGCGCGGTCCGACCGCCCGGTGATCCTGGCGCCCGAGCAGGTCCACCAGGTCCGCTTCAGGCCGGAGGTGAAGGTCGATCCCTTCTCCGTTCCGATCGCCGACAAGGCGAACCTGCTCATCAAGGCGAACGAGGCGATGCTCGCCAACCCCGCTGTCCGGAACACCGAGGGGTGGATGCTCGCGAAGAGGGAGGAGAAGCTCTTCGCCAGCACCGAAGGCTCGTTGATCGACATCGACGTCACGACCACGGCAGCCGGTTACACCGCCACCGCTGTCGCCAACAACGATGCCAAGAGCCGTTCCTTCGAGCCGCCCCCGCGCACGATGGGGTACGAGAACATTCCCGTCGCGGCGCTCTTGGCCGAGGCCCCGCGGGTCGCCGAGCAGGCGGTCCAGAAGTGTTTCGCGAAGGAGACCCCCGTCGGGAAGAAGGACCTGATCCTCGATCCCCTGCATCTGGCGCTCACGATCCACGAGTCGGTGGGGCATGCCACCGAGCTCGACCGGGTCCTGGGGATGGAGGAGAGCCTCGCGGGGCGCAGCTTCGCCACCCCGGAAAAACTCGGAAACTTCCGGTACGGGACGCCGATCGTGAATTTCACCGCGGACAACACGCTCGCCGGGGGCCTGGCGAGCTTCGGGTTCGATGACGACGGCGTTCCCGCCCAGCGCTGGGCGATCGTGGAGGAGGGGATCCTCCGGGGGTACTCCACGAGCCGCGAGGTGGCCCCGTTCATCGGGGCGACCGGAAGCCGCGGCGGGAACCGCGCCGACCACTGGGGGTCGATCCCGATCGTGCGGATCCCGAACCTGTCGCTCATGCCGGGGCGCGAGAAGATGTCGCTCGACGACCTCATCGCCGGCACCGACGACGGGATCTACATCGAGGGGATGGGGTCGTTCTCGATCGACCAGATGCGCCTGAACTTCCAGTTCGGCGGGGACTGCTTCTGGGAGGTGAAAAACGGCAAGATCACCGGGATGCTGAAGAACGTGACGTACCAGTCGATCACCCCGAAGTTCTGGGGCTCCTGCGACGCCGTCTGCGACGAGCGCTTCTGGGTCCCAAACGGCATCATGAACTGCGGGAAAGGCGATCCGATGCAGGTCGCTCAGATGACCCACGGCGCCGCCCCGGCGCGCTTCCGGCAGGTCGACGTCGGCGGCGCCTCCGCCCGGATGCGGTCGTACAAGAACCCCTCGTAGGACCCGGGCTATTTCCTTTCGGGGACGTCTAGCGCCGCGCGCCGGACGTCCGGGTCGTTTGACTCCCCGCCGATCCGGCGCAGCGCGTCCGCGGCCTCCGGCGTTTTCAGCTGGGCGAGAAGGGAAACGGCGTACTTCCGCATGCCGGGGTCCGCGTGTCCCAGCGCGACGGGAAGGAAGACCGCGTGGGCGCGGGGGTCCGGGCTCATGACAACCGCTTCCATCATGGCGATGATCGTGCTCTTGTCCCGCGCGCGCAGGATCAGGTCGGCCGTGATCCTGTCGCAGACGTCCGGGACGCCTTTCAGGGCGTAAGCGGCCCGTCCGCGCCCGTCGGGATCCCGGCCGGATCCCGGTTCGTCCGGCTCCGGCCGGGAGAGGAGCCAGGTCAGGAAGTCGGGATGGAAGCAGGAGGCGTAGGCCGCGTCCGACAGCGCCCCGGTCCGCATGTCCTGCGAGATGCGCGTCCAGGCGTCCCGCAGGGCCGGATAGGCCGGCTCTCCGAGGCGGCCCATTTCCTGCAGGAGGGAGAGGACGGTGTTGCGGTCCCCCCTGGTCCAGGCTTCTTCCAGGCGGAGGCGGAGCGTTTCGGCCTGTTCGGTCCGGAGCCGGACGATCGACGGGTCCGACCCCTCGACGCGCGCCTGGAGGACGAGTTCCACCAGGCGCTTCCTTTCCTGCTCGGAGGCGTCAAGGCGCCGCCGGGTTTCCTCCAGTTCCCGAATCATGCCGGCTTCTCCCTCCGGCCGCGCAAGCGTGTCCCGTGCCGGGCGGGTCTGCGCGGCAGGTGCCGGCTCCGGCGTCGGGCCACGCGTGCCGGCCCGGTATCCGGCCGCGGCCCCGAGGACAAGGGCTGCACCGGCGATAAGGGCCGTTCTCATGGCTGTTCTACCGGCGTGGCACGCGCCGGTTCGGCGCCAGGAGCTATTCCGGTTTTCCCAGGATCGGCAGGACCCGCGCCAGGTGCCGGTCGCGCTCGGCGGGCGTGGCCGCCTCGAGATTCAGGCGCACCACCGGTTCCGTGTTCGATTTCCTCACGTTGAACCACCAGTCGGGGTATTCGACGGTGATCCCGTCGAGGAAATCGATCGCGCCGTCGGAGAAGGTGTCGGCGATCCGCTTCATGACGCCGTCCGGGTCGTGGACCTCGAAGTTCGTCTCTCCGGTCGAGGCGTACCGCGCGAGGGGTTTCACGAGGTCGGCCAGCCGAGCCCCTTTCTCGCCCAGGAGCGAGAGGGTCGAGGCGAGAGTCACCAGCGCCGAATCGCAGAAGAAGTTCTCCCGGAAGTAGTAGTGTCCCGAGAGCTCGCCGCCGAAGACGGCGTCCCGCGCGCGCATCGTCTTTTTCATGAGGGAGTGCCCGACGCGGTTGCGGACCGGCTCGCCGCCGGCGGTGCGGATCTCCTCGGCGACGGCGCGGCTCGAGCGCAGGTCGTAGACGACGGGCCCCTTCCGGACGGCGAGGCGCTCGCGCGCGAGGATCGCGGTCACGAGGTCCGTCGGGACGATCGCGCCGGCGCTGTCCACGAAGACGCACCGGTCAGCGTCGCCGTCCAAGGCCACACCGAGATCGCACCGACCGTCGCGGACCGCCTTCTGGAGGTCGCGGAGGTTCGCGGGCTTGAGGGGGTTCGCCTCGTGGTTGGGGAAGCGTCCGTCCGGCTCCAGGTAGAGCCCCGTGAGGCGCACGCCCGGGATCCCCGCCAGGAAGCGCGTGACGAACGGCCCCCCCATGCCGTTTCCGCCGTCGACGGCGATCGACATGGGGCGCGCGCCGCGCGCGAAGCGCGCCAGATGCTCCATGTAGGCGTCCGTCACGTCGATCGGCCGGACCGAGCCCTTGCGTCCGCCCGCCCTCGCGCCGTCGGCCATTTCGGCGACGCGCTGTTCGATCTGGCGGATCCCGTCCTCGTACGAGACCGGCGAGGCCCCCTTGCCGCACAGCTTGAACCCGTTGTACCGGGACGGGTTGTGGCTGGCGGTCACCATGATCCCGCCGTCCGCTTCCCGGGTCGCCGTCGCGAAGGAGATCATCGGCGTCGTGACGCGGCCGACGGAGAGGACGTCCGCCCCCGCGTCGGTGATCCCGTCGACCGCCGCCGGAAAGAGCGTCCCGGAAGATTCCCGCATGTCGTGCCCGGCCACGATCGTCCGCGCGCCGAGCCGCTCCGCGAAGGCGCGGCCGATCCGGTAGGCGGTCTTCTCGTCCAGCTCGGCCGGGTAGATCCCCCGGATGTCGTACGCCTTGAAGATCGACACGGCTGTCATCTCGCGTCGCGGGCCGCGTCGCGGGCCCAGTAGGTGCAGACGAGGTCCGCCCCGGCCCGGCGGATCGCCGTCAGGATCTCGTCGCGCGCGGCGCGCTCGTCGATCCAGCCCCGCGCGGCCGCCGCCTTGACCATGGAATACTCGCCGCTCACGTTGTAGGCGGCGATCGGGACGTCGAACCGTTCGCGCGCGGCACGGATGACGTCGAGATACGCCAGGGCCGGCTTCACCATGACGATGTCGGCCCCCTCCCCGATGTCGCGCGCGATTCCGCGCATCGCCTCGCGGGACTGCGCGGGATCCATCTGGTACCCCCTCCGGTCCTCTCCCTTCGGCGGGGCCGATCCGGCGGCGTCGCGGAACGGGCCGTAGAAGGCCGAGGCGTATTTGGCCGCATAGGAAAGGATGATCGCGTCCTGGAATCCGGCGTCATCGAGCGCTGTCCGGATCGCCCCGACGCGGCCGTCCATCATGTCGCTGGGCGCGACGCCGTCGGCCCCGGCCCGGGCGTAGGCCCGGGAGACCGCGGCCAGGCGCGCGACCGAGGGGTCGTTCGCGACCCGTCCCGCCCGGTCGAGGATCCCGCAATGTCCGCTCGACGTGTAGGCGCACAGGCAGACGTCGGCGAGGATGCCGATCCGGTCGCCGAGCCCCTTCCTGACCGCGCGGATGGCCGCGGGGACGACGGCGCCTCGCCCGTCGGCGGAGCCTCCCCGGGCGTCCTTCCGGTCCGATTTCCCGAAAAGCAGGATCGCGCGGATCCCGAGGCCGGCGAGCGCCTTCGCCTCCTCGACCATCCGGTCGGCGGAGAGGTGGAATTGCCCCGGGAGGGCGGGGATCTCCTTCCGGACGCGGCTTCCGGGGACGACGAAGAGGGGGGCCACCAGGTTCTCCGGGCGCACCCGGGTCTCGCGCACGAGATCCCGGAGCCAGGGAGCGCGTCGCAGGCGCCGAAGGCGGGTTCGGGGGAACATGGATGGGTCATTATAGAAGCGGATCGTGGATCCTGGCACGTGGTTCGTGGATCGCCGGCGATCCACGGGTCACGAACCGCGAATCACGATTTCAGACGGGCTTTTCCTCGGACAGGTCGTACGTCCAGTCGAAGCCGGACAGGGGGTCCCCCTGGATCTCGTCCGGCCTGAAGTAGAGGGCGATCTCGCGGGCGGCCGCCTCGGGGGAGTCCGACCCGTGGATCAGGTTGAAGCTGTCGCTCACGGCGAAATCCCCCCGGATCGTTCCGGGCTCGGCATTCGAGCCGAAGGTCGCCCCCATCATCTTGCGGGTGACGGCGATCACGTTCTTTCCCCGGACGGCCATCACCACGACGGGCCCCGAGGTGATGTAGCGGATCAGCGCCCCGAAGAACGGCTTCTTGGCATGCGCCTCGTAATGGGTGGTCGCGAGCTGCCTGTCGATCCGCATCATCTTGAGTCCCGCGATCTGGAGCCCCTTGTCCTCGAGGCGCGTCACGAGCCGCCCCACGAGGCGGCGCTGGACGGCGTCGGGTTTCAGGATGAGGAGCGTGACCGGGAGCGAGGCGTTGGCGCCTTTCATCAGAAGTAGACGACCTCCCGTCCCTGTTCGGCGAGGACCGCGCAGGCGGTGGCCCCTGCCGCGAGAAGCCCCGCCACCGGCCAGAGGATGGTTCCCATCGAGGCCTCGGGCCCGAGAAGGAAGACGAGAACCGCGGCGACAGCCAGCGCGCCGGCCGCCAGTCCTCCCCCGATCCAGCAGAGGGTCCGGGTCTTCGCCTGCCGGGCCTGGATCTCCCGGCGCCTGGCGGCATCCCCGGCGGGAGACTCGTGCTCGCACGCCGTGCAGATGATCCGGTCGGCGACGGCCCCCAGGTCCACCGGTTCCGTCTCCCCGCAAGATCGGCAGACGAGGGCGGTCTTCACGCGGTTTCCCCCCGGGTGGGCCGGCCCGTGTACTTCGGCTGCGGCCGGACCCAATCGAGATCCCCCTTGCGCCAGGCGTAGGCAAGCCCCAGCGCGAGGACGCCGACGAACGCCATGATCTCCCAGAACGCCAGGATCCCGCGCCCTTCGGCCGCCCAGGCCTTCAGGCGCATGGCCACGGGGAGGACGACGGCGAGTTCCACCTCGAAGATGACGAAAACGAGAGCCACCATGTAGAAACGGGGGTTGAACCGGATCCAGGCGTCTCCCGTCGGCTCCTCGCCGCACTCGTAGGGAGAGTTCTTCTCGGGGGAGGGGCGCCGGGTCTGCAGGAGCCGGCTCAAGAACAGGTTCACGGCGATGAAGGCGAAGGCGAACAGGATGAAGCAAAGGACGACCCCGAAATCGTTTAGCACCGCCGCACCGTAAGGGAGGGGCGTTTTTCCGTCAAGGGTTTCATTGACCTCGCCCCCCCTTCGGGCTAGTGTTCACCGGGTTTTCATGGTCACAACGATCCGCCGGAACATGTCGATCCAGCCCGAGACCGAAGGGCTCCAGAATATCCGGGTGTTCATCAACGAGGTGGTCCGCGCTTCCGAGATGGAGGAAACCCTCTGTAACCGGATCACCCTGGCGATCGACGAGGCGGTCACGAACATCATCAAGCACGCCTACGAGGACAGGCGAAACGACGCGATCCGGATCACCGTGGACGTGAATCCGAAGCGCTTTGAAGTGGTGATTTATGACACCGGGTGTTCCTTCAACCCGAAGGATGTGAAGACGCCCGACATCCAGCAGTTCGTGCGGGAGGGGCGCAGGGGAGGGCTCGGCGTCTTCCTGATGCGCAAGATCATGGACGAGGTGGAGTATGTCTTCCAGGAGGGGGTCAAGAACGAGCTCCGGATGGTCAAGTATCTCTAGCTCATTCAACTGATAACATTATGGCTGATCTCGAAGTGACGAGCAAGGCATGCCCCGGAAAGGTGGTCTATCTGGGGCTCAAGGGGTTTCTCGACGCGCACACGTTCGAGCGGCTCGACAAGACCATCTCGGGGTTTTTCAACCAGGGAAACTACCGCCTCATCGTGGACCTCTCCGGGGTCGGCTACATCGGGAGCGCCGGGGCCGGCGTCTTCATCGGGGCGCTGGGGAAGGCGCGCGACCACCAGGGGGATCTCGTCTTCCTGACCCCTTCGCCGGCCGTCCAGGAGGTGCTTGACCTCCTGGGCCTGACGCAGATCTTCCGGATCGCCGGGACCCTGGAAGAGGCCCAGGGATTTTTCGCATCCGCCGCGTGACGGGATCGATCGGGGTGGTGCTTCTGGCGGCCGGCCAGGGCCGCCGGCTCCCCGGCGCCGTCCGGAAGGCGCTCCGCCCCGTCGCGGGAAAGCCTCTCTTTCGCCACGCATTGGATCTCTTCGCGCGATTTCCCGGAGTCGGGGCGATCGTGCTCGTGGCGCCGGCCGGAGATCTCGCGTCGGTCCGGCGCCTCGCGGCCGGAACCGGAAGGGGGAGACGCGCCGTTCCGGTGCGGATCGTTTCCGGCGGAGACGTCCGTCCGGAATCGGTGCGGCTGGGGCTCGCGGCGCTTCCGGCGGAGATCCGTTGGGTGGCGATCCACGACGCGGCGCGGCCGTGCCTCACCGTGGCCCTTGTCCGGCGCGTCGTGGCCGCCGCGCGGCGGGGAGGGAAAAGGGGCGGGGCGATCCCGGCCCTGCCCGTGGCGGAGACCGTGAAGCGCGTGCGGCGCGGGCTTGTCGTCGGGACGGTCGACCGGGCGGATCTCTGGTGCGCGCAGACGCCCCAGGTCTTCTCCCGCGCGGCGCTTGAGCGGGCGTTCAGCGGGAGTCGCGGAGGACATCGCGCCTGGACCGATGACGCGCGCGCGTTCGAGACGCTCGGCCTTCCGGTGCGGATCGTCCCGGGCGAGAGGCGCAATATCAAGGTGACGACGCCCGAGGATCTCGCGCTCGCCGGATTTTTTCTGGAAAAGGGCTCAAGTCGGAGCGCGAACCGGACGAGATAGTCGCCGGGTCTCATCCTCCCTCTCCGGGACCCGAGGTGCCCTTGACGGATCGGGGCGCTGGCCTTGAATGTATTTGATGGTTTTTGCGTATTGTTTAACCCCTTCTGCTATCGGGGGTTTGGGGAAAAAGGGGAGGATAAAAAAGAGAAAAAACAGGATTAAAATCTTGACAGGTGTAACCGTCTTCTTAGAATCCCCCTGACTTGAGGGCGACCCTGCCCTTGGCGGGCAGGAGGCCTGTGAGGAGGATTCGGGAAACACAGGAGGGCGGAGTCGCCCTCGGAAGAGGGCAAAAAGGAGGAGAGAGATGGGAATGAGGAAACTGATGACGGGGGCCGTCGCTCTGGCGATGGCCGGGGCGTGGGCCCAGGCGGGCGATGTCCCGAAGGAGCCGCGGAGCCGCGGCAAGCTGACGATCACGGCCGACCTCGATTTCGTCACGGTCGCCCGCGAGAACCTCGCGGACTTCAGCGATGACCGGGTGTTGACGAGCCGCACGACCGGCGCGAAGACCGTTGCCGCTGGCGCCACGGGGCTTTTCGGCGACAGCGAGACGGCGACCTGGACGAAGGTCGGCCTGGGGTTCCATGCCGATCTCGGGTCGGACGCCTACATGGCGATCCAGCTGGCGGCGAACGAGATCAACGCGCGCTCCTTCGGAGCGGCGACGGACGGCCGGGCGGTGAACACCGGTTCGACCTCGAACGGCCAGACCGAGTTCGAGCTTGAGGTCCGGCAGGCGTATGCCCACCTGGACAACTTCCTGGTGGACAAGCTGGCGTTCCGCTTGGGTGTCCAGGAGCTGAACTACGGGCTGGATCGCGGCAACGGCACGCACTTCCTCCTGGCCACCGGGGACCTCGGTCACCGGTTCCAGTTCAGGAACGGCGGTAACGTCGACTACGCCTTCAACGCCACGAAGACGGGCGGCGCGGCGGCTGTCGGCGCGGTGGACTTCATGCACACGAACGAGAATGCCGCTCCCGGCTTCGGCTGGAAGTTCAGCTACGGGATGGAGCAGGGGGATACCTCCTGGGGTCTGGATGCCGTCTGGACGCTTCTCGAGGAGACGGGCACCGACAACGACGATGAGGACCTGCTCGGGTTCTACGGCACCTACGGGTTCGAGCTGACGGGCAAGGAGAAGAGCCTCATCACCGCGCACTTCGTCCGGTACGCCGACAAGAACATCGTGACGGAGGAAGACGGGAACGTCGGGACGACCGACCGCGGCTACGGCAGTGAATTCTGGGGCTGGGGCGCGGGCGCCCAGGTCCGCTGGGAGAACGTCGAGGTGTTCGGCGAGTTCGACCTGCAGACCGGCGATTTCAACGAGGACGCCGCCGGCGGTTCCGCTGCCGGGATCGAGGAAGACCAGGACGCTTCGGCCTGGTACATCGGCGGGAAGTACACCTTCAAGGACATGATGGCGGACATGACCCCCTGGGTCGAGACCTCCCTCTGGTCCTACTCGGGTGATGACGACAACACCGACGACAAGAACGAGGCGTACATCAACTACGGCTCGGTCAAGGAGTCGATGATCGTCGAGGACAACGCGTTCGGGATGGGTCTGTCGAACAACTACTTCGCCTGGCGCCTGAAGGGCGGTATCACGTTCGACGGCAATGCCGGACCGGTGAAGGGGGAGAAGTCCCTCGAGATCGGGTATCACATGTTCACCGTGAACGAGGACACCATCTCCGCCGCCAACTCGGTCACGGGTGTCCAGCAGACCGAGGACGACCTCGGCGACGAGTGGGACATCAAGTTCCGCTGGGGCTACTCGGAGAACATCTCGTTCTCCCTCGGGTACGCCTGGTTCAATCCGGGAAGCTACATCTCGGAGAACGTCCAGTTGGGCGGTATCACGACGGGCGGGACCGACCGGAAGGACGACACGGTCACGGTCACGCGGTTCGACGCCTCCTTCCGCTTCTAGTTCCGGAAAGAGGTCTTGCGGGGTCTTCAAGCCGGGCGGGTCCGAAAGGGCCCGCCCGGTCTTTTTGAACCGCTCCCGCCGAAGCCGGGAGATGGGCTCGGAGCGACTCCGGGTCAAGAGGCGAACCGATTGCGCCGATGTTGAAATGAATCGGGAAGGATGATTAAATGATCACACCTATGCTTAATACCAGACGGTTTGTCCTGGCGGCGGTCCTCCTGGCGATGGGCGCGGGCGGGTGCATCTATACCGACCGGGACCGCCGTCGCGAGGTGTGGCAGCGCGAGAAAGAGGCGTACAACGAGCTCTGGGACATGTTCGACCACTATTTCGTCGAGCCGCGTTAGACGGCAAACGCCAAAACCCAAGCATCAAAAGCCAAACAAACGGATAAACTCCAAACGGCCGACAGGGCGTTTGAAGTTTTTCCTTTTGTCCGTTTGTTTGGAGGTTTACTTTCGGGTGTTTGGTGCTTGATATGAGCGATTTGCAAAAAAGGGAGTTGGTTCTTTCCATCCTGCGTGGTCTTCCCGGGGCCGTGATCGGCTACTCCGGCGGGGTCGATTCGACGCTGCTCGCGGTCCTCGCGCACCGGGAGCTTCCGGGGCGGATGCTCGCGGTCCTCGCGCGCTCCGAAAGCCTTTCGGCGCGGGCGTTCGAGGAGGCGGGTTCCCTGGCGGAGGCCGCCGGATTCCCGCTGCGGGTGATCGAGACGCGCGAGATGGAAAATCCCGACTACCGGAAGAACGCCCCCGACCGGTGCTTCTTCTGCAAGGAGGAGCTTGCCGCACGCCTGTGGGAGCTCGCCCGCGCCGAGGGGATGGGCGCGGTCCTCCTGGGCGTGATCGCGGACGACGCCGGGGATTTCAGGCCCGGGATCAAGGCTGCCCGTGAAAGCGGCGCCCGGTTTCCCCTCATGGAGGCCGGGATCACGAAGGAAGAGGTCCGCGCCTGGGCGCGGGAGTTGGGGCTGGCGAACTGGGACCGCCCCGCCGAGGCGTGCCTCGCCAGCCGCATCGCCTACGGGGAGGGCGTGACCCCCGAAAGGCTCTCGGCGGTCGACCGGGCCGAGGAGGCGGTGCGCCTCCTTTCGGGCGCGGCGCGCGTGCGGGTGCGCATGCATGGCGAGGGAACGATCGCCCGGATCGAGGTGGATCCCGCGGACCTGGCGAACGTCCTGGCCGCGCGCGACGCGATCGTCCGGGCGCTCTCGCCGCTCGGATTCTCGTACGTCACGATGGACCTCGCCGGCTACCGGACCGGGAGCATGAATGAAGTGGTGAGTCCTCGGTCCTGAGTTCTGGGCGTTCTGTTTCGGTTCACCCGGGAATTCCGTGGGTCGCCGTGGATGAGGCCTGCTCCGGCCCGGCCTCGGGCTCCGGTTGCTCGGCCGCGCAGCGCATGGTCGCTCGCTCCCGCTTTCCCCCCCCATCCCCCCACATGCGTGGGGGGCTCTGCGGCAGGCCTGCTGCCGCGCCAGCGCGGCGCAGGCCGGTCGCGAACTCCCTGCGCTGCGGGCCTCCGCCCCAGTCGCCCTCGCGCCGGGCCGTTCGCGCCTCCGCGGCGACCTTCCGGATGAGCGCCCCGGCGCGGGCCCGCCGCCGCGTCCGCCGGGACGACGTCCGGAACCCACGGAAAACCGTGATGAACCTCTGTTTCAGTGTTTAGGACTTCTTTTTTCCTACCGCGAAGATCGTCCGCGCGTAGTCGATCCCCAGCGCCCTGTGGAGCGGCACGAGGAGTGCCCGCAGGGGACGCTCGACGACGCTCGCGTTCCAGGCCCGGTGAAGCGAAACGACCGAAAAACCGGCGAGGCGCATCGCCCCTCCCAGGCATTCGTGGCTGAAGGGGGTCCGGTGCGTGGCGTCCTCGAGGAAACGCGTGGGGTGGAAGATGTTGGGGGTGCTCACGACGAGATGCCCGCCGGGGGCGAGAAGGGCGTGGATCCTCCGGAGCGTCCGGATCCCGTCGGCGAAGGACATGTGCTCGATCACCTCGAGCATCAGCGCCAGGTCGAACGGCCCGCGGGCCTGCTCGAGGCTCGCGAGGTCTCCGGGCCGTTCCGGGTCCGGCTCGACGCAGGCGTAGGTCGATCGGGGCGAGACGCCGGCGATCCGGTCCTTCCATTCCTGTTCCCCGCCGCCGACGTCGAGGACGCGGCAGTCCGGTTTCGCTTCCGCAAGGGGCAGGATGAGGCGGGCGCGCTTCCGCAGGAGCGGGACGTCCCAGACGGACCGGTACCGTCCGTGGATCTCGCGGCGTCCGGCGAAGAAGGCGCTCCAGGAGACGTCATCAGTCATGGGCGGGGAGGGAATGGCGCGGGCCGGCATCGAGGCGCGCGAGGGCGGCGGCCGCTGCATCCTGCTCCGCCTCCTTCTTCGTCCGGCCGGAACCGCGCCCCAGCTCGCGCGTCGAGATCCCGCAGGAGACCCTGAAGGTCTTGCGGTGGTCCGGTCCCTCCGCGTCCAGCACCGCGTAGGTGGGGGCCTCCCCGAACCGTTTCTGGGTCACCTCCTGGAGGCGCGACTTGGCGTTCTCCCCGCCCCGGGCGGCCTCGGAGAGATGGTCGCCGTAGAGCCGCAGGACGAGCTGCCGGGCGGCCATCAGGCCCCCGTCGAGGTAGACCGCCCCGATCACTGCCTCGACGGCGTCGGCCGCGATGGAGGGGGGGAGCGCCTTCTTGGGGAGCCCCTTGCCGATCGTGAGAAAGCGCGCGATCTGCATGTCGCGCGCCAGGCGCACGAGGGCGGGGTGGCTCACGAGATCCGATTTCTTCCCGGTGAGGTCCCCCTCGTTGTCCTCCGGAAAGCGGTGGAACAGCGCCTCGGAGATCACGAGCCCCAGGACGGCGTCCCCGAAGAACTCCAGGCGCTCGTAGGACGGGGCTCCCTCCCCCTTGGCGGAGGCATGGGTAAGCGCCTCGCCGAGGAGGCGCAGGTTCGCGAAACGGTATCCCAGGAGCTCCTGGAACGCGGCCAGCCTGTCCTTCATGGCCGGGTATTGTCCCGGCCGGAGGGGTCCGGGGGCAGGAAAAATTGGTTCATCCAGTAATTCCGCGGGTCGCGGCGGAGAGGCCTGCTCCGGCCCGGCCTCGGGCTCCGGTTGCTCGGCCGCGCAGCGCATGGTCGCTCGCTCCCGCTTTCCCCCCC
>CAYVXZ010000023.1:0-38176 GCA_964455625.1 uncultured Planctomycetales bacterium | reverse complement strand
ATCAAACCCTAGCATCGGTTTTGGATGTCGTGCCCCCTTTCTTGATGTAGAGCCGGCATCAATCGAACAAGGCTCTTTGAGCAGCGCCGTGCGGGAATCGGCATCTGAAAGCGACCAATCCCAGCAAGGTTTGACCAACGAATTAACAGCAGATCTCTGGAAAGAACTAAACTACCTCATTGAAAAATGGACAGCATTGCCTAATGAAACAAGGACGCATATTTTGGCTATTATTGTTGCGATGGCTTCAAAGCCAAATAGTGCCAAATAGGTTGAGCGTGAAGAAACCGGCGTCCAAAAAACGAGTTTTTATTTTTGGCTTTGACCGAATCCAACTAAGTAGCCGTGGCGATTACACCACGATCGAAGACCAGACCGAAATTTCGTTTGTCTCGTTTTCATCAAGTATGCGACTTGATGAGGCTGACGGCGTTATTTTTCCGAGCGGGCTGTTCGAGGAATTTGGACAAGAAAGAAACATGTATGACGAGCTGTATGAAAATGTATCTGTCTTTCATGAGGAACTTCTTCAAAGGCAACACGAGATACACAACCTGATTCGAAAAGGTGGATGGGTGTGCGTTTTGGTGCAAAAAATAAAGGACACACTTAAGAAGCATTACAGCACGGCAGACGCTTCAAAAACTGATCTTGCCAAAGTTCTAATGAACTCCATCGATCTTGGCAGGATGCCCACAAATGGGATACCGGCTACGCGGGCAACAAATGATGAGTTTTTGAATTACGCCAAGAATTGGGGAGCAGCGAAAACCGTTCTTGCTTTTGCTGATGGAAGGGATGACATCCGTATTCTTTGCAAGAGTGGGTCGAATGTTACGGGCGTCGAGTGGAGCGGCCAGATCTTCCTCCTTCCTTTTCACAACATTCGACGAGGTGATGATGAAGGGTTGGCTATTGCTAAGGAAATCGCTAGGGCAATATCGGATTACTCTCAAAAAAGAAAATCTGATATTCCGAAGTGGGTTAGTGCGTTTTCTTTTGCCACTGAGGCTGGATTGGAGCAGGAGCTTGCAACCATTCTGGCCAGAGCCCAACGCATTGAGACGGATCTGCGACCTTGGCGGCTTTATAAGGGAATTCTGACGCAATCTGGTGAAGATTTGAGAAACACCGCCGTGTCCATTCTCACTAAATTCTTTGGATTAGACGCAAAGCCTTCCGATGAATTCATCGAGGATCTCCGAATTCAAAGCGGAGACAAGATTATTTGCATCGGTGAAACCAAAGGCACAAAGAAAGGATTGAAAAGAGAACACATCAATCAGGTGGATAGCCACCGAGAAAGACTTGGGCTCGACAATGCGATCCCAGGCTTCCTTCTCATTAACAATGACATGAGCGTGGAGTCCTTGGCTGAGCGAGAAAAAACATCTTTTGCAAAAGAACATGTCGTTCATGCGAAAAGAATGAATGTCCTTATCATGCGTTCCATTGATTTTCTGCATCTCATGAAAATCTTGGAGACCAACAGTGACCGTGGTGGAGAGCTTTTGAAGCGGATGTCCCAAGGTGGAGGCTGGTTGCGGGCAACTCAAACTGAAGATTCTGTAGACGTAGGAGTCAACTCATCGCGGAATTAAAATGACAGCAGAAATAGCCATTTTAAACATGTCTGCAGTTGCGTTGGCCGCGGATAGCGCTGTTACTGTCGAAACTCCAACCGGTCAAAAGACGTACAACACCAATAAGCTGTTCACTTTATCTAAGCGACATCCTGTGGGGATCATGGTCTATGACAGCGCTACGATCTCAGGCATTCCGTGGGAAACAGCGATAAAGGTATATAGAGATAAGCTTGGAGATAAGTCTTTCGATTTTCTATCAGGTTACGCAGATGATTTTGCTGCATTTCTTGCGAACGAAAAGACATTGTTTCCCGAGGAAATTCAGAAAGAGGCATTCCTCGATCGAGTGAGGCTTTATTTCCATTCAATGGTCATGGAAATGAATGAGGCAGTAGCAGATCTAATTGCAAACAAAGGGCAAGTTCTCCCGCAAGAAGTCGAGAGTATTGTGAATGAATGCGCTCAGAAACACTGGAAAGAGTGGAGTGAGAAGCCATTTCTTCCTCATATACAACCAACCCTGATCGACAAGATCGAAGGTAAACATGGAGTTGAAATAGAAAAAGTAATTCAATCCGAATTTGAAAAGCTTCCTCTTTCTAAAGAATCCATTTCCAATATCAAGAAGCTAGCGGCCAACATATTTTGCAGAGATCGCTTTTTGAGTAAATCGGGCGTGGTTATTGCTGGTTTTGGAAAGAAAGAGACATTGCCTCAAATAATTTCATTGATCGTTGGGGATGTGTTTTTGGACACCTTGAAATATAAAAAAGAGCGGGATGGGCGAATCGACCATCAAACGTCAGCTCGGATTGCTCCCTTTGCTCAGAGGGAAATGGTCGACACATTTATGAGTGGAATCGGTCTGGATTTTAGGTTGGCGGTGAACGATTTTCTAAATAGTGCATTACAAGAACACTCCACGAACATTCTTAAAAACCTGGATATTTCCTCAAAAGAGAAAGAGGGGTTGATCGAAAAAATAAAAGAGATCGGCGACGGCGTTGTTGCGGACCTCAATCAAAAGCTTATCGACTTCAGTGTGAAATATTATTCCTCTCCGATTTTAGATATCGTTGGATCTCTTCCAAAGGAAGAGCTGGCCATCATGGCAGAAACTTTGATTCACTTGACGTTGATTAAGAGGAGGATGTCGATAGAGGCTGAAACGGTTGGAGGGCCGATTGATGTTGCTGTTATTTCTAAGGGGGACGGTTTTATTTGGATTAAGCGAAAACACTACTTTAATCCGGAGTTGAATCGGCACTTTTTTTCAAATTACTATTCTCCTCATTCCTGAGATTGGGAGGTGAATATGTCAGTCAATGAATCTATCGAATCTCAAGCTATTAGGTCCTTGGATGAATATATGAGGCGTTATTTTCCGAAAACTATTGCCGAGTCTGTGTTTAGTAAGAAAGCATCTGGCCAAATTCTTACTGGTCAGACAATCGAGAAATACAAGGCCTTAACTAAGACGCTGGTTGAAAAACCCAAATAGGCTAGCTCGGGTTAATGCTTCTGGGATGATTTTTGGATTTGCAAGAAGGTCTTTGTTGTCGATTTAAATCAGCCGCAAGACATCGTGTTGTGGAGGTCGTGGGTTCGATCCCCATCCGGTCCATTTCGTCTGTAAACTCACCTGGATGCTTCGCTTCGCAATCGTAGGGGCGCGCCGGCGCAAGCAGGGGCTGGGCGAATTCCTGGCACGGATCCTGAAGGAACAGGGAGCGGACGTCTGCGCCGCGGTCGGGAGCACGCAGGAACGCGCCGTCGAGACCGCGGCCTACCTGAAGGAGAAATACGGTATCGATGCCAGGCCCTTCGCCGATCTCCCGGCGCTTTTCGCGTCCGGGGAGAAAGCGGACGCCGTCGCGATCTGCTCCCCCCACCGTTTCCATCTGGAGCAGCTGAAGCAGTGCGCGGCGGGCGGCGTGCATGTCCTGTGCGAGAAGCCGCTCGTCTGGGACGACCGCGAGAACCCGGGACGAACCGGGCGCTTCGACCTGGAGGCCGAAACGAAGCAGGTCCTCGCGGCATTCCAGGCGGCGCGCCGGCGCCTTTTCGTGAACGCCCAGTGGCCGCACGTCCTGGCGCCGTTCCGGGAACTGTTTCCCGACGCGGACCTCGCCCGGATCGACTCCTTCGAGATGGGGATGTGCCCCCCCGCGCCGGGGATCGCCATGATCCCGGAGGCGGCGCCGCACGCCGTGAGCCTGCTCCTGGCGCTCATGGGCCCCGGCGCGATCGAGACCCCGAAGGCGCTCTACGAGGATCCGGCGACGAAAAGGCGCCTCATCGTCTCGTTCACCTACCGGCACGCGAAGGGGACCGCCGCCTGCGCGCTCCGGTACGCCTGCACGGAGGAGTACCCCCGTCCCACGCACGTGGCGATCAACGGGAAGCGGATGGACCGGACCGTGAAGCTCCCCGCCTACGAGATCGGTTTTTCGGGCGGAGGAAAGACGGTCTGGACGGGAGACCCGATGTCACGGCTCGCGGCCGATTTCCTCGCGGCGGTGGCGAAAGGACCCTCGCCCAACGCGCCGGAAGAGGACGAAAGGCTACTCCTCCACTCCAGATTCATTGCCCAATTGGCAGAGGCGGTAGAACAAATCTGAACAGAACTCCTGTAAGCACTAAATTCAAAGCACTAAATCCCAAACAAACGGAAAACTAAAAATTCAAAACACAAAACACGCCAAGAAGCGATCACTTGTTTTGTCATTTCTGTTTCGTGCTTCGAATTTGTTTGGGATTTAGGGCTTGCCGTTTAGGATTTAATGACTTCTTCAGCACCTGCAAGCGCTGTGCGTTCCAGTCGCTCCTGGTCATACCGTAGAGGTGGTGATCCCGCAGGACCCCCTGGTGCAGGCGATAGCCGCGCATCGTCCCCTCGCGGCGCATCCCGAGGCGCGCGAGCACCCCGGCTGACCGGCGGTTCTTCACCCAGCAGGTCGCCTGCGCGCGGTGCGCGCCCAGGATCGCGAAGGCCCACTCGATCACCTTCCCGGCGGCCTCGGTCATGTACCCTTGGCCCCAGGCGTCCGGATGCAGGCTGTAGCCGATCTCGGCGACGCCGGTTCCGAGCCCGACCCACCGGACGTTCACCGCCCCGATCCAGCGTCCGCCGCGCAGGCGCAGGATGGAAAAGCAGAAACGCTCCTGCCCGTCCCCTTCCCAGGCGGTCGCCTCGCGCACCACGAAGGCGCGCGTGTCATCGACCGACATCGGCGGAGGGAAACCGGCACTGTCCCATACCTCCGGGAGCCGGGCATGCGCGTAGAAGGCGGCCAGGTCCGCGAGCCGCACCGGCCGCAGGACCAGGCGCCTGGTCTCGAGAATGACCCTACCCATGCCGCCTCACCCTGCCCTCTCCCCCGGACCGGGGAAGAGGGTTTCCGGGAAAAATCCCCTGTCCGATCCCCTCTCCCTCCCGGGAAGGAAAGGGTCGGGGTGAGGATGGGCGGCGCATCCAAAACAATATAGCCCCTCCCGCTCCGCATCCGATAGATTGCGCGGCCCATGGACCGCTGGACCCTCATCAACCGCAATCTCGACGAGGTCCTCACCTCAGACGACCTGAAGGCGCTCGTCGACTCGGGCGAGCCCCTGAAGCACTACATCGGGTTCGAGATCTCCGGAAAGATCCACCTGGGGACGGGGCTTGCCTGCATGGGGAAGGTGAAGGACCTCGTCGATGCCGGGGTCCACTGCACCATTTTTCTCGCCGACTGGCACACCTGGGTGAACGACAAGCTGGGAGGCGACCGCGAGCGGATCCGCAAGGTCGCGCTCGGCTACTTCAAGGAGGGGCTCGCCGCCTCCTTCCGGTGCCTGGGCGGGGATCCGGCGAAGCTGACCTTCCTCCTCGGGACCGACCTCTACCACGCGAACGACGACTACTGGACGACGCTGATCGACGTCGCGAAGAACACCTCGCTCGCCCGGATGCAGCGGTCGATCACCATCCTGGGCCGCAAGGAAGGGGAATCGGTCGACTTCGCGAAGCTCATCTACCCCGCGATGCAGGTGGCCGACATCTTCATCCAGGGGGTCCATATCGCGCACGCCGGAATCGACCAGCGGAAGGCCCACGTGATCGCCCGCGACTGCGCCCTCCAGCTCAAGCACAGGCCGCTCGTCAACAGGAAAGGAGACAGGATCAAGCCGGTCGCGATCCACCACCCCTTGCTCCTGGGGCTCGGGAAACCCCCCGTCTGGCCGATCCCGGCCGAGAAGGAGAAGAAGCAGGAGCTCTTCTCCGCGATGAAGATGAGCAAGTCGGTCGTGAACTCCGCCGTCTTCGTCCACGACTCGCCCGACGAGATCCGCCAGAAGCTGAAAAAGGCGTTCTGCCCCCCCGACAGCGTCGAGTTCAACCCGGTCCTCGACTGGACGAGGAAACTCCTCTTCCGGGACGAGGGGGCGACCCTCCGGATCGAGCGGACCCCGGCCAACGGCGGGACGGTCACCTTCGCGGCCTACGGAGAGGTCGAGCAGGCGTTCCTTGAGGGGAAACTGCATCCGATGGACCTGAAAGCGGGGGTCGCCGAGCGGCTGATCGGGATCCTCGCGCCCGCCCGCGAGGCGTTCGCCTCGGGCGAGCGCGCCGCGATGCTCGCGGAACTGGAAGCCGCCCCCGTCACCCGATGAAAAGACATCTGGGACTCGCGGTCCGCATCGCCGTGAGCGCGGCGCTCCTGGCGTTCGCCTTCAGCCGCGTTCCGCTGTGGGACACGGTGACCCTTCTTTCCGGCGAGACCCTCGAAGGACGCCTCGCCGGGATGGGGGACGCCTCCGTGCGCCTCACGCTCCGCGCGGACGGCTCCATCCGTGACATTCCCGCCGCCGAGATCCGGGGCGGGCTCTCCGGAGGAATCCATGCCGGCGTCGTCCCGGTCTTCAGCCGGATCCATTGGGCGGGGGTCTGCCTCCCCTTCCTCATGATCGGCCTCCTGAACGCGATCATGTCCGCCCGGTGGCGAATGCTCGTGCGCGCGGTCGGCGGCTCCCTCTCGCTGCGCTCGGCGTACGAGCTTGTCACGATCGGCCTTTTCTTGAGCATGCTCCCGCTGGGGGCGGCGGGCGGGGACATCGCCCGCGCCGTCTTCGTCGCCCGGAACAACCAGGAAAAGACACGTCTTGTCCTTTCCATCCTGGTGGACCGCGCGGCAGGAATCCTGGGGCTTCTGGTCCTTGTCTGCGGCGCGACGCTCTTCGCCTGGACGGACCCCCGCTTTTCGGGCGTCCGTACGGCGGTCCTGGCGGTGTCGCTTGCCGGGATGGCCGGCGGGGTCCTGATCGTCAGCCGCCGCTTGAGAACCCTCGTCGGGTGGGACTGGCTCCTGAAAAGGCGGATCCTCGGCGGATTCCTGGGGCGCGTCGACGAGGCGCTCACGACCTACCGCAAGAGCCCCTCGGCCCTCGCGGCGGCGCTCGCGATCTCGGTGGGCCTCCACGCCGGGCTCGTTGTCGCCCATTGGCTCCTCGCCCGGGTGCTCTCCGTGGAGTCGGTCTCGCTCGCCGATTTCATGGTCCTGATCCCGATCCTGACCGTCGTGCGTGCCGCCTCGATCATGGGAGGATTGGGCGTATCGGAGATCGCGGCCCAGCATCTCCTGCACGTCATCGGCATCCCGGCAGCCCAGGCGATGGCGATCTCGCTCCTCGTTTTCCTGGGGAACTTCACCTGGAGCCTTCTCGGCGGGATCTTCCTCCTGACGGCCCGGCACCAGGCGGTGCCGGACGCGGGTCAGACCCCGAGGCCCTGACAAGCCGCCGGGTCCGCGAGGGCCCGGATCACGCGGTCGAAATCCTTCTGCAGGATCCGGTCCCGCGTCAGGGGCGCGACGCGCGCGCGGACCCAGCGGTACGCGCGCGCCGCGCCGCGCCCCGGCGTGAGGGGCCTGGCGAACTCCAGCCCCTGCGCCGCGCAGATGAGCTCGATCGCCAGGATCGCGCGGAAGTTTACCGCCGCGCGGAGCGCCTTCACCGCGGCGGCCGTCCCCATGCTGACGTGATCCTCCTGGCCGGCGGATGTCGGGATCGTGTCCGCGGAAGCCGGGTGCGCGAGGAGCTTGTTCTCGGAGGCGAGCGCGGCGGCCGCCACCTGCGCGATCATGAATCCGGAATGGAGCCCGCTTTCCCTGATCAGGAACGGGGGCAGCCCCGAGAGGTCGGGATTCACCAGGCGCTCGATCCGCCGCTCGGCGATCGTCCCGAGGGGGGCAAGGGCCAGCGCGATCTGGTCGGCCGCGAGCGCCGCCGGCATCGCGTGGAAGTTCCCCCCCGAGACGACCTTTCCGGAAGGGAAGACGAGCGGGTTGTCCGTGCAGGCGTTCGCCTCCGCGAGAAGCGTCCGCTCCGCGTGGTCCAGGACGTCCCGCGCGGCGCCGTGCACCTGCGGGACGCACCGCAGGGAATAGGCGTCCTGGACCTTGGGACAGTCCCGGTGCGATTCCCGGATCCGGCTTCCGGCCAGGAGCGCCCGCATGTGCGCGGCGACCGCGGCCGCGCCGGGATGGCGCTTCAGGCGCGCGATCGCGTCGTCGTAGGCGGCCGGGGTCCCCTTCAGGGCCTCGAGCGTCATCGCCGCCGCGACATCCGCCACGCGCGCGAGCTTTTGCGCCTCGACGAGCGCCGCCAGGGCCACGGCCGTCGTCACCTGCGTCCCGTTGATGAGCGAAAGCCCCTCCTTGACCCCCAGCTTCGGAGGGCGGATCCGGGCGAGAGAGAGGACCCGGCGTGCGGGGGCCCGGCGCCTCCCCTGCCAGATCTCCCCCTCCCCAAGGACGGGAAGGGACAGGTGTGCCAGCGGCGCCAGGTCGCCGCTCGCCCCGACGGATCCCTTCTCCGGGATCACCGGAACGAGATCGCGCGCGAGGAGCGTCGCCAGGAAATCGACGAGCGGCCGGCCCGCCCCGGAGTATCCCAGCGCGAGCCCCTGGATCTTCAGGAACAACACCAGGCGCGAGACGTTCGCCGGAAGGGGATCGCCGATCCCGCAGGCGTGGCTCCGGATCAGGTTCTCCTGGAGCGATCCCACGAGGGCCGGCGGGATCCTCACCTGCGCGAGGCGCCCGAACCCCGTGTTGAGGCCGTAGACCGGTCGCTTTCCCGTCAGGGACGCCACGGCCGACCGGCGCGCGGCGTCGATCCGGCGCGCGGCGGCCGGGGAAAGCCGCCCCGCCACGGGCCCCGCGAGGACGGCCCGCACCGCACCGAGATCCACACGCCCGTCGAACACGAGCCTCATGACGGGGCATCCTATCGGCCGTCGAGATTGCAGTCGATCCCCGGGAGCCCCGCCGCCATAATCCGCCCATGCGCGCGGGGCAGGCCGTCCAGTTCCGCTGGATCCCGGAGCCGGTCCTCTACGACGGGACCCCGCTCGAGTCCCTGTGGGCCTACCGGCACCTGCGGATCGAGGGGGACGCGATCGTCGCCTTCACCGGCCCCTGCGACATCCCCCCTGACCGGATCGTCGACCTCGAGGACCGCCTGGACGGTTCCCGGATCTATGGTCCGAAGATGCTCCACTTCATCGTGGAGCATTTCGAGCTGGAGCTGGAAACGGGCGTCTGGCGCCAGCGGCTCCTCGCGGCGATCGTGAAGGACTTCCTGGTCGAACGCACCGATGCGCCGGTCTTCCGCCAGGGAGACGACCTCTTCGAGGGCCCGAAAAAACTCTCCGTCTCGATCGCGACGCTGACGCCCGTCTCCACCAAGATCCACTTCGGGATCAACATCGATACCGAGGGGACTCCGGTCCCCACGAAGGGGCTTGCGGACTACGACGTCGATCCGTCCGCCTTCGCCCACGACGTGATGCAGGCGTACGTCGCAGAATGCGCCTCCATCCGTGCGGCGCGGTGCAAGGTGCGGGGAATCCAGTAACGATGCGCGTTCTGGTCCTGCATCAGGGACTCCTCGCGCAGGAGTGCGCGGACCTCCTGATCGCCGCGGGGCACGACGTCTTCCTCGCCGCGCCGGACGAGCCCCTGTTCGCGAGCGAGCTCGAGCGCGCGGAGACGTTCTTCTCGATCAACCTCCACGCCCCGCTCGCGACGGCGGCCGCGCGCCGGCGCGTCCCGTACGCCGCCTGGATCGTGGACCCCCTCGTGAACCATGCCAAGCTCGAGGACGAGAAGCGGTCCGCATCGGACCGGTGCCGGATCTTCTCCTATGACGCCGGACAGGTCTCGCTCTACCGGTCGTTGGGATTCCCGCACGTCGAACACCTCCCGACCGGCGCCGCTCCCGCCTTCTGCGAGGAGGCCCCCTCCCCCGCGGAGGAGGAGCGCGACATCCCGGTCAGCTTTGTCGGGACCCCCCTGATCGAGAAGACCAACCTCTTCGATGCCTACCGGAAACAGATGCAGGGGATGATCGCCGCCGGGAAGGACCCGAAGGGGTATTTCCGGACGTTCCTGGAGATCGCGGACGCCTGCCTCGCCGAGCAGGCCGGCGAGATGACGCGCTTCCTGATTCCCGACCGCTTCGCGGCGCTCGAGCGCGAGAAGGGGATCCAGGTGGTCTCCCCCGACTGGTCCCCGGAAAAACTCCAGTTGGTCCTCATGATGTCGCGCGAGGCCGCGCGCGCCCATCGGGTCGGGCTTGTCCGCGCGATGGCGCGCCACGGCGTCACGGTCTGGGGACATTCCGACTGGACGAAGGCCCTGGTCCCCGGCATGGCCTACGGAGGGCCCGCGGACTATCCCGACGGGGCGCGCGACGTCTACCGGCGCACGAAGGTCAACCTGAACGTGACCCGGATCTACGCCGGCGACGTCGTCGCCAACCGCGTCTGGGACGTCCTGGCGTGCGGTGGCTTTCTCCTGACCGACTACCGGCCGGAAATCGAAAGGCATTTCGAGATCGGGAAGGATCTCGTCTGCTACCGCTCCGCCGACGAGGCGGTCTCCCTGGCGGAGCACTACCTCGCGCGCCCCGACGAGCGGCGCCGCATCGCCGAAAGCGGCCGGAAAAAGGTCCTCGCGCGCCACACCCTGGCGCACCGCGTGCGGACGATCCTGGAGGCGATCTGACGCGCATCCTGACGCTCGAGGACCCCGATCTCCTGGAATCGGAGGGGTCGGTCGTGTCCGTCTCGCGCGAGGGGGAGAAGGTGATCGTGGTCCTGGACGCCACGCCCTTCCATCCGCAGGGAGGCGGCCAGCCGTGCGACACGGGGGAGATCCGGAGCGAAGCCGGCTGGTTCGTCGTCGAGTCGGTCCGGGCGGCAGACGGAATCGTGCGCCATATCGGACGCTTCGAAGGCCCCCCTTTTACGTCCGGCGCACGGGTTCGCTGCGCGGTGGACGCCGGACGCCGGTCCCTCCACAGCCGGATCCACTCGGCCGGGCATGTCCTCGACATCGCCATCCGGGAGCTGGGGCTCGCCTGGACGCCCGCGAAGGGATATCACTTCCCCGAGGGGCCCTACGTCGAGTACGCCGGAACGCTCGAGGGGCGCGACAGGGACGCGCTCCGCGGCCAGATCGAGGCGCGCGCGAACGCCGTCGTCGCCGGGGCGCGACCGCGGGGAATCCTGTTCCTCTCGCGGGAGGAGGCGAGAGCCCGTCCCGAAGGCGCCATCGACGCGCCCGGGGACGGCGCCATCCGGATGGTGTCGTTCGGCGACCCCGGGTCCCCCTGCAGCGGGACGCACGTCCCGGACACGTCCCGGATCGGGACGATCGCCGTGCGGAAGGTCAAGGCGGAGAAAGACCGCGTCCGCGTGGCCTACGCGGTCGTTTAGGCACTTTGTTTTTCGGTTTCGGCTCCCGACAGCTCGCTCGCTTGCCCTTTCGGCGGTCGCATTTGGCGGGGGACGCTCCTCGTCGGCATCCATGCCGCCTCGTCGCTCCGATTCAGCCGGGCCTTGCACATCCTGACCGACCCGGCTTCATCAGGCCCCCGCAAACGCTCCCGCCTCCGGGCCGCTCGCTTCGCGAACCCTGCCGTTCGAACTGTATTCAGGCGTACTGGTAGGCGTGCATCCGGGCGTAGATCCCGCCGCGCGCGACGAGTTCCGCGTGGGTGCCGGTCTCGGCGAGCCGCCCCCGCTCCATCACCAGGATCCGGTCCGCCTCGCGGAGGGTCGCCAGGCGGTGCGCGATGATGACGGTCGTCCGCCCCTTCATCAGGGTCTCGAGCCCCTCCTGGATCAACGCCTCCGTCTCGGGATCGATGTGCGCGGTCGCCTCGTCGAGGACGAGGACCGGCCGGTCGAACGCCAGCGCCCGCGCGTAGGTGATGAGCTGCCGCTGGCCCGAGGAAAGGGTCGAGCCGCGTTCCGGCAGGACCGTGCGGAACCCGTCAGGGAGCTCCCGGATGAACGCCCCGGCACGGACGTTCTCCGCCGCCTCTTCGACCGCCGCGTCGGGGATGGCGGCCTCCCCCAGGCGGATGTTCGCGAAAACATCCCCCGAGAAGATGACCGGCTCCTGCAGGACCAGCGCCACCCGGGAACGGGCAAATGCCCGCGGGGCCTTTCCGATATCGACGCCGTCGACCCGGATTTCACCTTCCTGCAGGTCGTAAAAGCGGCAAAGGAGGTTCACGAGCGTCGTCTTCCCGGAGCCGGTGCTCCCGACCACGGCGATCCGCTCGCCGGGAGCGACCCGGAACGAAACGTCCTTCAGGACCGGTTCCCCGCCGTAGCCGAACGTCACGTTCCGGAACTCGATCGCCGCCCCCTTTCGCGCTTCGCGCTGGACGCTTCGCGCTTCGCGGACCGGAATGTCCGGTTCTTTCTCCTTGGGCGTATCCAGGATCCTGAAGATCCGCTCCGCCGACGCCATCGCCGCCTGGAAGATGTTGTACTTGTCCGCCAGGTCCTGTACCGGCTGGACGAAATGCCCCAGGTACCAGAGGAACGCGACGAGCTGTCCCAGCGCGAGCGCCCCCGACGCCACGAGCCACCCCCCGTACCCGATCGCCAGCGCGAGCGAGATCCCCGTCACGAGCGTGATGAGCGAGACGTACATCGCATGGACCCGCAGGTTCCCCACGCACGCACCGAAGTGATCGTCCACCAAGGCGTTGAAGCGCCGGGTGTTTTCCCCCTGGCGGGCGAAAAGCATCGTCACCGCCGCGCCGCTCACCGACTCCTGGAGATAGGCATTGATCCGCGCCAGGAACATCCGCACCTGACGGAAGGCACTCCGTGCCTTGGCGCGGAAGACGACCGTCAGGCACACCAGGAGCGGCATGACCGCGAGCGACACGAGCGCCAGCTTCCAGTGGACGACGAAGAGCACCACCACGATCCCCGCGAGAAGCGCCAGGTCCCCGAAAGCGACGATGATCCCGGTGGTGAAGAGTTCGCTGATCGCGACGACGTCGTTCGTGATCCGGGTGATCCAGCGCCCCACCGGGGTCCGGTCGAAGGTTGCCATCGGCAAGCGCTGGATGTGGCCGAACAGCTCCCCGCGCATGTCGCGCACCACACGCGCGCCCATGAGCCCGGTGAGCCAGGAATGCGCGATGTTGGCCACGAGATTCGCGAGCATGAGCCCCGCATAGGCGCCGACCAGGATCAGGAGCTGGCGCCCCGGCGCCATCCCCGCGCAGGCGGAACGCCACGCGTCCGGAAGCCAGGCAAGATCCGACAGGGAGAAAGCCCCCTGAAAGAGGTCGATCACCCGCCCGAGGACGAACGGAAGCCCCAGAAAGAGGAGTTTTTCCGCCAGGAGGAGCCCGAGCGCCCCGATGGCCATGAGCCGGTACGGGCGGACGAAGCGCCAGAGCCGGCGGACGATCTGCCGGTCGAACGCCTTACCGAGGATCTCGTCGTCCTCAATGAACCCGCTCATGCGCCTTTCCTTCTTCCCGTTCCACGGTCTGCCGCCTCACCATCTGCGCGAAGATCCCGCCTGACGCCGCTAGCTCCGCAAACGTCCCCTGCTCCGCCACGCGGCCGCCGGCAAGGACCAGGATCCGGTCGACCCCGCGCGTCGAGAGCACCCGGTGCGTCACCCAGAGGCAGGTGGTCTGCTTGAGAAGCGGGGCGAGCTCCTGCATGATCCGGTGCTCCGTCTCGAGGTCGACGCTCGCCAGGCAATCGTCCAGGACCAGGATCTTCGGCTTCACCAGCAACGCCCGCGCGATCGTGGCGCGCTGGCGCTGGCCGCCGGAGAGGTTGACGCCGCGCTCCCCGAGCATCTCCTCGTAGCGCCGGGGGAGGCGCTCCACCTCCTCGGCGAACTGTGCCACGCGCGCCGCCCAGGCGACGTCGGTCTGGGGAATCCCGGCTGGATCCGTGAATGCGATGTTCTCGCGGACCGTATCGCTGAAGAGGAACGGGTTCTGCGGCACGAACCCGACCGTGCGCCGCAGCTCCTGGAGCGGATAGTCGAGGACGTCGACGCCGTCCACGAAGACCGTCCCCCGCGGCGGCTCGTAGAGTCTGGGCAGGAGATGCGCGAGCGTGCTCTTCCCCGACCCGACCGCTCCCACGAGGGCCACCGTGGATCCGGGGGGGATCGACACCGTGACCTCCGCCAGGGCCGGGCGACGAACGCCCGGATAGGAGAAGGTGAGATCCCGGATCTCGACGGCGCCCCGCGCGATCGCCCCCGGCGGCGGAGCGATCCCCGACACCGGCAGGTGCGCCTCTTCCGGCTCGTTCAGGATCTCGTTCAGGCGCCGGAGCGAGACCGTCCCCTGCTGCAGGAGGGCGATCACATGCCCCAGGCCCATCATCGGCCAGACCAGGAGATCCAGGAAGAAGAGGAAGCGCACGAACTCCGCGAACCCGATCTCCCCGCCGAGGACAAGCCACCCCCCCGCTCCCAGGATCACGGCGATCCCGCTGCGGGCGAGCGCCACGAGCAGCGGATTGAAGACCGACTGGACCCGGTTCAGGGCGACCTGCTTTCCGAAATAATCATCGAGGAGCCGGCCGAAGTCGCGGCTCTCGGCCTCCTCCTGGCCGTACGCCTTCACCATGCGGGCGCCGGCGGTGCTCTCCTGGACCTTGGCGCTGATCACCGAGAGCTGGGCCTGGACGTCGGTCCAGCGCGACTCCACCCGTGTCTGGAAAAAACGCACGATAAAAAAAAGGACCGGCAGCATGAGGAAGATCCAGAGGCTCAAACGCGGGCTCGTCATGAAGAGGAGCGGCGGGACCACCGCCAGGTAGAAGAGCGTGTCGATCGCGATCAGGACCCCGGGGCCCAGCATCATGCGGACCGCGTCCATGTCGTTGGTGCCCCGGGACATGATGTCGCCGGTGGCGGTGCGGTGGAAGAACCCCAGGGGGAGGCGCCCCAACTTCCCGTACAGGGTTCCGCGCAGCTCGCGCACGATCCGGTGGCTCGCCACGAGGAAGAACATGCGCCAGAAATAGCGCCCCGCGGCCTGCAGGAGCGTCGCCCCCAGGAAGAACGCACAGACGCGAACAAGTTCCCGACGTGCCGCGTCCTCCCCGAGCCCCGAGAGGCCCGAGAAACGGGCGAGGGCATCCGTCTTGACGTGGGTGGCGAAGATCCCCGCGAGATCGGTGACGAGAAGCGCCAGGACGCCGGCGAGATAGGCCCCCCTGTGGGCGCGCAGGAAACCGGAAACCCGCTGGAAGGGGGTCATGCTTCCCCGGAAATCGCTACTCAAGCGTGGTCTTTTTCCGGGAGACGCCCAGGACCAGCCGCCAGATGCGGCCCGCGAAGAAGAGGGTCATGACGACGCCCGCGAGAAGCCCCACGCAGAGCCCCCCTACGACCATCCCCCAGGCGGTCCGCGATTTCGGGTCGGCGCCGAACTTGGGAAGGACCACGACAAGAAGCGCGGCGCTCGCCCCGAGGAGAAGCACCCCCGCCCCCAGCAGGATCCAGGAAAGGGTCAGCGTCTTGTCGCGTTTCCGTTGCTCCTGTCCCTGGGTCTCGATCTCGCGGAGGGTCCTGTCTAGCTCGTCTTCCACTGCCCCCCCACGCGGTACGACTCGTCGAACGCCCCCTTGAAGTCGTAGACGTCGTGGAAATCCTCGCGGGTGTCCCGCTCGGTCTTTCCCATGAGCCCCTCGCCGATCATGTTGAAGACGATCTCGCCGAAGTCGTCGGTCTTCCGGATCCCCCAGGACTGGAAGACGCTGCGGGCCATGAGGCCGAACTTCTCCTGGGCGTAGTGCCGGATCCCCTCGCTCAACTCCTGCCCGGTGAGATGCCGGCGCTGGCCGATCCGGCGGATCGTGAACTCCAGGGCCTCCAGGACGAACGTGTAGGCGGGTTCCTGGTAGCGCCCGTCCTTCTCCCGGATGTGACGGATCTGCTCGACGAGCGATCCTTCCTTCGAGCCCATTCAAGAATGCGGGTTCTGGCGCGGCGTGAGAGATTGCAGCCGATGGCAAGGCACGGCGAGGAGGCAACCCTGACCGACGGGTTTCCGACGAGCCGTAACGCCGCCATGCGGCTGCAAGATCCGCGCCCCGAAGGGTTGCGAGTGCGGCCCACGCCGCAAGCTTTTCTCCAACGAAAGCACGCCTTTCCCGACTACCCTCACGCCCCTCCGGGTTGCGGCGGTGCATGCCCGTCTGCTGTGTCGCTCCTCTTCAACGTATCTCCCCTCGATACGCTTCATCGTCGCTCCTTGCATCCGGGCACGCCGCGCTCGCAACGCGCCGAACCCCCATTCCTGAATGGGCTCTTAGGCATGAAGCGCGATTTTATCGGCGATGCGCGCGGGGAATCAACCCCGCGCGGTCACTCCCCGCCCACGGAGTAGATGAACGTGGTTTCCCCTTCCCCCATGTCCCTGACGGCCGGGTTCCCGTCGGGGCCGACATCCAGATGCCCCCCGCGCATCGACTCGACGAGGTCGCGCTGCTTGGCCGTCAAGACGCGATAGGCGGTGGCGTCCGACCATTGGCGCAGGACCTGCTCCTGGATCGACCTGAAGCGGGTGTCCATCGCCTGTATTTTCTCGTGGTCCGGTCCGGTCATGCGGTGCCACCCTTTCGCCTTCAGGGCCCGGTATTCCTCCCAGGCGCTTGCTTCCACTTCGGCCCTGAACCGGTCCTCGACCGCCTGCCGCTCCGCGGCGAACTGGCTCTCGACCCCCTCCTGCTGGGGCTCCTGCAGGCCGGCCTTGGCGAGCTTCTGCCTCCTGGCCTTCTGCCGGCGCTCCCCCGGATCCGACGCACCCCTGGAAATGGCGACCGTTCCGTCGCCGCTCACGACGCTCTTCCATCCGTCCTGCCCCGCGGCGGAGGGCGCTCCGGCCGGTGCCGCGGAACGTTCCCGGCGCAACTCGGCGACCGCCGCGGCAAGCCCCGCGAGCTCGCGCCGGATCTCGGCCAGGATGGAGGGGTCGGACGATGCCGCCGGAACCGGCTTTTCCTCTTCGGCGGCGGCAATGGCGGCGCGGGAGGACGCGGGGGCCTGGCGCACGGGATCCTGGTGGAAGAAGGCCGCCCCGACGGCGATGCCGGCCCCGAAGACGATCCCCGCCCCGACGACCGCGATCCCGTTGTTCATGTAACCCCCCTTTTCACGGATAACGTCTTTCCCGAGAGCCCGTTAGCCTTCAGCCGTCGGCCATCAGCCTTCAGCTGAATCAGTGTGGCTGACGGCTACGAGAACCTTTCTAAAACGCTTTCAGGCGGTTCCCGCCACGTACAGGACCACCGACCCCCCCGCCAGGCGCCGCGCCGAGGCCGACGCGAAGCCGGCCGTCCGCAGGAGGCCGACCACGCGCGACGGGGACGGGAATTCCTCGACGGAACGGTTCAGATATCCGTAGGCGTCGCTTCCGGAGATCCACCGCCCCACGCGCGGCAGGACGCGCCGGAAGTAGAAGCGATAAAGGCCGCCGAAAACGGGCGCGAGCTCCATCGAGAACTCGAGAACGAGAAGCCGTCCGCCGGGCGCCAGGACGCGCCGGATCTCGGCGAGCGCGGCCCCCGGATCGGAGAAATTACGCAAGCCGAAGGCGAGGGAGACCAGGTCGAACGCCCCGGCGGCGAACGGGAGCGCGAGGGCATCGGCCCCGATCCAGTCCCAGCCGGCGCGACCCGAGCGGCGCCCCTCCTCCATCATCGGCAGGCAGAAATCGGCCCCGACGACGCGCGCGCGGGGGAGCCTTGTCCTGAAGAGCTCCGCAAGGTCTCCTGTCCCGGTGGCGAGGTCCAGGACCCGGCCCGGCGCGCCGGCGATCCCCTCCCGCACGAGCGTCCGGCGCCAGAGCCGGTCGAGGTTGAAACTCAACACCCGGTTGAGGAGGTCGTAGCGGGGGGAAATCTCCGCGAACATCGACCGGACGCGCCGGGCCTTGTCGGCCGCGACCGCGCCGTCACTCAAGTCCGTACTCCTTCCAGCGGCGCGTCACGAGATCGACGATCTCGCGGCTCATCGCGATCTCGGTCGGCCAGGTCCGGGCGTACCCCTCGGACGGCAGCTTCGCCGTGGCGTCGATCCCGACCTTCGAGCCGTAGTCCCGGAGCGGAGCGGCATGGTTCAGCGTGTCGACCGGCCCCTCGACGATCTCGAGGTCGCGTTTCGGGTCGATGTTCATGCTCGTCTTCCAGGAGACCGCCGACAGGTCCTGGACGTCCACGTCGTGGTCCACGACGACGATGATCTTCGTGAACGACATCTGCCCCAGGCCCCAGAGGGCATGCATGACCTTCCGCGCGTGGCCGGGAAAGCGCTTCCGGATCGAGACCACGGCGAGGCTGTTGAACCCTCCCTCGACGGGGAGATTCATGTCCACGACCTCCGGAAGCATCTTCCTGACCAGGGGGAGAAAGATCCGCTCGGTCGCCTTCCCCAGCCACTGGTCCTCCATCGGCGGCTTCCCGACGACGGTCGAGGGGTAGACGGGATCCTTTCTCCGCGTCACGCAGGTGAGATGGAAGACGGGGAAATCCTCGGGCGGCGTGTAGAAGCCCGTGTGGTCGCCGAACGGCCCCTCGGTCCGGAACTCGCCGGGCGTGACGTACCCCTCGAAGACGATCTCGCTCGCGGCCGGCACCTCGAGGTCGATCGACTTCGCGGCGACCATCTCGACCGGCGCGCGGCGCAGGAAGCCGGCGAAGAGCGCCTCGTCGATGTCCGGCGGGAGCGGCGCCGTCGCGGCATAGGTCAGCGCCGGATCCCCTCCCAGGCAGATCGCCACCGGCATCCTTTTTCCCGGTCCTCCCAGCGCGTCCTGGTACTGGAGCGCCGCGTCTTTCTGGGTCTGCCAGTGGAGCCCCGCTGTCCGGTCGTCATGGATCTGGACCCGGTACATCCCGATGTTGCGCCGCTTCTTGACGGGATCCTGCGTGATGACGAGCGGCAACGTGATGAACCGTCCGGCATCGAGCGGCCAGCAGGTCTGGATCGGGAACGGCGCGAACGAGGGGGCCTTCTCCTCCACCACCTCCTGGCAGACCCCGCGGGAGACGCTCTTCGGGGAGGCGCCGGCGAGCTCGGCGAGGACCGGGAGCATCTTCACCTTCTCCCAGAGCCCCTCGGGGGGTTTCATCTCGAGGAGCTGCCCCAGGCGCCCCGCCACGTCCTCGAGATCCCCCGCCCCGAGCGCCCGCGACATCCGCGCGCGCGTCCCGAACAGGTTCGTGACCAACGGGAAGGGACTGCCTTTGACCCTCTCGAAAAGGAGCGCCGGACCGCCCCCCTTGACGACGCGATCACAGATCTCGGTGATCTCGAGGCGCGGATCGACCTCGGCCGCGACGCGCTTCAGTTCCCCGCGCGACGCGAGGTCGGCGATGAATTCCTGCAGGGTGTCGTACATCCCGTCAAGCGTATCCCGCGAAGCGCCAAGCGCGAAGCGTAAAGCGATCTCTCGCTTCGCGCCGGACGCTTCGCGCTTCGCGAACGGTCAGATCTTCCCGGCAGTGAGCGTCAACGCCCGGCGGACGCGGTCGGGGTAATCGCTGATGAGCCCGGCCGGCTCGTGGGCGGCGGCCCCCTGGATCTCGCGCTCGGTGTTCACGGTCCAGACGTTGACGCCGATCCCCAGGGAGGCGGCCTTCTGCGCGTAGGAGGCGTTCCAGAGACCGCTCTTGAGATCGACCATCTGGCAGCCGGCCTTCGCGACGGCGATGAGCGACGCGGGCTTCGCGAGGGTCAGCGCCACCGGGGTCTTCGGGTCGGCCGCGCGGAACTTCCGGATCTCGGCGAGCGACTCGAAGGCGACCACGACCCCCTTGGTCATGACGAACCGCTTGAGGAGCAGGGCCAGCCCCTTCGGATCGGCCGTCTTGCAGTCGAGGATCAGCCCCATCCGCTCCTTGGCCCAGTCGAGCACTTCCTCCAGAATCGGGACGTGCTCGCCGCGGTACTTGGGATGGAACCAGCTTCCGGCGTCGAGCGCCCGGATCTTGTGGAGCGGCCAGTCCTTGACGCGCCCCTCGCCGGAGGTGGTCCGGTCCAGGGTCGAGTCGTGGACGATCACGAACCTCTCGTCCTTGGTGGTCCGGACGTCGCATTCCACCCAGTCGGCCCCCTCCGCGAGGGCCCTTTCGAAGGACGGCATGGTGTTCTCGGGAGCCAGACCCGAGGCGCCGCGGTGTCCGATGACGAGGATCTCTTTTCCCACTGTACCCCCCCCCGAAATGGCCCAAAAAGGGCGAATCGCGAATATACCAAAAATGACGCGCTGCCCCTAGGCAAATCGCCAGGCCTGCCGCAGGGCCCCGCTTCCGTCGCGCGGCGCACGCTCGTCCGGCGGGCCAGAAATGTCGACATACAAAGCGAATGGGATACAATCCGGCGGCCGTGGATCCCTATCTCGAAGCGCTTCTCCTGCTCCTGGCCGCGGCGGGGCTCGGCGGCGTGCTGGCGCTCCTTCCGTCCCTCACCGGCCCCAGGCGTCCCCGCGCCCGGAAAAGCCAGATGTACGAGTGCGGCGTCCCGCTCCAGGACGAGGGAGGGCGCCCCATCCCGATCCATTTCTATCTCGTGGCGATGGCGTTCATCCTGTTCGACATCGAGGTCGCCTTCCTGGTCCCGTGGGCGGTCGCGGCGCGCGAACTGGGCGCCGGGGGACTGGGCGCGGCGGCGCTCTTCGTCGGGGTCCTGGCGCTGGGGCTTGTCTACGTCTGGCGTTCGGACATCCTGGAAGGGGTCCTGCCCCAGGGGCCGAAGGCGCGCGCATGACGACCGCGACGGCGTCGAAGGGCCCGGCCGCCTACCTCCAGGACACCGTTCTCACGACGCGGGTCGACAGCGTCCTGCGGTGGGCGCGGAAGAACTCCCTCTGGCCGATGCCGTTCGGGACCGCCTGCTGCGCGATCGAGCTGATGGCGACGATGGCCTCGCGGTTCGATCTGGCGCGGTTCGGCTCGGAGGTCCTGCGGTTCTCGCCGAGGCAGTCGGACCTCATGATCGTGGCGGGCCGCGTCTCCATCAAGATGATGCCGGTCCTGATCCAGATCTGGGAGCAGATGCCGGAGCCCAAGTGGTCGATCTCGATGGGGGCGTGCGCCTCCTGCGGCGGCGTCTTCGACACCTACACCCTCGTGCAGGGGGTGGACCGGTTCATCCCGGTGGACGTCTATGTCCCCGGGTGCCCTCCCCGCCCCGAACAGCTGATCGACGGGATCCTGAAGGTCCAGGAACTGGTCGCGCAGGGGAAGCAGGAAACGGCGGCGCGCGGAAAACCCGCGGGCCGCCCCCTCTGGACGATGACCCGGCGCGACTGATCCCATGGCGGAACCGTCCTCTCCCCTGTCCGAGCGTCTCTCTTCCCTTGTGGGCCTGGCGGGGCCGGACCTCGTCCGGACCGAGACCGGCCCCGACATGCCGACCCTCGTGGTGACACCCGGCGCGGCACATCGCGTGCTCGCGGCCCTGCGGGACGATCCGGCGTTCGCGTGCGAGATGCTCGTCGACCTCTCGGCGGCCGACTACCTGGGTTATCCGCACCCCCGCGAGGGACGCTTCGGCGTCGTCTGGCACCTGCATTCCTTCCGGACGGGTTTTCGCGCGCGCGTCCAGGCGTTCCTCCCCGCCGGGGACCCGGCCGTCGACTCGGTCGCCGACCTCTGGGGAAACGCCGAGTGGCTCGAGCGCGAGGTGTACGACCTCTTCGGGATCCGCTTCGCGGGAAATCCCGACCTGCGGCGGATCCTGATGCCGGACGGCTACACGGGACATCCCCTGCGCAAGGACTACCCCGTGCGCGGGCGCGGCGAGCGGGACGCCTTTCCGGAGGTGCGCTGATGGACACGGCCGTCGCGGCGCCCCCCGCCGGGAAGAAGACGCTCACGATCAATTTCGGGCCCCAGCATCCGGCAACGCACGGGACGCTGCGCCTGGTGATGGAGCTCGACGGCGAGACGATCGTCGGGTGCAGGCCCGAGATCGGGTTCCTCCACACCGGATTCGAGAAGCTCGGGGAGACCCTGAACTACAACAAGTTCGTGACCCTCTCCGACCGGATGAACTACATGTCGCCGCTGGCGAACAACATCGGGTATGTCCTGGCGGTCGAGAAGTTCCTCGGCGTCCACGTGACGCCGCGCTGCAGCTACTACCGGGTGATCCTCGCGGAGCTCTCGCGGATCGCCGACCACCTCGTCTGCGTGGGACTCGCCGCGATGGACGTGGGGGCGTTCACCGCGATGCTCTACGCCTTCCGCGAGCGCGAGAAGCTCTACGACATCTTCGAGCACGCCACGGGCGCGCGACTCACCACGAGCGCGACGCGCGTGGGCGGGATGGGCCGCGACGTCCCGCCCGATTTCGACCGCCTCGTCGCGGCCTTCCTCGAGGGGCTTCCCCGGACGCTCGACGACGTGCAGGGGCTCCTTGACAAGAACCGGATCTGGCACCAGCGCACGCGCGGGATCGGCATCCTGTCGCGCGCGGACGCCGTCCGGTTCGGCGTCACGGGGCCGCTCCTGCGGGCCTCGGGCGTCGCCTGGGACCTGCGCCGGGCCCGCCCGTACCTGTGCTATCCGGACCTCGACTTCGACATCCCGACCGACGACGCCTGCGACGTCGAGGCGCGCTACCGGGTGCGTCTGGCGGAGATCAAGGAGAGCGCCCGGATCGTGCGCCAGGCGATGGCGCGCCTTCCGGCGGGCCCCATGAACGTGTCGGACCCGAAGATCTTCCTGCCGCCGAAGGATGTCGTGTACAAGAACATGGAGGCCCTGATCTACCACTTCAAGCTGATCATGGACGGGCACGGCCTCCGCCCGCCCGCGGGGCAGATCTACGACGCGACGGAATCCCCCAACGGCGAACTGGGCTTCTATCTGGTGTCGGACGGCACGGAGAAGCCGTGGCGCCTGCGCGTGCGCCCCCCCTCCTTCATCAACTACACCGCCTTCCCGCAGATGGTCGCGGGACAGACGATCTCCGACGCCGTCGCCATCCTGGGAAGCCTCAACATCATCGCCGGGGAGCTCGACCGGTGACGACACGCCCCTCTCCCGTGATCGATGCCCCGTCCGCGCCCGGAGCGTTCGTCCCGTCGGCGAAACTCGCGGCCGAGGCGGCGAAAACGATCGCGCGGTATCCGGGAAAGCATGCCGCGGTCCTGCCGCTCCTCTGGCTCGTCCAGCGGGAGAAGGGATACATCCCGCGCGAGGCGATGGAATGGATCGGGCGCGAGGCCGGGGTCTCCGCGGCGCACGTCTACGGCGTCGTCACCTTCTACCACATGTTCCGGCAGGCGCCGGCGGGACGCGCCGAGATCCAGCTCTGCGCGACGATCCCCTGCTCCCTCGTCGGGGCGAAGGAGATCGAGGCCGGGCTCTGCGGGAAGCTCGGGATCCGCCCCGGCGAGACCACCCCGGACGGGAAGTTCACCCTCAAGAAGATGGAATGCCTGGGGCTCTGCGAGCATGCCCCGGCGGCCCTCGTGAACGAGACGGAGTTCGGGCGCCTGTCGGTCGAGGGGATCGACGCCTTCCTCGACCAGGCCCTGAAGACGGACGACCAGGGGGCGGGGCCGTTCGCCATCGCCCCCCAGCGCTTCTATCCCGCCCCCGGGTTCGCGCCCCTGCTCCTCACGCACGTGGGGGGCAAGGAAAATGCGAGCCTCGCGACCTACCGGGCGGCCGGCGGATACGCCGCCCTCAAGAAGGCGATCGAGATGGGCCCCGCGGCGGTCCTTTCCGAGGTGAAGTCGGCCTCCTTGCGCGGGCGCGGCGGCGCGGGGTTCCCGAGCGGCGTCAAGTGGGGGTTCATGCCTCCCGATCCCAAGATCCCCAAGTATCTCTGCGTGAACGCGGATGAGAGCGAGCCGGGAACTTTTTCAAACCGCGTCGTCATGGAAGAAATGCCACACCTTCTCCTGGAAGGGACGCTGATCGCGTCCCTGGCCATGGGGATCCGGACCGCTTTCATCTACATCCGGGGCGAGTACATCCGGGCGCACCGCGCGCTCGAACGGGCCATCGAGGAGGCGTACGCCGCGAACCTGATCGGGAAGAAGATCCTCGGAAGCGATTTCTCGACCGACATCGTCCTCCACCGCGGCGCCGGGGCCTACATCTGCGGCGAGGAGATGGCGCTGATGGCGTCTCTCGAGGGGAACCGGGGCGAGCCCCGCAACAAGCCCCCCTTCCCCGCCCAGCGCGGCGTCTTCAATTCACCGACGACGATCAATAATGTGGAAACGATGGCGAACGTCCCCCTGGTCGTCATGATGGGGGCCGAGGCATACAAGAAGATCGGCCCGGAAGGGTCCCCCGGGCCGAAGCTGATCTGCGTCAGCGGGCACGTGAAGCGCCCCGGGCTCTTCGAGCTCCCGATGGGGACGCCGATGCGCCAGGTGATCGAGACGCATGCCGGCGGGGTGCGCGACGGGCACGTCCTCAAGGCCGTGATCCCGGGCGGCGCCTCGGCCGCGGCGCTCCTCCCCTCCGAGATCGACGTCGCGATGGATTTCGATTCCATGGCCAAGGCCGGCTCCATGCTGGGGACGGCGGGAATGGTGGTCATGGACGAGACGGTCTGCATGGTCGACGCCGCCACGAACGTCACGCATTTCTTCGCGCACGAGTCGTGCGGCCAGTGCACCCCCTGCCGCGAGGGGATCCCGTGGGTCCACGGCATCGTGAAGCGCCTTTTCCGGGGACAGGGGTCGCCGGAGGACCTGAAGCTCCTCGCAAACCTCTTCCCGCAGATCCACGGGAAGACGATCTGCCTCTTCGCCGACTTCGCTCTCACGTTCCTCGAAAGCGTCCTCAAGAAATTCCCGCAGGAGTTCGCCGACCATGCGGCCCGGCGCCCCTGCCCCGCGCAGACGGGCGGCCCCGGCGCGCCGCATCGGGCCTAGGACCAGGAAAGGAAGAGATGCCGAAGATCACCGTCAACGGGAAGCAGGTGGAGGTGGCGGCGGGGACGCGCGTGATCAGTGCGGCCCAGTCGGCCGGCGTCGAGGTCCCCCACTTCTGCTACCACCCGGATCTCTCGACGCCCGCCAACTGCCGGATGTGCCTGGTGGCCCAGAAGGGCCAGCGGCGGCTCATCCCCGCCTGCTCCACGATCGTCACCGACGGGATGGAGATCGACACGGAAAACCCCGAGGCGAAGGAGAACCGCAAGGGGGTGATGGAATTCCTCCTCATCAACCATCCCCTCGACTGCCCCACCTGCGACGAGGCCGGGGAATGCCGCCTCCAGAACTACACCCAGTCGTACCGGGTGACCGACTCCCGCTTCACGGAGCGCAAGGTCACGAAGACGATCACGAACCTCTCCGAAAACGTCCAGTTCTGGGGAAACCGCTGCATCGCCTGCACGCGGTGCGTCCGCTTCACGAACGAGATCACGGGGGCCGGAGAGCTGGGGCTCTTCGAGCGCGGAAGCCACAACGAGATCGGCGTCTTCCCGGGGAAGACCCTCGACGCGAACCCCCTCTCGATGAACGTGGTCGACATCTGCCCGGTGGGGGCGCTTCTCGCGCGCGACTACCTCCACAAGACGCGCTTCTGGTTCCTGAAGACGACGGACTCGATCTGCGCCTCCTGCGCCAAGGGGTGCGCGATCCACGTCGACACCTACCGGGGAGAGATACAGCGGCTCCGCCCCCGCGAGAACCCGGCCGTGAACGGCCCCTGGATGTGCGATGCGGGACGCATGAACTACCCCTACACGCACGCGCCGGAGCGCCTGAAGCGGCCCATGGTCCGTAAGGACGGCCGGCTCGTCGAGGTCTCGTGGGAGGAAGCCGTCCCGGCCGCCGTCGAGGGGCTCCGCCGGCACGGCGCTCCGGCCGGACGCGGATCCGCCTGGGCCACCTGCGAGGAGTCCTTCCTCCTGAAGGCGTTCGTCGAGGGTCTCGGGGGACGCGTGACCGGCTTCTCCGCGCTCCCCGACGGGACGGAAACCGTCCTTCCGAAGTTCACGATCCCGGCGGACAGGAACCCGAACCGGCGCGGCGCGGTCGCGCACCTTTCCGTACCAGGTTCCGTGTCGGGGGCGAAATCGGCCCATCTCCTCGCGGGGATCCCCGGATATGTCCTCACCGCCGAGGACAGGAAATGGGCCTCCTCCCTCGCGTTCATGTCGGTCCAGGAGATCGGCCCTTCCGGCTGGACGGAGTTCGCGCACGTGGTCCTTCCGGGAGCGACCCCTTTCGAGAAATCAGGGACCCTCATCAATGACAAGGAAATGCGCCAGGCGCTCGCCGCCGCGATCGTGCCGCCGGGCGAGGCGCGCGAGGACTGGCGGATCCTGCTCGATCTCGCGGCCGCCGCGGGTCTCGGATTCCCCTGGAAGACCCTCGAGGACGTCAAGGGAGCGGTCCCGGCCGCCGTGGCGCGATGAATCCCGAGATCGTCATCCCGCTCGCGCGCATCGCGGTCGTGATCGGGGGGCTCCTGTCGCTCGTCCCCTTCCTCACGTTCGTGGAACGGAAGCTCTGCGCCTACATCCAGGACCGGATCGGACCCAACCGCGTGGGCCCGTTCGGGCTTCTCCAGCCGATGGCGGACGGCCTGAAGCTCCTCATGAAGGAGGAGATCATCCCGGACGGCGCCGACCGGTTCGCGTACCTCCTGGCGCCGGCCCTCGTCATGATCCCGCCGCTGGCGACGCTGGCGATCGTCCCGTTCGGGAGCCAGGTGCAGCTCTTCGGCGAGGCGATCCGCCTCCAGGTGACGGACCTCCCGATCGGCGTCCTCTTCTTCCTCGGCGTCGCATCGCTCTCGGTTTACGGGCTGGCCCTGGGGGGCTGGAGCTCGGGGAACAAGTATTCGCTGCTCGGGGGGCTTCGCGCCTGCGCGCAGCTGGTGAGCTACGAGCTGGCGATGGGTCTCTGCATCGTGGGAATCGTCCTCGTCTGCGGCACACTCTCCACGGCGGAGATCGTCGGCCGGCAGTCCGGAACCGTCTGGGGAGGTCTCCCCGCCTGGAACATCTTCCTCCAGCCGCTGGGGTTCGCGATCTTCCTCGTCTGCGCGTTCGCCGAGAACAACCGGCTCCCGTTCGACCTTCCCGAAGCGGAACCCGAACTGATCGGCGGATACCACACGGAATACACGGGGCTCCGGTTCGGCACCTTCTTCCTCGCCGAGTACGCCTCGATGATCACGATGTCGGCGCTTCTCGTGACGCTGTACCTCGGCGGCTATCACCTGCCGGGCGTGACGACGCGCGACCTGGGGCCCGTCCTCTCGGGCGTCGTCTCGGTCCTCGCCTTCGGCGCGAAGGTGTCGGCGGTTCTCTTCGTCTTCATCCAGGCGCGCTGGACGCTTCCCCGCTTCAAGTACCAGAGCCTGATGCTCTTCTCGTGGAAATGCCTCCTGCCGCTCGCCTTGGCGAACCTGCTCGCGACGGCGGTTGTCGTCGTGGGGCGCGCCCACTAGAGTGACCGCATGAGATCGCTCCTGGAACCGGTCACGTCGCTGGTGAAGGGGTTCTCGATCACGCTCAAGCACCTCTTCTCGCGCAAGTTCACCGACCAGTACCCGGAGACGCCGCATCCGATCGCCCCCAAGTACCGTGGCGAGCACAAGTTGAACAAGGACGAGCAGGGGCGCGTGAAATGCGTCGCCTGCTACCTCTGCGAGACGAACTGCCCCGCCTACGCGATCCGGATCAAGTCGGCCCCCGCCCCCGCCGGCTGGGCCGACCGCGAGCGCTACCCCGACGAATTCGAGGTGGATCTCCTGCGGTGCATCTACTGCGGCTACTGCGAGGAGGCGTGCCCCGTCGACGCGATCGCCCTCACGAACAAGGTTCCCCAGGTGCAGACCGACCGCGCCGCGTTCGTCCTCGACAAGGAACGGCTTCTTGCCAACGCCGACCTTCCCTCGAACGGCGCCTCCGACCAGTTCATCGACAACATCCTGAAAAAGTGGAAAGCCTGATGCGATCCCGCAAGGCCGCTTCCGCCCGTCCGGATTGCCTGCGGCTGGCCCGGCGCCTGGCGCGGCGCCCCTGCAACCGCGATGGGGCCGACAAGACGTGGGTCGTCAACGCGATCGAGGAAGCGAACCGCTTCTTCGCCTCGGTCCGGCGCCTGCCGGACAGACGCCATGCGCGCCTACGTTGAGATCTGCCGGGCATTCGATGCGGCGCGCGTCCCCTACGTCATCGTCGGTGCGTACGGCATCAACATCTACGCGGAGAGCGCAGGCGCCGTCGTCACGACCCTCGATTGCGATTTCATGCTTCCCCCGAATGCGGCAACCCTGGCCCGCGCCGTACGGGTTCTGCGGCGGCTCGGATTCCGGCTTCAAGCGGGGGACGAACCGCTCGTGGACGACACGCCTTCCTCGTTGGAGGGGATCGTCCGGTTTCGCGCCAATATCGTCGGCCACCGCAAGAGCGCCCGGGTGGACCTGGCCCTCTCTATCGCCGGATGCCGCTTCTCCTCGCTCTGGAAAAAACACCGCCGATTCCGCGTTTATGGCCGTACGATCCGCGTCGCCCCGCTGGCCGAGATGCTCCGCTCGAAGCAATTGGCCGACCGCCCGAAGGACAGGCTCTTCCTGGAGACGTACCGCGACGCTCTTGCCCCCCTGCTGGCCGCGGACAAGAAGCCGAAGCCGCACAAAAGACGGTAGGCGTGGAGATCTCCGGGGCTTCCTGGATCCTCCTCGCCGCAGCCTGTTTCGGGGCGGGGTTCGTCGACTCGATTGCCGGAGGCGGCGGACTGATCGCGGTCCCCGCCTTCCTCTTCACCGGGATCCCGCCGGCCGTGGCCCTCGGAACCAACAAGCTTGTCGCGGTCACCGGGAGCCTCACCAGCACCTGGCGCTTCGCGAAGGACGGCCTCGTCCGGAAGTCCACGCTCGGGCTCGCGCTCGCGGCAGGACTCGCCGCGGCGGCCGGCGCGCAGACGCTCCTCTTCGTCCCCCCGGACCTCCTGCGGGGGCTCGTGATCGGCCTTCTCGTCGCGGCGCTGGCGCTCGTCCTCTGGCGCCAGGCGCACCCCCTTCCGCCGGGGCCCCCGACCCCGGATGCCGACGGCGCCTGGTCCCCGTGGGTATGGGCCGGCGCTGCGGCCCTGGGTTTCTACGACGGCTTTTTCGGCCCCGGGACCGGGACGCTCCTCGTGGCGCTCTTCGCGACGGCGGGCCGGCTCGACCTGCCGAACGCATCCGGGAACGCGAAACTGCTGAACTTCGCGTCAAACGCGGGAGCGCTCGCGGTCTTCGCGGCGCGCGGGTCGCTCCTTCCCCTGCTGGCACTGACCCTGATCCCGTTCATGGTGGCGGGATCCTGGTGCGGGGCGTCGCTCGCCATCCGGCGGGGCGCCCCCCTCATCCGGACGCTCTTCGCGATCGTGGTCCTGGCGCTCTGCGCGAAACTGGCGTGGGACCTCTGGCGCTGACCGCCGTCAGCGTCCGCCCGCCGACGGCTGGAAGATCAGCCGGAACTCGTCGAGGACCGGAGATTCCCTTTGAAGCGGACCGCGCGTCCGCATCTCCACCTCCCAGCGGAAATGGCGGCAGCCCGGTATCGCCGGGAAGAGAATGCGTTGGATCCCGCTGTCGTCCCATGACCACTCCCGCTCCCCCAGGGGGGTCCGGCCGTCATCCGCATAGCCGGTCACCTTGAAATGCAGGCTCGCCTTCGATTCCTTGGGACGGAAGGCGTCCCAGGCCGCGCCGACGATCTCCGCCCCTTGCGGCAGTTCGTCGGCGTCGAACGACAGCAGGGAGGACCGGTACCGTCCGCGGCTCACATGACGCGGATCCCGAGCCTGCTCCCCGATATCCCCAGCCGAAAGCGACTCGGGATAGAAGGTCACGTCGTCCACGGGCGCGCCTTGGATCTGAAAGACGATGCAGTCGTTGAAAGGCATGCGGCCCGCGAGGGAAACGGTGAAGGGTCCCGTCTCGGATCCCTCCAGATCCAAGGCCTGGGCGGGATTCCCGTCGATGAAGACGCGCACGCGGGTTTCCCCCTCTGGCGACGCGGAGTCGTCGAAGACCAGCGCGACATGCCGCCACGGGGTCCAGACGGGGCCGGCGGCGCGCCAGATGCATTCCCGCTCTCCCGCCTTCATCCAAAGGGTGTCGTCCGGCTGGACCTCCCAGATCAGGTAGTCATGCTCGTAGAGAGACGGGCCCTGCCTATGGTCACACCTGAAAGCACTACACGCTCCGCATTCCGACTTTCGCTCAGAGGCCGTTTCTGAGGCGTAGACGAACCGCATCCGGGCATTGAAAAGGCCGGGGACGATATCCTCCCCCCCGCGGCTGGGAAACCAGAAGGAGATTGTCCCCTGCTTGATCTCGCCGCTCGAAGCTCCTCCGACGCCTTCGCGAAGCAGGGGAAAAGGAACCAGGGTCATTTCATATTGCGATCCTGAAACGGCCTGCCTGTGGAGCCATGGCCATAGGATGCTGATTTCGACGGGATGCCAGCCAGTGACCCAGCCAAACAGGCCATGCTCGGACTCGTCCCAGACGCAATCATAGAAACCCAGGGGGGACAGGAGCGGCCGATATGTCCTTCTGGGTCCCTGATCGGAATCAAAAGGTATTCTCCTATAACCAAACCAGTTGAGACCGTCATACCAATCACGATCGGGATGAGATCTATTTTCACAATGACATGGTTCATAGAGGACTCTTGCCCAGTGCTGATACTTGTAAGGGGTTTGGCCGCTTCTGCCACTGACCCTGAACGGGTGCCCCCCGACGAGCTCTTGCATGAAGTACCCGGGCCCCCTGCCTGGAAAGAAACACTCCGTAAAAGGGAACCGGAAGGCGAAGGCGTTTCCTTGACGGTCGTCCGTGCGCCAGATCTCTTCGGCAAAGTCGTGCCTCCCATCGCATCGATGAAAACGGCATGCACAGTTTCCGTTGCCGAGTGAACACACTCTCACGCTCGTCTCGCCAAGGGCGGAGCCGGCAAGACGGAGGTCCCCCACGAAACCCGGATGGAACTGGGCTTTCTGCCCACCCCTTTGAGTCGTCCACCTCCACTCGCCTCTCCAGTTCTCCCCTGCGGGAAAAAAGGCAGGCCAGCTCTGGATCCCTTCCCGTTCCGCCACGTGTTCTTGATCGCAAATGACCATCCCTCCAGGCCAACGGTGCGTTGTCCGCATTTCGTGCGGGTGACTCGCCGCGGGCTCGAAATCGAACTGCGTCGAAAACATAATGCCTTGCGTCCGATGCGGATCGATCTCGTCCCTCAGTGACTCCGGCGCTTCCACCTCCCCGGGCCTCCATCCCTGGCTCCACCCCGCGCAAGCGATGGTGAATCCCCTTTCCTCGCCCGCCAGGACGAACTCGGTCGTGGCCCGGCAGGGCAGGGGCAGGGGATCGTCCGGTCCGGGAGGTTCAAGAGTGGCCTTGCCCCAACGGTCGAAAGGCGCGGTGGAAAGGATCCGCGCGTTGATCGCGAATTTCGAGATCCGCCGCGCACGGGCGCGGTCGAAACCCAGCCAACCCTCCCTTTCCCGCTCCACTTCCAACGAGTTGAGCCCCCAAGCGAAGGGATCGGGGACATAGGGATTGGCATTCGCGAGCGCGAGGATCAGGTCCTGCTTGAAAAAGCGCCCCTGGCGCGATTCGTCGAAATCGGGCGTGAACGGATCGTCCTCGAATGGGACATCGACGACCGCCTTCAAGACATCCTGCCAGGTACCGAGAGGCCGGCACCAGACCAGCGCGCGCGCGGCCTCCCAGGCGTCGGCGAGGCTCAACCGGACGAAGGGAGACTCCGATGAGGGGGGCGCCGTCTCACGCCCTGGCGGCCAGTCATAAAAAAGGATCGGGTCCGGCCGTCCTGGAACCTCCACCGTGCGGTCGCCGGGATGCCCGGAGACCACGCCTGTCCCCGAGGCGGTCACGTACATCAGGTTGGCGACGATCGCTTCCAGGGGGCATCGATTGACGTCGATCCGCGCGTGCTGTTCGCAAATACCCGAATGCGGGCCTTGCCGAAATTGCCCGCTTCCGGGCCCCACATCGTCACTCCCTTTGTAGCCGAAACGATCCATGCCATGGGCCCGGAGCCGGAACGCGCGATGGTTCAGCTCGTCCAGGAAATAGTTCCCCCCGGACGGGACGGCCACCCGCTCGATGTCGAACCCGAGGTACGGCTCGACCTTGAGGAAGTCCGCCGGCGGCAGGACCTGGGCCAAGTCGCGCACCGACGCGTAGCCGCCCCGGGGACGGCCGCAGACCAGGTCGTGCCCGAGGTCCGAGGCGCGAAAATCGAACCCCCGGTTGATCGGGGCGTCCGGCGGCGACCCCGGGTCGTACGGCTCCGCCCGGGCCGAGGAGACGCCGAGCAAGGCCCCCAGGTTGTCGAGCAGGTTCACCAGGTGCCGGTTCCCCCAGAAATCGGGGTCGCGCCAATCGGCGACGCCGTTGCCGTTCCGGTCATCGACGTACCAGTCGTCCTCGTTGAGCACCCCGTCGAGGTCCTGGTCGTCCGTGCCGAGGCCCAGCTCCCCGCTGTTGACGGAGATCCGGCTGGCGCCCGTTTCGATCCGCAAGGAGAAGCGCCCCCCTCTTCCGACCGTCGAGCGCAGGCGGCCGGTGAACGCCTCGCGGACCGGGGAGCCCTCCTGCCGGGGGCGCCAGCGGTCTCCCGCCGAATAGACCCCGGTCCCCTCCCGCGGCTCGTCGCAGACCCCGTCGGCGTCGTTGTCCGCGCCGTCCCTTTCATGGCCCGGCTCGTCCCTCCAGGGGTCGCCCCGGGGATAGGAGGGGTTCTGCAACCGGAAGATCGGGGCCGATCGCGGATCCCCTCGAGCCGTCCAGTCGTCGCAGGCGTTGGCGGATGTCCAATCGGCCTCCAGGGAAGAGGACGAGTCCTGGCGCAGGCGGGCCCACGCGTACGCCATCCCGCTGTGGGCCGCCAGCGACCCTTGCGCGCGCGTCAGGCGCAGGTCTGCCTGCCCTTTCCAGTCGGCCCCCAGCCGCGCGAACGCGACCGAAAGGAACAGGAGGAGGGCCATGAGCCCGGCCACCAGCACCAAGGCGAGCCCCCGCCGATCCGGCCCGCTGTCGATCCGGTCCCTCATGGCGCATCTCCTACGTCTGTCCGTTCGCGGTCGTCCTGGCCCTGCGCGAAGCTCGCGTGGGATCTCTGGCGTTAATGGCCAGCTGATTCCCTCGGGAATCCCGCCCGTTCGAGGGCAGTGGCCGCCGCCTGGCGCCGTTTCGGATCGGCATGCGTCTCCAGGATCCCGCGGAGGCGCTTTGCGACCGCCTCCCCGCCGATCCGGCCGAGGGACCCCGACGCCGCCCCCCAAACCATCGGGTCGGGGTCACCCAGGAAGCAGGCGAACAGCGCGTCGATCGCGGCGGGGCCGCCGACGTGACGCAGGGCACCGGCCGCGCACCGGCGGGCGCCGGCGTCCTTCGCCGAGGCGAGGACCGAAAGAAGCGCCTCCGTCGCCGCCCCGTCCCCGATCCGACCCAAGGCGCCGGCGGCATACCGGCAGAGAACCGGGTCATCGTGCGTCTCCGCCATCAGGATCGCGCGGAGTGGCTCGACCGTCTCCGCCCCGCCGATCCGCCCCAGTGCCGCGGCCAGACGGCGGCGCAGGTCCGTCGGCCCTTTTTCGGCCTTGAGGGCCGCGATCAGGAGATCCGCGCAGGCACGCCCCGTCTCCTCCGACAGCGCGTCGACCGCGTCGATCCGCGCCGCCTCGTCGAACCCGGCCCATCCCGCGCGAAGCGTCCCGGCGTCGGTCCCGTTTGAACGTTCGGGTGGTCCTCCGCCGTCGGCGCCCCGCCGGACGAGGATGACATCCCGCCGCGCCGTCCACAGGAAATCAAGTGCCTGGCCAGCCGCATCAAGCAGGGCCCCGAGCGTCGCCCCGCGCGGCGTCGGTGCTTCCCCTCCGGATCCCGGCGCGGGCCAACTGAAACGGGGCTCGTCCGACTTCCGGGATCCTTCCGGGACCGCCCGCCGGATCGGGTCGATCGAGATCCCGTCGCGCAGATCCTGGTTGAGCCGGTCGATCAACTGCTCCAGCGTGAGATCGACGCACCGGAAGCGGAACTCCCGCGCGAGCTCCCGCCGGATCCAGGGGTCGACGGACGCGATCCCCGGATTCCCCCCGGCGATCCCCCCCGCCAGGCAGGAAGCCAGGAAAGCGCCCGCGAGCGCGCCGGACAGAAACCGTTTTCCCCTCATCGCGCCTTGCCCGCCATTCCCTTCCGGGCGCGCGCCAGGTGCCAGAGGGCCAGCCGCGCCGCGATGCTCATTTCCTTCTCCTCGAACGCGATCCCCATCGCGACCAGGGACCCGCGGGGACGCTGCACCCAGACGACGCGCCCCCCGACATCGCTCGACCGGAGCCCCTCGCCGCAGATGCGGAACGCCACACGCCGTCCCGTTCCGATCGCGGACTCTGGCCATTCCCCGACGATGCGCATCCCTCCCTGGCTGGCATCCGCGAGGACGTAGGCGTCGCAGGCCGCATTCCTGCCGGATCCGAACAGGAGACGCCACCCTCGCTGCCGGACGGCGCTTCCCTGGACAAGACGGACCCGCGGCAGGCGGCGCCGTTGCGGACCCTCCGCGACCTCTCCAGCCCCCGCTGAAACGCCTGACGATTGCGAGATCATCGACACCCCCTCCATGTCAGCGAAGCGTCACGGGGATCGGCTTCGAAACGACGACCGTCTTCCGGGGCATCCCCGTCAGGGTCGCGCCGCCGGCCCCCGCCGCGCCGGAAGTCACGTGGATGCCGGCGCAACTCACGACCAGACGATAGTCGCCGGACGGGAGGTCCGGGACGAACCGCCCCTTCCAGGTCCGTGCATTTCTCGCGTTGGCCAAAAGCAAGGGACCCGGGGGCCCGCCGCACGGAAAGAACCCGGCGACGGCTCCCTGCGCGTCGAGAAGGACCGCCCACGTCTCCGTCACGACGAAACGCCCTTCCCCCTCTTCGCCCGACCCGGAGACGGTCAGCGGAACCTCCATCTCCCGCTTGTCGGGGGAGCCCTCGAACGGCGCCGGGACCCCCGCCTCCAGGACGACCGGCGCCCCTTCCGGGGAGACGGTCGGCGGCGCGCGGCGGACCGGGGGAAGCGTGACGCCCGCTGCCAGGGAGGCCGCGCGAGGGACAAAGGCCTCCTCGCCCGCGGCCGGATCAGTGGCGGCGCGCATCCGGACGAACGCCGGCTCCCACGGCCCCCCGGCGCTGTCGTAGGCGGCGGAGACGGCATGCTCCCCGGGACGCAAGGGGACCTCGACGCGGACCTCGTAGGCCCCCCCCGGCGGCAGGTGGAGCAGGTTGTAGCGGAACCCCCTTTCCCTCTCGCGTCCCGGGTCGGTCCGGCGCACCGACCGCAGGGGAAGGACAGGGGTCCCGTCGGCGGTGCCGTAAAAGCCGCGCGCGTTGATCCAGATCCCGCGCTCCCCCTTGTTGGCAAGCGTCAGGCGCAACACCGCGCCAGGGTCGCCCGGCCGCTCCTCGACCTCGCAGGAAAGCGCCACGGACCCGGGCGGGACGGGGTCCTCGGGGAAAAGCGCCGCGAGGAGGGGCCGGATCTTCCGCTCCGCCTTCCGGAGCTCCGCGAACGCCCGGGCCCCTTCCTCGAGATCGCGCGTCGCTTTCAGGACCTCGACCAGATCCCTCATCCGCTCCTCGAAGCCGGGGCGCGCCCAGGGGATCCGGTCGAGGAGCGCCGCCGCCCGCCACCGGGCCTCGGGGGACCCGCTCCGCTCGGCCTCGAGAAGCGCCGGGCCGGCAGCCTCCCCCAACCCTTCCAGCTCCCGCATCGCCGCCTCGCGAGCCTGCCCGTCCGGATCGTCCAGTCGTGCTGCAAGGCCGGGGATGTCGGACTCGCCGGCAGCGTAAGCCGCGCCAAGAAAGAACGCGATGAGCCAGACGAGATCAGTTCTTGTCACGCTTTTCCTTCTTTTTGGCTTCATGCGTCTTGTTGCAGGCGTCGCACGCGCCGTCCCTGCCGGCCGCCTCCATCCGGACGCACTGCTGGCACTTCTTCGAGAAATGAAGGCCGCCGTTCTTGTCGTTCCCGTTGGCGCCCCAATACCCCTTGCAGGTCTCGCACTGGGCGGAGCCGATCTTGTCCTCCGCCGCGGCCGCGCGCTCCTGGGCCTTCTTCGAGGAGGCCTGGCACCCGGCGCACTCGGCCAACTGCTTCTCGATCTTCTTCCGGCCTGCCTGCTCCCCCGCAACCGGGGCCGTGGAAGCGGCTTTCGTCACCGGATCCTCGGCCCGGCCGCAGGCCGAGACCAGGACGGCTACCATTCCGACAACGACCGTCGATGCCATCTTCATGATCGGCTCCTTTCCGTTTCGTACACCGGCCTGAACACCACGCGCTCGAGATACGGCCGCTCCTCGCGGCGCTCCGGCGTCCCCTCCGGGCGCGTCTCGACGAGGCGCAACGTGACCCGGCGCGACTCGGGATCGACGTAGGCGGCCGCGGGGGAGGGCAGGTCCTCCCGGGTCAGCACCGCCTCCTCCGCGCCGATGTCGCCGACCCGGAACGGGCCGACCGCGTCGACGAGCCCCGTGACGTGGTTCAGGACGCCGATCTCGCACCACGCCTCCGGCGGCTCCCCCGCGAGGTCCACACGCACGGAGAGCCCCGCCAGGCGCTCCGGATCCAGGAAGGCCCAGACCTCGGTCACCGTGACGGCGCGGGGCTCCCCCCTCTCCTCGACGGAGACGGCGGCCCCCTGCCCCCGGGAAGGACGGGCGTCCCCCCGCTTCACCTCGTAGCCGACGGGGCGCACCTCCCGCGTCACGGCCCCTCCGCCTCCCAGACCACCGCCTTCGAGATCTGCACGGCGAGCGGCGTCCCGGGCGGCAGGGAACCCAGGTCAAGGAAGTCCTCGTCGAACGAAAAACTCCTCTCGGGAGGATCGAAGTATCGCGACCCGTAGGGGCCTGTCGCGTGGCGGCTGGGCTCGAGGCAGACGAAGGAGCCGGAAATCGCGAGCCGCGTCCACCCTTCCCCCTCCGGACTCCAGTCCTCGAGGAGCCGCACCAGGTTCTGGACGCCGCCGCTGTAGCGGTCGTCATCGGAAGGGACGTTCCCGGCCAGGATCGCGGCGTTTACGGTCGTCTCTTCACGGGCGGGCTTCGGGCGCCGGTCGGAAAGCTTCGCCGTGTTGTCCCAGGAGTTCGACAGGACCGTCACCGCGTCCGCCATCACCGCGGCCGGGACCTTCTCGTCCGAGTTGAAGTCCCCCTTCAGGTAGATCGGCTTGTCGCTGACGACCGTCAACCCCTCACGCGGAAGCCTCGAGGCGTTCGCGAACTGCGTCCCGTCGGGGCGGTCGCCGGGATCGTACTCCCGCCCGCACCACAGGATCCCGTTGAACGTCCCCGGGAACCGCGTGTCGATGTAGTCGGCGAGGCGCGCCATGTCGATCGTCTGCAACCGGACGACGGACCCCTCGCGCTTGTCGGCGGTCTCGACCTCCGTGAGGAGACCCTCGGGGACCTCGTCCGTGACGTCCCGACCGGCGGCCCAGATCCGCCCGTCCTTCACCACGATCCCCGACTCCATCGCCCGGGCGTGATAGGTCCCCCCCTCCTCCATGTCCGGCACGGGCGGCGGGACCAGCTCCTGGACCCCGTGGACGTCCGACTGCACCGTCCCGCCGAAGAGATCCAGCGCCTGGTCGTGCCAGGCGTCGCTCTCGCTGTCGATCTCCTTGTCCCAGTCGGCGGCCTCGCCGCTCCCGGCGTTCTCGGCCTCGACGCGGCCGTTCCGGTACCCCTTCCCCTCCTCCTCGCCCCCCACTCCCTCGATCCCGCGCCGGTAGATCTTCCCGGCCGACCGGACGTAGGAGGTCCGGAGCGACAGCCCCCGCCGGCCGTCGAGGTGCATGTCGCCGTTGGCGTGGACCCGGCCGTTCACGGTCATCTCGGGGCCGGGAAGGATCTCCAGCTCCCGGCCGTAGAAGATGCCGAACTGGAAAAGGGGGGTCCGTTCGATCTCGAAGAGGACGTCGGCCGATTCCGGAACCCCCGTGTCCCCCGTCATCGACGCCCGGAAAACGAACTGGTCGACGTAGGTCGAGACGCCGTCCCCGGCGACGCGCGGCTCCATCTCCACGTCGGCCCGCGCGAGCGTATAGGGGATCTCCCGGCCGCCGATGAGGGCGACCCCTTCCACGACCTCGTCCCCTTCCGGGATCTGGTCCGTCTCGTGGTTGACCAAGGCGTCCCGCAGGCGCCCCGCCGCCACCTGCGCGGCCCCATCGAGGAGGGTCGAGAGC
>CAYVXZ010000022.1:0-41364 GCA_964455625.1 uncultured Planctomycetales bacterium | reverse complement strand
TGAGGGTACTATGCTCGTAGTTTTGGTGTCTGCCCCCTTTTTCGGTGAAGAGCCCTTTTCGCTTCGCGAAAGCAGTGCGCCCTGCAGGGATCGAACCTGCGACCCGCTGATTAAGAGTCAGCTGCTCTACCGGCTGAGCTAAGGGCGCAAAAAGACGGAAGCGGAGAAAGTCTAGGGGGTTTTTCTTTCCTGTTCCAGCGGTTGTTGGCGGCAGGGGGCCGGTGGAGAAAGGACGGCCCGACAGGGTCGGCACTCCGCTTGGGGGCGGGCGGGGAAACGAGTATTTTTTGTACGGGCTGCGGGAAATGATCGCGGGCGGGACGGCGGTTCAAGCGAGGGGGGCGGCGCGAGCGGAATGCGAGGCCGCGGACCGCCCCACGGAGGGGGCGGGCAGGCCGAGCCCTCGGAGGCCGGCACGGATGCCGGCAGAGAATGAGCGAGCGCCGTCTCCCGAGCGCCCGTAAGCGCCCCCGCCCGCCGAAAGAACCTCTACTTCCGTTCGTAGATCCGGATCTCGGGCCAGGCGTACATCCAGTCGTGCGGCGGGAAGGCGGTCGGGAAGAGCGCGAGGCCGAAAAGCTCCGGCACGTGGGCGAACCGCGCGCGCAGGCGGTAGCCGGTCTCCGATGCAAGCTGATGGACAAAGGCCGCCTCGGCCGGGTACCGGTCCGCCAGGTGCGCGTAATCGCGCGTCTCGTAGTTCGAAACGACGACCCAGCGGGCCCGGTCGGGAGCAGTGAGCGCGGCCGGGTCCGGCTCGATCCACTGGTTCGGATGACGTCCGGCGAATCCCCAGGCGCGCTCGCGCGCCCCGGGCACCAGGATCGGGGGAAGCTGGAACTCGCGCCCCGTCCCCGCGTAGTTGGGGTTCCGGACTCGCGCGACCGGCTCTCCCGCCGGGATGTTCGCCTCGATCCAGCGCGAGGCCGCCTGGCGCGGGTCCTCGCGGGCATAGAGCCGGTCCATGGCGACGGCATAGCCGGCCGTGTAGAGCCACGCGAGCGCGGCGAGGATCCTTCCCGCGCGGGGCGCCCCGGCGGCGAGCGGCCCCAGGAGGACGCAGGAAATGGCCGCGACCGGACCCCAGTACCGCACGAACTGCGCCCAGGAGATCCCGAGCACCGCGACGTGGACGAGCCACGCCGCAAGAAGCATGCGATCCCCCGGCGCGCGCCGCCGGACCGCCGGGACGAGCGCCGCCAGGAACGCCAGCTCCGCCGCCGGCCCCGCGCCGTACCAGAAGGCGTCGGTCCAGGCGTAGATCCAGCCGGGGGGCTCTCCCGCGAACGCCAGGTCGAGCCGGAGCGTCCCCGCGTCGAGGGCCGTCGAGAAGGTGAAAAGGACGTCCCTCCCCCCCGCCGCGAGGTGCTTCATGAGAAAGGGGTTCATCGCCGCGAAGGTCAGCGCGAAGACGACGCCGGCGCGCGCGCCGGCCCCGAGAAGCGCCCGGCCCCGGACCCCCGAGAACCAGAGCGCCGCGGCGGGGACGATGGCCGTCATCACCGCGCTGTACTTGCAGGAGCCGGCCAGGGCCGCCATCGCGGCCGACGCCCACAGCCAGCGCGTGCCGGAGCCCGCCAGAAAGGCCGCGGAGGAGGCGAGCGCCCCCGCGAAAAAGAGGGACATCGCCGGCTCGGTCTTCATGTAATGCGCATCGACGACGAAAAGCGGAAGGACCGCGGCGAACGCGGCGGTCCATCGCGCGGCGGCCGGACCGTAGAGGCGCCGTGCCGCGACCGCGAGGAGCAGGACCGCCCCGGTCCCCAGCAGGGCCGAACCGAGACGACACCAGGCGTAGAGGGCTGCGGTCTCCTCCGGGTGCGCCAGGTACCAGCCCGTGTCGGCAGTCAGGGTCAGCGCGCCCGCGAGATGCCCGATCCCGAGCCAGCCGGCCGTGAGATAGATGAAGAAATTCGGGTGCTCGTAGAGCTTCGGATCGAAGTCGAACCGGGCAGGGTGCAGGCGCGCGACGACCTCCAGGACGTGCGCCTCGTCCGGCTGAAGGGTTCGCAGGCGCAGGTGTTCGTTCGGAAGCCCCCAGCCGCTCCCCCAGATCCGCAGGGCGAACGCCAGGAGCGCGATCGCCCCCCAGGAGGCCGCGGCGCGCAGCCGGGATCGGGACGCCTCGTCGGCCACGCCGCGGAGGCTAGGCGGCCCCGCGCAGCCGGTCAAGGCCGGCGCGATTTGGCCTTGCAGGGGCCTGGCGCCCCGATCACCATGCCGCGGCCCGATGTCCTCTCCACCACAGGCGGGATCGCGACGGGCCCGGGTGGCGGCCGTCGCGGCCCTTCTCGCCTTCGTCGTCGCGCTCTTCCCGTTCGCCTTCTTCCGGAACGAGGCGTTCATCGGGGACTCCGACCGCCTGATGCACGAACTTCCCGCCTACCGCCATGTGGCGCGCTCCGCCGCGGACGGGGAGCCGGTCGGCTGGAATCCCGCCGTCTTCTGCGGGGCCCGCGCGATCGGGGACCCCCTGACCCCGTCGGCGAACCTCCCGATGCGCGCCCTCTGCCGCGCCTTCCCGGAGTCGCTCGCCACCGCCACCACCTGGCGGTTCATCGCCGAGATGGCGCTCGCCCTCGTGTGCGGCTGGCTCCTCTTCCTCCCGCAGGCCGCCCATCCGCTGGCGGCGGTCCTGCCGGCGCTGTGCCTCGCGGCCTCGACCGCGGCGCTCGAGAACCTGAACCGCGGCGCCGCCTACAGCGCCTTCGCCTGGGCCGTGGCGGCGCTTCTCGCGCTCCGCGACGCGGCGGACCGTCCGGCGGCGCGGACCCTCTTCCTCCTCGTCCCCTGCCTCTACATGCAGGCGACGGCGAGCGAGATCCAGCACGCCGCCTATTTCGGGCTTTTGCTCCTGTTCTTCCTGTGGGCGCGCGGGACCCGTGACGCGGCGGGGCGCGCCCGCCCGGGCCGGACCTTCGGGGCGTTTCTCGCCGCGGCGGCCATCACCGCAGGGCTCGCCGCTCCCCAGATCATCCCGTTCCTCGACGCGGCCGGATCGAGCGACCGCGTCTCCTGGACCCTGGCGGAGGCGTGGCGGAACGCCACCCACTCGCCGCTCGCCGCGGCGCGCCTGTTCTTCCCGCATCTCTTCGGCGACGGGACGTCGTTCCCGATCGGGCGCCTGGGTCCCAACACGAACGAGCTCGAGATGTTCCCGGCCTATCCGGGGATCGCGGCCCTCTTCTTCGGGGCCTGCGCCCTGACGCGCCGGCGCGACCGGGCCGTCCGCCCGTGGCTCCTGTGCGCGGCCTTCCTGGTCCTGGCGTCGCTCCGCACCCCCCTGGCGCTCGTCCCGCACCTGGCGTTCCTGGGAAAGCCCCTCTTCCACGCGCGCTTGAGCCATCTGGTCCCGTTCGCGTTCGCGTTCCTGGTCCCCGCGGGGTTGTCAGCCTTCCTCGCGATGGAGCGGCCGCGCCAGAAACGGTGGGCGCTGGCGGCGCTCGTCTCCGGAGGCATCGCCCTCCTGCTGGCCGGGCCGTTTCTGGCGGCCTGGACGGGGCTCCTCCCGGGCCGGCTTCTCTCCTGCTTCGGACAGACGCGCGACGCGCACGACGCCTACTGCCAGGGACGCCCGGTCGGGACGGCAATGCCCGCCTTCCCGGAGCTCGCACGTCCGGCCCTAGCGCTGTTCGGGGCCGGCGCGGCGGCCCTGGGGGGCGCGGCGTGGCTCCTCGCCTCCGGGCGGATCGCGGTGCCCCTCTTCGCGGGGCTGGTCGCGACGGTGTCGATCGCCGACTTCCTGCAGGTCGGGCGCGCGACGCTCCAGCCGTTTGCCGCCCCGGAGGAAAAGGTCTCCGCGCCCAATCCCCTTTCGGCCTTCCTCGCGGGGCTTCCGGACCGGGACCGCCATCGCGTCTCGATCGAATCGTTCGTTCCCTGGCCGGGATCCGACGTGACGGCGGACCTCTTCCGCTACAACCTCCACGCGCATCACGGGCTCCTGGCCGAGGGCGGATACGCGAATTTCCTCGACGCCCGTTCCGGCGCGATCCAGTCCCTGGACCGCCCGGTCTTCCGCTGGAAGCGGGAGGCGGTGGCCGACCCGTATCTGGCCGATCTCTGCGCGGTGAAATACATCGTCGTCCGGGACACGCCCGGAACGCGCGCCCGGTACGCCCCCTTCTGCGACCTGATCTTCGCCGCGGACGGCGCCGTCGTCTTCGCGAAGCGCGACGCGCGGCCCCGCTTCAGGGTCGTCGGAACCTGGGACGTCCTGCCGGCGGAAGCGATCCTTTCGGGATTCCGGGCCCGCGCGCTCCCGCTCGACACGGCGCACCTGGAAACCCTGCCCCCCGATGACTGGCGGGACATCGCGCCCGGCGCCGCCGGCGACGTCGAAATCCTGGAGGAAACCCCCAACCGGATCAGGGGGCGCGCGCGTCTTCCGGCCCCGGGAATCCTGCTCTCGGTCAACACGTGGGATCCCGGCTGGAGCGCCGAGGTGAACGGATCCGCCGTCCCGATCGAACGGACGAACCATGCCTTCCAGGCGGTGCGCCTCCCGGCCGGGGAGTGCCGCTTCTCCTTCGCGTACCGGTACCCGGGGCTCGACCGCCTGCACGGGATCGCGTGGGCCGCGGGGCTCCTCTGGCTGGCGGCGGGCGCGGCGGGATTCCCCTTCCGCCGCGGAGGAAACGCGTGAGACGGCCGGCCCTCCGGACCGCCCTGGCGCTTTGCGCGAACGGGCTCCTGGTCGCCCTCGTCTTCGGCCCGTACCTCGGGATCCCCCTGCGCCTCCACGACCATCACCTCGTGCTCCTCCTGGTCCAGACCCCGGACCTGGTTCCCGAGAACTTCTTCTGGCGCCTGGTCCACCACCGCCTGGGCGGAGGGGCCGAGATGTACTTCCGCTTCCTCTCCTACCCCTCGATCTACGGACTGGGCTCGCTCTTCGGGGAAAACCCGGTCCCCCACTACCTTGTCCACTTCGCGGCGCATCTAGGCGCGGGACTGGTCCTGTACAGGCTGGCGTGCGCCCTGTGCGGGCGACCCGGGATCGCCGCCGGGATCTGGAGCCTCTTCACCGTCTTCACCGGAGCATGCGACATGGCGGGCATGCCCTACTACACCCACTTGTGCCTGGCGACGGCCCTGGCGGGGCTCGCCCTCCTCCGGACGCTCCGGCATCTCGCGGACGGAAGGACCGCCTCGCTTGTCTCGGCGGTCGCGTTTTCCGCGCTCGCCACGTTTCTCTACGACACGTTCCTGCTGATGACGCTGGCCCTTCCCTTCCTGGCCACCGCCGCGCGCCGGAGAAGCTGGCGGGCGGCGTTCTCGCCGGGATTCCCCGGATGGATGACGTCCGCCTGCGTCCTGGCCTTTTTCTTCCTCGTGACGCTGACGCAGTCGCTCGTCCCGGAACATTTCCGCCCGTCCGCCATCGACCAGAGCCTCCTGCGGACGCTCCAGGTCACGCTCCAGCAGGCCCCCTTCGCCTCCGCGGTAAGCCTCGCGAAGCATGCCGTGGACGTCTTCTTCCTGTTTCCCGGACACCTGCCCGACGTGTCCCACCGCGGGAACATGCCCTACTGGGACGCGCCGTCGATGGCGACCGGAACCCTGACCGGGATCGCCGCGGCGCTACTGGCGGCCGTCGGGTTCGGAAGCCTTCGCCGGAGCGGATCCGCTTCCCGGGGCATCGGGATCCTCGCGGGCGCGATCGCCCTCTGGCTGGACTGGCGGGCTGTCCCCCTGGCGGCGCTCGCGTGGTGCGTCCGCCCGGACAATGCCCTCCGGAACGCGCCCGTTCTCCTTTTCCTGGCCGGTTGCGGGTTCCTCTGCGCGCTGAACACGGCGATCGGCCGCTCGTCCTGGTACAGCATCCAGGCGATCCGCCACCATTACGTGAGCGGCTTCGTCCTGCTGGCGGGGCTGGCCCTCCTCCTGCGGGGGACCGACCGCGCGCGGACCGCCCTGGCCGCCCTGGCCGTGCTCGTCCTGGCCAACGGATGGTCCTCGACCGCCTTCCTCCGGGATTACGGGAAGACGAACGCCCCTGTCCTTTCCTTCCACCGGGAACTGGCGCGCCGGGGGGCAGACGGCGAGACGGCCTCGGTCTTCGTCGGCGACACGCCCGGCCGGATCCGCTCTCCCGACTGGAACGGACAGGTGGGCCAGGACTGGGTCTTCGACATCCTCCACGGCGGAAAGAACCCTCTCACGCGGCACGTCGGGCGCGCCCGGTTCCTTTACGAGAACGGGCGGTTCGTCGAGAATCCCCTCCATGGAACACCGGCCCTCCCCGATTTCCGGCTGGAATTCCGCCTCTCGACGAAAGAGTCCGCCCTGCGGTTTGACGCACGGGAGGCCTTCGCGTGCTTCGGCAGGAAAAGCGGGGACCCCTGCCTCGAGATCACCCGGGACGGATTCCGCTTCTCCGTCACGCGTCGAGCCGATGGAGCCCGCGTCGCCTATCCCTTTCCGCTGCCCGTTGAAACCAACCCGTTTTTCCGGGAGATCAAGGCCGTGACACTGGTCCGCGAGGGCCGGTTCCTGTCACTTACGGCGGGAGGACATCCGGCAGGATCACACGAGATCCGCGAGCCCGACGAGTACCTGCCATGGGGCTCTGACAACACGGACCTGCTCGGTCGCGATTCCGAGATGCTCATGGCCAAGCTCGCCCTGTTCGACACCTACATCCGGATCGGCCCCGCCCTCCCGGGACGCGTCCTTTGACCCCCGCAGGCAGCATCCCGGCGCGCCTCCGGGCGTCCGCGTGGGGAGTGGCCGCGGGTGTCGCCATCCTCATCCTGATCGCCTTCGTCTTCCGGGGCTATCTGGACATTCCCCTGCGCCTGTACGACCACCAGCTTCTGATCCTGCTGGCGGAGAAGCCGGAGCTGGCGGGAGACGGTCTCATCTGGCGCCTGGTGCATTGCCATCTGGGATCCGAAACCGATCTTCACTTCCGCTACCTGGCCTATCCCGCCGTCTGGCTTCCGACGGAGTCCTTCAAGAACGCGTCCCTGGGACACTATCTGGTCCATTTCTCCGCCCACGGCGCGGCGGCCTTCTCGCTGTACAGGACCGCGCTGGCGTTCACGGGTCTCGGCTGGCTCTCGCTCGCGGCCTCCTGCCTCTTCACCGTCTTCTCGGCCGCGAGCGACATGGTCGGGATCCCCTACTACTTCCATCTGTGCCTCGCGACGGCCTTCGCGGGACCGGCCCTGGTCGGAATGAAACGCCACCTGGAGACGGGCCGGACGAGCGATCTGGTCCTCTCGACGCTGCTTTCCCTGCTGGCCTCGCTCTTCTACGACACGTTCTTCCTGATGACCCTCGTCATGCCGTTCGTCGCGTCGGGCCTCGCGTCCGGATCATGGCGGGGATGTTTCACGCGGAAGGCTCCCTGGATCCTGTGCGGGGCGGTCATCGGCCTCTTCCTGGCCGGTTCCACGGCGTATTCCCTGGTCCCCCCCCATCTGCGCAGCACGGGCCCCCTGACGAGCCTGTGGGACACGCTGTCGATCATCCTGCTCCGGACACCGATCTCTGCGGTCACGAGCCTCCTGCGCTTCCTGGTCGACGCGACAGGTTTCCTGGCGGGCTGCCTGCCGGAATTGTCCCACCCCGGAAACATTCCCTACTGGGACATCGGCTCCCTGTGCAGGACGGCGGGCGCCATCGCCGCCGCGGCGGGCCTCATGGCGTTCGGCGCCCATGAGGCCCAAGCATCCTCCGGCTTCCGGAAATACCGGGGAGCGGCGCTGTGCGGTATCGGCCTTATCCTGGACTGGCGCGCCGCCCCGCTGGCTTTCCTGCTCGTTTTCGTCCGGGGAAACGTTTCCGGGATCCTTCGCGACCCGGCCTTCCTTCTCATCGCCGCCGCGGGCTACCTGTGCGCGTTCAACACCTCCGTCGGCCGCTCGCGCCTCTACAGTCTCGCCGCGATCCGGCACCATTACGTCACGTCGTTCTTCCTCATCCTGGGCCTGTCCCGACTTCTGGCCCACGCCCTGCGCCGCGACCCGGCCCCCTTCCTGAAAAAGGGTGTCGCGCTCGTCCTGGCCTCGCTCATCGTCCTCAACGCCCGGGCGTCCCTCCGGTTCCTGGACCTCTACAGGGAGGTGAACACCGTTCCGCTCGGTTTCCACCGGAGACTCGGGCAACTCGCGGCGCAAGAGGGCCCGGGCGTCCTGTTCGTCCCGCACTCGACGGCCCGGATCGCGTCGCCCGACTGGCGCGGGCACGTGGTCCACGATTGGGTCTTCGACATCCTCCTGTTCGGAAATAACCCCCTCACGCGCCATACCGGTCGCGCACGCTGGCTCTGGGAAAACGGGTCCCTGCGGCCCAACCCGCTGTTTGCCGGCGCTCCGTCCCCTGATTTCCTCATCCGGTTCCGCCTCGACACCGAAAAATTCCCCCTGCGCTTCGACGTGAAGCCGCGCTATGCGTGCTTCGGGCGGAATGCCGGGGAACCGAGGCTCCTTCTCGAGCGGGAAGGTCTCGTCCTCGCCGTCACCCGGCACAATGACGGGCAGCCCGGCGAATACCGGTTTCCGATTCCGCTCGGCACGAACCGGTTCTTCTACGAGACGAAGTCCATCTCCCTGTCCCGGGAGGGGAACGTCCTGGTTCTCGCCTCCGGAGAGCGGCCCCTCGCCTCGCACGCCATCGCCCCCGGCGATGAGTATCGACCATGGACATCGGACAACATGGACCTCATGGGGGACGATCTCGAATCGCTCCTCGCCAAGCACAACCTCTTCGAAAGCTATATCCGGATCGGGCCGTCGATTCCGGGGCGCGTCCCGTGACGAGTCTCGCGCGTGTCCTTGACGCCCTCCGGATCCCAGGTCCGCGCGCCGCACGCCGCGGAGCCCTGGCGCTGGCGGTGAACGCGCTCCTGGCGGCCCTGGTCTATGGCGCGTACCTGGAAACCCCCCTGCGCCTTTACGACCACCACCTGGTCATGCTCCTCGCGGACCATCCGGAGCTCCACCAGGAGCATTTCTTCTGGCGCCTGGTCCACCACCGCCTGGGAGGGGAGACGCAGATGTACTTCCGGTACCTCTCCTATCCCCTGCTCTATCTCCAGTCCATGCTCTGCGGAACCAACGCGGCGGCGCACTACGCCGTCCATGCCGCGGCCCATCTCGGGGCGGCGTTCATGTTGTACCGCATCGCCGGGACCCTGTCCCGCAGCCCTCTCATGGCCTTCCTCGCCATGACCCTTTTCATGTTCTTCTGCGGATCGAGCGACCTGATGGGAACCCCCTATTACGCCCATGTCTCCCTTGCGGTGGCGGTCGCGGGGGCCGCCATCTTGCGCTTTCTCCGGCACCTCGCGACCGGCCGTCCTCGGGATCTCGTGACGGCGGGCGGGCTGATGCTGCTGGCAACGGTGATCTACGACACGTTCCTCCTGCTTGCCCTCGCGCTCCCGTTCCTCGCGGCCGCCCTCCGGCACGGAAGCCTGAAAGCCCTTTTCTTCCCGGGCCGGAACGGATGGCTCCTCTTCTTCGGGACGATCTCGGTCCTGCTGCTCATGACATTGACGCAGTCCCTGGTGCCGGCCCACATGCGCTCCTCCGGAATCGGCCAGAGCGCCCTGGACACGCTTGCTATCACGCTCCTGCGGTTCCCGGTCGCCGCGGCCACCTCCGTCACGAAATTCGCAGCGGACGCCCTTTTCTTCATGACGGGACATCTCGCCGTGGCCGTCACGCCCGGACACATGCCGTATTGGGAGATCGGATCCCTTCTGGACGGAACGGCGCGCGCGACCCTTTCCTTCGCGTCGGGGATCGCGGGATGGCGGCTTCTCGCCCGCTCCGGGGCGGCCCCGCGCGCCGCCGGAGTCCTCCTGTGGGGACTCTGCATCCGGATCGATCCCCTTGCCTCGCTCGCCGCCTTCTTCGCGACGGCCCTGGGGACGGGCGCCTGGACGCGGGCCTCGCCTTCCCTCCTCTTCCTCATGGCCGGCGGATTTCTCTGTGCCTTCAACACGGCGGTCGGCCGGTCGCGCCTCTACAGCCTGGCGGCGATCCGCCACCATTACGTGAGCGGCTTCTTCCTGGTCCTGGCGATCGCGCACGTCACGGGCCTCGCCCGCACGCCCGACATCCCGCTCCGGGCCCGTCGGGGGCTGGCCGCCCTCCTGGTGGTCCTGGTCCTGCTCAACATCCGGGCGACGTCCTCTTTCATCGCGGGTTACAAGAGGGACATCCGGGGACTCCTTGACGTCCACCGGACCCTGGACGAGACGGCCGCCCTGTCGGAACGGCTTTTCATCCCCTTCTCGACGAGCGCCCTCATCCCGCCCCGGATCCGTCCGAACCCGGCCGAAGACTGGGTCTTCGACATCCTCCGCGGCCCCGACAGCCCACTGACGCGCCACGTCGTCCGCGCCCGGTTCCTCCTCGAGAACGGGAAGGCGGTCCCCAATCCCCTGCATGGATCTCCCGTGTCATCCGACTTCCTCGTCCGGTTCCGCCTCCAGACGGAGGAATGCCCGCTCCGGTTCGACGTGAAGGAGTCCTACCACATCCTCGGACGGAAGGAGGAGGAGCCTCTCCTGGCGGTCACCCGGTCAGGATTCCGCCTGACCGTCACGCGCACGGAAGACGGGAGCGCGCATTCCTACGATTTTCCGCTTCCCGTGGAAACGAACCGTTTCTTCTACGAGACGAAGCACGCGACGCTCGAACGGAAAGGGAACGAGATCACGCTTGTCGCGCAGGACTACCTGGCCGGCCGCTACCACGTCGGGAACGGCGAGGAATTCGTCCCCTGGCGGACCGACAACACCGGACTCATCGGTCGGGACTTCGAGTCGCTTCTGGCAAAACTCTCCCTGTACGACACCTACATCCGGATCGGACCGGGGCTCCCCGGCCGGATTCCGTGATACAGTGTCCCGGATGATCGGCGCCGCCTCCCGCTACCTGGTGACAGGCGCGAGCTCCGGCCTCGGAAAGGCCCTCTCGACCCTGATCGCGCGCCGGGGCGGTTCCGTCTGGGGGATCGCGCGCCGGCCTGGACCCCTCGAAGAGACAGCGCGGGAACTCGGACCGGATCGCTTCCGCTGGAGCGCCTGCGATACCGGCGATCCGGAGTCCGTCCGCGCGAGCTGCCGGACGATGCGCGGGGCCGGCTTCGTTCCGGACGTCGTGATCCTGAACGCCGGAATCAACACGTACGATGCCGAAGGGAATTTCGACGCGGCGCGCTTCGACGCGATGATCCGCGCCAACCTCCTGGGCGTCTCCACCTGGATCGCCGAATGGCTCCCGGAATTCCTCGCCCGGAAGCATGGGGCGTTCGCGGCGGTTTCCTCGATGGCGGCGATCCAGGGAAACCCCCGGTCGATGGGGTACTGTGTCAGCAAGCGCGCCCTCTCGGAACTCTTCCGGTATCTTCGCGTCCGCTACGGGCACTCCGTCGTCCCCTTCACGACGATCCACCTCGGCGCGATCGACACCCCGATGAGCCGCTCGACGCGGCTGATGCCGGGCGCCTACACGGCCGACCGGGCCGCGCGGATCGTCCTTGAGGCGACGGAGAGACGCCGGCGATCGGTGTACCGGCCGTCCTGGGCGCTGGCGGTCTCGCTGGCGGCCCGGGCCGCCCCGGATGCCCTCGTGGCCTGGGCCGCGGGGAAGGCGGCGGCCCGGAAGCCGCCGGAGAATCCCGCCCCCCCCCCGGACACCCGATGACTTCCGACGCGCCGTGCCGCCCCTCCCGCTCGGAGTGGACCGTCCTGGGGATCCTGCTCGTCGGACTGACCTTCATCACCCACAATGTCTTCGCGCAGTTTTCCCACGAAGACCCGGGCCGCGATCTCTATTCGGTCTGGCGCTTCATGGAAGGCGAATGGCCCAACCGGGATTTCCACTGGACCTACGGGCCCCTCTACCTGGCCTACACGTCGGCCATCTTCATGCTTCTGGGAACAAGCGTCGGCGCGGCCCTTTTCGGCTACAAGCTGATGCTGGCCGTCTCGTGCGCCTTCCTTTTCAGGACGGCCCGGATGTTCGTCAGCCCCCCCCTGGCCCTCGCGGCGGTTTGTCTTCATTACTACCTGGGCGACATGGGGCATACGTTCAACCACGGGATCGTGGAAGCCCTCATCTCGATCTGGCTCTATCTCCTGGCGCGGGAAGGGATGTCCGCCTTCCCCCTTTCCGGAAGATCCTTTCTCATGTTTCTTGCCGTCCTCATGGGGCTCTTCCAGTCGAAACCGAACTACGGCGTCGCCTGCACGGCGGCGACAGGCCTCTTCATCGTCCTCCACCACATTTGCGCGCCCGGCCCGCGGTTTCCGTGGAGGCGCCTGGCCGTGATCGGCCTCCTCTGGCCCGCCATCGCCATCCTTCCTTACATCCTCTGCCTGCAGGACCAGCCCTGGGACCGCTGGACCTTGAGCCACAGTTTCGGACGGGGAAAGGTCTACCTCCCCTTTCCTTTCGCCTGGCCCAATCTGTGGATCACCCCGACCCAACTCTTCTCGGACCCGGCCTGGGCCCTCCATCCGTACGCCTTCCTCCAGTTCCTGTTGGCACTTTCCGGCGTGACAACGATCGCCTGGGCGGCATGGAAAGGCCTGGCTTCAATCTCCGATCGCGCACGGCCCTTGCCGGTCATCCCCCTCCTGTCGCCTGTCGTCCTCGCCATCCTGGCCCACGAATTCATCATGGGCACCTTCAATCCGGCGTCGCTGGGATATCACGCCTCCGGCTTCTTCGCGTTGGTCCTTTCCGGCCTGATTTCCCGGATCATCCCGGATATCCCCCGCCGGTCCCCCATCACGCTGCAACGGGCAATCGCCTTTTTTCTCCTCGCTCTCTGGGGGTGGTTCGCCATCAAGGATGCCGTCCGGATGCGCTGGAACGGGATGGGCCAGTTCCTCGACCATCCGCGCGCGCAAATCTGGTACTGGGGGGATCCCCACCCCATGGCCAAGTACGGACAGACCATGATCGCGGTGGCTCGGGAGTTCGAGGCCCTCACGGATCCGCAGGACCCCTGCGCGGTCCTCCCGCGCGGATCGCTCTATTGCTTCCTGGCCCAGCGCCGGCGCGCGACATGGCTCGAGGAGGCCGACGCTGTTTTTCTCACCGACCAGCCCGGGGAAGAGGCGCGCATGATCCGGGAGCTGTCGGCTCCTCCCGTGAAATGGATCCTCTTCTCGAATTTCGCCCGCTACTTGAGCTCCTGCACCCCCAACAACAATTTCGGGGAGCACTACGCGCGGGACGTCCTGAAGCATATCCGGGCGCGCTACGAGGAGGTTTCCCGCGTCCCGCGCGGCCCCCTGCACGTCTATCGGGACGGGGAACCGTTCCGGAACGAGTTGCACCAGATCCAGTTCCTGCGCCGCCTGCCGGACAGCGCCCCTCCGGCGGACCTGGAACTTCCCGTCACGCCGGAATAGTCACCCTCCCCTTGCTTTTCCCGTCAACGAAGGCCGGCACCCCCGAAGCCGGCCGTTCGCGGAAGGCTGTATACTCCGACTCGTGCACACCTTCCGGAAGGTCGCCTGATGCGCGTGATGTTCGTCATCAAGACGACCGACTTCATCGATCCGTTCGGCATCGCCTATCTCTCGGCTGTCGCGAAGCGGGACGGACATGACGTCTCCCTCGGAATCATGGACCGGGATGACATCCTGGAACGCATCCGTCGGGAGTCTCCCCGCGTGATCGCCTACAGCGCGGTGACCGGCGAGCACCAGGAATATTTCGCCTTCAACCGTGTCGTCAAGGAACGGTTTCCCGGCATCTTCACCCTGATGGGGGGGGCCCACCCCACCTACTATCCCGCCTGCGCCCGCGAGGAAGGGATCGACGCTGTCTGCGCGGGCGAGGGTGAGGAACCCTTCGCGGCCGTTCTGGATCGCGTCGGAACGGGGCGGGATGTCTCGGACATACCGAACATCCACACGCGCGAACGGGCGAATCCGCTGGGTCCCCTGATCGCGGATCTCGACACGCTTCCCATGCCCGACCGGGACCTTCTCTTCAGCCGGACCGAAGTGGGCCAGTTTCCCCTGAAGACGTTCATGACATCGCGCGGGTGCCCGTTTCCCTGCACCTATTGCTTCGAGCCGGTCCTCAAGAACATGTACCGGGGAAAGGGGAAGTACACCCGGCGCCATTCGGTGAACCGCGTCTTCGAGGAGATCAACCGGGTGCGCTCCAGCTATCCCCTCCAGTTCATCAAGTTCGAGGATGACCTTTTCGCCCTCACGGCCGACGAATGGCTGGAAGAATTCTCTGCCCGCTATCCGCGGGAGGTCGGCATCCCCTTCAACTGCCTGATGCGAACGGACGGCCTCACCGACGACGTCCTGGGACTCCTCCGGAAGGCGGGCTGCCATTCGATCAATACGGCCGTCGACTCCGCCAACCAGGAGATCCGGAAGCTGGTCGTCCGGAAGCGCATCTCGAACCGGGAGATCCAGGAGGCGTTCGATCGCGTCCACGCCCACGGCATCCGGGTCTTCAACAACATGATCATCGGCCTGCCCGAGTCAACCATCGAGGACGAGAAGTCCGCCGTGGAATGCGGCGCCGAATGGGGGATCGAAAGTCCCCATTTCACGATCCTCATGCCCTACCCGGGAACGGAGATCGCGGCCTATTGCGAACAGAAGGGCTACTTCTCGATGGACGTCGACCAGATCGGCGAATCCCTCATGAACCGGTCCCCCCTGAACTGCTTCACGGAACGGGAAAAGGATATCCAGAAGAACATCCTTCACCTCGGCGCGCTGGCGATCCGCGCGCCGTTCCTGCGGCGCCTCATCCTGGATCGCCTCATCCTCTGGAAACCGAACTTCCTGTTCGTCCTGGCCGGCTATCTCACCAAGGTCTACCTGAACAGGAAATACCTTTATCCCGTCCGCTTCAACCCCCTCAAGGCCGTAACCAACTTCCTGAAGGGGCTCAAGATCGAGGTCTGGCGCACCACGCCGGACCTCCTGAAGGGACCGACCTATCCCGCCTTCCGGCCGCGGCCGGCCGTCGCCCTGCCCGGATTCCGGGCCGTTGCCAGGCCGTCCCTCCGGCGAAGGCTCGTGGACGCGTTCACCCGGCGCGCCGACCGGATGTCCTGAACGGATGGCCGCGGACGAGCATTCGACGGGAAGTGACGATCGCCCCTGCGTGACCATCGTCGTCCCGGCCCTGAACGAAGAGCGGAATCTCCTGGACGCGGTGCGGGGGGTCCATGAAAAGACAGCCCCGTTCTTCCGGGAAATCGAGGTTCTCGTCGTGAATGACGGGTCGACCGACCGGACAGGTCAGGTCGCCGAAGCATGCGCACGGGACTTCCCGGACACACGGGCAGTCCACCACGAGAAACCGTGGGGGCTGGGCGGTTCCGTCCGCCACGGTTTCGAGCTTGCCCGCCATCCCCGCGTCATGTACGTCTCGGGCGACAACGAGATCGAGCCGGGATCGCTCGTCGCCGTGTATGCGGCCGCCGGAAAGGCCGACATGATCGTGCCTCACATCACCAACCTGTCCGACCGCGGCCTGTTCCGCAGCACGGTCTCCAGGACCTACACCGCCCTCGTCAACACCCTGTTCGGTTACCGGATGCGCTATTACAACGGCCATGTCCTCTACCGCCGGGAACAGGTCCTGTCTCTTCCGCCCTGGACGCACAGCATGGTCTTCCAGGCCGAGATTCTCGTCCAGCTCCTGGACCGTGGAACGCGCTACCACGAGGTCCCCTATCAGGTGCACACGGTGACCGGCAGGAAATCGAAGGCCTTTCACGCCCCCCATGTCCGGGAAGTCGTGAAGGCGGTCCTCCGGCTCTTCTGGCGATTGCGGATCAAGCCGCTGGTCGGACGACTGGTTTCCCGTCCGTCACCGCGCTCTTCCTGACGGCCTATCGCGGTCCTTGGATCGTGCCGGGCAGGGCCTACAATCGGCCGCAAGTGGACATCGTCCGCACGTCCCCCCGCGACAGGAGCGGCATCTTCCTTTTCGCGGTGCTCATGCTCGGCCTGGGTTTCGTCACCCACAACGTGTTTCCCAGGCTTTCCCACGAGGACCCCGGACGCGACGTCTACTCGACCTGGCGTTTCCTGAACGGGGAACTCCCGTACCGCGACTTCCACTGGACCTACGGTCCCCTTTTCCTGCCCTACCTCGCTTCCCTTTTCAAGCTTCTCGGCGCCAGCCTCTGGACGGCCCTCATCGGCTTCAAGCTCGCCCAGGCCGTGTCCTGTGCCTTCATCTTCCTGGCGGCACGCAGGCTTTTCGGCCCCTCTTTCGCGCTGGCGGGCGTCGCCCTGCACTACTACCTGGGCGAGATCGACCACACGTTCAACCACGGTCTGGTCATGGCCTTCCTGTCGATCTGGCTCTGGCTTCTCGTCGTGGAAGGGACCGCGCCCGGTCCGTTCTCGAAAGGGAGGTTTTGCGGGATCGCTGCGGTCCTGATGGGACTCTTCCAGACCAAGGTCAACTACGGCCTCGGATGCACGGCAGGGACGCTTCTTTTCGTCCTTCTCAAGCACATTCAGGCGCCCGGAGGGCATTTTCCCTGGGCACGTCTCCTTTTCCTGGGCGCGGCATGGCCTGCCGTCGCGGCGATCCCTTACGTCCTTCTCATGAAAGACCTCCCCGTCGACCGGATCATGCTGTGCCACGCGGCCGGCCGGGGAAAGATCTACCTGACGTTCCCTGTCAGCTGGGAACAGTTCTGGATAACACCACTCCACCTTTTCTCCAATCCCGTCTGGGCCCTGCATGACTTCGCCGTCGAGAACTTCCTCCTGGTCTTGAGCGCGCTGTCAACCCTCTCCTGGGCCCTGTGGCGTCTCTTTCACTGGATGCGCGACCGCGCCACGCCGTTTCCCGCCCTTGCCGTCCTGTCTCCGGCCGTGCTCTACATCCTGGCGCACGAATTCCTGATGGGATCCTGGAACGCCGCTTCGCTGGGATACCACGCCTCGGGCCTTTACGGCCTGGTCCTGGCGGGTCTCTGCCGCCTGGCCGTCCCGGAAATTCCCCTTCTCGCCGGCCGACTGACTTCGCACCACGCCGTTTCCTGCGCGCTGGTCCTGATCTGGAGCGCGCTCGCGATCAAGGATCCGGTCCGCATTCGATGGCGAGGCATGGGACAGTTCCTCGACCATCCCGGAACCCGGATCTGGTTCTGGGGAGATCCCCATCCGATGGCCGAATACGGCCGCAACATGCTGGCCATTGCCCGGGAATTCGAAAAGATCACCCGGCCCGACGACACCTGTGCCGTTTTTCCGAGAGGCTCCCTCTATTTCTTCCTGGCCCAAAGGCGGCGCTCGAACTGGCTCGAGGAAGCAGACGCCCAGTTCCTGACGGACCAGCACGAAGAAGAGGCCCGGATCGTCCGGGAGATGGAAGAACGGAAGGTCCGATGGATCCTTTTCTCGAATTACGCCCGGTACTTGAGCACCTGCACGCTCAACAACAACTTCGGGGAGCACTACGCGCGCGATGCTCTCGACTACATCCGGGCCCGCTACGAGGAGGTCTCGCGCGTCCCGCGCGGGCCGCTCCGCGTCTACCGGGACGGGGAGCCGTTCCGGAACGAGCTGCACCAGATCCAGTTCCTGCGACGCCTGCCGGAGGGAGCTCCGCCGGCGGATCTCGAGTTGCCGGTTACGGCGAGATAGCCAGCATCTGCAGGCGGTTGCCGCGCCGCTCCACGCGTGCCGTCTCCCACATCCGGAGGGTCTCGGCGTCCGGGCCCCCCTTCTCGTAGGCGTTGATGACCCCCATGACGCCGGTCCAGTAGTCGACGACCCGGTATCCGGCCGCCGCGAGAAGCCGCCCCAGGGTATCCGGGGAGTATTGCCACAGGTGGTACGGGAGGTTGAAGACCTTCTTCTCCGGCAGGGTGTCCCCCAGGACGTTGGGAACCTGGATATAGATGGCGCCTCCCGGGACAAGCCACTCGCGACAGATCGCCAGCAGGCGGGCCGGGTCCCGCGAGTGCTCGAGAACGTCGCACATCACGATGGCGCCGAAGCGCCTCCGGATCCACATGAGGTTGCAATCGGCCCGGGCCACCGGCAGGCCGGTCTTCGCCGCGTGGCGACATGCCTCGAACGACAGGTCGACCCCGGCGGCCCGAACCCCTCGGTCCCGGCAGAAGGCAAGAAAGAGGCCATACCCGCATCCGATATCCAGCAGATCCTTCAGGACGACGTTCTGCCGGATCCGGTCGAGCCGTTCCTGGAAAAAGCCGTCGAAAACCTCCCGATACCGGGAATACAGCTCCGGGAAGCCGGAAAAGACCGCGTGCCCCGTCCTGGCGTCCTCCAGGAACCACTCGTTGACGGGATTCACGGGCTCCTCGGCCAGGAACACCATCCCGCAGGCGCACTTGTTCAGCCGGTATCCGTCCACCTGGCCGTAATCGGAAAGCCTCTGCCGTGCCGGCCCGCAAAGGCAACAGGCCAGGATGCTCGGTTTCAGGTTGGCCGCGGGACTCGCCAAGAAGTGACCTCTCTGCGAGGATCGAAGGCCGTCCGGTCCGGCGCCCAGCCGGACGCGCGGAGGCGGTGCAACCATAGCAGGGGACTCCGTGAAGTTCAACGGGCCCGGGGAACCACCTTCAGGCGCGCGCGCGATCCGGCCGATATATTTGGCAAAGGGAAAGCGCGACCACAACGACAGGCGCGCGTCTATAATGAACCGTCATGGCAAACCTCTTTCTTGACGGCCACAAGCTCCACCACCACCCCGAACGGATCGCGCAGTGGATGAACGGGGAGGAGATCGTCCCGGTTCACACCGAGATCAGCCCCACGAACAACTGCAACCAGCGCTGCTCCTTCTGCTACGTCGCCTATTCGGGATACAAGCGCGGCACCCTGAAGCGCGAAACCTTCCTGAAACTGATGGAGGACATGGGGGCGATGGGCGTGAAAAGCTGCCTGCTGGCGGGCGACGGCGAGCCCTTGATCAACAAGGCGACGCCTGACGCGATCGTCGCGGGGGCCCGGGCCGGGGTCAACATGGCCTTGAACACCAACGGAACCCTTCTGACCGACGAGATCACCCGGAAGATCATCCCCCACCTCACATGGCTCCGTTTCAGCGTCATGGGCGGGACGGCGGAAACCTACGCGAAAGTCCACGACGACAAGCCCGAGACGTTCGAGAAGGTCTGGGCGGCGATCGAACGCTGCGTCGCGGTGAAGCGCGAGACGGGATCGAAGGTCACGATCGGCGTCCAGCTGGTGCTGATCCCGGAAAACGCCCCGGAGATCTACGACCTGACTGCGCGCTGCAAAAAGACCGGGGTCGACTATTTCGTGGTGAAGCCCTTCAGCCAGCATCCCCTGAACGACTACAAGCCGGAGGACGCGGCGATGCTCCACGTCACCTATCGGGAGCTTCTCCTCAAGGCACAGGCCCTGACCGACGAGAACTTCACGATGATCATGCGGTGGGACACCTTCTCCGACAAGGGGGAACGCGACTACAGCCGCTGCCTGGGACTCCCTTTCATTTCACAGATCTCCTCCGACGGCGGGGTCTACACCTGCTGTCCCTTTTACGGCGAAGAGCCTCACCTCTACGGAAGCCTGTACGAGAAGAGCTATCCGGAGATCTGGGCGAGCGCCCGGAAGAAAGAGGTCATGAAACGTGTCGAGGAGACCGTCAACGTCCACACCTGCATGACCTTCTGCCGGCACCACCAGATCAACAAGTACCTGTGGAAGCTGAAGCATCCCCCCGAGCACGTCAATTTCATCTGAACCGGTGCGCCATTGCCTGACCTCGCGCTAGACGATCACAAGCTGCACCATCATCCGGAGCGGGTGGCGTCCTGGCTGAAGGGTGGCGAGATCATCCCGGTCCATGTGGACATCAGTCCGACGAACTACTGCAACCAGCGGTGCGTCTTCTGCTACGCGGCCTATTCGGGATACACGCGCGGCTCCCTCGATCGGGACGTCTACCTGCGACTCATGCGCGACATGGGATCGATGGGGGTCAAGAGCTGCCTCCTCGCCGGGGACGGTGAACCCCTCATCCACAAGGCCACCCCCGACGCCATCGTCGCCGCGAAGCAGGCCGGCGTGGATGTCTCGATCAACACGAACGCGGTCCTCCTGACCGAAGCGGTCGCCCGCAAGGTCATCCCCCACTTGACTTGGCTTCGAACGGGGATGATGGGAGCCACTCCGGAAACCTTCGCGGCGATCCACAAGGACAAGCCCGAAAACTTCCACCTGGTCTGGAAAAACATACGGAAAGCCGCCGAGATCAAACGCGAACTCCGGGCCCAGGTCACGATCGGAATCCAGTTCATCCTGGTCCCCGAAAACGCCCCCGAGATGTACGACGTCGCCGCCCAGGCGAAAGGGGCGGGCGCCGATTATTTCGTGGTGAAACCGTTCAGCCAGCATCCCCTGAACGACTACAAGCCCTCCGACACGTCCGACCTGCATGTCCGTTACCGGGACGCCCTGGAGAAGACGCAGGCACTCACGGACGCGTCCTTCTCGTCGATCGTGCGCTGGAAGACCTTCTCCGACAAGGGGGAACGCAGCTATGACCGCTGCCTCGGGCTCCCCTTCCTGTCGCAGATCGACTGCGACGGCGGGGTCTATACGTGCTGTCCCTACTTCGGAGAGGAAGCACACCTCCTGGGGAATCTCAACGAGAAGCCTTTCCCGGAAATCTGGACGAGTGCCCGGAAGAAGGAGGTCATCCGGCGCGTCGAGGAGACGCTGGACGTCCACAAGTGCATGACCTTTTGCCGCCACCACCAGATCAACAAGTATCTCTGGAACCTGCGACACCCGCCGGATCACGTCAACTTCATCTGATGTCCGTTTCGGCGGCGAACGCCTCCCTCTCGATCATCATCCCGGCACTGAACGAGGAGCGCCATGTCGCCGAGGCGATCCGCGGCGCCTTTCGCCATGCAACGCCCTACTTCGAGACGATCGAGGTGATCGTGGTCAACGACGGATCGACCGACCGGACAGGGGAGATCGCGGAAGCCTGCCGGAGCGAGGTCCCCTCTCTCCGCGTACTCCACCATGCCCGTCCCGCCGGGCTCGGCGGGGCGATCCGCCGGGGGGCCAAAGAGGCCCGGCACGAATGGATCCTCTACGTTCCGGGAGACAACGAGGTCGACACCGACACGCTCCGGGCCGTCTACGAGCGGCGCGGGCAGGCCGATCTCGTGATCCCCTTCGTCCGGAACCAGGAAACCCGCGGCTGGTTCCGGGCATCGTTGTCACGGGCCTTCACCGCGTCCGTGAACCTGCTTTTCAGCCTTTCGGTCCCCTACTACAACGGCCACGTCCTGTACCGGCGTTCGCAGCTCATGTCCCTCCCGGCGTGGTCTTCCAGCTTCGCCTACCAGGCGGAGATCCTCGTCCAGCTTCTCCGCCGGGGCGCCACCTTCACGACGGTCGGATACGACGTGCGTAACGTCTCCGGCAGGAAGACCAAGGCATTCCGCCTCCGCAACGTGACCGGGACGATCGGAACGATCGCGCGGCTCTTCTGGCGGGAGAGAGTGCGCCCGGCTCCCGTCACGACCGCCAGGGCAACCACGTGAAGGCGCGCCCCCTCGGATCCACCGGGCTCCGCGTCTCCGAGGTGGGGCTTGGCTGCTGGGCGCTGGGGTCGGCCGACATCGTCCTGGCGGGACAGCCCAACTCCTACGCGAGCGTACCTTCCGAAGAGGCGCACCGGATCGTCCGGACAGCCCTCGATGCAGGCGTCACGTTCTTCGATACGGCGGACGTCTACGGACTGGGAAAGGGGGAACGCCTCCTCGCAAGCGCCCTCGGGGCCGACCGGAAACGCGTCGTCCTGGCCACCAAGGGAGGGTACATTCCGGACGGCGAGGTCGGGATGGCGACGTCCGTCTCGAAAAGGCACATTCTCGACGCCTGCGAGCAGAGCCTGAAGCGCCTCGCGACCGACTGGATCGACCTCTATCAGCTCCACCTTCCCCCTTCCGACGCCGAGATGGACGGCGCGCGCGAAGCGGTCGAAACCCTGAAAAAAGAGGGGAAGATCCGGGCGGCGGGCTTTTCCGTCGCCAACCGCTTCGACCGCGGCGCCGAGATCCTCCGCGGAAAGGACAATCCCTTCCAGACGATCCAGTGTTACTACAACATCGTCCTGCGCCAGGCGGAAGCGGATCTTCTCCCTCTTGCGCGGGAAAGGGGGATCGGTGTCATCGTCGCCTCGCCCCTTTCCCGCGGGCTCCTCTCGGGCCGCTACGGCGCGGAGACGTCTTTTGCCGGAACCGACATCCGGCGCGGGTGGAACACGGGTGAGTCCCAGCGCACCTGGTTCGAGACGAACGTCCGGAAGACGGACTCCTTCCGGAATGCCTGTGCGGCAGAGGGGATCCTGCCGGCGGCCGCAGCCCTCCGCTTCGTGCTCGACCATCCGGCGGTCTCCACGGCGATCCCCGGCGCGCGCGAGGCCGGGCAGGCGGCGGCGAACGCCGCCGTCTCGGACCTGCCGCCCCTTCCCGCGTCCGTTCGCGCCGCGGCGGAGACGATCAGATGAAATTGACGTGCGCCGGAGGACTCAACAGCTGGTGCAGGAAAGTGTTGGAGGGGTCCGGCCGGCAGTAGGGCATGCAGGTCCGGACGTCAAGCGTCGTCCCGGCATGGCGGAAGGCCCGCGCCTTTTCCTCTCCTTTCCAGATCTCCGAGAACCGGGACTGGTTGAGATCTCCGCATCGGAAGGTCTTGTCGCCCACCCACGGGCCACAGGTGTAGATCTCCCCGCGGCAGGTCGCCTCCACGAAGAACGGGAGCGCCCGACAATGGTCGTAGGCACGCCCCTTGAAAGGGCCGAATCCCTCCCAGCGGATCGACACCGAAAACGCGTCGTCGCCGACCGCCTCCACTTCCTTCAGGGTCTCGAGGCTCTCGGGCGGACTCAAATACTCCCATCGGCCCTGGGCGTTCTTGAGGAAAAGCGGTTTCAGCTGGAGATAGCGCAGGCCCCGGCGTTTGAGCTCGCGCGCGAGCGGGAGGAGCGTCGGAAGATTCTCCCGCGAGACGATCCCGTGCGCGCCGACGACGGCAGGCCAGCCCTTCTCGCGGCACATCCGCGCCGCCAGTTCCATGCGATCCAGGATCCCCGTGAAGGCCGCGGGCGGGGTCTTGTAGAGCCGCGCGTAGAGCTCCGGCGTCCCGGCGTAGGCAGTGAGCCGCAGCCACGCGAGCCGCGGCAGGACGCGCGCCAGGAGCGCCTCGTCGAAGGCGGCTCCGAACGTGTCCACCGCGATCGCGATCCCGCGCGCCGAGAGTGTCTCGATCCGCGCGGGAAGGTCCGGATGCAGGAGCGGCTCCCCCTTGCCGGCGAACTGGACCGCCGAGATCCCGGCGTCCGACAGGTCGGAAACGAGGCCGGAGAAAAGGTTCCCCGGCAGGAAACAACCGTCCTTCGCCAGGTGCGTTCCCGTACAGTAAAGGCACCAGTCTCCGTTGTGACCGACCGGCTCGATGTGCGCGTAGACAGGAGCGACATGTTCTCCCTTCAGCCACCGGTTGACCCGGGGCAGATGGTGGACGAGCTTGTGCGAATCGAGGACGAGTTCGCTCACAAAACGGTCAGATAAAGGCGCTGTGCGCCGGCGGGTTCTTCAGCTGCCAGAGGAACTTGTTGATGTTGTGCTGACGGCAGAGCGGTTCGCAGGCCGAAAGATCCAGGTCCCCCCCCTCGATCCGCGCGTGGATCTCCCGACGGCGCTTCCCTTCCCAGATCTCGCGGAACGACTGTTCGTACAGGCTTCCATAACGGAACTTCTGGTCCCGCCAGTATCCGGTACAGGTGTAGACGCCACCGTCGGCGTCCACCACCCCGATGAAGGGGAGACCGTAGCAGCGCCCGTACGACTTGATGTTCTTCCCCTCGAAGGCGCGCGCCTCGTCGCCGAACAGGTCGAACCGGACAAACACGTTGAAGCGATCCGTGGCGAGCGCCTTGGCCTCTTCCATGATCTCCCGGTTCCTCACGTGGAGGTCGCGGGGGAAATCGAACTTGTTCTTGGGGTTCTGGGTCGGCGGCTTCACGATGATGTAGTCGAATCCGTAGTCCCGGACGCGCCTGGCGAGCGGCACCACCTCGCGGACGTTCTGCGGCAGGACGCACATGTAGGCGCCCAAGGTCACCTTGAGGCCCCGCCGGTCGCGCACCCGCGCGCACGCCCGCATGTTCTCGTGGACCTTCGCCCAGTCCTCCGGACGCTTCGACTGGATCTCGGTGTAGACTTCCGGACTGTCCGCCAGGATGCTGAACCGGAGCCAGGTCATGTGCGGCAGGATCTTCTCGGCGGTCTGTTCGTCGGTGAAGACGCCGTTCGTGGCCATCGCCACATCGACCCCGGACTCGTGCGCGGCCACGATCGCGTCAGGGGTCGCCTTGTTGAGCGTCGGCTCGCCCGTACCGGCAATGAAAACCGACTTGACGCCGCACGCGCCGATGTCGCGCATCAACTTCACATAGGCGTCCTCCCGGAGGGAAAGCCCCTGATGCCCCAGATACTCCACGTAGCAGTGGGCGCACCGGTGGTTGCACCCGCCAAAGGGGCCGATGTCGAGATGCAAGGGGAAGATCTCGTTCCCCGCCAGCCATTGCTCGACCGCGTCGAGATGGTAGATCAGCTTGTGTCCGTACAGCTGCAGGGCGGCGGAAGGCTCCGGTTTCGCGGCCACGGCTTCCACGAACCCACTATCGATCATAACGAATGGGGGGTCAAGCCTGCCCCCGGCCCGGGACCGGCGGCGAAATGAACTGGCCGACCCCTTGCCGAGCCGCTAATCTCGCGCCTCGTCATGGATGGCGCGTGGGAAATCCTCTGTACTCTCGCCGATCTCGAGAAAGGTGGCCGCGTCACGCGCTGGATCGGCGCCTCGGAGGTGACCGCCTTCAGGGAGGCGGGCGCAGTCCATGTGGTCCGGAGCATCTGCCCGCACGCCGGCGGCCCCCTGGGGGAGGGGAAGATCCTGAACGGGGCGGGCGGACCCTCCGTACGGTGCCCGTGGCACGGCTACACCTACGGCCTTGCGGACGGCACCTGCGCCGACCATCCCAGCCTCTCGATCTCGCCGATCCCCTTCAGGACGGAAAACGGTTCCGTCCTGATCCAGCCTCCAGCGACCCTGATGCCCTGAAGACTCCCATGGCGACTTCCTGGAAATGGCGCTTCGAAGGCTATGCGGAGACCACCCCGCGCCTGCTCCTGGAGAATTCGCTGGATCTCGAGCACCTGGCGGTTCTCCACACCGAACTCGCGCATGCGCGGATCATCGAGAAGGGCCACAACGTCACCTTCGTCGAGATCGGCACGAAGCTCTGGTGCTTCACGGTGAAGAGCCTCGAATGGGTCCAGTACGTCCCGCCGGACAAGCTGGTCTACCGGAGCACGCTCTTCTGGGGAACGATCGACATCCGGAACGACACCACGGCCATTCCGTCGGGGACCGGCGCGATCTTCCGCCAGGACTATACGGTCACGCCGGCCTGGTTCTGGAGGCCCCTGAAGCCCCTCCTTCTCTGGCGGATGCAGCGCTGGCGTCACAAGGTCTGGCTCGAGGACAAGCCGGTCCTCGAGCGGCGCCACAAGCTGCAGTCCCTTGGATTCAGGGACGGCTCGCCGCTCCTGACGGTCACCACGATGAACGACCCCGCGCCTGCCGCGGGTTGACGCCCGTCTCCCGACAGTCCGCTTCCCAGGTCCCCGAACCGTGATATAGTAAGGGGTTGCGGACGGGAACCGTCCCCTATGACCCGCGAAACCCCTGTCCGGCCTGATGTCGTCCTGGTCTTCCCGAAAAACGGGTTCGACGAGCCGGGGATCAACGTCACGCTTCCGCTTTCGATCCTGGCGGTCTCCTCCGGACTCGTCCCGGAATTCAGCGTGCAGGTGATCGACCAGCGGATCGAGCCCGACTGGGAAGACAAGCTCCGTGCGGCGGTCCGGAGCCGCCCGGTCTGCGTCGGGATCTCCTCGATGACAGGAACCCAGATCTACTTCGGTCTCCTCGCCTCGAAAATCGTCAAGGAGACGGCCCCCGAGGTCCCGACCGTCTGGGGCGGCATGCACGCCACAACCCTTCCCGAGGAAACCGTAAGCCATTCCCTGGTGGACTACGTCGTGAAGGGCGAGGGAGAGTACGCCTTCCGCGACCTCGTCCGGGCGCTCGCCCACCGGAAGCCCCTCTCCGGGGTCCCCTCCCTCTACTGGAAGGAGAAGGAGGGGATCCGGTCTACCCCGCAGATGGATCCCCTGGACCTCAACACGCTTCCCGCCTGGCCATTCGAGCTCCTGGACGTCGAGGCGTACATCTCCCCGAGCCAGTATCTCTACCCGGGCGTGACGCGCCTCCTGCCCTTCGAGGGAAGCCGGGGATGCCCTTTCAAGTGCACCTTCTGCTCGGAGCCGGCCCTCACCCGCAAGTACCGCACCATGGACCCCAAGGTGTTCGCCCGCCGCACCTTCGAGATGAAGGAACGGTTCAACCTGGATCACGTCCTCTTCTATGACGACGAGTTCCTCGTGAACGTCCGCTGGGCCGCGAACGTCGCCAGGGAGCTCGGCGGCGCCTACAGCTGGTGGTGCCAGTCGCGTGCGAACGACCTCATCCGTTCGGACGTGAAGCTTCTCGAGAAGAACGGCCTCCTGGTGGTGGCGCCCGGCCTCGAATCCGGCTCCAACCGGATGCTCGAGTTCATCCGCAAGCAGGAAACACGCGAGGAATACGTCGAGGCGAACCGGCGCCTGGCGGGGACCGGCGTCTACACCCAGTACAACTTCATCATCGGATACCCCGGAGAAACCGAGCAGGACGTCGGCGACACCGTGGATCTCGTGCTCCAGCTCATCGACGAGAACCCGCGCGTCCTCATCAACAGCTTCTCGCTCCTGACGCCACTTCCGGCCACGGAGATGCTGGAAGTCTGCGCGCGGGATTTCGGCTACACTCGCCCGCAGGGGCTGGAGAGCTGGATGGGCGTCGCGCGGCGCCGCTTCCCCTGCCCCTGGCAGCGCGCCAACGAGGAACTCTACGCCCATCTCATGTACACGTCGCTCTTCATCACCACGGCGCGGCAATTCACACAGACCGGAAACTACCGCTACATCCCGCCCTTCCTCTTCGACTGGTATGCCGCGAGCGTGAAGCGCCGCTGGCGCAAGCGCCGCTTCACCAACTCCGTCGACGTGAAGCTCCTCCGGCTCATCCACAAGATGTTCGCCCCGATCGACTTCGGCGAGATTCCCCGCATCACGGCCGCCGGCTCCCCGGCGCCTGCGGCCGCGGTCCCCGCATGAGCGCCCCCGCGGGAGCGCCCGTCGCGGCCCGTCCGCCCCGGATCCACAACGAGGTCTCGTTCGAGTCGACAATCGACAGCCTTCTCGACCGCGCCTCTTTCGCCGCCCAGATGTTCAAGGCGGGGGTCCTGAAGCGCCGCATCCCGATCGTGGCGGTACTCGTCGTCAACAACGCCTGCAACCTGAAATGCGCCTACTGCTTCGGGGACTACCCGGCCCGCGAGGTCCCGGACCTGACGCTTCCCGACATCAAGCGGCTCGTGGACGAGCTGCATGCCATGGGGACGCGGCGGATGCTGATCCACGGCGGCGAGACCCTGATGCGCGACGACATCGGCGAGATCGTCCGCCACATCAAGTCGAAGCGGAACATCAACCTTTCGATGGTCACCAACGGCATCTACCTCAAGAAGCGGCTCGAAGAGATCCGCCAGGTCGACTCGCTCTGCATCAGCCTCGACGGCGACCGGGAGGGGAACGACGTCAACCGCGGCAAGGGGACCTACAAGGCGATCGTCGAGGCGATCCACCTGGCGAAGGCCGAGGGGTTCCGCCTGCGGATCAACGCCGTCGTGACGAAGTATACGATGAATGACGTGCCGCACCTCGCGGAGCTGGCGAAGGCACTCGACATCCAGCTCCAGTTCGCCTTCCTCTACAAGCACCTGTCGGAAAAGAACCGCCACTACGAGCTCACCGAGGACGAGTTCCGCGGGGTGGTGACGCGGGTCCTGGAGTACAAGGAAAACGGCTATCCCATCTTCATCACGAAGAAGACGCTGAAGCATATCCTCGACTGGCCTGTCCCCTACGAGAAGGTCCGCCTCGACCGCTCGGAATTCCCCCCAGGCTTCAACTTCAGGTGCCACTGGGGGGACCAGATCGTGGTGATCGACGGGGACGGGTTCGTCTACCCATGCTTCCAGCTCAACGAGGTGTTCCCGGCGAAGAACTTCCTCAAGGTGGGGTTCCGCGAGGCGTACGACCACCTCAAGACCAACACCTGCCAGGCCTGTTACCAGCCGACGAACACCGATTTCAGCTACCTGTTCAGCCTGAATCCGAGCGTCTGGCTGGACCAAGCCCGCGTGAACGCCCGAGAGGTGTTCCAGGCCTACCGGGGGGGCCGGAAGAAGAAGCCGCCCGCCCCCCCCCCGTCCGTCTAGTTCCTACTCCCCTTCCGCGTACGCCGCGAGGATCCCGGCGATGCGGGCCCGGGCGCGCGCCAGATGCGCCTGCGTCGCGGGGTCGGGGAATGGCTTCCCGGGCCCCGCAAGGACCGCCCCGATCTTCACGGCGAGGCGGTCGAGCTGCATCCAGGCGAGGGATCGCGCCTCTTCGGGCATCTCCGGCTCGCGGCCCGGTTTCCCGGCGCCGGCGAGGATCACGCCGAGCCTCTCGAGGTGGAGCCATTGCGCGTCCCGGCGGGCGGGGCTCACCGGCGCGGGGGCCGCGTCGAGCTCCGTCCAGAGGGTCTCCGTCATCCAGCCGAACAGCTCCGCGAGGTCCAGCGGCTTTTCCTTCTCCGCGGCCGCGACGCGCAGGGACGACTCCTGCACGCGCCGGAGGAGATCCCCCCGCGTCAGGAGGTCGATCGCCTCCTTGCGCAGGATCCCCACGCGCGGATGCACGAAATAGTCCAGGTCTTCTTCCCGGTTCATCCGGTCGGGGGTCAGTTTCGCCAGGAGCTCCGGCGAGAACCTGAACGGCGTGTCGGAGAAGATCTCTCCGGCCAGGATCCGGAGCGCCTCGCGGGACCGTTCCGGCGGCGTCGGGGCGACCGGCATGACGCCCGGCATGTCGCCGGCATGGATCCGGAGGATCCGCTGCCCTCCCACGTGCCGGACGACGATCGGAAGCGCGCCCCGGTAGACCCCGAGGTACCGGCCCACGAGATCGCGGAAATCGGAATACGAGCGCCCTTCCTTGTGGAACGTCTCGGCGGACGCCATCACCTCGCGGGCCACCTCGAACTGCTGGCGGCAGAAGGCCAGGGGATCGCCCGAGAAGTCGAATCGCGCCACGGTGGGGTCCGACTGGTCCGCGTCCTCGTCGGTGGCGAAGGCGTGGGCCGGCTCGCCGCAGCGTCCCGCGATCTTCCGGAGCTCGACGGTCTCTTCCTCGGGCGTCTTGCCGTGGAAGACCGAGTAGCCGTAGGCGATCGTCCAGACGTCGCACGGGCCGACCCCCGGCGAGAAATAGAATCCCTGGGGCTTTCCCTTCGACGCGATGTTGATCGGGTCGTACTCCATGACGGAGCCCGAAAGCCCGTGCTTGCCGGTCCACTCCTTGTCGTGGATCTTCTCGAACGGGGTCAGGAGGCTTCCCCGGAAGTTGTGCCGCAGGCCCAGGACATGCCCGACCTCGTGGCAGACGACGTCCTGGATGTATGCCTCCACGAATTCGGGAGGGGCCGGATCCAGGGGCGAGAGGTCGCCGCGCGCCGACAGGACGTCGAGCGCGAACGCCGCCTCGCCCGAAAGCCGTTCGGCCAGGTCGCAACAGCCGAACATGCCCGGCTTCTCGACCGATCCTTCCCGCACCGGCGCCACGCCCATCCGGTAGCGGTTCCGGATGGTCCGCGCGATCTCGCCGTTGATGAGGATGTCCGCGTCCAGGATCTCGCCGGTGGCGGGGTTCATGCGCGCCGGACCCAGGCCCCCGAACGGGCACTCGCGCGCGGTGATCCAGCGCACCACGCTGTAACGGACGTCGGACGGGTCCCAGTCGGCGTCGTCCGGCATCTGGTGCGCCTCGACCGCGCCCACGAAGCCGATCGCCTCGAACGCGGCGTTCCAGGCCAGGATGCCGCGGCGAACCGCCTCCCGGTATTCCCTGGGGGTGGCGTTGTCGATCCAGAACCGGATCGGCCGCTTGGGCGGGGACTTCCCGGCCGCGGGGTCCTGCTTCTCGAGGTTCCAGCGCATGATGGAATGTCGGTCCGGAGAGAGCGGATCGTTCGCGGCGAAATCCCGGACGGTGGCCCGGAAAAACCCCACCCGGTCGTCGTACGCCCGGGGCCTGTAGGACGAGTTTTCCGGGAGCATCGAGAAGCTGTAGTTGATCCCCACCGACAGGCTGCGCGCGTCCGGGACCGTCCCGAAAGGTCCCGGCTTCTTCGACGTGAAATGGAGGGACGAGAGGATCTCGATGTTCTCGGGAAACGCCTTCGCCTCCTTGACGTAGCTCCCGCCGGCGTCGAAGGCGTAGGGCGTTTCCTTCCCGGCGGCCCGGTTGATCCGCTCGACGAATCCGGCATCCGACAGGAGGAGCGGCTTCATGTTGACCAGCAGGTTCTTCGTCTTGGGGTGGACCGCCTCGACCTTCAGGGTCGCCAGGACCGAATCCGGAAAGGCCCTGTCGACCGCCCGCTCGAGGGGGGAACCGGCCTCGGCGACATACTCGACGTTGCGGCTGACGAGGCGGACCCGCTCCTCGTCGATCTTCTCGAAGGCGGCGATGTCGATCCCTCCCAGGGGCTGGCCCGTCAGGGCCGCGGGAAGCCCGAACCCCTCCTCGACCGACATCTTGAGGATGAAGTTCTTTTCCAGGCGGTCCGCGGGAATCTCCCAGAACAGGTCGTCCTTCTTCCTGTGGAACGTGAAGAATCCGGCCTGGACCTTGGCGTCCTTGACCAGGGCCTCGAACGAGGGCTTGGGAGGCGTCTTCTGCCCGGCCGCCGGGGACGCCCCGTTCCTCGCGCATCCGGAAAGCGAGACGATCCCGAGAAACGCCACGATGGCCGGAAAACCTGTTCTCATTCCATCCCCCTTTTCTCTCCGGAACACGCCTGGCTCGCGCCGACGACGGTGATATAAGCCGCGTACCGCCAAAAAGTTCTCCCCGCCCTCCTTACATCCCTTCACGCATCTTTTCCTGGACCGTCGGTTCCGTTCCGCCCGGCGGGGACAACCCGAGTATGTGGACAGCCTCCTGTTCCGGCACCTGCTCCACGGAACGGAGCCTCTTCTCCATGCTTCGGGTCCGCATGCCCGTCTCTTCAATCGTGCGACTCGCCGTATTCAGCTGTTTGTGCACCCTGTCCAGCGTCTCGCCGAATTTGGCGAACTCCGTCTTGACCGCCCCCAGGACCTTCCAGACCTCCGCCGCCCTCTTTTCGATCGCCAGGGTCTGGAACCCCATGCGCAGGCTGCTCAAGATGGCGGCCAGGGTAGTCGGGCCGGCCACGACGACCCGATACTGGTGCAACAGCGCGTCCACAAGGGCGGGCTGCCGGAGCACTTCCGCGTAAAGCCCCTCCGTGGCAAGAAACATGACCGCAAAGTCGGTCGTGCCTGGCGGATCCAGGTACTTGTCGCGGATATCCCTGGCGGCTGTCCGGACGGCCCGGGCCAATGCGTCTGTCGCTTTCTGCACGGCATCGGGATCGGACTTCTCCGAGGCTTCCTGGAGCCGCAGATAGTCTTCCTGCGGGAACTTGGAGTCGATCGGCAGCCACACGCAAGTCCCCGGATCGTCCTTGGAGCCGGGCAGTCGAATGGCATATTCGACTGCCTCCAGCGTCTCGGGCTTCACACGGACGTTCCTGTGGTACTGGTCAGGCGTGAGGATCTGCTCCAGTATCGCCCCGAGTTGCACCTCGCCCCATGTCCCCCGGGTCTTCACGTTGGTCAAGACCCTCTTCAGGTCCCCCACCCCGAGGGCCAGATTCTGCATCTCCCCCAAACCCTTCTGTACGGCTTCCAGCCTGTCGCCGACGATCTTGAACGACTCGCCCAGACGCTTCTCCAGCGTATGGTGAAGCTTTTCGTCCACGGTCTTGCGCATCTCTTCGAGCTTTTTCTCGTTACCCGCCTGGAGATCCTTGATCCGGCCGTCGAACGTGTCGCGGATGCGGTCGAGCGCCCCCCGGTTGGACTCGGCAAGATCCTTCAGCTGCCTGGTCACGCCCTCCAGTTGGCCCTGCTGTAACCTCCCCATTCCTTCCAGGGTCCTGGACAACGTGTCGTTGGCCGATTTCAGTCCGGTCGTCACCTCCTCGCGGAGGGCTTTTGCCGCGCTGGCGGCCTCCTCCCGGCCCGAGCGAAGCTCGCCGCGAAGCTCCTTGCCCGCATCCCTGAAAGCCGTCCCCAAACGAAACCAGAGCGCGACCGCGGCCGCGAGCAGGAGGACCATGAAACCCGCGACGAGCCAATCCGGCATCGCCCCAGTATATGATGCCCGCGTGAAAGTGGTCGGCCTGATCGAGGCGAACCTCGCCGTCAATCCCCTGGGCCTGGCGAGCCGTGCCCTCGAGCCTCTCGGCGGAAAGCCGATCCTGCGGCGCGTCGCCGAGACGGCGATCAATATCCCGTCGATCGCGCAGACGGTCGTCGTGACGCGCCCGGAGGACGCCCCCGCCGTCCGGAAGGCGCTCGAGGGGCTTCCGGTCACGCTTCACGAGAGCGGTGAACCGGATGTCCCGCGCCGGAAGATCCTGCGGCGCGCGCGCAAGTGGTCGCGCTTCGGCTGGCGCGGCGGGCTCCACTGGACGACCGCCTTCGACGAACACGGCTGGCCGAAGGCGCTCCTGGCCGCGGCGGCGGCGGCCGGCGCCGACTCGGCGGCCGTGTTCCGCGCCGAGGCGCCCTTCGTCGACGCGCGCCTGGCGGACGCGATCGTGCTGCATCATCTCAAGTTCCGGAAGACCTACTATTTCACCTTCGCCCAGGCGCCGGTAGGGCTCGTCCCGGAGCTCTGCACGCTCGACTTCCTGAAGACCATGGCGATCACCGGGCAGACCCCGCTCGAGGTCCTCCGGTACAAGAAGGAAGACCCCAAGATGGACCGGGTCCGGGCCGAATGCCATTTCGACGCCGGGGACGCCGTGCGCCGGGCCCCCTGGCGCTTCACGGCCGATTCCGGGCGGGGCCTTTCGGCCCTCCGGACGCTCTGGTCGCGTTGCACGGACCCAGAAACGGCCGACGCCGCGCGGTGGATCGGGACGGCCTCGAGCCATCCGGACGCCTGGCTGGGAAAGGCCCCGCCGTTCGCGACAGTCGAGGTCGTGCGGCGGCCGGACGCCCTGCCCGTCCCGCCGGCCCGGACCATGCCCGAGTGGATCGACCCGGAACGGTTTTCCCGCCTCTGCCGGGATCTCGCGGCGGAAACGGACGATCTCTGCCTCTCGCTCGAAGGATTCGGCGACCCGCTGGCCCATCCCGCGGCCGACAGGATTCTCGCCGCCCTGGGGGAAGTCCCCCTCTACGGGCGGCACCTCGTGACACCCGGCACCGGGCTCTCCGGCCCGCTTCTCGACCGCGCCCTCGAAGCGGACCTCGATATCGTGGAGGTCCCTCTCGGCGCGCACTCCGCCGCGACCTGGCGGGCGCTCGGGGGTCCCGGCGATTTCGACGCGGTCCGCGCGAATCTCGACGCCTTCCTCGATCGGCGCGGAAAGCGCGGCGGCGAGACCCCTTTCCTTGTCGTCTCGATCGTGAAGCGCCGCGAGACGGAGCCGGAGATCGAGCCCTTTTACGACGACTGGCTCGCCCGCGGCGCCTGGCCGGTGATCCGCCCGGCGAACCGCTACGCGGGGCAGGTCCCCGACGTCTCCCCTTTCCCCACGAACCTCGCGGCGCGGCGTCCCTGCGTGAAGCTCGCGAGCGAGCTCTACGTCGACGCCGCGGGAGAGGCGCTGGCCTGCCGCGAGGACCTTGCCGCGCGGCATCCCCTGCCCGGGGAACCGGCCGCCGCCTGGACCGGTGAAAGACTCTCCGCCCTGCGCGCGGCGCACGCGCGCGGCGACTGGAGCGCCTTTCCCCTCTGCCCGCCCTGCACCGAATGGGACCGGTTTTAGAGGGTGCATGAGAACATGGGCTCCGACGCGGCGCGAGGGATCACGGCCGATGGCAAGGCGCGGTGAGGAGGCAACCCTGAAAGAACGGGTTTCCGACGAGCCGCAACAAAGCCACGCGGCCGTGAGACCCGCGTCCCGGAGGGTTGCGGGATCGGCCTCGCGCCCCTTCGGGTTGCGGCGGCGCATGCCCGTCTGCTGCGTCGCTCCTCTTCACCGTATCTCCCCTCAATACGCTTCATCGTCGCTCCTTGCATCCGGGCACGCCGCGCTCGCAACGCGTCAAGATCCATGCTTCTCATGCACCCTCTAGACGACAGGGAACTGGTCGCCCGCTGCATCGCCGGGGACGGCGGCGCGTGGAAGGCGCTGACGGAGCGGTTCGCGCCCGTCCTCGCGGCGCATGTCTCCCGCGCCTTGCGGCGCCTCTTCGGGCAGGTCGATCCCGGGGAGCGCGACGACATCCTCCAGGAGACCTGGGTGCGCCTGTCGGCCGACGACGCCAAAGTCCTGCGGGATTTCCGGTGGGGGTGCGCGCTTGCGACCTATCTCAAGGCGATCGCCGCCAGCCTCTGCGCGCGCCGGGCCCGGACCGCGCGTCGGGAGCGCCGGCTCTGGGGGCGTCCGGTCGACCTCGACCTGGTTCTTGCCGTCTCCCCCGGGGACGCCCCCGTTCCGCTCGAGAAGATCGTTTCGGAAGAGGACGAGAAAGGCGCGGAGGCCGCCATCGCAAGCCTCTCCGACCGGGAAAGGCTCGCCGTCCGCCTCCATTTCCAGGACGGCGCCTCCCCCGCCGAGATCGCCCGCCTTCTCGGAATCACCCATGCCAACGCCTGCATGATCCTCTCCCGCGCGACCGAAAAGGCGCGAAAAAACATCGAGAAAAACCGTTAAACGGGACACCGGAACGGCTCTGGGCAGGTAATGGGCGACTGCCTTCCGGACGAGACCCTGGGACGGATCCTGGACGGATCCCTTTCCGGCGGCGAACGGGACGCCGCGACGTGCCACATGGCCGACTGTCCCGACTGCCGCCTCCGGTGGGTCGCCCTCGCGGCGGACGGGGCCGAAGCGGCCCAGGCCCCCGCGGTCGCGCGAACCGTCTTTCCCGCCTGGCGCCGCCTGGGGCTCGCGGCGGCGGCCCTCGTCTGCGCGGTCGCGGCCTGGCACGTCCTCCGCCCGTCCGCCCCGACCGCCGGACGCCATCTCCTGCCGCCGGGGGAGAAGATCGCGGGCCGGAGCGAGTCGTTCGATATCGGCGAGGCCTCCCCGGCCCGGGTCTTCTCGCTTCCGGACGGCTCGCGCCTCCGGATCCACCCGGGTTCCGCGGCCCGGTTCGTCCCCGCGGGCCCGGACGGGCGCTTCACGGTAGAGCTCGTCCGGGGAACGCTCGATGCCGAGATCGAGAAGGGGGAAGGCGCCGTGCGCGTCGCGTCGGCGGCCGGCGTCATCCGCGTCCTGGGGACCGCTTTTCGCGCGCGTGCTTTCACATGCAATGGCGCGAAGCCGGGGGACCCGCCGGCCGCGCGCGCGCTCACGGTCGAGGTGGAGCACGGCCTCGTGGAACTCTCCGAAGGCGGGAAGACCGTCGCCGTTCCGGCCGGGCGGCGCGGGCTCCTCTGGACGGAAGGGGACGGCCCCGCGCGCGCGATCCTCCAGGAAGCGAGACCCATCGACTGGAGGTCGGCCCTCTCCCAATGGGACGGGATCGCCCCGTCCGGTGCCGTTTTCCTGCTTGGATCCACCTGGGACGGGGCGGCGGACTTCCGCGGCCTGCTCCTGCGGACCGACCTGGCGCCTCCCCTGCGCGCCTCCCTGGCGCGCCTGGCCGCCCTCCTGGAGGAGCCTCATGGGGAATGAGCGTGCGTCTCGCCGCGGGATCGTGCTGATCCTCGTGAGCGGGGTCCTCACGCTCCTGGCGGTCCTCGGCGGGCTCCTGGTCCAGGCGTCCCGCATGGGGTCCGCCGCGGCCGAGACCGTCGCGCAGGAAACCCTCGCCCGGATCGCCGCCGCAAGCGCTCTCGACTACGCGGGATCGCGCCTCTGGCAGGACAGGCTTTCCCTTTCGGATCGCGACGTCGCCTGGACCCCCGTCAACGCCTGCGACGACTGGGCGGCGCGCGGCGGGGAAACGGACGGGACGCCGCGGACCGAGAATCCGTCCTGGAGCCGGGGGGAATCCTGGGAGGACTCCGGACTCCCCGGAGACACGCCGGGCGCCTATGACGCGGGAATCGACAACTTGTCCGCCTTTTCGGGCGGCTGGACCGACAAGGACGGCGACGGACGGTTTTCCGCCTGGACGGGGCGCCTGCGCGGCGGGGCGGCAACGGCCCGCTTCTCCCTGCGCTCGCGCGCGGCGGGCGGGCTCGTCTGCGTCAACGGCGGCGAGCTCCGTTCGCCCCTGGGCGACCACGACCTCGACGGCGAGCTGAACGAGGATGACGGGAACTTCGCAACCGACGTCCCGGCGAATGCCCACCGGGATCCGGACTATGTGGGGAACCTTCACCTGGTGAATCTCCTCAACAATCTCGGCGCGATCCTGGCCCTGTCCGACACCCATGACGAGCTCTACGCCCCGGCGGCGAATCCGCCGTCGGCGATCGCCGCCCTCGAAAACGTCACTATCTCGAATCTCGGGCGCCGGATCGTGGAAGGCAGGCCCGCAGGAGGGTATGCCACCCTCTCCGGGGTGGCCGCCGCCCTCGCCCCCTTCTATCCGGCCGCCGAGATCGAAAAGGTTCTTCCGTATCTCACCACGTCGGGCGAGATCACTCCGGTCCCGTTCGAGGCCGATCCGGCCGATTTCTCGGGCGACAAATGGTGGAGTCTCGTTCCGGCCCCGGAAATCCGGTACGAGTTCCAGGCGCGGACCGATTTCAACGCCGCCCCGCCGGAGGTGATCCGCGCGTCGCTCCGCTACGCCGCGCACTCCGGATCGGGCGGGGCTTCGGGGATCGTCCCGGATTTCGTCCGGATCCTCCCCGACGAGGCGGACGCGATGGCCGGGGCACTCGCCGCGGCCCGCCCCGTCCGGACCTGGAAGAAGCTCCTCGAGACCCTGGTCGCCAACCGCTCCCTCTGGATCACCGACCCGATCTATGCGGCCCACCCCAACGCGGACAAGCAACCCCGCCACAAGGAGGATCTGGTCCTCGCGCTCTGGAACGCGAACCGGTTCGGCCCGGAACGGTTCTTCTGGGGCCCGAACTCCCTGGAGGTCCCCCGCGAAGTCCCTCCTGGCGTCGGGGCCGACGAGACGACGGTCCAGCTCGCCTTCCGGACGGGGCTCGCCCGCACGCACAACACGCATCCCGTGAGCTTTCCGATGGGACCGCTGGAGATCCCCGCCGGTAACCTTCCCGCCAGGCCGACGCCCCCCTTCACCCTCTCCCCCCTGCGCTCCGATTTCGACGTCGCGGCGGAAGGATGGACATCCGGCGACGGGACCGCCCGCGGATCGGCCCGCATAGAGGGTCTCTTCTCCCGGAACGAGCGCTCCGTCCTCCTCACGGGGCAGCAGGATTTCGAGCCCGTGCTCGGCGTTGGTCCGAACCTCCCCCGGAAGTCCTGGCCCGGCGGCGAGGTTTTCATCGACGGTTCGCTCCCCGCCGGGGAATGGGCGGCCATAAGAAACGGCACGCAGACCTGGCCGAGATTCCCCTTCTCCCGCTTCGACGGGACCGTCGCCGTGACCAATTTCCCGGCGGCCTCTTTCGGCGACCCGGACGACTACCGGCTGACCCGCGCCGTCGGAAGCGTCTCGCTCTCCAGCCGGCAGTGGGACGACGCGGAATTGCTGGCCGGAACGGGGATCGACGCGGGAGAGATCGCGCTCGCCCTTCCCTACAACGAAGACCCGGGGATCGACGCCGCCGCGAACGCCCACTGGCTCGACAACATCTGGGACCCCGCCTACGCCACGCGCGCGATCCCGCCGACCGTAAGCCAGACGATCGAGGGACTCTTCGTCGAGGACGGGATCAAGCTCTCCCCGGCCGGGCCCCGCGCGCTCGGCGGGACACACGAAACCATCTGGAACTGCGGGACCGCCTTCGGGGACGGCATCTTCCAGGCGGACGCCGCGGGATTCACCGGCGGGACGATCGTCGCCTGGGTCCCGACAGGCCTCGGCCAGGATCATTCCGCCTTGGCGCCGTCCGCGTCCCAACTGGACCTCCGCTTCTTCGATGGCGCCTGGCGCTCCTACGTCGGCCTCACCGTCCCGGACGGGGCGCGGTCGGCCATTCTCCGGAAGGGAAACTTCCCGCCGACGCCCTTCACCCGGACCTTCAATCAGCCGGCGGTCGCTCCCGCTTCAGAACTCGCCGCCACCGGCTGGCGGTGCGTCGCGGTCACCTTCGAGAGGCCGGGCGCCGACACCCTCGCTTACCTGCATATCGACGGCGTGAAGGACGGCACCCCGCTCGTGCTTTCCCTCACCGCCTCCTACGCGGGCGATCCCCGCATGCGGCTCGTCCTGTCCGGATCCGCTCAACCCTGCGACGTCGTCTTCTTCAAGCGGACCCTGACGCAGGAGGAGATCCTCAAGCTCGCGACGAAACCGATGTACGAGACGACTGGCGAGTACGTCTCGCCGAGACTCTCCTTCGACGCCACGCGCCTCCCCCGCGGCGCCATCCTGACCGGATTCTCGTGGGACGGGTTCATCCCGGCTTCCGCGAACGGGTCCGTCACGCTCACCCTCACGGGGTTCGACGCGGCGGACGCCCCCCTGGGGACCCTCGAGGCCTCCTGGACCGCCGGCGCGACGGGCGCCCTCTCCTTCGGCGGCCCGCCGATCCCGGGCTGTCGGGCCGCCCGGATCAAGGCGACGCTCGCGGTGGACCCCGCTCCCGTGACGCTCCATGATGCCACGGGCGCCGTCCTCGCCGCGGACGTCCGCGTGGTCAGGGACGCCCCGGTCATCGAAGAACTCCGGATCTTCTACACCGACGGAAAACCCCGCTGGACGCCCCGGTAGCGCTGGACCTTTTCCGCCCGGCGCCTACAATTTCCCGCCATGCCCGCGACACCGAAGCCCGAGACGGCCGGAAAGTCCCTCCTCACGTTCATCCGCGACGTCCCGGACTTCCCCAAGCCCGGGATCGTCTTCAAGGACATCACGCCGATGCTTGCGGACGCGAAGGCCCTGGCGCTCGCCGTCAGCGCCATGGCGGATCCCTTCGCGAGGGAAAGACCGGACCTCGTGATCGGGGCCGAGGCGCGCGGGTTCATCTTCGGCCCGGCGATCGCGGCGAGGCTCGGCGCCGGGTTCGTCCCCGTGAGAAAGCCCGGAAAGCTCCCCCACAGGACGCGCGCGGTGAGCTACATGCTCGAGTACGGCTCCGACACCCTCGAGATCCACGCCGACGGCGTGAAAAAGGGGAAGAAGTGCCTCATGGTGGACGACCTTCTCGCCACCGGCGGCACGATGGCCGCCTGCTGCGAGCTGGTGGAGTCCCTCGGCGGGAAGATCGTCGGGTGCTCGTTCCTGATCGAGCTGGCGTTCCTGCCCGGGCGGAAGAAGCTCGCGAAGTATCCCGTCCAGGCGCTTATCAAGTACGACAAGGAATAGCCGTCAGCCACTGGCCATCAGCCGTCAGCTCGATATCACCCAAAGTTCGTTTTTCTGGCTGAAGGCCAACGGCTGATGGCCGACGGCTACTGCACCGGCTTCAATTCGGATTCTTTCATCCCCTCGATCGTGTGCGGGATCGATTCCCGGTCGAGATACTGCAGGTCACAGGCCTCCCCCTTGACCGCAAGGACCGTGAAGACCGTCTTCGGTGTCACGAAGACCCCCTGGTGGAGGAACGTGCCGCGCGTCTGCAGGACCTTGTCCCCGGGGGCGAAGCGGGCCATCAGTGCGCGAGGAAGGGGCCGCTCTCGCCCTTTTCGATCATGACGTCGAAGGGCTTGACCACCCCGGGATCGAAACGCGTCATCCGGTCGTAAAGGGCTCCGGTGAAATCGGCGCCGTCGATCTTCGCCCCCGTGAGCTTCGTGAACCGCAGGTCCGCGCCGGCGAGGTTCGCCCCCGAAAGATCCGCCTCGTTCAGGAAGGCGTTCCGGAAATCGGCGCCGGAAAGGTCCGCGCTGGCGAGGTCCGCCCGATAGAGATCGCCATGCGAAAGGTCCGCCCCCGCAAGACGCGCCTTTTGCCCCTTGATCCCCCGGAGGATCGATTTGCGGAGGTTCGCTCCGGAAAGGTTCGCCCCCGTGAAATCGGCGCCGCTCCAGTTCCCCTGCTCGAGGTTCATTCCGGCAAGATCCGCCGCCGAAAGATCCACGCTCTCGCCGCTCGCCCCCTTCAGGGGCATTTTCCGGGCGGCGAGCGCAAGGACCTCTTCGCGCGTCACCCCGACGTTCCCCTTCCGGCCCGCCGCCTGGTTGGCAAGCGCCACCTGCAGGGCCTCGAGCGCGGAGACCGGATAGTTCTGACGGCGCGGGGGAAAGCCGTCCACCCCGGCCTGGATCTCGTCGGCGGTGATGCGCGATGCTTCCTCCACGGTACGGCCCTTCGCCGCCTCGCAGGCGAGCGCCAGGGCGGCGATCCCGAAGCCGCATCCGGTGGTGGTGAACGTGGCGTCCTCCACCACCTTCCGGCCGCCGCGCTCGGCCACCTTGAGGAAGATCCGGTAGTGGTCGCCGCACCCGGCGTTCCGGTAGTCCCCCACCGCCGTGGCATCGGACATCTCCCGGAGATTCATCTTCGTCGCCTGGATCTTGTTGAACTTCTCGAAGTTCATGCCGGTATTCTATCCTCAACGTGATGCGCGCGCTGCCCGTTCTCGCCCTGGCCCTCTCCCTCGCGGGATGCGTCCGCTCCCCGACGCCCCCCGCGATCCACCACGTCGTCTTCTGCACGCTCAAGGACCCCGCGGAGGCGGACGCGCTCGTCGCCGACTGCGCCAGGACCCTCGCGCCTATACCCTCCGTCCGCTCCTACGCCTGCGGAAGGCACCTCGACACCGGACGCGCGGGCGTCGATACGGCCTACGACGTCGCGATCCTGATCGGTTTCGCGACCCCGGAAGACTACCAGGCGTACGAGACCCATCCCGGGCATGTTGCGCTCGTGGCACGCTGGATGCCGCGACTCTCATCCCTGACGATTCGCGACATCAAGACGAATATCAGACCGTGAACCGGTCCGGAAACCGGTCAAAAAAGCGGTTCATCCGGGAATTCCAGTGGGTCGCAGCGGAGAGGCCTGCTCCGGCCCGGCCTCCGCCCCAGTCGCCCTCGCGCCGGGCCGTTCGCGCCTCCGCGGCGACCTT
>CAYVXZ010000021.1:0-45715 GCA_964455625.1 uncultured Planctomycetales bacterium | reverse complement strand
TCCGTTTTCCTCTGGACAAGCCAGGTCGGCGTTCTCCGCCAGCCCGAAATGTCGGGCGACATCCTGTCGACCTTCCTGATCCGGGAGTACGTCCTCGGCGTCTACGAGGGGACGCGCGACGCCGCCTGGAACCCGCTCCTCCAGATGGGATACCCCTTCCATGCCGAGTCGGAGGGGGCGCTTTTCTATCCCGTTCAGATCGCGCTCTACGCGCTTTTCTCGCTGGAAACGGCGTTCATCCTGACACCTTTCGTCCATATCGGGGGGATGGCGCTTTTCGCCTATCTGTTCTTTAGGAGGACGGGCCTGTCCGCCGGCGGGGCGGCCCTGGCGGCGTTCTGCTTCACGGCATGCGGCTTCTTCGCCCGGCACCACGGACACGAATGGTCGTATCGGACCGGGATGTGGTTCCCGCTGGTGCTGTACCTCGTGCATCGGGCCGCGGCCGAGGGGACACGGTGGGCCTTTCCGGCACTCGCCGTCGCGATCGGTTGTCAGTGGCTTGCCGGGCATTTCAATTTCGCCTACTGGACGCTTCTGGCCGCAACGGCCTACGGTTTCCTGCTGGTCTGGCGCCGCGCCGACGGAAGGCGCCTGGCGCTCGGTGCGGGGTTCTGCCTGGCATTCGCGGCGGGGCTGGGGCTGGCGGCGGTCCAGCTCCTCCCGACGGCGGAGCTGGCCGGCGTCTCGCACCGGACGGAGGGGGTGGGATGGGGCCCGTTCGCGGCCTTCTCGTTCTGGCCGGTCCACGCGACGCGCCTGCTGTTTCCGCATGTCGCGGTCGATCTTCCGGGGACCGCCAACGGGAACGAGACGGATGTCTATCCGGGGATCCTGCCGCTGGTGCTTGCCGTGGTCGGCTTTTTCTTCGCGCGGGACGCCTCGGCGCGCCGACGCCGGTGGATGCTTGCCGGTTCCGTGGCGCTCGTCCTGGGGGTCTTTTTCCCGCCAAACTTTCTCTTCTACAAGTTCCTGCCCGGCTATGCGGCGTTCCGGGGGCCGGTGCGCGCGATTTTCCTGGCCGCGTTCCTCGTCGCCTGGTGCGCGGGGGCGGGGTTCGACGCGCTCGCCGGGGCGACGGCGGCGGCCCGGCGGAAGCTGGCCTTGGGGCTTGTCGCGTTCGTTGCGGGGTCGGCGATAGCGCTCCTGGCGATCGGAGCGCTCGCGGGCCCGCTCGGCGCGGCGGGGGAGCGGATGATCGCGCTCGCCTCCCGGAGCGGCTTTCCGAAATCCCCCGCGGTCCATGCCGCGAACCTCCGGGGGTATCTCGCGCAGTTCCAGGAGAACGCGGCGCCGGATTCCCCCGCGCTGTGGGGGCCTGTCGCGCTCGCACTCCTGGCCGCGGCATGGCTCGTGCGGGGACAGGGCCAGGGGCGGTTCTGGCTGGCGTTCGGGCTCGTCTGCGCGGACCTCGTGCTTTACGCGCGGAGCCTGGCTCCCTTCGCCCTGCACGAGGCGCGGTTCCCGGACCGCTTCGGAAAGGAGATCGCCTTCCTGAAGGGGGATCCTGAACCGTTCCGGATCTTCTGCTGGCCCGCGCGGGACCACATCGTCGACGGGATCCGCTTCCCCGGGACCTATTATTTCCAGCGTTTCGGGATCGCCAACGCCGCGAGCACCACGCCGCGCCTGGCGGCGGTGGCGGGGCGCGACATCCTGTGGCGCACGAGCGGCCACGCTTTCACGGCCGGCGAGCTCTCCGCGAATCTCGATCTCCTGGGCCGGATGGGGGTGAAGTACGTCCTGTCGGACGGCCCCCTGGCCGACGCATGCCTCGCGGAGGTCTTCCGCGACCGTCTGTACGTCTATCGGAATACCCTCTTTCGCGGCAGGGTCCGCCTGGAAGGGGGGGAGGGGTCTGCCCGGATCATTTCCGAGACGCCCGGGCGGGTCGAGATCGTCGCCGAGTCGGCTTCTCCCGTGACGCTCGTCCTGGCGGACAATCCCTATCCCTCCTGGGAGGCAGAGCGAGACGGAACGCCGGTGACGGTCCGTCCGGGTCCCGACGGGATCGGCCGCGCGGTGGACTTCCCTTCGGGAAGGCATACGGTCGTCTTCAGGAACGACGCGCGCGCCGACCGCGCCGGGGGAAAGATCTCCCTTCTCGCCCTGGGGCTCGTCGGGGTCTGGTTTCTCCTCGTGTCCAGGTCTTTAGGAGAGGGGCGTGGTTGAGGCGGGGGCCGGATCGGCGTGCCCGTTGTGCGGCGCGGCGGGGGCAGATCCCCTTTTTTCTGTCGACGGGAATCCCCTGGTGCGGTGTCCGGCGTGCTCGCTCGTCTACAGACGGCCGTTTCCGGCGCGAGAGGAACTGGCCGCGCTCTACGATGAAGGTTATTACCGCACGGGACGGGGATACGAGGCCCAGGCGCGCGAGGACGCGCCGACCTTCGCGGGGCACCTGGCGCGTCTCGCGCGGGAGTGCCCCCGGAAGGGGCGGCTCCTGGACGTGGGATGCAACCGGGGACTGTTCCTGTCGCTCGCCCGCAAGGCGGGTTGGGAGGCGGCGGGGGTGGAGCCTTCTCCTGTCGACGCGCGCCATGCGCGCGAGGCGCACGTGCTCGACGTCTTCTGCGGCGAGGTGGCGGACGCCCCCTGGGGGCCGGGGACGTTCGACGCCGCGGCGATGCTCGATGTGATCGAGCATCTCGCTGATCCGGAGCCGGCCCTGGGGAGGATCCGTTCGCTCCTGGTTCCCGGCGGAGCCCTGCTCTTGGTGACGGGGAATGTCGAAAGCGCCCGCGCCCGCGAGCTGGGGCCGTCCTGGGGATACCTGCGCCGGCCCGGGCATATCGTGTTCTATTCCCCCGACACGATCCGCCGGGCCTTGCGGGAGGCGGGCTTCGATCGGATCGAGGTCGAATTGAGCCTGCTGAACCCCACCGTGGACGCCGGCCGGGGCGGGCGCCGGCTCCGGCGGCTGCGAGGGTTCGTCAACCGGTTCCTGCCGGGCGCGAAACGTCTCGTGAAGCGGGCCGCCTCGGCGACCGGGGCGCTCGGTCGCCTGGGCGGGGAAGGGATGCTCGTCATGGCCCGGGCCCCTGCGGTTCCTCAATCCGCTTCCGGCGGGTAGACTGGCCGGATGACGCCCCTCGAGAGGCTGGCGCACTATCGCCGTCGCGCCCGGTTTTTCACCGTCCGGCGCGTCCTGAACCGGTATCTGGGATATCCCACCCAGCTCCTGATCGAGACGACGAACGTCTGCAACCTGTCGTGCCCCATGTGCACGACGGCGGTGGGGCAGAACGAGTCGGAGCGGAAGAAGGGGTATCTGCACCTGGACGACTTCCGGAAGATCCTCGACGCCGTCCAGCACCACGTGAACTCCGTGGGCCTTTTCTACGGAGGGGAACCGATGCTCAACAAGCAGCTGCCGCAGATGGTGGCCCTGGCCCGCGAGAAGAGGATCGAGACCTTCTTCAGCACGAACGCCACGATGCTCACCGACGAGGCGATCGAGGAGATCCTCGACTGCGGCCTCGACAAGATGACGATCTCCTTCGACGGCCTCTCGAAGGAGACCTACGAGAAGTACCGGGTCGGCGCCGATTTCCACGACGTCTACGCGAAGATCCGGAAGATCGCCCGCCGGAAGAAGGAGCGGGGGCTTTCCCGTCCGAACCTGCAGCTCCAGTTCATCGTGATGAAACACAACCAGCACGAGGTGTCGAAACTCGCCGACGCCAAGCGCGACCTCGGGGTCGACGAGATCGTCGTGAAGGCGGTGGCGATCCCCACCTGGATCTACGACGACGCGGGAAAGGTGAACGCGCTCTTCGCCGAGTGGCTCCCCGAGAAGAAGTGGTCCAAGTACAAGGGGGATCACGCCGGCGCCCAGGTGAAGGGGAAACAGAACCGGTGCGAGTGGCTCCATAAGGGGGTCGTCCACTGGGACGGGCGGCTCTCCCTCTGCTGTTTCGACTACGACGCCAAACACGTCTACGGGAACCTCCTCACGACGCCGCTCGCGAAGATCTGGAACAGCGTCTACGGGAAGAAGCTCCGGGGCGAGGTGCTGGAGAACAGGTTCCCCCTTTGTGCGCGCTGCAGCATCTCCGACGAGACGGTTCTGGGCCGGTTGTAGGGCGCCACGTGGTTCCCCTTTCCCCTGGTCTCCTCAAGGCAGCCCAAGACGAGATCGTGAGGCTCTTCACGCGGGTCCAGACTCCTCCCGGCGGGATCCCCGATTTCGCGATCCACGCCCGCACGGGAACGAAACCTCCGTTCCATTCCATGCAGGCGGAGTTCGGCGACTGGGCCCCCTTCCTCTATATGGCGGGGGCGGTCCCGTTCGTGCGGGAACAGACCGAACGTCTCGCGGCGGCGATCGACGGCGGCATGGAGATCGAGACCCCGTACGTGGGAGTCAAGGGACTCCTTTTTCCCCGGCGGGCGAACGCCTTCCACGCCACGGACATGATCCTGGGTCTCCTGGACCTTGCGGACCTCGGCTGGAAGGGGCTTCCCGTGGAGCTGGCCGGGCGCGCCTTTTCGCGGATCGTCGAGAGGCATCAGGAGGGCGGCTGGATTTGCCAGTGGCGGCTCCCCGGCTGGAACGCGCGGATCCCGGTGGCGGAGACGACCTCGGCCCTGTTCATCGAGCTGGCACTGGACCTTTCGGAGAAGACGGGCGATCCGGAGCCGGCGCGCCTCGCGCGCGTGTGGGGCGAACGGTTCGCGGCGCTCCCGTTTTTCGGAAAGACGGGACTCTTTCCGGAGCATGTCGTGGTCCGGCCATCCCTCCTGAACCGGTTCGTCCGGGTGGAATCCGCGGGGGTCCGGCTCGCCAAGCACAACCTGGCGGTCCCGGCGGCCTTCCTGGCGCTCTGGCGCGTGACCGGACAGCCGCAGTACCGCCACGGGATCGACTGGTGGCATGAGGGCGTGAAGAAGCATCTCCTGGCACCGGAGGGGGGGGCCAGCTCCTTCGTCCGGTTCTCGGACGCGGGAGAGGTCGCGGAACGCCGGCCCCCGCACATCAAGAACCACGGCCTCGTGGATCTCCTGTGCGACCTGTCCTATTTCCTGGAAGAACCGTCCTGCCTGGACACGGCGCGCCGCGTCGCCGACTTCTGGGTCGCGCGGCAATCCCCGAAAACGGGGCTCCTGCCGAAGGACCCGGACGGGCGCGTTTCGTTCCTGGACGGCCAGACCGACTGGACGGTGGCGCTTCTCAAGCTCGCGGACCTCACGGGAGCGCCGCGCTACATGAAGGCGGCGCTGGCGATCCTTGAAGGGACGATCAGGCATCACCGGACCGACCGGGGGTTCGTGAACGGCGTCGACATCGGGACGGGCGCCGTGGTCGACGACCTGGTGGAGACCCGCTACGGGACGCTTCTCCTGAAACCGGTCCTGTTCCTGCAGTCAGGCGCGCCGATCTACACCGACCGGAAACGGGGAGGGTTCTGGTGGAAGATCCTTCTCGACCGGTGAGGATGCCCGGCTCCCGGACCTCCCATGGATGAGGCCAAGTACGACCTGTTTTTCGCCTACGAGGAGCGGACCTGGTGGTTCACCGCCCGCCGGGACATCCTGGCGCGGCTCCTCGCGCGGTTCGGGCCGCCTCCCCCTGCGCGCCTTCTCGATGTCGGGTGCGGAACGGGGATGCTGGCGATCCATTTCGCGCGGGCGGGATACCGCGTGGTGGGGCTCGACGCCTCGCCGAAGGCGCTCGACTACGTACGGCAGCGCGATCCCGCGATCGAGACCGTGGCCGGGGAGTTCCCGGGAGCGGTCCCGGCCGGGCTGGGCCCTTTCCAGGTCGTCTGTCTCCTCGACGCCCTGGAGCACATGGACGACGACGCGCGCGGGCTGGCTCTCGCCCGGGATCTCCTCACGTCGGGAGGGACGCTCGTCGTCACGGTGCCGGCCCTCCCCGGCATGTGGTCGGCGCATGACGACGTGAACCTCCACCGGCGGAGGTACGTCCTGGCGGAGCTGGAGTCGAAGGTCCGCGCGGCCGGCTTCGGGATCCGCCAGCTCTCGTATTTCAATACCCTTCTCCTGCCCCTGGCCTGGATCATGCGCAAGGTGCGCCGGAACGCCACGGGTCTCGAGGATCACGAGCCTCCCCCGCGCCTCCTGAACGCCCTGTTGCGCCGGATCTTCCTCCTCGAACGCCCGCTCCTGGCGGCCGGCCTGCGGCTGCCGATCGGCCTGTCCCTGGTCTGTATCGCGCGCAAGCCGTGACCCGCCAGGAGAGCTCTCCCCCGCAGTTTTCGCTCGTCCTTCCCCTCTATAACGAGGCGGAATCGGTCGAGCGCGTCGTGACGGAACTGGAGTCGCACCTCGCCGCGCGGGGATGGCCGCACGAGATCCTCCTCGTGGTGAACGGGTCGCTGGACGGGACGGGAGCGGCGTGCGCGGCCCTCGCCGCGCGCTTTCCCGCGTGCCGGGTCGTGACGGTCGCCGTGAATACCGGCTACGGGAACGGGGTCCTGGCCGGACTCGACGCGGCGCGGGGGACGTGGGTGGGATTCATGGCCGGTGACGGCCAGATCGCGCCGGACGACGCCTGCCGCGTGATCGAGGCGGCCCTCGCCGGGACGCACGATCTGGTGAAGGCGGCCCGCGGCCGGCGCACGGACGAGCCCTTCCGACGTTTCGTGAGCCTGGGGTACCGGACAACCCTGCGCCTTTTCTTCGACGTGGCCTGCCGGGACAGCCACGGCATCCCGAAATGTCTGCGGCGGGAATCCCTGGCCCGGCTACAATTGTCCTCCCGCGACTGGTTCCTGGACGACGAGGCGATGATCAAGGCGCGCGTCCTCGGATGGCGCGTCCTCGAGATCCCCGTCGGCTGGCGACCCCGCGCGGGTGGACGGTCCCATGTCAGGCCGGGGACGGTCCTGGAGTTCCTCGCGAATCTCGCGGCCTGGAGGCTCTGGAGGCTCGGCGCGTGGCGAAAGAACGCGTTCCCAAGGTCGTGATCCTGTGCGGCGGGCGCGGCACGCGCTTCCGCGAGGAGACGGAGTCCCGCCCCAAGCCGATGATCGAGATCGGCGGAAAGCCGATCCTCTGGCACATCATGAAGGGGTATGCCGCCCGGGGGTTCAACGACTTCGTGCTGTGCCTCGGCTACCGGGGCGACGCGATCAAGCGGTATTTCCTCGATTACGAGGCGATGACGCGGGACCTTACGGTGAGCCTCGACGGGAAGTCGTCGGTGACCGTCCATCCCGGCGCCGTTCCGGAAGGGTGGCGGGTGACGCTGGTGGATACCGGCGAGGACGCCATGACGGGGGCGCGCCTCCTGCGGGCGCGCCGGCACATCGACACGCCCGTCTGGATGATGACCTACGGGGACGGCCTTGCCGATGTCGATCTTGCGGGACTTCTCGCGTTCCACCGGAAACACGGCCGGGCGGCGACCGTCACGGGGGTGCGCCCCGCGTCGCGGTTCGGGGAGCTGATCGTCGACGGGGACCGCGTCCGGCGGTTCAGCGAGAAGCCGCAGGTCCACGAGGGACTGGTGAACGGCGGGTTTTTCGCGCTCACGCAGAAGGTGTTCGGCTACCTGTCGGACGGCGACGGGTGCAGTTTCGAGCGAGAGCCCCTGGAGCGCCTGGCGGCCGACGGCGAGCTCTCCGTCTTCCGTCACGAGGGGTTCTGGCAGTGCATGGACACCTACCGTGACTGGACGGTCCTGAACGACATCTGGAGGAAGGGGAATGCCCCCTGGACCGTCCGGGGGAAGGGCCGGAAATGAACGACCGGTTCTGGCGCGATCGTCCGGTCCTCGTGACCGGATGCTCCGGGTTCCTGGGTGGATGGCTCTCCGGGGCGCTTGCCGCCCGCAAGGCGCGCGTCGTGGGGCTTGTCCGTGACTGGGACAGTGACTCCGCGTTCCTGCGGCGTTCCGCCTCCGGGAAGGGCGGGGCGGTCATCGTGCGCGGCGCCGTCGAGGACCAGGCGCTTCTCGAGCGGATCCTGAACGAGCACGGGATCGACACGGTGTTCCACCTGGCGGCGCAGACGATCGTCGGGACCGCCAACCGCAGCCCCGTCTCGACCTTCCGGAGCAACATCGAGGGGACCTGGTCGGTCCTGGAGGCGTGCCGCCGTTCGCCGTGGATCGGCCGGATCGTCGTCGCCTCCTCGGACAAGGCGTACGGCGAGGCGGAAAAACTTCCGTATGACGAAGAGACGCCGCTCCGGGGGCGCCATCCGTACGACGCCTCGAAGTCGTGCGCGGATCTCATCGCGGCGTCCTATTTCCATACCTATGGCCTGCCGGTCTCGGTGACGCGGTGCGGCAATCTCTTCGGCGGGGGAGACCTGAACTTCAGCCGGATCGTCCCCGGGACGATCCGCGCGGCCCTTTCGGGAGAGCGCCCCGTGATCCGGAGCGACGGGACATGGCTTCGGGACTATTTCTACGTCTCGGACGCGGCGGAGGCGTATATCGCCCTGGCCGGGCAGATGACGGAGAAGAAGCTCGCCGGGGAGGCATTCAACTTCAGTTACGACAAGCCGTACACCGTCCTCGAGATCGCCAGGCGAACCCTCGCGGCGGCGGGGCGCACGGACCTCTCGCCGGTCATCGAGGGGACCGCGAAAAACGAGATCCCGAAGCAGTGGCTCACCTCGAAGAAGGCCCGCATGCTTCTCGGCTGGCGCCCCCGCCACACCCTGGACCAGGGCCTGAAAGAAACGGTCGCCTGGTACCGCGCCTTTTTCCGCTCGAAGACCGCGGCCCGGTGAAGGACGCCGGACCGGTTCTCGTCACCGGTGCCGACGGTTTCCTGGGGCGCCACCTGGTGCGGGCGCTGGCCAACACGCCGGGCCGCAGGGTCGTGCACGGGCTTGTCCGCCGCCGGCCCGCACGTCCGTTCCGGGGTGTCCGGTACCATGTCGCGGACATCCTGGACGAACCGGCCCTGCGCCGCCTGATCCGGGCAGCGCGGCCCCGCGTCGTGTTCCACCTCGCCGGGATCACGCGGCGGGGCGACCCGCGTCTCGTCGAGGTGAACGCCCTCGGAACGCTCGCCTTGATGCGGGCACTGGCGGGCTCTTCCGTCCGCCAGGTGGTGCTCGCCGGCACCTGCGAGGTGTATGGCGACAATCCCGCTCCCTTCCGGGAGACGCAGTGTCCGCGGCCGCTCTCGGCGTACGCGCGATCGAAGCGCGCGGCCGAGGAGATCGTTCTTTCCCTGGGAAAGGAGCTTGGAATCCCGGTCACCATCCTGCGCCTTTCCCTTGTCTACGGGCCGGGTCAGAAGGGGGGGATGTTCATGCCGGACCTCGTCCGGGCTGCCCGGAGCGGACGATCCTTTCCCATGACGCGGGGGGGGCAAAGACGCGATTTTCTCCATGTCGCCGACGCGGCGCATGCCTTCATCCGGGCCGGGTTCCGTCCTTCCGCTCGGGGCCTGGTCGTCAACGTCGCCTTCGGGAAGAGCATCCGGCTCCTGCGGCTGGCCCGCCTGGCGGAGCACCGCACCGGACGCCGTTTCGTCCGGTCGGGCGCCGTTCCGTACCGACGGGGGGAGATTTTCGACTATCGTGTCGACGTCTCGCGCGCGCGGAAGGTCCTGGGGTGGCGTGCCGGCATTCCGCCCGACGCGGGCCTGGCAAACCTTGTCATCGCGGGTCAGAAGATCGGATAGACGAACGGCGCGAAAAGCGGGTTCTGGCCGGCGAGCATCGCGACCGCCACGAGGGCCCCCACGAGGAGCAGGGGGATGAGCCACCACTTCTTCTCCTCCATGGCGAAGTCGATGAACTCCCGGAAGAGGGTCTTTCTAGCCATCGGTTCTGATCTCGCCTGACTCCAGCCTGTCGCTCTCCGCCCAGCCGCTGTCTAGATCGGCATTCGCCCGCTTCCGGTTGAGCAGGCAATTGCCCAGGACGAGCGCGTCCATGCCGGTCTTTTCGAAGCACCGGACGGCGTCGGCCGGGGTGCAGACGATCGGCTCCCCGCGGATGTTGAACGAGGTGTTCACGATGACCGGTACGCCGGAGATCTCGCCGACGCGCCTGGCCAGCCGGTAGAAACGGCCGTTGGCGGCTTCCGTCAGGGTCTGCACCCGGCCCGTACCGTCCGCGTGCGTGACGGCGGGGATGACCGCCTTCTTGCCGTCCCGGACCGGGATCACGAGGAGCATGAACGGGCTCGCGTCGATCCCGTCCATCTCGAAGTAGTCCGCGGCCGATTCCAGGGGAACGCTGGGCGCGAAGGGGCGGAACGATTCCCTGAATTTTATCTTCGCGTTGAGGATGTCCTTCATCTCCGGGTTCATGGCGTTTCCCAGGATGCTGCGGCACCCGAGCGCGCGCGGGCCGAACTCCATCCGTCCCTGGAACCACCCGACCACGTGGTTGTCGAGGACGAGGCGCGCCGTCCGCTCGACGAGTTCGGTGTCCGGGAGGCGCTCGTAGGGAACCCCGAGGCGCACGAGCTCGCGCTCGATCGCGTCGTCCGTGAAGGAGGGGCCCCAGTCGGCCCGTTCCATGACGAAGCGGCGCGGCTCCCCGAGAAGCGCGTTCGCCGCGAACATGCCGCATCCGAGGGCCCCACCGGCGTCCCCTGCGGCCGGCTGGATGAAGATGTTCCGGAAGCCGGCCTCCTTCAGGAGCCGGCGGTTGGCGACGCTGTTCAGGGCCACGCCGCCGGCGAGGCACAGGTTTTCGGTGTCATGGAGGGACCGGAGATGCCGGCCGATTGCGAGCAGGATCTCCTCGATCAGGGCCTGAACGGAGCGCGCGACGTCGTTGTGGAACTCCGTCAGGGGTTCCTCGGTCTTCCTTTGAGGCCGGCCCAGGAGCCGGGCCAGTTTCTCGTTCGCGATCCGCTTGTGGCTCCAGTGGTGGTCGAAATACTTCATATTGAGCTGGAACGACCCGTCCGGGTCGACGTGGACGAGCGTCCGGAGCTGTTCCAGATAGACTGGCTTCCCGTAGGGGGCGAGCCCCATGACCTTCCATTCGGCGTCGTTCACGCGGAACCCCAGGTAGGCGGTGATGGCGCTGTAGAGGAGCCCCAGCGAGTGGGGGAAGCGGATCTCCTTTTCCAGGGTGACGGCGCTTCCTTCCCCGTGACCGACAGACGTCGTGGCCCATTCCCCGACGCCGTCGGCCACCAGGATCGCGGCCTTCTCGAAAGGGGAGACGAGGAAGGCGCTCGCGGCATGCGAGAGATGGTGGGGGACGTGAAAGATCTCCTTTTCGAACCCGGGGAGCGCGTCGAGAAGCCGCTTGCCCGGATTCAGGCGGCTTCCGATCCAGACGGGCATCGCGCGGACAAAGGTCCGGATCCCCCGTGGCCAGGTGGCAAGCGACATCTGGAGGATCCGGTCGAACTTGACGAGAGGCTTCTCGTAGAACGCGACGGCGTCGAGGTCCTTGGGTTCGATCCCGCCCGCCTCCAGGCAGTACCGGATGGCGTTTTCCGGGAAACCGGAATCGTGCTTCCTGCGGCTGAACCGCTCCTCCTCGGCGGCCGCGACGAGCCTCCCGTCCGAAATCAGGACGGCGGCGGCGTCGTGGTAGTAGAAGGACGTGCCGAGGACGTGCATCTTAGAAGGGGCGCGCGAACCGCTCCGGCGTCACGGGGACGACCTTCACGCGTGTCCAGTGCGTCGCGGCCCCGGGACGCGGACGGACCCGGAGGGCATCCTTGGCGACAAAAAAGACCGCGAAGAAGGGGAGGACCGTCAGGTAGAAGACGGAAAGGATCACCGAGGCGTTGAAGCGTCCCACCGCCTGGATGCCGCGCGTGAGTCCGCCGGTCCAGCGCCGGTCGCCGGCGGCCCGGTCGCGGAGCCACGCCAGGAGCCATACCAGGGCGTAGGCGGCCAGGAAAGCGAGAAACCAGCGGTGCCATGCCTTCACGACGGGGGATTGTAGCGGGAACCGTCCCGTCCGCCTTCCCGTTCCCGGGTCCAGAGCGTTCTTTCGCCGCGGGGGTGCGTCCGCGACAATGCGTGGCTATGAAGCTCGCCCTCGCCCAGGTCAATCCGGTCGTGGGGGACCTTGCGGGAAACCGCGACCGGATCCTCGCGCGATGGCGTGACGCGGCGGAGCGGGGGGCGGACCTCGTGGTTTTTTCGGAACTGGCCGTCTCGGGGTACCCCCCGCGGGACCTCCTGGAGCACCCGCCGTTCCTGTCGGCTTGCACGCGGGTTCTCGGGGAGATCGCCTCCGCGACGCGGGGGCAAGCAGCCGCCATGGTGGTCGGCTTCCCCGAGGCGAACGCGGCCCCGTCGGGGCGCCCTTGCGCGAATGCCGCCGCCTTCATCGCCGGAGGGGAGATCCTGGCGACCTACCGCAAGCGGCTCCTCCCGGTCTACGACGTCTTCGACGAGGAACGTCATTTCGAGCCGGGGCGCGCGGCCGTCCCCCCGGTTGCCTGGCGGGGGACGCGCGTCGGGATCACGATCTGCGAGGACATCTGGTCCGGGGAGACGGTCTTCGGCCGGCGGATCTACGATGCGGACCCGCTGGCCGAGGCGGCGCGGGGGGCGGACCTCGTCGTGAACCTGTCCGCTTCCCCCTTCGAGCTGGGGAAGATCCGCGCGCGGCTCGATCTCGTGCGGGCGCAGGCACGGCGGGCGGGGGTGACCCTCGCCATCGTGAACCAGGTCGGCGGGAACGACGAGCTGGTGTTCGACGGGACGAGCGCCGTTTTCTCGGCGTCCGGGGTCCCCCTGGCTGTCGCATCCTCTTTCGGCGAGGACCTTGTCCTGTGCGACGTCGCGGGCCCGCCCGTCCCGGAGCTTCCCCCGCGCGCCGACGCCGCGGACCTCCACGACGCCCTGGTCCTGGGCCTGGGGGACTACGTCCGCAAGTGCGGCTTCACGAAGGCCTGCCTGGGACTTTCGGGCGGGATCGACTCCGCGGTGACGGCAGTCCTTGCCGCGCGCGCCCTGGGGCCGGAAAACGTCCTGGGGGTCCTGATGCCCTCGCGCTTCACGTCGCGCCAGAGCGTGGACGACAGCCTCGCGCTCGCCGCGGCGCTCGGGATCCGGACGGAGACCGTCCCGATCGAGCCCCTGTTCAGGGGATTCCTCGAGACGCTCGCGCCGGTCTTCCGGGGAGCCCCCCCTGACGTCACGGAGGAAAACCTCCAGGCACGGATCCGCGGCATGATCCTGATGGCTCTCTCGAACAAGTTCGGCCATATGGTGCTCTCCACCGGGAACAAGTCGGAGCTTTCCATGGGGTACTGCACCCTGTACGGGGACCTGTGCGGGGGGCTGGCGGCGATCTCGGACGTCCCGAAGACCATGGTCTACGCGCTCGCCGCGCACATGAACGCGGACCTCCCCGTCATCCCCCGGGCGATCATCGACCGGGAACCGACGGCGGAGCTCCGCTTCGACCAGAAGGATTCCGACACGCTTCCGCCCTACGGCGTCCTCGACCCGATCCTGAAAGGATACGTTGAGGACCGCCTTCCGGCCCCGCGGATCGCGGCCACGAGCGGCGCGCCGCCGCCGGTCGTGGCCGACGTCATCCGGCGGGTGCAGGCGTCCGAGTACAAGCGGCGCCAGGCCCCTCCGGGCCTGCGCGTCACCGCCAAGGCGTTCGGGATGGGGCGACGGATGCCGATCGCCAGTCGCTGGAAGGAACCAACCGCCTAGATTCTTTTCACCTGCGGCGGGATCGTCGTCCCGCAGGACAGGATGAAGGAAACCCCCTGTTCGGTCGTCAGGTCGGTCTCGACGACGTCGCGCGCGGGGACGATCCGGACCTCGCCGAACCACAGGTGGTTGGTGGGGAGGTAGACCGAGCGGACGTCTGATTCCCCGATCCGGCTCGATCCGGTCAGGAACCCCAGGTTGTATTTCCCGTCCGCGGCGGCGACGAGCACCACCTTGCGGAAGCTTTTCTTCTCGCCCGGGGACATCTCCGCCACCACCTGTTTCATCGTGGCGTAGACCGTCTTGAAGACCGGGATCTGCTCGATGATCCCCTCGACGGCGAGGAACACCTGCCGTCCCATGATGCTTGTTCCGACGACGCCCACGAGATACGTGAGAAGCAGGATGAGCCCGATCCCGATCACCGAGGCCCAGAAGGCGGAGATGTCGCCCAGGGAAGTTCCGGCGGCGGCGTTCACGGCCGACACCAGGAATCGTCCGATCGGGATCGACAGGCTGTTGTTGATCAGGCCCAGAAGAAGGATAAAGCAGTAGCCGGTGAGGACGATCGGGACGAGGATCAGCGCCCCCGTCACCAGATGGCGCTTGACCTTCATGGCGTGGCGTCAGGGGCGGACGCCACGGCCGCCTCGGCCTTCTCGCCGTTTTCCTCGCGGGGGACGCGCGCGCACGAGACAACGGAGTCTCCCTCGCGCAGGGTCACGAGGCGCACCCCCTGGGCGTTCCGGCCGGTTGTACGGATCGAGGAGACCGGCGTCCGGACGACCATTCCCTGGGCGGTCGTGAGGATGCAGTCGTCGGTGTCCTCGACCGAGAGGACGCCGACGACGTCGCCCGTCTTGTCGGACCGCTTGATGTTGATGATCCCCTTGCCGCCGCGGTTGGTGACGCGGTAGTCCTCGAAGGGAGTCCGCTTCCCGAAGCCGTTGGCGCTCACCGTGAGGAGCGTCCCGTCCTTGCGGGCGACGAACAGTCCCACGACCCCGTCCCCCTGGCGCAGGCTGATCCCGCGCACGCCGCGGGTGGCGCGCCCCTGGTCGCGGATCTTCGATTCGACGCACCGCAGGGCGAACCCGTGGCGCGTCCCGAGCACGATCTCCGCCTCGCCCGTCGTGAGGGCGGCGCCGAGGAGCCTGTCGTCCGCGTCGAGCCGGATCGCGATGAGCCCGCCGCGCTTGGGGTGAGCGTAGTCGGCAAGCGGGGTCTTCTTCACGACCCCCTTGGCGGTCGCGAGCACCACGTATCCGGTCGCAAAATCGCGCACCGAGAGCATCGAGGCGACCCGGTCGTCGGCGGCAAGCGCGAGGATGTTCGCGAGCGCCCGTCCCCGCGCGGCGCGTGCCATCTGGGGAAGATCGTAAACCTTCAGGGCGTAGACCTTCCCCCTTTCCGTGAAGAAGAGGAGCCAGGCGTGCGTCGACGCCAGGAAGAGATGCTCGAGGTAGTCCCCTTCCTTCACGTCCATCCCCGTGATCCCCACGCCGCCCCGGCGCTGGGCGCGGTAGGAGTCGGCCGGGAGGCGCTTCACGTACCCCTGGCGGCTGACGGTGACGACCATCATCTCGTCGGGGATCAGGTCTTCCGGAGTGAAGTCGACGAGCGCTCCCTCGATGCGCGTGCGCCGCGCGTCGGCGAAGCGCGTCTTCAGGTCCGTCAGCTCCTGCCGGATGATGGCGAGGACCCGGGAGCGGTTCGCGAGGATCTCCTTGTAGTCGGCGATCCGCTCGATCAGCTCCCGGTACTCCTGGGCGATCTTCTCCTGCTCGAGCTGGGTCAGCTTCGCCAGCGTCATCGCGAGGATCGCCTCGGCTTGCAGCTTCGACAGCTTGAATGTCGTCCGCAGGCGCGACCGGGCATCGTCGGTCGATTTCGAAGTCCGGATGATCTTGATGACGTCGTCCAGGGCCGAGAGCGCGATCCGCAGACCCTCGAGGATGTGCGCCCGCGCCTCGGCCTGCGTCAGCAGGAAGCGCGTCCGCCGCCGGATGACGTCCGCGCGGTGGTCGATCGTCGCGGCAAGGAGCTCCTTGATGGAGAGCGTCTTGGGCTGACCGCCGATCAGGGCGATCAGGATGATGCTGAAGGTGGATTGCAGGGCCGTGTGCTCGAAGAGGCGGTTCAGGGTCAGCGTCTCGTCCTCGCCCTTCTTGAGCTCGACGACGATCCGCATCCCGTCGCGGTCGGACTCGTCCCGGACGTCGGCCACCGCCTCGAGCTTTCCCTCGTGCACGAGGTGCGCGATCTTCTCGAGGATCAGCGCCTTGTTCTCCTGGTAGGGGATCTCGGTGATGACGATCTGCTTCCGGCCCTTTTTCTCCTCGATGTCGGTCACCGCCCGGAGCGTCACCTGCCCGCGCCCGGTGGTGTACCCCTGGTGGATGCCGGCGGTGCCGCAGATGATCCCGCCGGTGGGGAAATCCGGGCCCGGGATCCTCTTCATGACATCGGGGAGGCTCGCGTCCGGGTTGTCGAGCAGGAGCAGCAGGGCGTCCGTCACCTCGCCGAGGTTGTGCGGCGGGATCGAGGTCGCCATCCCGACCGCGATCCCGGTCGAGCCGTTGCAGAGGAGGTTCGGGAATTTCCCCGGAAGGACCGTTGGCTCGAGCCTCGTCTCGTCGTAGTTCGAGATGAAATCGACCGTCTCGCGCTCGAGATCCTCGATCATCTCCATCGCCAAGGGCGTCAGCTTCGCCTCGGTGTAGCGCATGGCGGCGGGCGGGTCGCCGTCCACCGAGCCGAAGTTCCCCTGCCCGTCGATCAGGGGATAGCGCATGACGAAATCCTGCGCCATGCGCACGAGGGTCGGGTAGATCACCCCCTCGCCGTGGGGGTGGTAGTTGCCGGACGTGTCACCGGCGATCTTGGCGCACTTGCGGTACTTCGCCCGGGGCGAGAGCCCCAGGTCGTTCATCGCGACAAGGATGCGGCGCTGGGAAGGTTTCAGGCCGTCCCGCGCGTCGGGGAGCGCGCGGGAGACGATGACGCTCATCGCGTAGGTGAGGTACGACCCCTGCATCTCGTCCTCGATCCGGCGGTCCTCCACGCCGGGCGCCGGCGGTGGCAGGGCGGGCGGGCCCGGGGGGGGCGTCGGATCGGAGGGGGGCGGTTTTCCGGCCATGGGAAGCCCTCATTTTAGCGGATTCGGGAGGGCTCTTTGAGCGGTTTCCTGGAAGGTCAGGATATCCAATCCCGCCAGAGGGAAGAGCCTTGCCGCCTGTATGTGAGACGGATCGACTCGAGGACCGGGGTATCGAGGAGGGGACCGGGGTAGGCGGATGCGTCGATCACGAGCGTGAAACGGAAAGAGTGGCAGGGAGGGAGCGCGAGAGTCCGTCTATGGCCTGACGGGAGCCCGATGAGGTTCAGGGTGTCGAGAGGGAGCGTTCCTGCGCGGTCCGCGAACGTCTCGATCCGGAGCCCGAAAGGTTCGATTCCTGCGGTGGAAAGGGGGGCTGGAACGATCCCGGTGATCTGGATCTCCCGCAGGGAACACGGTCCCGGCGCGTAGAGGGGGGACCGGTAGCCCCCTCGTTTCACGAACCGTCCGAGATCGTATCGCGCCAGCGCCTCGGTCTGGCTCAAGGGGGGATCCCGATCGTAGATCCGGAGCTCGTCGATCATCCAGGCGTGGATCATCTCGTCGACGCGGCCGTACAGGTCCCCGGGAAAGACGGTGGAATCGATCTCGTTCGGGTCGTCCCCTCCGTCCACGATAAGCGTCACGCGCGTTCCTCCCGTCTCGCGCCGGAGCGTCACGACGACGTGGTGGATTCCGGATGCGGAGAGGCCATGGTCGAGCACGATCTCCAGGGGATCGACGAGGCTTCCCACCCCCCCGCCCGCGTCCGTCGGCCAGGAGCGGATGTCGAAGCGGAGGGTGTCCCGGGGCCCTTGGGGGCCCGAGGCGGAGCCCAGGGTGAGGTCCATCTGGTTGGCGAAGGGAAAGCTGATGACTGTCGGGGTGTCCCGAAGGGGGGCCAGCATGAGCCTCGTGTCGTGCGAAAGGCCAGCTACGTTGCAGGCGGCATGGACCCATGCCTCTATGGAGAGGCTTTCGATCGGGGCGTTATCCGGAATGCCGGGGCAGCTGGTGGGGGGGATTGCCCGACTGCTCAGGAGCAGGTATTGGCTTTCCCCGGCGGCAGGAGGTTTGAATCCGCTGACGCAGAAAGGGTTGAATTGGGAGAGCGTCAGCGGGTCGGCCTGGCCATGGTTGGGATCGAGCGGCCTGAAAAGACCGCTCGAAAAAGGCTCTTCCCCTTCCCATCGATTCGCGGAGAGTCCCTCCGACCGGAACTCCTCCGGATTTCCGGGGTCGTTATCCGCGAAGCGCCAGTAGAGGGCGGCCCCCTGGAGCCCCGCCTGGCGCGGGGCGAGCGCCAATGCCCCGACCGAACGGGGATAGCCGGCGGGATCGGGAGCGATCCCGGCCGGGTACGCCTCCCGCGGCCAGAAAGGAAGGGTCACGGTGGAGGGATAATCGTCGCCGGTCACGGGGTCCGTCTCGAAGAGGCGCGTCCCGCGTCCTGTGACCTGAAGTCCGTATCGGGACAGCTCGGGAGCGCCGTCCCGGTTCTCGAAATCCTCCTGACTTGTGAGATCGATCGCCTCCCGCAGACACAGGGAACCGGAGCGGGATGAAGCGACGTCGGGCAGTCGTTGCACCCGGCAGGTCCCGATGGCTGAAACGGAAAAACGCGAGGGGATGGCGAGTGACAGGCCGAGGGGAAAGAGCCTCCCCGCGGGATGGTCAAGGTAGGGGGTTCTCAAGAAAGGGTTGTCCGACAGGGCCGGGCCATAGGCCTGGCCGGGATCATGGGCGGGAGAGGGAGGAGATGGCGGCGGTGGAAGGCTGATGGCGTGGATCGTCATTGGTTGGATGAGGGAGATTGAAAGGGGCAGGGGATCGCCGGGGCGCTGGATCCCCCATCCGGACCAGGCGAACGGGGCGGCGTGGGGGAAGGGGGAGCCTTCCGGACAGACGACAGTGAAGGCGAGGTCCGTCTTCGCCTGGGCATACCGCGCGCGGGATCTGGGGGAAAGGCCCGGCGCGATCGAGCTCATGAAGATCTTGCCGTCGGAGGGGGGATCGGGGCCGGGTCCGGAACCCGAATAGGACAGCAGGGTCGCGGATTCCGCTTCGTCCAGGAGGTGCCGGTAGAGTCCTCCCCAGGAGAGCGTTTCCGCCGGCGTGCTGTCCCGACAGGCGATGGCCTTCGCCGCAAGCCGCCGGGCCTCGTCCGGGAAGAGGATGAACTGTGAAAACAGGTAACGATTCCACGGAGGAGGGAGGGGCGGACCGAAGGGATTGTTCGCCCGCGGGTTGAGCGCGGCGCGCCCGGGGACGTCCCAAAACGGGTCGGAGAACGCGCGAGAACAGGTGACGTATCGCCAAAGCGATTCCAGGACGACAGGCGCGGCTGTCCGCAGGTTGACCCGGGCGGCCGGAATGTGGGTCAGGATGTCCGTCGGGGCATCCGTCCAGGGAAAGCCGTTTTGGGGAGAGGCGTCCGGAAGGGAGAAATCCAGGTAGGGAAGGAGGCCGGAGAAATCGTCCGGCGCGTAGCCCAGGGGCTCGAGCCGTTGAGCGACGTGCGCGACGTTCCGGTATCCTCCGACCGGGCGTGCGAGGAGGAGGTCTTCCCCCAGGAGGGAGTAATCCACCGGCTCATAGGGGTTGGAAGGGCTCTGAAGAAGCCAGCGCCGAACGTGTCCCGCAGGGAGTGTCAAGGCGCCCAGGTTGTTGAGGGCGTGGGTCAGGCCCCGATGGTAGAAAAAGGCGAGGTCGCGGCAATCCGGGACCCCGTTTGCCGTCCCCCCGGCGGGGCGGTCCAGCGCGTCCAGGAAGCCGGCGTTGAGCGGTATCCGCCCCTCCGGCGCCTCGATTTTCAGGGAGAACGTGAGACCGAACGGAGAGGACGCAGGTCCCCTGACCCTTCCGCTCCAGGCGGAGAACCGGCCATTCCCGTCCAGGTCGGCGGAGTTTGCAAGGTCGTCGGCCGTGTCGAAGGCGCCTTCTCCCGTCCCCGGGGCCGCTGCTTCGTCCCACCACTCCCCGTGGCTGTAGGAGGGGTTCAACGCGCCGGACAGGCGTTCGCCGATCCCATCGCGGAACGTCCAGTCATCCCCGCGTCCGACGGCCGTTGCGGAGGGGCGCGGAACGCTGTCCGCCGACAGGCGTGCGGCGGCGTACTCCATGCCGCTTTCAGCGGCCATGTCGCCCAGCATGGATTTCAGGCCGGTCTGTGCCGAGCGTGCGATCTGACGCCCGGCGTGCAGGAAGAAGGCGGTCAGGGTCGCAAGCAGCGCGGCCATCGCCGCGGCCAGGATCAGGGCGATGCCGGAGGAGGGGCGGCGCATCCGCGGGACTCTCCGCATGGGATAAGGACGGTCACCGGCCCGAAGGCCCTTTTCCCGACGGGCACGGGGGGAGGACCGGAAGGCATGACGAGGGGGAGCCTGCCCGCCTCCACGTGCGCCCGGCGGGGATGAGCGTGTCGGGGCACCGCGTCGGGGTCCCGGAACAGAAGGTCAGGCCGTCGTCGGGGCATTCCGTCTTGTCGACGGGACATTTGGTGGGAGGGTCACAGCGGGTGTATTCGAGGGGGCAGATCGTGTCCATCGGCCGGCAATAGGTGGGCTCCGTGTCGGGGCATCGGGTGTCGACATACGGGCAGTGGGTGTGTTCCCTGGGGCAATAGGTGCTTTCCGGAGGACACTTCGTGGGTCTGATCTCGCAGACTGTCCGCACGCACCAGGTGACGACCCCGGGACATCGGGTGTTGTCGTTGTAAGCGGGACACCGCGTGTCGTTGCACTGCGTCTCCTGGGGGCACTGTGTGAGGTTGCATTCGGTCAGTCGGATCGGGCAGACGGTGGGGATCCGCGGGCAGGCGGTGAGCCGGGTCTCGCATTCGGTGGGAAACTCGGGGCAGATGGTGTGTGTCGGGGGGCACAGCGTCCAGTCCACGGGACATTCCGTGAAGGGGAGAGGGGGGCAACTTGAGGTTTTCGGCGGACAATGCGTGGGCACCGGCAGGCATGCCGTGGGAATCGGCGCGAATGTGAAGCTGGCGGACATTCCCGACTCGGCCCGAAGGCCGAAGACGGTGACCCAAACGAGAGCGATCGCCGTTCCGTGACCAAGGCGCATGTGCAATCAACGGATGCTCCGTGCGCGGAAACCGGAACCCCTTTTCAGGTCATTCCGGCGGCGCGCGGGATGCTTCTTGCCCGTCTTCGGTGGTCTTGAGCGCGAATTCCGGATCCTCCTTGTGGGCCTCCCACCAGTCCAGGGCGCTCTGACAGATGTTGTTCTCGTCGAAGTCACCGCCGGCCAGGGCGAGCAGGTTCTTTGCCGCGACGATCCTCAATTCGGAGCGGTCGTTCCGGACGAGGGCGGCCAGGGCCGGAATCGCCGCCGACCGGTTCCCGGTTCTCCCCAAGGACTCCATCGCGACGATCCGGACGTCCCAGCTCCGGTCGTCGAGGAGCGGCAGGAGGCGCTCCGCGGCCTGCGGCGCGCCGGAGCAGCCGGCGGCGTAGGCGGCCTGCAGGCGGACGCGGGGGTCGGGGTCGTCGAGGCAGTCGGCGATCCGGGAGAAATGGTCCTTGGGGGAGGCCCGCCCGACCGCCGCGACTGCGGCGGCCCGAACCCCGGGATCGCCGTCCGCGATCATCTCCGCGATGCGGGCGGCCGCCTTGCCTCGGGTCAGCGTGGCTACCGCATCGATCGCGACGGTGCGGACGGCGGGGGAAGGATCCTGGAGGAGCGGAAGGACATGGGGGACGGCCGACGGATCGTCCAGGCGACGAAGGACCTGGACGATCCTCCTGCGGACCTCGTCCGGCGCCTCCGGCAGGGCCTCGGCAAGACAGGGTATCACGCTTTTCGCGCCGAGCGCGCCCAGGGCCATGCCGACGTTCTCGCCGATCTCCCTGTCGACCAGAAACGGTAGAAGAAGAGGGGCGACCCGGACGTACCGCAACCCTCCGAAATGCGCGAGGATCCTGCATCGCTCGTCCGCGGAAGCTTCCTGGAAGCGCTCCCAGAGCATCGCACCGGCCGCCTGTCTGTCCTGCCCCGCCGCGGAAACGAAGGAGAGGAGTCCCTGGTCCGTGGCCACGGGAAAGAGCCCCCGGGCCGCTTCCGCCAGGCCGGCGTTCCCGCCAGCGAGGGCCGCCACGGCGCGGTAGCGCCGCTCCCACGGGATACGCCCGCGCAGTTCCCCGCACCGCGCCTGGATCTCGGGATCCTCGTCCGACCGCGGCAGGAGGGCGAGGGCACGCGCGGGGTCCTCCAGACTCAATTCCAGGATGTCCTGGAATGCCTTCTGACGGACCGAGATGTCGGGATCCCCCAGGCGCCGCACCATCGCTGCGATCCCGGCGTCGGCGGGAACGGTGGCCGCCGCGGGATCGGCCGCCGCCCGAACGGACAGCGAAAGCCAAACCACGGAAAATGCCATGCGCCCGACGATCGATGCAAGCGGAACGCCTCCGGATCTCGTCATTTTGATTTGGAAGGCGGGGTCGTCGTTGCCTCCAGTCATGGGCTTTGGAACAGCTTCGCGAGAACCTGTAGTAATCCATGCCAAGCACCGGCCCCGACAAACCCGATTGTGAGCGGGGTCTTCCACCGTTTCTTGATGTAGCCGTCTGGAAACGACCCTTTCACGTGTTTCGCCAAGGTTCTCCCTAGGACGCAGTACCAGGTTGCGACAAGCCCGATTTGCGCTCTTCTCCAGGTCTTGTCTCCTGGGTCAACCGAATCCGGTAGGAATAGAAATACGACATTGGTCAGCAGGAATACCGCCGTCCCCCAAACCCAGTACATGCTCATTGCGGCTGGTTTGGTCTGTCCGAGTGTCCGCCAGTTCAATGCATGCAAGTAGGCCCCGAATATCGGGGTGAAGAGAAGGCTCCAATTGACGGCGGCATTCGGATTCCACAGCTCCGGCTTGGTAGATGGCGACCGCTGTTGCGCTTCCACGTGCATTCCGGTCCTTTCTCCTGTCTTGCGTCAGTGGCGGGCCGCCCGGAAGTTCAGGCCCCAGTAGACACCGTCCCACGAAATCGTGACGGGGTTGGTGAAGTTGTCCGGCTCGATCGCGTACGCGGGGAGGCCGTCCGGCCGGTTCGACGCGGCGGGCCTGGCCGTCAGGGTGTAGGTCCCGGCGGGGACGTCCTTGAGCCGGTAGAACCACGCGCTGTCCGGGGCGTCGGACAGCCGCCAGGAGATCGCCGTCCGGACGCCGTCCGTCACCACGGCCGGCTCATCCGTCCCCAGGACATATCCCTGGATCACGTAGCGGGGCTCGCCGAACCGGACGTGGCGGCTGGCCCCTTCCACCACGATCGGGTTGACGTCGCGCCCGGGCCAGAGCGGAAGGTCGGCGCCGTCCAGGGATGCCGTCAGCGTGTAGGCGCCGTTGGGGACGCCGGCGAGCTCGGCCCATCCGTTCGCGTCCGTCACGGCCGTCCGGACGCCGTCCGTGACCGTCGCCCCTTCCACCAGGCTGTCCCCGATCGCAACGGTGCAGTAGATGGAATAGGTCCTCCGCGACGCGATGAAATCGATCCCCGTGGCGTGGGGTCGGTTGGGCCCGACCACCACCGGGTTCGAGAAACCGCTGGGCGACAGCGCATGGTCGTACGCCGCCGCGTTCACCGTGTACTGGACGGGTCCCCCCAGGCCGGGGAAGGCGTACGTCCCGTCGCTGTCGGTGTAGACCGATCGCGTGGGGGAGATCCAGACCCGCGCGTCGGCGAGAGGGTGGCCGTCCTCGAGCGTCACCCGCCCGCTGATCCGGTAGGGAGGGGGATTCCCCGCGCGAACGATCACGGAGCGGCTCGCGGTCCCCCCCTTCATGTCGGTCGTCGTGCACCGGACCACATATTCCCCGGGAAAGAGCCACTTGGTGGACACGGCGGGGGCATTCTCCCCGAAGCTCCCGTCGCCGAAATCCCAGAACCAGGCGAGCGCATCCCCGTCCGGGTCGGCGGCGGCGGCGGCGAAGTGCACCGTGACGCCGACGGGCACCGCCACGGCGTCGGCCGTCACGGCCAGCTCCGGCGGGCGGTTCGACGGGAAGGGTCCCAGGTTCACCACGACGTCGATCGATTCCGGCGAGGTCCTCCCCTTTCCGATCGGTGTGACGTGGATCCCCGCCGCCGGGTCCGTGAACGTCCGGCCGATCAGGAGAGGCGCGTCCCGGAACCCGTTCGGGGAGCCGGGGGTCATGTCGAGGATCTGGGTCCCGCCGTTGGACTCCTCCCAGGGGTCCCAGTGGCAGTCGAGCCCCTCCGCGAGCCAGGGGTTTCCGGGGGTCCTCGGCCTCTCCCGGAACGCGAACCAGTAGTCCCGTCCGTAGAGCCAGTCCTGGTAGGCGTCCTTCCGGATCCGGATCGCGCCGTACGTCCCCGGTTTCGGCGCTTCCCGGTCGAACGCGTGGACGCGGTACGTGCCGCTGGCGGCCGCCGTCAGGACGTTGTCGTCCGTCAGCCAGCCCAGGAGGTTTTTCGAGCAGGCGTTGAAGTGGTTCGCCGGGTCCAGCGACCCCCCTCCCCCCATGCGGTCGAAGGGGTCGTTGTATTCCGCGTTCGTCCCGGGGCCGATGACGCTCTCGTTCGCCGTGAGCCACCCGTTGGCGTGGAGCAGCCCGTAGTTGTGGCCGAGTTCGTGGCAGGCCGCGCCGACGCTGGATGTATTGAGGTGAGCCCCCCGGCCTCCCACAGCGGCATAACTGCCTCCGACGTTGGAGCGCGCGACCCAGAGGTCGAAGTCGCGGTAGTCAAATCCGTGGTTGCGCGCCTCCACCGCCGCATACCCCGCGACAAAGCCGCCGTACCAGTTGCGGGGGAAGGGCATCGTGATGAGAGGGGTCACGGTCGTCTCGAAGCTCGTCAGGCCGTACGAGCATGTCTTGAACCACTCGCTGGTCTCGTTCATCATCGCGCGGGCGCTCTCCTCGCTCTGCGGGTCGGCGAGGTCGTCCGGAAAGTTCACCCGGATGAAGAGGAGCTTTTTCACCCCCGTCGTCCAGGCGAGATCCGGCTCCCCGCGGTCTTCCCCCCTTTGCCCGTTCCCTTCCCGTCCTCCGGGGATCTCCTGCACGGCCATGACGCCGTCCAGGGCGATCCCCCGGAGGGGGATGTCGAGCCGCGTCCCCTTTCCCCGCAGGCGCCCGCACGGGAAGGCCATGTACGACGTCCCGTCGATCTCCGCCGTCCTTTCGATGCGGCAACCTTCCGAGCAGACGGCCCTTACCCGGTAGTCCCCCCGGCCGGAGAGGGAAGTCTCCAGTTCCTTCCGGACGGAGGGGGGCAACACGTCGCGCACATGGTCCGGGACGGCGTTCCGGAGCGCCCGCTCCGGGTCAGTTTCGATCAGCCGTTTCATGGCGGCGCGGCGCTGTCGCGCGAGGCCCGTCCCGATCGCCGACAGGAGGTCCTTGTCCTCTCCCGACGACGCCGGATAGAGCCGGGCCCAGTCGTCGAACCGTCTGAAGGCTCCGGCATCACGCGCCGGAGCCGGACCGGAGGGAGACGGGGAGGAAAAGGAAAGTCGGCTCCCCGACACAAGGCCCGCGAAGACCAGGCCGGTCGCCAAGAGCCCCGCGGTCCGCCTTCGGATTTTTGAGGGACCGTCCTCCATCCACTGTATGGATGCCGCGGGCCGGAGGCGCCGGAACGGAAAAATGATCCGGTTTTCCCCGCATCCGGCATCTTCTACGACATGAGATGCGGACCGGCCCTGTCGTTGATGGTGGTCCTGGCCGCGGCGGTCGCGCAGGAAAGTCCGCCGCCTGTTTCCACCGGCTACCTTGACAGCGAAAGGACCGGCAACCGGGTGCGCCTCCTTCTGGGCAGGCAGGTCCTGGTCCCCGAGAAAGGGGCCGGGCCGTCGATCGCCCTGTACGCCATGCAGCACACGGCGGACCGGGAGTTCTACACGACCCTGCAGGAGCGGTTGAAGGATCACGACCTGGTGCTCTACGAGGCGCTGCGCCCCGGGGGCGTTGACCCGCGGGTGGCCCTCGACGCCCGCGCGCGCGTCATCAAGAGCCAGATCGCCGTGCGTTGCATGAAAGTCCTGCTGGAGAGACACAGGGCGGCCCATGGGGCGTATCCCGCCGGGCTGGACGCCTGCGCGGGCGGGAATCCCCGTGTGCAACGCTGGTTCGACCTGGCTCGAAAGGATGCCTGGGGGCATCCCCTGGCGTACACCCGGAGCGGGGACGGAGCCTCGGCACGGATCAGGTCGCTCGGCGCCGACGGTCTGGAAGGGGGGGAAGGGGAGGACGCGGATCTCGACTTCGCCGACCAGATCCCCCTGCTCGCCAACGAGACGGAGATCGACGGCAAGGCGGATCCCAGGCCCGACGGCATCGGCCTCTATCCGCAGAACCGGGTCCTCGACACCAGCGGGGACCGCTTCCTCCGGAGCGACGTCTCGGTCGACCATGTGAGCCGATGGATGGCCCGGGAAGGGGGCGATTGGGAGCCGCTCAAGAAGGTCTTCGAGGGCCAGGTGGAAGGACAGGCCAGCGTCCCCAAGGACAAGCGGGGGTTGAAGGAGATCATCGGGGTGCTCCAGCTGATCCTGAAATCGAGAACGGGTTACCGGGCCCATCTCGGGCCGGGGGCCAATCCGCCTCCGTCCCTGAAGGCGTTCCTGAAAGTCACGATCGATGAGCGGAACCAGGTCGTGGTCGATGATCTGAAGGCCATCCTGGCCGGCGCGACGCCGTACGAGGACAGGAGATCCATCGGCATCCTCTACGGCGCCGGGCACATGATCGACCTCCAGCGGAGGATCCAGGAGCAATGCGGATACCGGCCGGCCGCTTTCGAATGGATGACGTGCATCGAGATCGAGGTGCCGCCCGTGCCGGAGGAGCCCCGATGACGCGGGCCCGCTCCGGAATGTTTTCCGGATAGGGACTTGGAGATCGTCGGGATGCAGGGCAGGATATGGCCTGCATGGATGACGAGCGCGCCCTGGTCTCCCGGTGCGTCTCCTTCGACGCGTCCGCCTGGGCCGAGCTGGTCCGGCGCCACACGCCGGGGCTTTCCGCGCGCGTCTGCCAGGTGTATGCGGCGCGGGCGCGGCGCGGCCCCACGGAGGACGAACTGCGGGAGATCCTGCAGGATACCTTCGTGCGCCTGGCGGCCAACGGCGCCCGGGCGCTCGCCGCGTTCGAGTGGCGCGCCAGCCTCGCCGGGTATCTTTCGGTCATCGCCGCTTCCTGCGCGCTGGGACGGATCCGGCGTGACGCCGGCCGCAGGTCGCGCGAGGGAGTGCGCCTGGATTTGCTCCTTGCGTCGGGAGCCGCCGCGGACCCCCGGCCCGGCCCGGAGGAGGCGGCGCTCGACCGGGAGGCGGCGCTCGCCGTGGAGGAGGCGGTGGACGGCCTTCCGGAGCAGGAACGGACCGTGATCCGGATGCGCTACTGGGAGGGAGCCCCCGAGTCCGCGGTCGCGCGGCTCCTGGGGGTCTCCGAGCGGTACGTGCGCGAGATCCTGCGCCGGGGCGAGGAACGGATCCGCCGGGTCCTCGCCCGCGCCGAAAAGGGTTCCGGCTAGAAAAAGGAAGGGCATCTTATGGACATGAGGGCGGACGGGGACTGCCTGGGCGCCGAGCAGGTCGCGCTCCTGGTCGAAGGCGGGGCGACGGAGCCCGAGCGGACCCGTTGGGCCGCCCATCTGGAGGCATGCGCGGCCTGCCGCGGCCTGTGGGCGGCGTCCGCGGCCGGGGAGCCTCTCCCGTTTCCGGCGCCTGCCGCGCCGGACGCGGCTCTCCTCGCCGCGGCGGCCCTGGCACAGCGCCCGCGCCGCGTCCGGGCCGGGCGCCGGGGGATGGGGTTTTCCATCACGGCGGCGGCCGCGCTCCTGGCCGTCGCCCTCGGAATCCGCCTCTTTCACGGGACCGACAGGACCGGGCGCCCCTTCACCCTCCCGCCGGGGCGGCCGATCGCGGGGAACGGCGAGCGCGTCGCGACCGCCGCCGGCGTCTTTGACAGCGTCCATCTTCCCGACGGAAGCCGGTTGCGCCTTTCCCCGTCGGGAGAAATGCGCTTCCGGGCCCCCGGCCCGGGTGAGCGTGCCGTGGTGGAACTCGTCCGCGGGACGCTCTCCGCCGAGGTGGTGAAATCCGGCGGGGCGTTCCGGATCGTTTCAGGGGCGGGAGAGATCCGCGTGGTGGGGACGAGCTTCACGGCCAAGGCATTCAAAATAAGTCATGTTTCACGGGTCACGGGTCATGAGCCGGAGGATCGGAAAGCGGCTCCCTCTCCCCCGGGGGGGGAGGGGCGGGGTGGGGGTGCGATCGCGGTGCTGTCCGTCGAAGTGACCGAAGGGGCTGTCGACCTCGCGGCGGGCGATAAGACCCTCCGCGTCCCGGCCGGGAAGCGCGGGATCGCGCGCGCCGGACTTCCGCCCCTCCTGCAGGAGCTGATGCCGCGTCGGTACGACGCGGCGGCCCGGGAGCTGGGGAGCGACTGGAATGATCCGAAGTTCCCCGCGTCGGTCGAGTGCGCGACGCTTCTCGCCGGCGGCTGGGGGGGGATCGGGTCGTGGGAGGACCTGCTGGGGTCTTCGGCCGCCTCCCGGGGCGACCGGGAGCTCGCCGCGTTCCTGACGGGGCTCTCCGCCGGGCCGGAGGACGCCGCGCGGCTCCTCGAAGCCGCCCGCCGGCATCCGGAGATTCGCGAGGTCCTCCGGCCGCATCTGGTCCGGATCGCGGGGGAAGAAGCGGTCAAGGCTCTTGACGGGGGCATCCGGTGAAACGTCGCGGCATCGCCCTTGTCATGGTGAGCGGGATCCTGGTGCTCCTCGCCATGACGGGCGCCATGCTCGCCTCGGCCGCGCGGTGGGCCGCGTCCGGGAGGTCGGCCGCGGCCGCCCGGGCGCGCGTGGAGCTCGCCGCCGAAAGCGGCATGAGCTACGCGGCGGCGCGCCTTTCCCGCGACGGAGGGTACCCGCGCCCCTCCGCGACGGCCCTCGGGCGCGGCGACGACTGGACGTTCCGGGACGGGATCAACCAGCCGCTCGCGGGCGCCCTGAACCCCTCCTACAGCCACGGGGAGTGGTGGGACGAGGCGGCCGGCGAGCCGGGGCGATTCGACCTCGCCGACAGCGTCGCGGCGTCGGCGGACCTCGACGGGGACGGGAGGTTCTCCGCCTGGAGCGGGCGTCTGCGGGGGGGGGTGAATCCCGTCGCGGCGACTTTCTCGCTGAAGATCGACGCGACGGACGGGAAAATCCCCCTGAACGCGGGGGCGGTCAGGGGGAACCGGTACGGGACTCACCTTCTGGACGACACGACGACGCCCAATGCCGTTCCGGATTCACGGGACATGAACGTTCGCTATCATCTCGGCATCGCACGAGTTCTGGAAAATCTCGGGGCGATTCTGGATCCCCCCATCGCACGACGTTGGGAGATTCCGGCGGGAGCGTCGTCCGCCGGAGACCCCATCCTGTTCTCGCCTCTCGGAGAGGACCTGATCCGGAACCGTCCCGAGGGGGGGTACCGCGATTGGGAACATGTGGAACAGGTTTTGACGTCGCTCACGATCCCCCCGGGACAGCCCGGCTACGCTCCGGGGGATGTCGCAAGGCTCCGACCTTTCATCGATCTGGGTCCGTACGAGCCGGTCAGCGGCGGGGGCCGTTGTGCCCCCCAGGATACATCGTCGACGACGGACTTCCTCGCCTATGTCCCGATCTCCCTGACGGCCGCCCCCCGAGAGGTCCTGGAAGCGATCATGATGTACAGCATGCGGGTGTACTTTCTCGATGCGTTGGCTGATGCGGCCGATCCCGGTTGGGCGGTGCCGAACACGCGCACCGGTCCGCCGGGGGATCCGGCGACATACGGATTCGCCGTCCCAAACATGGCAGGACAGTTTTCGGCGTGTATCCAGATCGCGCCCGACGAGGCCGGGCGTTTCGCGGACAGGATCATCGAACTATGCGACTCGGGGCCTTTCGGGTGGGGCGCGCTTCTGGACCGGCTCCTCGACAGCGCCGGTTGGGCTTGCGCGCGGGATGTCCAGGCCATTGCGACCGCCCCCGGCACCTCCCTTCCGGGCCCTTGGGCCCGCGCCAAGGCGTGCCTCGCCTTTTCCGCCCTTCAGATGGACCATCCTTCCGGCATCCCACCGGGCGCGTATGCCGCATCCCACTGGAATATGGACAGGGACGCCGATCCCTCCAACGGTTTTCAGTCTTTCGTGTTGCTGGGGATGCCCAGCCGTTTTCAAAGACCGAGCTGGTCCGTCCCCTTGCAGGTCTGGAGATGGACTGACCCGATGCGTCCCTACAACGCCTCCAACGCGGAAGGTTTGAAGACGCAAGGAGTCACACTGGCGCCACCCGTGCGGTTCGAAGTCGTCTGTTCGGGGAGCGTGCGGGAGGCCAGCGGGGTTTCCTCCGCCTGTTCGAGACAGGGGAGGCTTCGGGCGGGAGAGCGGGTCGACGCCGCCTTCCAGGAGGATTTCCAGGCGGCCGGCGGGGGTCAACCCTTGGCGGCGCGCGGGATTCATCTCATCGACAATCCGGCGCCCGCGGCCCGCCGCGACGTCCGCGGAGGGCCGCGGCCGCACCCGCACGTCGCCATCCCGCCCCGGTGGGATCCTCGGGACTACGATCCGGTCCCTCGCTACATGCGCCAGCACGGTTTCATCTCCTTGGCCTGTCGGGAGCCGGGCCCTTCCCTCCAGGCCGACTTCCACTGGCCGTTCCTGGATGACCTCGATCCGTCGACGGACGGTTTCTCGGACTGGACCGGCGTCTACGCGTTCGAACCTGATGGCAATAATCCGCGGGAAAATGCATTTACGGTGAAAGAACTCCGCCTCAAGACGCCTCCCAATTGGCCCTGCCCGGGTCTGACGGGTCCCGCCGGATCGACCGCCGGTCCCTTCACCTTGGCTTTCTGGGGAGATCCCGGCGCTTCAATGAGGCTTGTCAGCGAGCGTCTTTCTGCCAACGGCACCACGATGAGTGTCGTTCTGGACCTTGTGATCACATTCTCGATGTCGGCGGGAGGCCTGGTCTGCGACGTCCGTGCGGATCAGGTCGTAGTGCTGACAAACTTTGATGTGCGATCTTGCTATGGGAGGTTCTTGCTTCCTCTTTCGAGTTGCACGGGATCGCTTGAGCCGGGCCGATACAACTCCATCCCGCACCACTTCGCCGTGACAATCCAGTCGGGCGACCCGACGACCCGGGTCCAAGTCTATGTGGACGGCCGCAGCATGGGGGATCCGTTCCTTCCTGCGTCCCTTCCTCCTTTTCAGGGGAGAGAATTCGTTTCCATCGAGAACATGCACCTGACTTGTTTTCAAGGTGCGGTCACTCGTTTGTTCCCTGGCTGGTGCGACAACCTGTCGGTTTACGGCCACGTCCTGACCCTCGCCGAGGTCGATGCCCTGTACCGGGAAGAACGCTTCGTCCGGGGGGGGACCTACACGTCCCCGCTCTACCGGCTCGACGCGCCCGCGGCCTTGGGGCAGGCGCAATGGTCAGGCGTCGTGCCGGTCCTGCTTCACATGGCACAGGATCCCTCCGATCCGGTGGATTCCCCGCCGGTCCTTGATTCCCTGGGGTATCCCGTCCCGCTCCCGCAGCAGCAGGCTCTCCAGGTCAAGGTGATCGGCTATTCCCAACCGGACGGCATCGGGCAGGCGTTCGAGAAAACGCTCGACACGAGCGGTCGTGTTGAGGGTCTTCCGGATACCCGGATCCGCTCGTTCCGCTACACGGTCCATTTCGACTGTTCGGCGGCGGCCGGGGTCCTTGTCGAATCCCCCGTCTTCGAGTCGATCTGGTTCACCTTGCGCCGCCCCGGCCGTTCCGGCTGGACCGCCTGGGAATAATCCTTCGAATCGGGGTTCCGGCGCCGCGCGTCCCGGGCATCCAATAGGCAGGGGGAGGTGGGAGGGAGCATGAGCCGACAAGGCCGTCTTGTCGGGGTGTGCGCGGCGGCGCTCCTGGCGACGGGCGCGGGCTCCCCGGAAGAGGTGGATCTCCTGATCCGCCGCCTGGGGGGAGCGTCGCACGACGAGCGGGAGGCGGCCCAGCGGGCCCTGGCGGAAATGGGCGAGGACGCCGTCGAGGCGCTCTCCCGGTGGCAGGACGCGGAGGATCTCGAGGTCCGGGCCCGCGTGCGGGAGCTGATCGGGCCGGTCCGCGAGGCCCGTTTGCGTAAGGACCTGGCGCCGCTCGCGATCGAGGTCCGGGCACGGCCCGGGGACGGGTCGGACTGCGGAGTCGTCCTGAAGAACGTCGGCGACCGGCCGATCGTCGTTCATGCGACGGTCGGGGTGGACGTCTGCGACGCCGCGACGGGAGAGGTGGTGCTCCGCACCCGGGCCTCCGCGTCGCGTCCCGCCCAGAAGATCCGGAAGCTGGGGGGACGGTGCGGCCTTTGCGACGACGAGAAGGATCTGTTCCGGATCCTCCAGCCGGGCGACCAGATCCGCCTCCCGGTCATCCTGGCGCGCACCGCGCTGAAGGGGGCGGCCCCGTCGCCGCTCCTGGAAAAACCGGGGCGCTATGTCCTCAAGGCGGCCTATGCGTCGTCTCCGGGGGCCTGTCGCGACCTGGAAGGGTGCTCCGCGGACCACCGGGACCCGGCGCGGCTCTGGAACAGGGCCCTGGAAGGGGTCAAGGAGGCGGCGCCGGTCGAGATCGAGATCGATCCGTAGCGGCCCGCAGGCGCATTGGGAATGAAAGGGGGTGTCACGCTCCTGGCGCTGGCGCTTGCCGGATGCGCGTGTCCGCCGTCCGGGCCGGCCGGATTCGACGCCCGGGGGGCGCTTCGCGTCCTTCCACGGCCCCCGCGGGACGCGATCGCGGCGGACGGCGAGGCCCTGATCCCGGGGATCCGGGAGACGGAGTTCTTCGCGATCCGGAGCGCGGAAGAGCTCGCGGCGGCGCGCGGACGGCTGGGCCTTCCGGGGCTCTTCGCGGGGATCCCGGTGGACTTCCGGACCCAGATGGTCTTCGGGGTCGTCTCCGCGCCGACCCGGAAGAAGGTCGGCATGCACATCTACCGGGTCCTGGCGCATGGGGATCATCTGGAGGTCCAGGCCGTCGCCTTTCCCCGCGGAGAGGCCGAATCGGAGCGGACGCCGTACTTCTTCGGGCGGTTCCCGCGTCACCGGGCGGACGCGCCCGTTCGCTTCCACCTGAACGACGCGCTTGCCGGCGTCGTCCCGCGCGACGGTTGGGCCCCGGGGCTCCACAGGGAGGCGCTGGTCCGATCCGTCCCGTACGCCGTTTACGTCCCGGCGGGGCTGAAGGGGCCGGCGCCGCTGGTCGTCTTCCTGCACGGCTCGACGACGAACGGGGACGCCCAGATGGACAGGTTTGCCGCGGCGGCCGAGCGGCTGGGGTTCGTGGTGCTCGGGGTCACCAACCGGAACGGATACTACTGGACCGAGGACCGGGACTACCCGTCGATCCTCGACGCGATCGTCGCGGTGAGGTCCCGATGCGCGATCGACCCGTCGCGCATCTACGTCGGGGGCGCCTCGGCGGGGGGGCACACCGCTTACGTCCTGGGACTGTCGCGCCGGGACCTCTTCGCCGGGATTTTCTCCTTGTGCGGCCGGCTCAATCCCGAGGTGCCCGACGCGGTCGTGGCGGACGCCGAGGGGGTCCCTGTCTTCATCATGAGCGGGGACGCCGACGAAATCGTGCCGATCCGGGCCGTCGTCGCCGGGAAGGAGCGGCTCGAACGGGCCGGGGCGGACGTCGCGCTCCGGGTCATTCCCGGCGGCGGGCACCGCGCGCCGCTGGAGCCCGGGAACATGCGACACCTGTTCGAATGGCTGGAGGCGCGGCTTTCCGGCGCCGGGAGCGGACGTTGAGGATATTGAGGATGGCGGGGGTCTTCCTGGCCTGCGTTCCCTGGACGGCTCATGCCGCCGCGACTGTCGGCGAGGCGCGGATCTCGGTGTTCAGGCAGGGCTCTTCGACGACGCGCTCGGTGGGGAGCCTGGTCGGGGTGTGGCACTGGACGGGGCGCACCTACGCGAACCAGCACCAGAACGCCTGGCAAAGGCCGCTTCCATCCCAGGCCGGGAACACGGACGTCATGGGGTGCGGCATCTGGAGGCAGGGACCTTCCTTTGCGATCGCCACCTCGGAAAGCGCGTTCCTGCGGTTCACCGGGACGACGTGGCTGTCGGACGCCTTGCAGAATGTCGCGCATTCGAACCGTCACACGGTGTCGGTCTTCAACAGCTCCTTTGCGGTCGTCGGGCACGAGAACGAGGATTTCTGGCGCTGGACGGGGACGTCGTGGCTCCACGATTTCGACGGCCCCCAGAACAGCCTGCCGCGCACGATCGACATTCTCGCCACGGACTTCGCCTTCGCCTTCGCCGACAACGCCAACACGACCGCGGCCCACCGCGCCGTCTACCACTGGCGCGGCACGTCGTGGCAGGTCCACCTGACGCAGTCGAGCGGGGCCCTGGGGAACGGCGGCATGGTGGCGACGGATTATGGCTGGTATTTCGGACGCCCCTCCAGCAACGGCTTCCCCAACGTGTACCGGTGGGCCGGGACGAGCTGGCTTGTCCACGCGCAGTTGGACTCATGGGGAGCGAATGCCGTAAACGTCTTCTTGACGATCCCGGGCGAACGCGACTTTGCCGTGACCGCGGGCGCAAACGGGATCATCTGGCGCTGGACGGGGACGTCGTGGCTGGACGAAAGGGGGGTCACGAGCCAGCCGCTGGTGGCGGGCGTCGCCGTGCAAACGGACTGGGTCTGGCTGACGGGCGGGTCGGGAACCGTCCTGCGCTGGACGGGAACATCCTGGGTCCGTCAAGGGCCGCTGACGGGGGACGCCTTCCGGAATATCGACGCGACCGCCACGGACTTCGCCGTCCTGACGGGATTGTCGGGCCATCTGTGGTTCTGGCGCGGGACGAGTTGGGTGCGGGACCCGACATCGGAGGTCGGGACCGGAAATCTCCGGGCCTGCGCCACGGCGGGGCCGACGTTCACGGTCGCGTCGGGAGTCAACAACCTGCTTGTCGCCAGGCAGCGGGTGAACCTGATCGACGACGCGGCCGGAAGCGGAGGGAGCTGGACCGGGACGCTCTACCGGACGGTGGTACAGCTGTCGCCGACGGACGGCACCTGGAACTGGGAGTCCGACGGCGTGGAGGAGTCGTACTTCGGCGTCGTCAACCGGGACGGGAATACCTGTCAGTTCCTGGACGAGGGGGATTCGGACACGGCGGGGCGTCAGATCGTGCTGGACCGCGCCCTGGACGACACGTCCATCGAGGACATCTTCATCTGGGAAGACACGGTGGGGAACTGGGACGGACACTCGGAATCTCCCCACAACCGGAACGCCGGTTCCGGGATCAAGCTGACGCAGGGGGGGACCGTGCGGACCAATGCCGGGACCGACGTCTGGGGCGAGATGGGGGAATACCACCTGGACGGCGGGAGCGGGACGACCTGGGAGACGGCGGCCGGCGACACGGCGGTCACGGTGGGGGAAGACCTCGTCTGGGAATTCTGGCATCTCGCGGACGCGGGGTTCTCGCAGGGGGATCTGATCGATACCGGGATCCATGTCAAGCGTGACGCGGGGGACCCGTCGAGCGACACGATCGAGGGGATCCGCTGGGAATACCGCGTGGGGCATTACACGCCGCGGACCGGGAACTGGCGCTGGTGCAAGGACGACGCGGCGGACCCGACGATCATCAAGGAGCCGGGGGGGCGCCTGACCGACATCTCGCCGAACGGGGAGAGATTGCGGTTGCGCGTGCGCATCGACGAGACGAACGGCGGCTGGATGCCGTCGGCGACGGGGGACTCCGGCTGGACGCTCTGGTACTCGACCGACCAGGTCAATTGGACCCAGCTGACGACCTCGTCGTCCGTCTGGATGCTCTACAACGGGCAAGGGGGAGCGGGGAACACGGTAGGAGAGGCGACGCTCCCAGGGGTCGACACGCTGGGAATCAAGGTGGAAAGGAACTCCGCGCAGAATGGCTTCAAGCAGGAGCCGTTTACGGAAGTGGAAATGGACTATTCCATACAGTCGACGGCGGCATCCTCCGGGACGATCTACTACTTCGAGGCCCGGAACAACGGCCACCGCGCGTTGCCGAAGCCGGGGGTCCGATACCCGTCAGTCCGGACGACGGACGACACGGCGCACAACTACGTCTATACCCGGCCGGAGTTGGGGCGGTTCAGCCGGCCGATGGTGAACCCTGCGCTGGCCGCGGGGGGGAACGGCGACCCCTTCAAGGTGGTCTACGTCGCGACCCAGGGGGGATCGGGGGACCAGCTGTTCGCGATCTCGCGGACGAACGGGGGGCTGGTGCGGAGCTTTTCGGCCTCGGGGACCCTGGAGCACGGGAACCTTTACTGGGACAGCACGAACGCCCGGTACAACCTCTTCTTCCGGCAGGGGAACTCCTCGATCCTGGCGCTCAAGGATGACGGCGGCACGATCACGACGAACGCGTCCTGGGCGTCGAACCCCCTTTCCTTCACGAACCTGATCGGCCGTCCCGTGCGCTTCTTCGACGAGGACAAGCAGAACTACATGATGCTGCTGGTCACCAGCTTCCAGGGGAACTCGTCGACGATCTACAAGGTGCGGGGTTCCGACGGGACAATCATGACGGACGGCGAGTACTCGAAGAACTCCCCCGGCGGCTGGGCGCAGGGGCTCCGGACGACCGCCAGCATGTACCCGCTCTGGGTGACAGGGACGACGTTCGCGCTGGCGGAGGTCGCCGCCAGCCATATCGTGAAGATCCCCAATATGGGCGGGGCGACCTCGACCAACTTCGGCGTCACGATCCAGGGTGTCGCCAACTTTTCCCCTACCTACACGCGGACCACGATCACGACGGGGGGGCGCATCATGGCGATCCAGCAGGGGTATACCGAGGGAATGACGATTGCCAGCGATACCGAGACCGTGACGCGGATCAACGACGCGAACATGGAAGGGGTCGAGTGGAACGGCTTGGGCGTCCCGGGGTTCTCGGCGGACTTGAGCAACACGGACAGCATCGACACGCCGGCGTTTTCGCCGCCCTTCCAGTCCGCCTTCCCGGTGCCAGTCTACGTCGGGGACAGCACCCCCTCGGCGCAGATCAACCGCCTCTCCGGCTCGACCGGCGAGAACGAGAACAATTACCCTTACAACCTGACGGGGTCGGTCAGCACGGAGATCCTGATCAAGGGGAACTGGATCTACTTCGGCACGAGTTCGGGCTACATCTACGCCCTTTCCGCGACCGACCCGGATGCGCCCGGCGGCGCGAACGCATTCCGGGTCCCGAGCGGAGCCTCGGTGACGGGAGTCGCGATCGACAGCACGAACTCCCTCGTCTACTACACGACGCAGGACGGCCGGATCTACCAGTTCGACACCAGGTAGGCCGCTCGACACGAGACAGGGGCGGAAAAGGGTTCCGGTCCGCCGGGATCGGCGCGTCCGTTGGCGCGGATGCGCACGGGCTCGCGGACCGTTTCCGGGATCGCGCTGGTTTTCGTCAGCGGCCTCCTGGCCCTGCTTTTCCTTGTCGCGACCGCCTTTTGGCAGGCGGCGCGGCTCCTGGATCCGGCCGCGCGCGGGGTCCTGGCGGGGGCCCGCGCGGACCTCGCGGCCGAAAGCGGCATGGGCTATGCCGCCGCGCGCCTGTCCCGGGAGGAGACCAGCCCGCCGGCGATCCCCGCCGCGACGAACCGGGGGGACGACTGGTCCTGCCGCGCCTCCCCGTCGCTCGGGTGGTCCGACGCGGCGCTTGCGAATCCGTCCTGGAGCCATGGAGAGCCTTGGGACGACGCCGACCAGGACGGCGCCTGCGGTCCCGGCGAGGCTCGGGGGGCTGACCTGGACGGTGACGGGCGCTTTTCGGCCTGGACGGGGCGTCTGCGCGGCAACAAGTCGGGGGGCGGCGTCCCCTTTTCCTTGAAGGTCAGCTCGACATCAGGAGGCCTGCCTGTCAATGCAGGCCAGCCGGACGGCCCCGCCTGTCGCGACCCGGATTCGGAAGCCCATAAAGGACTGGTCCACGCTCTCAATAACCTCGGGGCGATCCGGCTTCTTCCCAATCCCTCGATCGGGAGATTCGACGCGGCGGGCGGCAACGGTGACATCATCCCGGTATCACGCCTCGGCTTTCACCTGATCGGGAATCGACCGGTCGGGGGATACCGGTCGATCGGAGAGATCCGTGTCACGCTTCAGGGGCTTGGGTACTCCTTGGGGGAGCGCGACGCGGTCCTGCCTTTTTTGGAGATCGGCCCGTACGAGACGGCAGATACCGGCAAGCGGACCCTCATTCCCGGAGCCCCTCCGTTGCCTGTCGACTATGTCCCTGTCGAGTTGGCGGCCGCCCCGCGCGAGATACTGCAGGCCCTCTGGATGCATCTGCGGACATCCCCCGAGCTTCCGTTTCCCGGACAGGCCGCCATTCCGCTCACGATGCCGTTTCCCCGGAGCGGGGGGGCGATCCCCTGGTCGGCCGCTGCCGTCCAGATCTACCGGGACGAGGCGGAGGCCCTGGCTGCCTGGGCGGCGGGTTTTCGCCGGACGCCTGGCCGGCACTCCTGGCTGGCATTCCGGGAAGGCCTCGTGGCGGCGTCCCTCTTCCCGCTCGAGACCGGAGCCCTGGCCGCCATCGCCCATCCTGCGGCTCCCCGGGCGGCGTCCGCCTGGGCGCGCGCGAAGGCGGACCTGGCCTTCTTCGCGATGACGCAGGAAGGACCGGAGTTGTCGGATCTCTCCTCGTGGACCGCCTGGGGGATCGACCCGGGCCCCGGCCCGGTCCCCTCTTCCGGGGCGCGACCGTTCGCCCCGATCGACGTTTCCGGTATCGGTCGTGTCGTCGACCCGGATCACGCCGGAAACTTCCAGGCTTCCGCCGTGCCCTACGGCATCCAGACATCGGTCTCGCTTGAAGCCCCTTTGGGCCTGACGCTGGCGCCGCCGACCGTCTTCCGGGTCGCAAGCCTGGGCGGCCGGACCGGGCGCTCCGGCGTCATCCGGGCGGCCGACCGGATCGAGTTCACGACACAGGCTGACTTCGAATTTCCGGATGCGGTTCTCTGGGGTCGGCGAGGCCTGACAGTCGACGACCCGGACCCGGCGGGTCGCCGCCCCGCGGCGGACGATCCGGCGACGGTCCTGATGCACGGGTTCTTTCTCCTTCCGCCGGCCCTTCCTCCCCCCGCATCCGGGACCCAGGTCGATCAGGACCCCTCGACCCCCGGAGTGCAGCATCCGCGCTACCCGTGGATCATGTCCCTGCCCAGGTGCAACGCACGGGGAATCATGGCGGGAACATCCGGGAACGCGTATTCCCGGATCCATGGAGCCCTGGCGCTTGCCGGCCGCGCCTGCGGGAATCAGGGGGCGGCGTTCTACTGGCCGTTCACCGAGGACGAAACTCCGGAATTTCCGGACAGGGAATGGCTGGCAGTCTCCTGGCCTGACGGGTCCTTGGCGGCGCCTATGCCGCCGAATCTCCTTCTGGCCGGGCCGGATGTTTTCGCATCCTCCGGTTACACCGCCTTCACCGGGGCCTTCGCCGGCCGCCTGCCCGCCCAGGAGACGTTGATCGACGGGAAGCCGTATCTCAAGGAAATGTGCGTCGAGGCCTGGTTCTCCTCGCGGCGCCTGGGATCGGGAATGACGTGTCTGGAGGTCAAAGGGGATTTCGACGTCCCCCCGCGGGAGGCTTCCCTGAGAGTCGATCGCGTCGAACCCGTGCTGGACCCCGGCGGCACCGTGAGCGGCGTCCGCTATACCGTTTTCTGTAACGGATGGGAGTTGATCGACCGGTTGGGCGCCCCTCTCCCGCTTTCCGAGATTGTCCTGGCGGAGGGTTTCATGCCCTTTGTCCAGTCCACGGCGGTCCAGGACGGGCAGGACCATCTGGTCTTCACGATACGGTTCGACCCGGTATCCTGGGTTTCGTACGTGGATCTGTACGTCAACGGGCGGCATCTGAACGGGATTCCTGCCGGCAACAACATGCGCACGTTCGGCATGAGAATTCCTTCCGATCCGTCCTTTCGTGCACAGCAGATCGACGAAATCCGGCTCCATCCATGGGCCCTGTCCCAACAGGCCGCCCGCGAGCGTCGCGACCTGGGACGCTTTGTCGTCCCGGAAGCGGCGCCCGCCGTCTACCGCTCGCCGCGCTTTGTCTTCGCGCGTCCCGCCGTCCTGGGGGAGGTCAACTGGACCGGAATCCCGACAGGGTTTTCTCCGGAGCGCGTCGTGACAACGGTCCGCCTGCATCTGGAGCAGCCCGGTCTTTCGTCCCGGGTGGTCGACCTGCCGGAGACGCGCCTTTTCGACGACCTGTCGGACCTGGGGGACGTGAGCGCGTTCTCGTACGACGTCTCCTTCCGGTCGCTCACCCCGGGTCCCCTCTACCGGACCCCTTACTTCGAGGGGATCTCGCTCGTCGCTCGCCAGACCGGCCGGGCCGGACGCTGGCTCGCGCGGGATTGAGCGCCCCCCTGTCCTTGCCCCGCGCCCGATCCGGGGCATCATGCAGGCCGTGGAGAACGCCGGAGCGGATGAACGGGATCTCGTCGCGCGGTGCCTGGCCCGGGACGAGCGGGCCTGGGGGGAACTGGCCCGCCGGTACGGCCGGCTCGCCGCGTCCCGCGCGGCGGGGATCCTGTCCGCGAAGCTGGGGCGCGCCGATCCGGACGCCGTCCAGGAGGCGGTCCAGGAGACCTTTTTGCGCCTGGCCGCCGGACAGGGGCGGCTCCTGGCCCGGTTCGCCTGGCGCTCGAAGCTCTCGACCTACGTCGCGGCGGTCGCCGGGTTCGCGACGCTCGATATCGTCCGGAAGACGGCCCGGGCGGAGGCCGGTGAGGGGAGATTCCGCCTGGCAGGGCTCCGGGAAGAGTCGGGCCCGGAGGCGGATCCGGCCAGCGTCCTTCTCGGCCGGGAGGCGGTCGACCGCCTGGAGCGGTCCCTGGCCGGGCTTCCGGCGCGGGACCGCCTCGTCGTCCGGATGCGCTTCTGGGACGGCGCGGAAACGGGCGCGATCGCCCGCGTCCTCGATCTCGACCCGGCCTATGTCCGGGTGGTCCTGGCGCGGGCGCTGGAAAAAACGAGAAAAATAATGATTTCGTCCGATACGCCGGGCGGGGATCCCCCGACACACGGGTAATGGACGCGCGGGCCTGCCTGTCGGAGGAAGAGGTTGCGGCGTGGGTCGACGGCGGGGCCTCCGCGTCCGAGCGGGCCGCGTGGGCCGGACACCTGGAGTCGTGCGCCGCCTGCCGGGAACGGCTGTCGGCGGGCCTTGGCGACGGGGATGTCGGGGCCGCGTTCGATCCGGACGCCCTCGAAGCGGCCGTAACGGGCGCCGCGCGTTCCGGATCGGCGCCGCGCCGGACCGCCTTCGCGGGCGCCTGGCGGTTCGCCGCCGCGGCGTCGGTCCTGCTCGCGGCGGGATGGCTCCTCTTCCGGTCCGGTGACGCTCCCGCACGGCACTTCACGCTTCCCGAGGGGCGCCGGGTCGGGGATGTCCCCCAGGATCTCGTCGCGGAGGCGTTCACGCTTCCCGACGGGTCGCGCGCGCGGCTCGACCCGGGCTCGCGCGCGCGGCTTCTCGCGCCCGGGACGGACGAGCGCGTCGTGATCGGGCTCGCGCGGGGAACCCTCACGGTCGAGGCGGTGAAGGACCCCCGCGCCTTCCGGGTGGTGTCGGAGGCAGGGGAGATCCGCGTCGTCGGGACCTCCTTTTCGGCCAGGGCGTTCCACGTCTGGCCGGAGGCGGGAGATGCGTTTTCCGTCCTGTCGGTCGAGGTGTCGGAGGGGGCCGTGGAGTTCAGGGGGGCCGCCGGGATGATCCGCGTCCCCGCCGGGAAGCGCGCGATGGCGTTTCCCGGGCGTCCGCCGGCTCTCCAGGAGATGGCCCTCTGGGACTGGAAGACCGCTGTCGCGCGCCTGGCGTCCGGCCATGGAAAGCCGGGATTCGCCGAAAGCCTCGAGGCGGTGACGCTCCTCGCGGGGACCTGGGGCGGGGGAGGGGACTGGCGTTCCCGCGCGGCCGACGCGGCGGCGACCCCGCGGGAGCGCCGGGTCGCGGCTTTCCTGGCGGGGCTCCTGGAGGAGCCGGAATGAACAGGCGCGGGATCCTCCTCGTCTTCGTGAGCGGCTTCCTCGTGGTCCTGGCGCTGGCCGGGGTCCTGCTCCTGAACCTCGGCCGGTTCTCGCGGGCCGGCGCGGAGGCGGCGCTGGCGGCGGACGTCTCGGCGTTGACGGCGGAGAGCGGCATGCACTACGCGTCCGCGCGCCTCGCGGCCGGAACCCTGTCTCCGGACGGCCGGCGCGTCTCGACGCGCGGGGACGACTGGTCGTTCCGCGACGGCGTCGCCGCGGAACATGCCGGCGCCCTCAATCCCTCCTACAGCCACGGCGAGGGGTGGAGCGAATCCGGCGGCCGGCCGGGCGTCTTCGACCTGAATGCGGACGACCTGTCGGGCTGGACGGATCTGGACGGCGACGGGAGGTTTTCCGCCTGGAGCGGCCGCCTCCGGAACGGAGGGCGCCCTTTCGGGGCGGTGTTCGCGCTCAAGATCGTCTCTCCCGAGGGGAAGTTGCCGGTCAATGCGGGGGCCCTCGACGCCGCCGACGTCCACGGACCCCGGATGCCGCCCGCCGGCCTGCCAGGCCAGGAACCGACCGCGCAGAACGGGAAGGGCGACCACAAGGATCCGGAAATCCCGTGCCATCGCGGGCTGGTGCATGCGCTCGACAACCTGGGGGCACTCCTGCTTCCCGAGGGGACGCACCGGTGGGAAACGCCGCCGGCCGTGCCGGACGCCGAGGCGTTCCGGTGGTCGCGCCTGGGGAGCGACCTCCTGGCTTTCCGTCCGCCCGGCGGATACGGGACGCTGGAGGATGTCCGGAAGGCGCTTCTGGGGGCGGGGTACGTGCCGGCGGAATGGGAGGCCGTGGCGCCCTTCATCGACGTCGGGCCGTACGTCGGCTGCGGGTTCGAGGAGAGCGGCCGGGTCGTCGGTTACGAGACGTCGAACCTGCCCCGCTACGTCCCCGTCAACCTGCGGGCCGCACCGCCGGAAGTCCTGGAGGCGCTCTGGACGAAGCTGGCGACATTCGTTTCGATGGCGAAGATGCCGGGATCGCCCGCCGGATGGGACGCTCCCTGCACGCGCGCCGGGAAGTCGCTCGCCTTCAAGAACCTCCAGCCGACGGCAGGCGGGGCGTACGCGATGATCCAGATCTATCCCGATGAGGCCCGGAACGCGATCGGGACGCTCGACGACCTACGCCATGACGGGACGCTCTCCTGGCGGACGCTCCGCCGGGAATTCCTCGACAGCTCGGCGGACCTCTTTCCCGTCGATCACGCGGACCTGTCGGCCGTCGCCCCCGACCTGGCGCGTAGCTGGTGCCAGGCGAAGGCGGATCTCCTGTTCCTGCCGGTCTCGCCCGATCCGGGCGGCCTCCAGAACCTCTTGGAGGTCGTTGCCTGCGCCTGGGCCGGCTGGGAGATCGACCGTGATCCGGCCCCGGGCGTCCAGCAGATGCGCGCCCTCCCGTTCCAGGCGATCACGCGCCTGAAACCGTCCCCCGGTCCCGAAGAGGGGTGGTTCACCGGTCCGCTGACCCCTTTCAAGTACTGCGAATCGAACGGTGCCACGCCCAATCCTCCTTTCCTTCCCTGGGGCGGGACCCTGGCGCCGCCGGTCCGCTTCTCGGTTTCTTCCACGGGGAGCGCCCCCGGCGGGCCGGCGCGCCGGGTCGCATCGGGAGAGATCCTGGCTGCCGAGCGCCTGGAATTCGTCAGCCAGGAGGATTTCGAGAATCTCGGGGGCGGGAAGAACCTTGCCCGGCGCGGGATCCTCACGTGGGATCCGGCCCCCTTCTTGCGCCGGGACGTGCGTTTTGACGTGACGACCTACGAGGACGGCGCCGCGCCGCGTCTCTATCCGCATGTCGTCACCCTTCCGTTCCGCGAGATCCGGAGCGTCACGGGAAACGAGGAGGGCGAGCCTCCCTGGTGGGGGTTCTCGCGCGGCATCGGGGGACTGGCGCTCGCCGGCCGCGAGGGGGGGCTCCAGGGGGCCCGACTTTACTGGGCGGTGAAGGAGGACGGCGACAACCGGCTCAACAACCAGGGGGTGCGCACCCCGGGGCCCGAAGGGGAACTCTGGCACGAGCGGGCGCCCGGCTTCTCGCCGGAACCGGCCAAGCCCCTGCCGGTGGACCTTTCCACCACCGAGACCCGGTGGAATCCGTATTCCGTCGAGGCCGAGACGAAATACCAGCGGGTTGGCGGATTCGACTGGAGCTTCCAGTGCCCCGGCATGACGGGGGTTCCGGAGGTCGATCTGATCCAGGCGTTTTCGGTGGAGGCCTGGATGAAGCCCGGGTCGTCCCTCGCGATCTACGGTTCGTACCCGGCCGGGGTGCCCGGCATGCAGAAACCGCCTCCCCTGGTGGGGCTTTCCGTGACGCGCGACGAGGCGCTTCTGGAGAACGCGTTCCGCCTGACCGTGAACGGCTACGAGCCGACGGGGGGGAGCCCGATCCTCCGGACATCCGGGGCCGTATTTTCCGTCGGGGATGCCGCCGTGACGCAGGGGAGCGCCTGGAATTTCCACGTTCTCCTGTCCGTCCGCCGGATCGCCCCGAACGAGACGCGTTTCTCCCTGTACCTCAACGGGATGGACGCCGCCGGCGGGCCGCCCCTGGAACACGTCCATCCGTACTCCATCGTGGTCCAGGACAAGGAGGCGCTCGGCCTGGTCGGGATCGACGAGATCCGCCTGCATGACACGGCGCTCGACCGTCCCTCCGCCGAGGCGCGCTTCAGGCTGGGGCGGTTCGTCTCCGGGGGGACCTGGAAATCTTCCCTCTACGTGCTGGACGCGCCGACCCGGTTCGTGAGCGGGCAATGGACCGGATTCGTCCCCGCGTCATTCACTGACAGCGCCCGTGCCCTCGCGGTCCGGGTGACCGGTTATTCCGATCCGGCCGGGGGCGTCGAGATCGGCACGGTGCCTCTGGCGGATGCCGACAAGCCGACGGACCTGGAAGCGCTGCGGGGGATCCGGTCCTTCCGGTACGAGGTGGCGTTCGACGCGTCGGAAGCCGCGGTCGTCACGGAAACTCCGGTCCTCGACTCGGTCTGGTTCTGCTTCCGGCGCCGCGGACGGACGAACGCCTGGACCGTTTGGGAATAACAACAGGAGTCAGTAACCGGAAGTCAGACAAAACGGATCATTTGGCGTTTTTGTTCTGACTCCTGACTTCTGGCTCCTGACTTCTCGATTCAGGCTTCTTGTCGTCCCCGGCGATGTCGATCCCGAACCATCCCAGGACGAAATCGAGAAGCTCGCCGGGGCTGACCCCGGCCCGGGCGCCGACGAGCCCCGCGTTCACGCCCGCCTTCACGTCCAGGATCTCGTGCCAGCGCATGGCGGGTTCGGCCGTCGGGTGGTGCGGCGCGTGGACGAACCAGCAGAGGTGCGGGTCGACATGCTCCCGGCGGGTCCAGGTGGCCTTGAGCGGCTGGTCCGCCAGGGCGTTGGGCCAGCCGGTCATCGTCCCCTCGCTGCTGTAGACCAGGAAGTCGGCATGGAACTCCGGCCGCAGGCCGAACGGGTTGTGCTTCCCGGGGACGCCGTCCAGGAGCCCCCAGTGGTACATCTGGGCGTACCCGAACCCCGTGTGGATCACGGAAGCCCGCGCCTGGACCCCGAGACCCGCCCCGCCGGCCAGGTCCAGCGTGACCGGGTCGAAGAAGTCGCGGACGCGGTGCTTGAAGTAATGGCCGACACATCCGCTCGTCGCGGTGGCAAGCAGGAGAGCCGCCGAAAGGGCGCGCGACAGGCGTTTCACGGCACGATCCTAGCGGTTGGAGCGAACCGGCTCAACCGGTCCCCGAATCCCCGGCCGTCGCCTCCCGACGACTCCATCCGATTCTCGAAGCGATGGCCAGATTCAAGGCGCGAGCCGTGCCGTCGTGTCTACTTGTGACACCCGGCGGCTCTACATCAAGAAAGGGGGCACGACATCCAAAACCGATGCTAGGGTTTGA
>CAYVXZ010000020.1:0-47488 GCA_964455625.1 uncultured Planctomycetales bacterium | reverse complement strand
CGAGGGGCGGGCCGGAGCGAGCCCGCCGCCGCGTCCGCCGGGGCGACGTCCGGAAACCCACGGAAAAGCCGGAAGAACCAAAAAAACTCCTCCCCGGGGGGATCGGGGAGGAGGAGAGAGAGGATCCCTTGTGTCCCGTGCGGTCTAGTCCGGACTGCACCCCGACAGGTCGAGCTCCTTCGCGTTGGCCGTGTCGTTCGTTCCCGTGTTTTCCGTGCCCCACTTCGAATCCGTATCCTCGAGCGCCACGGCGTGGCCGTCCATGAACACCACCACGAATTTTCCGGAGTGGTTGGACGAGTCGGCCTCGATCAGCATGGGTTCGGACGCGGGGAACGCCGTCGATGCGGAGATCCGCGTCCCCGCCTTCCGGCTGATGAAGCTCACGTACCCGTTGCAGTCGCTGGCCGGGTATCCGCCCGGCGCGGTCCTGAAATCCGCCATGATCCGATTCCCTCCGTCGTTGATGTCACCCAGATTCGGACAGGCCACCTGCTCGGGCTCCAGCCCCAGCTTCTTGCATGAAAGAAGCAGGGCGATCTTCTCCGCCCCCCCCAGCGCCTTGTCGGGATACTCCCCGAACTCCGCGGCGTAGAGGTTCATCGCGGCGGACAGCTCCCGCGCGTGCCCCATCATGCACTTGTTCAGCTTGGCCTTGTCCTGGATCTTGGTGACGACCGGAATCAGTATTCCCGCCAATAAACCGATGATTGCGATGACCACGAGCAATTCGACGAGCGTGAAGCCGTTTCGTCGCATCGCCGCCTCCTTTCGGTCGTCCACCCGATTGTCCAGTCTTCCCCCTAGCGCATGCGCACCTCCTTTCGCCTGAAAACGATCCCCTCTCGTCCTCCACTCTTCCCCGCGGCAGGCCCCTTGTCAAACCGCCCGCGGACGGGCGGGCTTGTCTGGGCACCGCCATGCAATAAGATCACGTCATGCTCTGCCCGCGCGACGGAAAGGATCTCGCCCTCTTCGCGGTCGGGCCGGTCCAGCTCGACCGGTGCCCGGCCTGCCAGGGAATCTGGTTCGACCGCGGCGAGTTCGAGGCGGTCCGGAAAATGCCTCCGGCGGCCGCCAGGCCCGCGGCGGGGACGCTCGCGCCCGCCACGGCGGGCCCCCTGATCGCCGCGTGCCCCAAATGCACCGGACGGATGATCCGGTTCAATTACGCCTGGACCGTCGGGGGGAACCTCCCCCTGGATCGCTGCCAGGCGTGCGCCGGCTACTGGCTGGACGGGGGCGAGCTCGCCACGGCTCTCTCTCCCTCCGCCCCCGCGCGGCCGCAAGGGGGCTCCGGCGACGCGCAGGCCCTGGCCTCTCTCCTCTGGGAGCTCACCACCCTCAAGACGCGCGGCAACTGATTCCCCCCTCGCGAGCGGCTAGAATCCGTCCGGGCCCCCGTAGCTCAGCCGGAAGAGCACCGGATTTCTAATCCGGCGGTCCCAGGTTCGAATCCTGGCGGGGGTAGCAAAACCGCGGATCGCGGGCGTCTTCGGCGTCGCGGGCCGCTCGGGGTATCACAGCGTAGATACGACCTTCGCGGCCCGCTCCTGGAATCCATCCCGCGCTGCGCGGTTTTGCGAAGGCCGCAGGAATGCGGCCAGGGAATTTACGGAACAGCGGAAGTGACCGAATCCTGGCGGGGGTACCTCTTTAAAGTTCCGGAGGGAACCCCTACACTCGTCGGCCAATCCATGGGAGGAAACACGATGCCCAAGCGAACGATCCTGGCCGGCTTCCTGGTCCTTGCCGCGACGGGCTGTCTCCCGCCGCCGGGCGGCCGCGCGCCTCCCGAGGCCGCCGGGCGCCCGCTCGAGAACCAGTACCAGGACGAGCTGGTCTTCTCCGACATCCCGGTCCCGCGGTATTTCGAGTACGAGCCGCGCGAGTCGTTCAAGAAGGTGTTCCTCGACAAGGGGAACGTCCGGATCGCCCACCTCGTCTACAAGGGGAACTCCCACGTCAAGGACGTCGTCCGGTTCTACGACGAGCACATGACCGGACAGGGGTTCGGCTGGAAGAAGGTCCGCGAGGAGCTCGTGCGCGGGACGGGCGCCCAGGTGCTCGTCTTCAACAAGTCCGCCTCCCCCGACCGGGTCCCCGAGGAATGCAAGATCACGTCGGTCCGCGAACGGGGCCAGACCGTGATCGTGATCGACATCCAATGACCGGGCCGTCCGCGGGCTTTTCCCGGTGGCGGGGGACCTACGGGGTCCTCGCCCTCTCCGTCGCCTTCGCGGCCGGGCTCATGATCTACCACCGCGCGCGCCGCGGCGGGACGCACGCCGACGAGATGGCCGGCCGCTTCCAGGACGCGCTCTACGTCATGGAACGCGACCCGGCTGCGGCCGCGGCGTCGCTCGAGGCGCTTGCGGAGCGGAGCTCCGCCTCCGATGCGACCCCCTGGATCCTGCAGTCCCTGGCGGCCGCCTATGCGAAGCAGGGGACCGGTCCCGAGACGCTCCGGAAGGCCCTGGACGCCTACGAGCGGGTGGTCGAGCGGTTCCCCCGCCATCCGGCCGCGCCGCTCTCCCTGATGGCGAGCGCGCAGATCTTCGAGGATCTCGGCGGGAACGACCTCGTGGCCTCCTCGATCTACGCCCGGGTCCTGAAGGAATATCCCGATTCCCCCGCGGCGAGGCTCGTCGACACCCGCTTTTCCGTCGCGGACATCCTCGACAAGAGGAAAAAGGACGCGTCCGACGACCAGACCCCCATGACCGAGCAGGACGTGATCCAGAAGAAGCTCCAGGTCAGCCGCCGCCGCTTCCAGGAAATGCTCGCGTTGCAGGCGGAAGCGGAAAAGAAGAAGGACGGACCTCCCGCAGACCAGCCTCCCCCCAAGGCCGAATAACCGGCCGGGCGAGTCGCCCCGTGAAGTCCCGTCCCTACGTTCCCAACCACCTCGTCCCCGCGATGATCGCGGCAAGGCTTTCCCGCGCGCAGGAGGTCCGCCTGCCGCATCCGGTCCCGGACGACATGCGGATCGACCGGTACCTCGCCGGCCGCTTCCACGACCACTCGCGCACCTTCTTCGGGGATCTCGCGCGCCAGGGGCGGATCGTTGTGAACGGCCGCGTCGTCCCTCCCCGCTACCGGGTGCGCCAGGGGGACGTGATCCGTTTCGCCGCCCCGCCGGCGGAGCGCATGCGCCCGACGGCGGAGCCGATCCCCCTCTCCATCCTGTACGAGGACGACTGTCTCATGGCGGTCGACAAGCCGCCCGGCATGGTGGTGCACCCGGCCAAGGGGCATTGGTCGGGGACGCTCGTGAACGCGATCCTCTACCACTGCGGCACGCTTCCCGGCGAGGAGCATCGTCCCGGGATCGTCCACCGGATCGACGTGGAGACGAGCGGCGTCCTGCTCGTGGCGAAGGACGCCGACACCCTGCCGAAGCTCCAGAGGCAGTTCGAATACCGGAAGGTCCGGAAGACCTACCTCGCCGTCGTCCACGGGGAAATGCCGCGGGACGCCGACGCGATCGCGCTTCCCCTGGGGCGCTCCCGCCGGGACCACAAGAAGGTGTCGGTCCGCCATGATGCGGCGGGGCGCGCGGCCCACTCGGACTACACGGTGGTGGAACGCGTCCCCGGCCATACGCTCGTCCAGGTCGCCCCGAAAACCGGCCGCACGCACCAGATCCGGGTGCATCTGGCGGCGATCGGGCATCCGATCGTGGGAGACAAGGACTACGGCCCCCCGCCCCCCGCCCCCACGATGGCGCGCCAGGCCCTGCACGCCTGGAAGCTGGCGTTCACGCATCCGAAGACGGGGGAACCGGTCGAGGTCGAATCACCCGTCCCGGCCGACATGAAAGCCTTCCTCGCCGGCGTCCGCCGGGGGTAGACTGTAGTCATGATCGGAATGATCGGCGGCGGCGAGTGGTGGATCCTGGCCCTGATCGCCCTCATCCTCTTCGGCGGGAAGCGCCTGCCGGATCTCGCCCGCGCGCTCGGAAAGAGCGTCCAGGAGTTCAAGAAGGGGATGGCGGGGATCGAGGAAGAAATCAACAAGCCCGCCGACGCCAAGAAGGTCGAACCTCCGAAGTCCGCGTAATCGGCTCTTATTCCAGGTCCCGGTCGAGCGCATGGATCATGCGCAGGCGGTCCGTCCCGTCCTGCCCGGACGGCGCGTACCGGTCGCGCCCCGCGAGATCAAGCCGGATCCCGATCCCGCGCCGCCGCGCGACGATCTCGTCGCCGGAAAGCTTCTTGCGGGCCCCCTTCTCCTCGCGGACCTGGTACATCCGGACGACGTCCTCCGGGGTCCAGTCCGGCCCCGAGTCGTAGGTGTCGTCGCCGGCGCATTCGAGAAAGACCCCGATCCCGCGCAGGTTCCCGCCCCCCTGGCCGGAGCCCGTCCGGAACCCCTTTGCGGCCGGGGTGCGGCTGATGGCGTACCGGTCGTCCCCGCCCGACTCGACGAGCCACGCCACGCCGTAGTCGTGCCCCCAGCACTGGCCGCCGCCCCCCGTCAGCTTGTAGGCATCGTTCCCGGCGCGATCCGCGAGGACCCCGGTCCCGAAGTGGTGCCCCACCCCCTGCGCGTAGTAGTTGGCGTCGTAAAGGTCGTCCCCCGCGGCGTCGTAGAGCAGGCCGAAGGAAAACCAGTATCCCGTTCCCTGCCCCATTCCGCTTTGAGCCAGGTCGTAGAGGTCGTTGCCGCCGCCGTCGAGGAGCGCGCCGATCCCCCCCGTCGCCTGCGGCCGCCATCCCCAGCCGAACCCCTGGGATCGTGCCTTGTAGCGGCCGATCCTTTCCGGCGACTCCCCGATGTCGTCGGTGAAGCGGCCGCCCGCCTGGTAGAGGTCGTCTCCCCGGGCGTCGGCCAGGACCCCGACGCTCCCGCAGAAACCGAACCCCTGGCTGTCGAGATCGGCCCGGTACCGGTCTCGCCCCGCCCCGTCGAGGAGCAGGCCGTATCCGAAGGCGCCGCACCCCTGCGAATGCGTCGTCCCGCGCCAGGTGTCGTTCCCGGCGGCGTCCCACGCGATCCCCCATCCCCCGAGGCCGCACCCGAGCGAGAAATCCTCCGCCTCGTACCGGTCGTCCCCTGCGAGGTCCAGGAGCACGCCGACCCCGAAATATCCGGATCCGAAGGCGTTGGCGACATCCGCGAGATAGAGGTCGTCTCCGGCGAGGTCGATCACGCCCCCCAGGAAATGCCCGTCGGGGCCGGACGCCGCGCCCCAGGCACCCTCCCAGGCGTCGTGACCTCCGAGATCGACCGCGAGAAGGACCGGCCTTTTCGGGTCCGGCGGCGGATGCCGGGTGGAGCCGCGCCCTGCGAGGACGAGAAGCCCCCAAGGAGTCCCGATTTCCTTCCTTTCGTCCGGGGATGCCGCGCCGTCGAGCGCGGCGGTCGGCAGGACCTTCATGGCGTCGGCCAGTTCCCGACAGGCGCGCGTGAAGGAGACGGCAGCACCGGCCAGGCGGTCCCGGTCGATCTGGTGAAAGATCGCCGCGGGGTGCCCGGCGACAGGGAGGCGGACGGCAGCCGGATCGATTCCGAGACGCCGCGTCATCCCCGCGTCGTCGAGCAGCGGATCCCCGGCGACACTCAGGAAGCGCCCGGCCAGCGTACGCATCTCGCCGGGAGACACCGTCTCGCAGGCGGCGCGGCAGGCGGCGTGCGCCGGTCCCGCCGTTTCAAGGAAACGTGCCAGCGCCTCGCGGATCCTGTCCGGAAGTGCGGCGATCCGGCCGGCCAGTTCCACGGACAGGGGTTCCGGAACGACATCGGCCGGGGCCCGGCCGAGAAGGGAAGCCGCGAAGCGCGCCGCGTCATCCGCGGACCGGGCGCACAGGAATCCGTCAAAGATCCGGTCGGCGTGTTTCGGCGCCGCAAGCGGGTCGTCGAGACATTCCCGCAGGATCGCAGGAACCCCTTTCGCCGTGAGGAACGGGACCTTCTCCCTCACCCCGGCCGTGTTGCCGCGCAGGGAGAGGCCGGGACGTTTCCCCAGCTCGGCGAGGCGCTCCACCCCTTCCTCCACGCGGCCCCGCGCCGCGTCGGAAAGGGACGGTCCCGGCCCAAGCGCCTCGGCCCCGATCGCCGCGGCAACCCCCAACAAGAGAACGCCTCGAGCCAGCCTTTCCACGACTTTCTGTCAGCCTCTGACAGCAAAACGAATCAGGAAATCCGGGAATTCCACGCCCGTCGCCTCCCGGCGATCCCCCCCGTTTTCGCGCAGCGTGGGCCAGGTGCAAGGCGCGAGGCAGGCCGTCGGGTCTGCCGTGCGACCCCCGGCCTGCCGAGCAACGCCGCAGATGGCCCTCGATCCGCGAAAACGGCAGGCGGCACTGGGATTCGGTCACACTCGGTCGCTCCCGCTCCCTCGCGCGACCCCGGGTCGGACGCCTTTCGTCGCCCTCCCGGGCTCCTCACCCCTTCGGGGCGGCGTCCTTCCTTCAAATCCCAGTCACATCGCCTCCCGGCGATCCCCCCCGTTTTCGCGCAGCGTGGGCCAGGTGCAAGGTGCGAGGCAGGCCGTCGGGTCTGCCGTGCGACCCCCGGCCTGCCGAGCAACGCCGCAGATGGCCCCCGATCCGCGAAAACGGCAGGCGGCACTGGGATTCGAACCCAGGATAACGGTTTTGCAAACCGTCGCCTTACCACTTGGCTATGCCGCCGATGGACCGCACAGGATACAGAAGAGCCCAAAGGGGCGGTAGAATGGGCGACATGAAATATTTCAAGGGTGCCCAGTTCGTTCCGGCGAAAGGGGAAGCGCTCATGTTCTACGAGTGCGCCGACGACGGCGTGACGGTCATCCGCCAGTGCAGCTTCATCACGGGGACGGGAGAGTCCACGAAAACCGACAGGCCCGTGGTGAAGAAACTCTTCCGGCCGGAAATGCTCCAGCCTTCCGACAAGGACGAGTTCGACCGGTTCTGGAACGCCGGGAACCGCTGACCGGCGGCGCTACTCGCCCCCCTTTTTCTTCCCTTTCTTCCCGTCAGGCTGTTTCGAGGCGTCATGCGCCCGGGGCGGCGCCGCCGGATACCAGTCGAGGTCGCGGCCGTACCCGGTGAGGACCCCTTTCATCGTGTCGCGCCATTCGCACCCGTCGCGCCCCTGCTGGACGCGCCCCTCGGCCGGCCGGATGCCGGAGGCGAGCGGATCGAACGGCGGGACGCTCCGGTACGTGTCGCGCCCACCGGTATCGAGGAAGATCCCCGCTCCGATAAGCCCTTTCTTGCTGTCGGTGGATCCGCGCTCCTCCGTCTGGGAGACGCTCGCGTTCCCCAAGGCGTAGGGATAGTCCCCCGCGTGGTCGGCCTTGGCGACGACCTCGTAAAGGTCGTTCCCACGCCGGTCCCAGAAGAGCCCCACGGCCTGGATGCTGACGCTTCCGCCGCACATGGGCCCCAGCCGGTACCGGTCGTCCCCGTCCCCGTCGACGAAAACGCCGATCCCGATATCGCGCCCGTGGCCGAAGGAGGTCCGGCTGTCGTCGGTTGCCGCGTTGTAGGCGTCGTTCCCGGCCCGGTCGACGCAGACGCCGATCGCGTAGTGGGGAGCGGACCCCGCCGAATACGACGCGCGCGCGTAGGTGTCGTCGCCCGCGAGATCCTCGAAGATCCCCATCCCGAACCAGTACCCCGATCCCCCCGAATAGACATGTCCCTCGTAGAGGTCGTCACCGCCCGCGTCGACCAGGACGCCGTACCCGCCCGCAAGCCCCCTCCTGGAAGGCGGCAGGGTCTTGACGTCCGGGGGGGGCTCGGCCGGGGGATCCTTCCCGTCCTTCGCCGCCGCCTTGCGCGCCGCCTCTTCCTTCTCCTTCTCCTTTTTCGTGGAGCCGTCGGGGCGCCGGCCGATCGAAAATCCCTGCGACAGGGAGAGCGGACGGTTCGCCTTGAAGGGGTTCGAAGGACCGTCCCAGCCCGTGGCGTGGTACCGGTCGTTCCCGGCCGTGTCGAGGAGGAGCCCGACCCCGAGGCACCCCGCGAATCCCTGGGACAGGTACCGGGCGCGGTAGGCGTCGTCGCCCGTGAGATCGGCGAGGATCCCGACGCCGGCCACCCCCGCCCCCTCTCCCCACAGGTCGAGCGTCAGGTAGAAATCATCCCCCGCCGCATCCAGGAGGACGCCCGTCCCGAAAAGCCCGCACCCCAGCCCCGCCCCTGCCGTCCGGTAGTAGTCGTTGCCGGCGAGATCCATGAGGACTCCCGCCCCGAAGAGGCCGCACGCGAGCCCCGCCGGGGCGCTCCCGCTGTCGTAGTGGTCGTTTCCGGCCAGGTCGATCGCGATCGAGACCGGCATCGCGAAGCCGGCCGAGGCGGCGGTGCGCCCTCCGTAGTGGTCGTTCCCGCCCGGGTCCACCACGAGGAAATCCCCCCCCTCGTGCCGGTCGTCCTTCACCGAACCGATCCGAAGCGTCCCCAGGGGGGTCGTGAACGAAACCGTCTCGGCGAAGTCCTTCTCTCCCGGCGGGTTCGCCGCGAGCCATGCCTTGAGGTCGGCGACCGCCGACTCGACCCCGGCGACGATCCGCGCCCCCTCGCGCGCGAGCGCGGCATGGTCCGCGACATCCAGGAGGTCGAGGCTCTCCGGGCGGATCGTGCGGGGGTCCCGCTCGAAGTGATGGGGCGCGCTCGCGAGATCGTAGAGCGCCGCTGCAGCGATCTCCCGGGGATCCGGCGAGGAAAGCGCCTCCCGGACGAACGCCTCGCCTGCCGCGGCGCGCAGGACGGGCGCCGCCGCCAGGGAGACGGAAAGGATCCGCGCCGCCAGGTCCCGGAATCCCGCCGGGAGCCTGTCCCAGCCGGGCTGTCCCGACAGGATCCCGACGGCTTCCGCGGTGGGCGCGGACGGGACGTCCGGAGCGCCCGGACGGCCGAAAAGGGCGTTCGCCGCGGCGAGGCGTCCTGCCAGGGTCCCTGCGGAAACGAGCCGGTCCGAAAGCGTGCCGCTCATGGCGGGCGCGGCACGGGCATCCTTGAACAGATCCAGGAGCCCCGGAGCGACGTGCCGGAATCCCCGATCCTGGACGCCCGGCTTGAAGAGCGTCGCGAAATCGGCCTCCGAAAACCCGACCTCGCGTCCCGCGTATCCCGTTTCCGTCCGGACGCGCTCCCACAGGGCATCGGGAACGCGCAATCCCGCCCGATCAGGGCCCGGCCAGGGCGCGAAGCCCGCCCCGCCCGCGCATCCGGCAAGGAGCGCCGTCCCCAGGAAACCGGCCGCCGCCGAACCGCGAGGAGGTCTCATGAAGCCGGTCAGTCTATCAAGGGCCCGGTTGGCGCGAAGGAGGAAGCGGGGGGGCCGATCGGCTCTTTTTGGGGGGCTGATCGGTCACGCCCGCTATACAATCCCCGCGTGGGCCTTGTGCATCTGGCAGGTCCCTTCATCTTTCCCCTCCGGTACGAGGCTGACGGCCGTGTCCTCCTGCGCAGCTCGATCGTGGTGCGGGACGGAAGCGCGAACCCCTCCGGCGGGTCGGCGCGAATGGCGATCCGCCTCGAGCCGACCGGCGGCGGCCGGGCGATCGAGGCGCAGGCGGTGGGGCTCCTGTCGGGCAACGCCTCGTCGACGCTCACCGCCGAGATCCCGACCCCCCCCGGCCGCTACCGGATCTCCCCCGCGAACTGGCCGGACCGGCGGCTCCTCTTCGACATCCCCGCCATCCCCGGTTCCCCGGTCCGGAGCTTCTGCCGGCACCGGACCCCCTCCCCGTCCTGGATCGACATCCTGGGGATCGTCTCGTCCCGCGGGGACAGCCTCGCCTCCTCCTCGGTCTTCTCGACGCACGCCTGCTGCCGCGCCGATTTCCCGCGATCCACGAAGGGAGGGAAGGGGAACGTCGGGGCGCTCGGCTTCGTCCAGGCGCTCTCGCGCCCCCTGGCGGTCCGCCTCCAGCGGGGTTCCGTCACCGTGAAGCCCGGCGAGTGCCTCGTCGTGAACCCCGAGGAAGCGCTCGCGATCTCCGAACGCGCCTCCTTCCCCCTGCATTTCCGGCACCTCGTTATCCAGCCCGGCTTCCTCGAGCGGTTCCGGAATGTCTCGGGTCTGGCGGCGCTCAAGACGGCCTGGGGGTTCGAGGCGGCCCCGCGCCCGGTGAGCCCGCTCCTGGCCTCGTCGATCCTGCACCTGGAAGAGGCGATGCGGCGGCCGACGGAGCCCGGTTCCGAGCTCTACGTCACCGCCTGCCTCAACCAGTTCCTGCTGGCGCTCCTGCGGGAGTTCCCCAACCAGATCGAGCGCGCCTGGCGGCGACGCGTCTCGGCGGGCCTCCCCGACGAGCGGCTGGCACGGGCCGTCCGGCATCTCCAGGCCCGCTACGCCCGCCGGTATGACCGCGACGCCCTCGCCGCGCACGCCTGCTGCAGCCGCCAGCTCCTCCAGCGCCTGTTCCAGAGGCACTTCGGCATGGACCCCCGCGAATACCTGATGCGGGTCCGCGTGGAACGCGCCAAGGAGATCCTGGCCGCCGGAGAGCAGTCGCTCGCCGTGGTGGCCAAGGCGGTCGGATACGCCGACGTCCGGAATTTCCGGCGTGTCTTCGCACGCTATGCCAACGCCCCCGTCGTCTGACCGGACGGGAGCGACCTATTTTCCGGAAGGAGGGCGGTACTGGTAGCGGGGATCGTCCTTGTGCGTCTCCCACCACGCCTTCGCCTCGTCGACCAGTTTCGGGATCCCGGTCAACGCCGGCCACGGCGCGCCGGTGATCTTCTTGAGGGCGTGGGCGGTCACGGCCCGGACGTTGTCGTCCGCATGGTCCAGGAACGGGATGAGGCGGCTCGCGACCGCGGGGACCTTCAGCCGGCCCAGGGCCGGGATCAGCTGGGTCAGGAAGACGGGATCCGCGGGGTCGAGCCGGGAAACCAGGGCGTCGAGCACGACGGCATCCGCCAGATCCGGATTCGATGCGAGCGCCCCGACCGACGCGGAAGCCACCCCGGAATCCTCGTCCGAGAGCGCCTCGACCAGGAACCGGACGGCGGCGCGGGACGCGCACCGGCCCAGGGCGTGCACGGCCCCTCCCCGGACCGTTTCCATGTGGTCGACGCGCAGGACCTTCCCCAGGGCCGGGACGACCGCCTCGTCGACCCAGGGACCCGGACACGCGTCGATGACCTCCGCGAGCGCGTGGGGAACGGCCTCCCGTACCTCGTTGGCCCGGTCGGAAAGGGCCGCCACAAGGTCGGGTGCGGCCGCAGGGTCTTTCAGGCCCCCCAATGCGACAGCAGCCATCCGGCGAACCGGAGGACGGGGATCTTCGCGCAGGAAGATCCGGAGCGTCTCCACACCCCGCCGGATGTCACGGGCGCACGACTCCGCGATCCGGTCCAGGGCAGCCTGTCGGGGCGCATCTCCCGCCAGGGCGTCGATCGCGGAGACGACGGCGGGATCGAAGCCGGCCGCCGCGCGCGCACGGTGGAAAAGGGCCTCCAGGGGGATCCTGCGGCGCAGGTCCTCGCACCGCAGCTTCATCTCGAGATCGTCTTCGGCCCCGGCAACGGGCAGGAAGGCCGCGATCCGGCCCGGCTCCATGCCGCCCCACGCCAAAAGGGAGCGAAACGCCTTGTCGCGCTCCTCCATGTCCCCCTCGGCCATCCGCCGGACCGCTTCCGCCACCGCCGCGTCGGACGGGGGCGCGATCCCTTCCGCCGCGAACGCAAGGGAGAGAAGAAAAAGGGAAGCAACACCTCTTCGCATTAAGCCCGGATTGTCACATTTTCGTCGTCTCCGGGCGAGAGGCGGGCCAACTCCTCGAGGATCAACCTGGACGACTTCCGCCGGGCCATCCATCCGAACTGCCTGCGGCATGCCTCCCCCGACCCGTAGCGGGCCGGCAGGTCCTTCCAGCGCTCCCCCGTCCGCATCACCCGGAAGATCCCCGAGAGGGCGCGCCGGGCAGCCTGGCGGCGCGGAGGATCAAGATGCGCCAGAAGCGGCTCGATCCGGTCCCGCTGGTATCGGGTCAGCATGACATCGTCATACACCGGCCATGGACAGGCGCCAGGGGCCGCATCGCGCTTCCCGCGGGAGGGTCAAACCGGCCGGCCGGTTCGCCCCTTTCCCCGAAAGGGCGATCCGGCCCCCCATGCCGCAGGTCGGGAACGGTACAACGGTGTATGGAAAAATCTCCCGCTCCCCGGGTCTGTCTCCCCCTCCTCCTGGTCGCCCTGGCCTCGGTCGCCGACGCCGGCGACGGGGCCGCCCCGCCGCCTCCCTGGTCCCGCCCCGCGATCGAGGCGCGGATCGCGGAGCTGTCCCACGACGACATCCGGATCCGGGAGGCGGCCTTTTCCGCCATCTTGGAAGCGGGCGTCGAGCGCCCGGAAGAAACCCTCGCGCTCCTGCCCAATGAAGGAGACTTCGAGACGCTCCGCGCCTGCGACACGCTTCGGCACCGCATCCCGCGTGAACGGCATGTCCGGAAGACCCTGTCCGAAACGGACGGGGACAAGGCGTTTTCGCTCGCGGTCCGCCGCCTCTACCATCGCCCGGCCCGGGACACGATCACGAACCTGATGACGCTCGCGTCGGGACACCCCGAGCGCGTCCGGACCGCCGCGGAAATCCTGATCCACCTCCTGACGGATTCCGCCCCGGAGGTCCGCCGGGAGGCGATCGGGCGTCTGGCGGACTGTGACGCGCCCGACGCCCTCGCGGCCGTCGCCGCGCTCGCTCCTTCCGACCCGGCCCCGGCGGTCCGGGCGGCCGCGCTCTCCTACATCTGCCAGAAGGGAACCGCGGCCCATGTCGGGCAGGCTGTCTCGCATCTGGCGGACCCGGATGCCGGGGTCCGCATGGAGGCTCTCAAGGTCACCTGCCGGCTCGGGCAGTCCGGCATGCCGGCGGAGGTCGAGGAGAAGGTCGCTGCCTGCCTCGCGGATCCGGAGGCGGCAATCCGCTACCTGGCGCTCCAGATTCTGTCCGGAACGGGAAATGCCGAACGGGTCCCCGACGTCGCCCCCCTTCTCAAGGACCCGGACCGGGCGGTCCGCGAGATGGCGGTCATGGCGCTGGAAAAGGCCGGGGGAAAGCCCTGCGCCCGCTTCATCGCCGATTTCATGGACGCGGACGTGGACGACGGGATCGAGGTGACCAACGGCGCGACCCGGATCGTCGCCGCCCAGGCGGTCCTGCGGCTGGGAGACAGGTCTTTCTATCCGCGTGTCGCACGCCGGATGCTCTCGGATCCCGTCCCCTTCGCGCGCGCGTCGATCGCGGAGGGGTTCGGCCTCTACGGCAGCCGCGCCGACATCCCGGCGCTGGCGCGGGCGCTGGACGACCCAGACGGCCAGGTCCGGTTCATGGCCGCGGGCGCCATCGCGCGCCTCACGGGCGAGACCTGGAACGCCCGGGTCGACGATGCCAAAGTCTGGTGGGAAACGCACCGGGAAAATCCGGATTTCACGGAAACCCGCCCCGAAAACCCCGAAACCAGGGAAGAAAAATGAGGGTGATCTTGAATACGAGGAAATTCATCGCGATCTCGTGGGCCTGCCTTCTCCTGACGGTTTCCGTGGCTGCCGGGGCCGATCTCCCGTCGGATGCCGAGATCGCGCGGGCGATCGGGGATCTCGGCGATCCCGCGCTGGTCCAGCGCCAGGTGGCCTTCGACCGGATCCTCTCGTGGACCAAGGAGGATCCCGCCCGGCTCCTGGCGCTCCTTCCCGAAACCTTCCCCGATCCGGAGATCCAGGAACGCGTCAGCGAGATCCGTCGGCGTTGCGCCTGGGAAAAGACGCGCCGGGCGGCGATCGATCTCCTCTGCCGCGAACCCGGGCGCAGACAGCAATTCAAATATTCCTGTCCGCCCCCTCACCGGGAACCCTCGCCAGATTCGTCGAGGAGATGGGGCGCACGCACAAGATGGAGACCGCCCAGATCACGGCGGGTTTCCTGGACCACCCGGACGACGCAATACGCCGGGAGGCCTGCCTGTCCCTCGCCTCCCTTCGGGAGACATCGATCGTCCCGCAGGTTGCGACGCGCCTTTCCGATCCCGAGTGGGAGGTCCGGTTCGCCGCGATCGAAGCCCTGGCGAGGCTGGGGGATGCACAGGCCCGGGACGGCCTCTCCGGGACGGCCGGGGACCGCGACCCCGAGGTCCGGGCCACGGCCCTGGGCGCCCTCTGCCGGCTGGGTGGCGAGGCGCGGGAGCGGGCGCTCCCGGAACTTCTGGGGCTCCTGAAACACATCGACCCCCTGGTCCGCCAGCGGGCGATGTGGGCGGTCGACGCGATCCGCGACCCCTCCCTGGCCCCTGCGATCGTTCCCCTGCTCGGGGACATCGAGGAATGCCCGCGTCCGGAAGACATCCCCGCTCTCCTGAAGAATCCGGAAGCGAGAGAGAGAAAAAAATATATCGCCGAGACGGCCTTCCAGGTGATCGTCCGGCTCGACAACAAGTCCGTCGCGCCTGATGTCGCCAGGTTTCTTGCCAACGATTTCCCGGCCGTGCGCTATTACGCGGCGCGCACACTGGGGTTCCTGGGGGAAAGATCGGTCGCCCCGCTTATCGTCCCGCTCCTCGCCGACCGCGCCGGGATCGGAGAAGTGCGCATGGCGGCAGGGCTTGCGCTCGCCCAGCTTCAGGAGAAAAAGGTGATCCCGGAGGTGCTCAAGATGATGCATCACCCTTTCTGGGAGGCGCGCCTGGCGGCAGTCCAGCTCCTCAACGACCTGGGCGACCCCGCCGTGATGCCGGAGGTGATCTGGCTCCTGCAGGCGGCCCAACAAGCAAACATCCCGGACTCGGGCTTCAGGCAGGCCGATGAGGAAAAAAACGAGTTTACCGAGGAAGGAAACGACGGCCCCTTCCAGGACGAGTTCCTGGTGGGGATCTGCATGGAGACGATCGGATGTCTGGGCGGAGACGCCTGGCCGGTCGAATGGCGCCGGTACAATTCCCAGGTCTCGATTCCCCAAATCCTCGTCTGGTGGGACAAGCACAGGGCAGACTGGCCCAAGCCGGCCACGAACGTCATCGTCAAGGTCTGGTGGCGGGAAGGGCTCGAAGGGCCGCTCCCCTGGCCCCAGTGGCCCAAGCCGAGGCCTCTGCCCCAATGACCGGTCGGCGACGGGACCCACCTCCATCCGGTCGGAAAACCGTGTGGATCACGATTTCCCCCTGAACGACCGGATCTCCTTCCGGGTGTGCTTCTGGAAGACGCGCCGGAAGCTGCGGGCGTCCATGTACCCGACCTCCTGCGCCACCTGTTCAACGGTCAGGCTCCGGTTCGCCAGGAGATTGATCGCGCGGTTCACCCGGAGCCCCTGCAGGTAGTCGTTCGGGGACTGGTGCAGGCGCGTCCGGAAGAGGCGCCGCAGGACCGAGACGCTCGCCGCCGATTCCCGCGCCACCTCTTCCACGGGGCAAGGTCCGGCATAGTGGCGCGCCATGTATTCCATCGCCCGCCGGAGACGCGGATCCTCGCCTGACTCCCCGGCGGGAGGTTCCGGCGGGAGGCTGTCCCGCGCGACCGCCCGCTTCAGGCGATTCGGATGCTCCTGGAGAAGCCGAAGGAGGAGGGCCGTGCAGGCGGACGTTGTCGCCAGGTGCGCGCCGATCTCGTCGGGATGCCTCATCGCCTCCTCGAGCCGGGTGATCGCTGACGCGAGCGCGGGGAATATCCGTCGCGGGGCGGGGTCGAACCCGAACGGCCCCAGGGACTCCGGAAGCCCGGCCTCCTTCCGGAAACGGCTCAAGGCCGGCGCCGTTACGACGACAATGCGGGCGTCCGCCGGAAATGCCTGCCGCGGGGCGTACCCCCCTTGGGTGCCCGGGTTGCTCAACAGGTACTCGCCGGGCCGTATCCGGTGCACCCGTCCATCCGCCATCATCCAGACCGGACGTTTGAGGGCCTGGATGATGCCGAGGACCGGCGTCGGGGACCGGGTCTTCGCATAGCCCAGGACAAGATCCCGGCAGCACGCCGCAAGATGCGCGACGGCTGACGTCGCCAGGATCTCGCCCGACGGATAAAGCGCGGTCAGGCGGTCACGCCAGGACGGGCGCGGCCCCGCATGATCGCAGAACATCCTCAAGGGGGCATCCGCCCGGGCCGGGACCGAGAAGCGCCAGCGGCCCGCTCCGGCCGGACCTTCCGTGGAAATGTCGTACTCCCCCGGAGCGAGATCCGCCTCGGCGTAATACCACTGGGCGAGCGTCCGGTAGGGGATCCCGGCGGCCTGGATCGCCTGGGATTCCCGGGCGCCGCGGCGGCGCACCGCGAGCGGGATGCGGACCGCCTGGCCGGACGCCGGACGCTCCGCTCCCGGCGCGATCACGTTCAGCCGGACGCGCGAGCTCCCGGCGCGCCCGGCCCCCCTGCGGAAAACGAAAAGATCGATGACGGGTTTCGATGCCACGACGCCAGTGTAACCGGCGGGCCCGCCGTGCGATTCGCCCCCCGACCGGAAAGGCCGATCCGGCCCCATCGACCGGCCGGAGTCACCGGTAATACATTCATACTTGAGGAGGTGCCCATGGAGACTCTACCGGTATTGCGCGCTGTTGCCGCGAACACGGCCTTCCGTCTTGCGCTGGCGAGCGCGGCCTTTTCCCTGCTCTTGCCGGGGTTCTGCAAAACGATGGCCGCACCAGAGCCTCCCTCCCGGGAAATCATCAAAAGGACGATCCTGGATCTGGGCGACCCGGAATCCGGCAAACGGGACGCCGCCTACAAGCAGATCCTGACCTGGGGGCTCACGAATCCCGATGAGCTCCTCGCGGTCCTGCCCGCTCCAGGTTTCCGCGACGACCAGGACATGGAGCAGAAACTCAAGAAGCTCCATGATCTCCTGGCTTTTACGGATCCCTCACTGCCGGGGACCCGGATGGACCTCCTGACACATTCCGATCCGGTCGTGCGCACAAAGGCTATCAGCCGGTTGTGGTCCATCGCCGGTCAGGAACCCATGATGTCCGGTGAAAACCGGTCCATCGCCGTGCGGATCGCGAAACGCCTCACAGACCCGTCCCCGGACGTCCGGAAAGTCGCGGCCTCGGCGTTGGGCTTCCTGCAGGCCCCGGCTTTCGAGGAGGAACTGGCTCGTCTCCTGGACGACACTGATGAAGAGGTCAGGATCGCCGCAGGAAGCTCCCTCCTGCGACTCGACAGGGACAAATGGGAAGCGAAGGTCGCCGACAAGGCCGGGTCGCGGGGTACAAAACGCATCGTCAGACCAACGAGCGGCAACTTGCACCAGAAAAGCCGGAACAAGGAAAGACAACGCCCTTCGGGGATAGACGGAAAGTTCGATCCCCGTCACCTGCAAGAACCGGAACAGGCCCCGCAGGAAGAATGACCAAGACGGCGCAGTATGAGGGTTTCATCCTGGTCCTTACCTTCGGGGTCCTGACCCTGCTGCCACGGGATCCGGTGAAGTCCTTCCGCTACACCCTGGATATCGACTGCCGGAATGTCGCCGGTGTCCTCGACGACACCCCCATCTTCGCGTCGATCTGGCTCGCCGTCCGCCGGCCCGGGCGCGTCCCCCGCTGGAAAGACCGGGAGGCCGAATGAGACAGCATCTCACGCCATCCGCGCCCTTGACTGTCCCACGGGTATTCTTGGCAACCATCATTTCCTGTCTGGTTTTATGTTTCGCTCTCCACCAAGCCCGAGGGGAGTGGCTACCCTGGGATGAACTCCTCAAGACGATGGAATGGGAACTCACCCGCCTCGGGAAGGGGGCTGATCGACGCGAGATCCTGAAGCTCCTCGAAGAAGCAGGACGGGCGAACCCCGGAAGCCATTACCAACGGCATCTGGCGGATATCCTCCGGGATCTGCACTTGGCCATCGAAGAGGCATCGCTTGAGAAGAAGGGCGCCGAAGACAGCCCGGAACGGCTTGCAGGGGCGCTCATCGATTCCAAGGCGGAAACATTCTCCGCACTTTTCTGCGAGGAGAACCGGCCACTACTGGAGGAACTCGTAAAAGGGAAAAGTGACGACCCGGCGGTGCGGCTTTTCAGGATGGGGGACCAGGCGATCCCGGCGCTCCTGGAGTCCCTGGAAAGCATGGCACTCACGCGGGCCCCACTTGGGTGTCCCGAAGGAAGCCTGCCGGATGCGCCGCGGCGGTGCGACCTGGCCTACTGCCTCGTCGAGCGGATCTCCAGGTGCCGGTTCACGACGGGCGGAGGCTTCTTCAGCAAGAGAAAGCCGGAGGAACGCCACGCGATTACGGAAGAGATCCGTCGCTTCTGTCGGGAGACTGAAGACAAGTCCCCGGCCGAGCGGCTCGTCTGGCAGATCCAGGAAGGAAAGGTCTCCGGATCCCTGTTTCTCGATGCGATCCGTTCATTGGTTGCACTGGACGAGAAGGAAAGAGCGTTGTCACTTCTTCGTCAGGATTACGCGCGGATCCGGGTCTCGGAGCCCCGGTTCCTGGCCGCTCATGCCTCGCTTCTTGCCGACATGGGCGACCTTTCCCCCATGGAGGACGTTTACATGCTCGTCAAGGGATGGACCGAGTCGGATCTTGGAGACGCAAACGCGATCTTTCACCTCCTTCGTTACGGAGGGCTCCGGGAGTACGACCTTCTCGAAAGACTCGCTCAAAAAGGAGGGGCTGGAAGTCCCCACGAGCTTCGTTCCAGGGCCATGACGATCGTGATCAATGCGGGAGACCGTCCATTGGCGATCCCGGTCCTCGCTGCAGCGCTTCTCGACGAAGAGGAGATCCACGGAGGAAGCGGCGCCGGGAGGGCGATCGAGCGGTTCGAACGGCTTACAGGCATGGATTTCGGCCACGACCCGGCGGGAACCCGCGACGCGCGGCTGGAAGCGACCCGGAAGGCACGGGCCTGGTGGGAGCAGGAAGGAGAAGCATGTTTCGGCCTGCTGGCGCTTTGGGAGGGAAGCTGGAAGAAAGCATGGGAAGACCTGCCAGCCGCCCGGCGGGATCACGTCGAGCGTCTCGTCCGGGAGCTGGGAAACGGGGAATACAAGGCTCGGGAGAGGGCCTCCCTGGAATTGAAGAGGCTCGGCTCTCAAGCAGGATGGGCTTGCTTCAAGACATTCCGGAACTCTGATGACAGCGAGATTCGCATGCGGACGGCCGAGATCCTGGACTTCCTGCGCGGGCGGGATTAACGACGGGACAGAAATGATCCGCATCTCATGAAACGAAGCAAGACCCTCTGGATGCTGGCCTTCTGCCATCTCTTGATATGGCCTCCCCGTGCCGAAGCCGGGATCCAGGCGATCCCGTACGACCTGGACCGCGCCATCGAATCCGCCGGACAGATCGTTTGCGTGACGATCGAATCAGTCGACAGCGACCCCGCCAACAGACCCGACGGAGGCCTCTATCCCGACGTGGGATTCAAGGTGGAGAAAGTGCTCCAGGGCTCCCCGGACCTGAAGGACAAGCGGGTCCTCCTGAAAAGGATCGTCATGGCCTGGCCGGAGGGGCTCGTTCCGCTCGAGGCGGGAAAGCGATGCATCGTGTTCTTCCGTGACGAGAAGCTGGACTACATTTTTTCCGTCTCCCCGGCTCCGATAAAGTCGCATGACCCGCCCGTGACCCGGGAAGACGTGCGCCGGATCGTTCTCTCGGCGTGCCTGGAGTCGCTGAAACAGCAGGAGGAAAACCTCCTGTTCCGGAGGGAGATCATCCGGGCTGCCTCCGCCCTTGCCACACGACGGGATGTGGATGCCTTTCTTCCCTTTCTTGAGGACCGCGACGAATGGATCCGGCGCGCGGCGCTTGCCGCCCTTCTCCGGGCCACGCACGACGACAAGTACATCGCGATGGCAATCGACGATCTCCAGTCCTTCTTCCGGAAATATCATTCCGACGGAATCCTGGTCGACTGGGATGGAAACGCGCAACCGACGCATGCGGCGTATCCGCTGCTGGACAGGCACTACACATGCCTCTCGACACGTTATCTGTCCGAAAGAGAAGGTTCAGACCTGAAGTCCCTTCTTCCCGTCTATCGTTTCATCGCAAGGGAATCTCCCGACCGGGGGTTGAAAGAACTGGGATTCAAGGGATTGTGCCGTTGCGGAGAGCGTCAGGACGCGCCCCTGATCCTGCTTCAGGCGGAAGACGAGAGTCCCCATGTCCGCCAGGAGGCGATGGAGACGATCGGCCGGATCCTGGGCATCGAGACGGGGCACTGGGTCATGGAGGACTTTCTCCGGATGGAGACCGGGATCCGGGCCGCCGCCGGGAAGGCGGTCCTGGAGATGCTGAAGGCGGAATGGGACTCGCTAGACGCGCAAGAACGCTCCAGGATGGAGGACCGCCTGAAGGAGCTGGGTGACCCGATATTCGAGAAACGCGAAATGGCCTCCGCCGCGATCGCGGCCACGGGATGGCGCCTCACCTGGGGACTCGAGCAGGCCCTGGACCGGACGGGCGATCTCGAGATCCGCGCGCGCCTGCAGGGCATCCTGCGGGAATTCGGCCGGATTCCCTGACGGCTCCGGGAAACCGGCCGATCCGACCCCCTTCCGGAAAGGCCGGTTCGGTCCCCCCGTTCCGGACCCGGCTCCCGGGTCCCGGGGAATAATCCGGCATGACCATTCCAACTGACCGTCGAACGTCGGACGGGTTCATCCTGGTCCTGGCGAGCGGAATGCTTGTCCTCCTCGCGGCGGCGGCATTCGCCTTCGCGGGGCTGGCGCGCGCGACCGGAAGCATCCGGTCCTCCCTGTCGAGCGGGCTGGCGGAACGATTCACGATCGAGGCAGGGCTGGAGTACGCCGCGGCGCGGCTTTCCGAAACCGCGACCGGCCGCATACAGGAACCGGGTCCGGAAGACGATTGGCACTACCGCGCGTACGACGCCGATGACGGAAGTCATTTTTCGGACCGGGACGGCCCCATCCCGGTGGAATGGCTGGACCCTCCCTTGAGGACGACGCTTCGCCCCTCCTACGCGCACGGCGAGATCCTGGCCGACGCGGACGGAAACGGAAGGCGGGACGTCTGGAGCGGGCGGCTCCGGGCCGGATCGACGGACGGCCGTTTCCGCCTCCGGATCGAGCCGGACGCCGGAAGCGCGGTCAACCTGGCCGTCTCCCCCGCCCGGGCGGCTTTCCTGGCGGCCACGCTGAACCAGCTGGGGGCCGTCCTGGGGGTCTCACGCTTCAGCGTCCCCCTCGCGGCGGATCCCTCCGCCAGCCTCTGGTGGTCGGACCTGGGCGACCGGATCGTCGCGGGCGCCCCCCCCGCGGGGTTCCGCGCCCTGGGGGATCTCCGGGCCTTCCTGTCGGAAAGCGAGTTCCGGGCCGTCCGGAGGTTCCTGACCGTGATCCCCGCCCCGACGCGGGACGCCGTCACGCTGGAGCCGGCCGGGAACGTCGAGACGATGGACCTGAACGGGGCGCCGCCGCGCCTGATCGAGGCCCTGCTCCGGTTCCGGATGTCGGGGGCCGCCAACATGAAGAACACCGGCATCGGATTCAACGGTTTCCCCGACAGGGATCTGGACGGGACCGACGACACGGCGACCATCCTCGGAACGGACCCGCGCACGAAACGCACGTATGCGACCTCGTGGCACAGGCTCGTGATCCACCCCGACGAGGCGTTCCGGATCGCGCGGCTCCTCCGGGACACGCGGCGGGAACCCGGCGCGATCCGGTCATTCACCCATCTCTTCCGGACGCTGGACACCGCCAAGCAGGAGTGCTTCCCGAACCCGGCGGCAGACCCGATGCTGGACGCCCTCGATCCGTCCAATCCGTTCCCGTATTTCGCCGAGGCGGTCCAGAATGCCAAGATCGACATGATCTTCCAGATCTTCCGCGGCGGACGGGGCGCCCTGGGCGGGATGCCTCCCGTGGCCCTGGCGACCTACGACGCCGACCGGTTCGTCTTTCACGCCGGGGACCCTTCCCGCTACCCGGGTCCCGGCCGCCAGAGAGAGACCCTGATCGCCAACGCCTTTCCCGGACAGATCTCCCGCCCGTCCCCTTCCCAACCATACGCCTTCACGAACCCGATCCAGGCCCCCTCATTCATTCCGTACCAATGGATACCCGGCTTTCCGACGCGTTTCTCGATCCGGTCGGAATCCGGGTCCGGCCGCCACGCCGGCATCGAGAGGTCGGTCTCGATCGGCGGACGCCTGTGGTTGACGACACAGGAGGATTTCGGAAACCTCTCCGCCTATCCGGCCCCGTGGGGCGGCGGAGAGCCCCGGAAGAGCCCGCGCGGCATCACGGTCGAGGGGACGCCCGGGTATCCGGTCGACGCATCGGGAAGCCGCTCGGTCGTCACGACCCCCCTGTTCTTCCGGGACGTCTACCGGCCCGATCTTCCGAACACCGCCTCATACCCCTCCGTCCCGGGATGCGTCACCCTGGGACGGAAGATCCATTCCCACTCGCTTCCGGGCCAGTATTTCAACGCGGGGTTCCCCTACATGTCGGCGACCGACCTGGACACCGACGAACATCTGCTGGCCATGGTGGACGGTATCCGGATGAGACCGGCCCGGCTTCCGACAGGAGAGCCGCTTCGGCCCGCAAAGGACAGCGAACTGTCGGATCTCCTGGCCAATGACGCCACCCCGTTCAGCACCACGTTCGTCCAGGGGCCCCAGAACAGCAGCGGAAACCACAAGCGGAACCTGTACGCCTTCTCCCAGCATGTGCCTTCAGGCGTCCTGCCGGAATTCCCGCGCCTGCCGCTCGTGTCGTCGCCGGTCCCCGCGCCGTATCTCGGGGATCCGGTCGCGGGGTCGTCGTTCAGCTATTCCACGGGGGATTTCCGCGCCGTCACAAGCCTCGGCATCTCGCTCGCCTGCGTCGGGTCGGACGGAGACAAGCAGGGGCAGAGAACGGTCCTGCATCTGCGGACCTCCGGGGGACCGGGCAGTCCTTCGCAGGTCGGACCGCCCGGATGCTACACGGATCTCGTCATCGAGCGCCCGCGAACCGGGACAGCAGGGACGCCGAACCTGAAATGGCGCATCCAGGTCGTGAACGGCCCGATCACCGACGAGGCGGGACAGGGCTGGAACTCGATCCCCGTCACCGACCATACCCGGACGTTCGAGGGGACCTACACGCCGCCGAACGGCGGGGGCGGCTCCACGACGCCGCTGGCCGCCCGGTGGCTGGACCCGGAAATCCATCACCTGACATTCTTTTATTACACACGAGAGGCCTCCGGCGGCGACGGGATGTGGCCTCCGGATTCGGGACGGATCGGGCTCTGGGTCGACGATCAGCTGGTGATCGACGAATCCCTCGCGTGGGCGCCGGGCGTCCCGGACGCTCCCGGCATGAAACGGGCCGAGATGTTTTTCGCGGATCGCCGGCCCGCAGGCGCTGAAGGCCTGGGAGAACCCCGGGAAACCCTCAACCTCACCTTCAACCAGTGCACCGATATCGTCTTCTTCGACGCCGCACAGGCCGTGTCGCCCGACTGCGGGGATCTCCATGATGCGTACAGGAGGGACTTCTTCTGCCGGACGGGCGGCTTCACCTCCGCGCGCTACGTGTTCCCGGAGCCCGTCGTGCCGGACAGCATCAACTGGGGCGGCGTGATCCCGATGTCCGTCCTGGAGGGGGCCGGCACGGGGGCCATGGGACTGACGGTCCGGTTCCACGACGAGGCGGGCGGCCTCGCGTCGCAGACCGCCCTGTCCTGCGAGCGGAAACTGGTCGGGACGCCGCAAGAGCACGCGTTGCCGGCGGGCGGGTGCCTGCCGCGCCGCCGGGCCAAGTCGTTCGATTTCCGGATCGATTTCGACTGCACGAACGCCTCACCGTCCGGCCCTCTCGTCGACGTGCCGGCCGTGGAGGAGGTCATCGTCAATTACAGGTCGCGTCCCTCCTGGACCGATCCTGTCGGCCTGGACCCCGCGGCTGTCCCGGGAACCGGAAGCGGCGGACCGGGATCAGGCGGCCCGGGACCGGGCGGCCCCGGAGCGGACCCGCAGGGCCATTGAAGACACGGGAAAACGGGTCACCAGAACCGGACTGGCACACGTCCCGACCGGCCGGGCCCCATCAGGCCCCCGCAAGCGCTCCCGACCTCACGATTTTCCCCGGAACTCCCTGATCCCCTTCCGGGCATGCTGCCGGAAAACGCGCCGGAAACTGCGCACGTCCATGTACCCGACCTCCTGGGCGACGCGTTCCACCGTCAGGTTTCCGGCCTGGAAGAGCCGGATCGCCTGCCGGACGCGGATCCCCTGCAGGTAGTCGTTGGGGGACTGGTGCAGGCCCGCCCGGAAAAGCCTCCGCAGGACGGAGACGCTCGCGGCGGATTCCCGCGCCACTTCCTCCACGGGGCAGGGCCCCGCGTAATGGCGCGTCATGTACTCCATTGCCCGCCGCAGACGCGGATCCTCGCCCGGTTCGACGGCAGGCGGTTCCGGCGGCACCCGGAGAACGCGGCCGCCGGGAGCCAGGCGGTTCGGATGGTCCTGGAGGAGCCGCAGGAGAAGCGTCTGGCAGGCGGCGGTCGCCGCCAGATGCGCCCCGATCCCGTCCGGGCGGCGCATCGCCTCGGCGAGCTGGTCGATCGCCCCCTTGAGCGCCGGGGTCATCCGCCGGGGCGCCGGATCGAACCCGAACGGCCCCAGATCCTGGCGGAGCCCCGCCTCGTGGCGGAACCGGGCCAGGGTGGACGCGATGACGTTCACGATGCGCAGGGTGGCCGGAAGCTTCAGCCCTTCCGCGAACCGGCTCCGGTAGCCGTCGTTCACGACGTACTCCCCGGACCGGACCGTGATCTTCCGCTTTCCGAAGACAACCCCCACGGACGCCGCGCGCGGAACGATCAGGCTCAAGGAAGGAACCAGAACCTTCGGCCGCGAAGTGCCCTCGTAAAAAGAACGGCAGCATTCCGTGATCCGGATCTCCGAGACGATCGCCAGGATCTCCCCCGACGGATAGGTCGCCGTCAGGCGATCCCGGTATGACGGGTCCTTTCCCTCATGCAGGCACGGCATCCGGATCCCTCCCCGGGGATCCGCCGGCAGGATGAAGCGCCAGCGCGCCTGCGGAAACCCCTCCAGGCGGATGTCGTACTCCCCCGGGGACAGGTCGGCTTCCGCGTAGTACCACTGCGCGAACGTCCGGTACGGGATGCCGGCCGCCTCGACGCGGATCGGCTGGCGCCTCCCCATCCTGTCCAGGAGGAGCGGTATCCGGACCGGCCGTCCTCCCGTGGCTGGTCGCGCGCGGCCAGGCGCGATCACGTTGAACCGGACGCACGCGGTCCCGCCTGGTCCGGCCCCCCGGCGAAAGACGAAGAGATCCACGTCATTTCCCGACGCCACGCGCGCACTATAACCGCCTCTCCCGCCGCCCGATTTGCCCCCCCTGCCGGAAAGGCCGATTCGGCCCCCCTGTTCCGGACGCGGCCCCCGGGCCCTCGGGGAATAATCCGGCATGACCATTTCTTCTGACCATCGGACGTCGGACGGGTTCATCCTGGTGCTGGCGAGCGGCCTGCTCGTCCTCCTCGCGGCGGCGGCCCTTTCCTTCACGGGGCTGGCGCGCGCGACCGGGGGGATGCGGTCGGCCCTCCGGGCGGAGCTGGCCGGACGCCTCGCTGCGGAGACGGGACTCGAGTACGCCGCCGCGCGCCTCTGGGAGACCGCCGACCGGTTTCCGGGAAAGCCCCGCATCGGCGAGGCGGGATGGGATCCCGCATGCCGCTCGGCGCGTGTCTGGAACCGCGGGGACGACTGGCACTACCGCGCCTACGATGCCGACGACGGATCCTGGGATTCCCAGGCCCTGGGGCCGATCCCGCTCGAGTGGCTCGACCCGCCCCTTTCCGGAACCCTGCACCCTTCCTGGGCGCGAGGCGAGTCCTGGACCGATTCCGACGGAAACGCGCTCTTCGATCCCGGCGAGACCTGGACGGACGCGGACGGGAACGGCCGGCGAGACGTCTGGAGCGGCCGTCTGCGCCGGACGGCGACAGGAGACGGCCGGTTCGTCCTGCGCGTCGAACCGGGCGCCGGAAGCAAGATCGGCCTCAACGCGGCGCCCGGCGCCGACGCCGCACGGCTCCGCGCGTTCCTCAACCAGCTCGGGGCGATCCTCGGCGTCCGGACGTTTGTCGCGAACACCCCCGCCCCCGCCGTGCCCGTCCTCTGGTCGGATCTGGGAAACCGGGTCGTCGCCGCGCTCCCCTCTGCCGGATTCCGGTCCCTGGAAGATCTCCGGGGCACGCTGACGGACGCCGAGATCCGCGCGATCCGCCGGTTCGTCACCGTCTCGCCGCGCCTCTTTTCCCGTCACGTGGCCCTGATGGAGGCGCCCCAGGCGAAAAACCCCGTCGTCATGGACCTGAACGGCGCCCCCCTGCGGACCATCGAGGCCTGCCTGCGCTACCGGAAGAGCAGGGTCCCCACCCTGGGGAACGTTCCGGCATGGGGCGGGATCGGCCTCGCCGGCATCCCGGACCGGAACGGGAACGGGTCTTTCCCCGCGGCCGAGCAGGCCACGATCGGCGGGACGAACCCCTTCACGGGACGTCCCTACAGCGCCTCTCTCAATGCCGTGGTCATCGCCCCGCCGGAGGCGCGCCGCGCGGCGCGCGCCCTGTCGGAGACGGGCCGCGGCGCGGGCGGATTCCAGTCGCACCAGCACCTCTACCGGACCCTGATCGACAACAAGGAGGCCTTCTTCCCGCTGTCCGACCACCCGATCACCGATACCCTGGACCCGGCCCACAATCCGCCCTACTTCGCGGAGGGGTACCAGAACATGCGGATCGACATGGTCTTCTCCATCCTGGGAGGAGGCGGACGGGAGTTCGCGGCGACCGGATACGATGCCGATCGCTACACCCGGTGGGAAACGGACGGGAGCTACTACCCCGGGCCGGGACGCCAGCTGGAGCGGCCCGGGGCCGACGCGGTCGGCATCATCCCGGCCCCCCCTTTCTCCACGGATCCCTTCTCCGGCGCCGCCTGGTCGGGGGATGCCCCGGCCGCGACATGGATCCCCGGAGAGCCGACCGTCTTCGACATCCGCGCGGAGGCCCGTGGACCCGCCGGAAGCGCCGAGGGGACGTTCCTGGCGGGAGAACGGCTCCAGATCGTGACGCTGGAGGATTTCGCCAACTACACCGTCCTGCCGCCCCCCTGGGGACGCGGCCAGGCAGCCCGCGTGACGCCGCGCGGGTTCCGCGTCGAGGGGACTCCCGTCTACCCGGACTACCTGTCGGATACCGGAAATCCCCTGTCAACGAACCGTTCCGTGATCATCGGCGGATCCTTTCCCCATGATGTCTACACGCCTCTCGACCTGGGCCACATCGACACGCCGCCCTCCGGCGGGCTCACCCTCGCCCGGCGCGTCCACGGGCCGCAGGACCGCAATCTCCCCGGGGAGTACCTCCGCGTGCGTTACCCGCTCGGCACAGGGCCCGACCCGCGCGGGCTCGACCACCTTCTCGCGGGGCTCGACACGGGAGGGGCCGTCTTTTCCCCGTTCGCACCCTGGCTGAACGAAGCCGGCGGATGGCACACCCCGACGGAAGAGGAGGCCTGCGAGATCCTTGCCGGCTCTTCCGCGGAATCGGTCGTGTCAGCCAAGAAATGGACCTACCTGTTCGCCCAATGCCCGGGGACCGGAGAGCAGGCGACGTACGCGTTTCCGCGGCTCCCGCTTCCCTCGCGTCCCGTTCCGCCGGAGTTCCTGGGGATCCCGGGCCAGAATCCCTACCAGGGGGGGGAATATCATGCCGTCTCGCGCATCGGGTTCTCGTTCACCTCCCGGAAGGGCCCTGCCAAGCCGAACAGCAACCCGAACAACCCGAATGGACCCGGCGGCGAGATCTTCAGCCTCGTCTCCGCACCCATGGGCACCAATCCCGCGCTCGGAAGCGGCTGCCTCTTTGACCTCAAGATCCACCGCTGGACCGGCAACAAATGGGGAATCTCGACCCTGAATGGCCCGTTTTTCGACGGAAACGGCGTTTCCTGGACGGGTTCGGGGGGATACGCCGCCCACAGGCGCGTCTTCGAAGGGACGCTTCTTGGCGGAAGTGCCAGCACCCTTCCACTTCCGGCGCGCCAGGGGGACGAAAACGAGCCGCACCAGGTGACGTTCGCCTACTGGACCCGGGATTCGGACGGCACCTATCCTCCCGAAGCGGGCAGGCTTCTCCTTTGGGTCGATGGCGAGAAGGTGATCGACCGGTCGCTCGCGTGGTCCGGCCCGGACCTGCCGGCGACAGACCCGCCCCGGGCGGAGATGTTCTTCCCGGCCGTGCCCGATCCCATGGATCCCTTCGGGTTCGATTCCCGGCGGGTCATCGCCCTCGCCTGCATGGGGGCCGAGGACGTCGCCTTCTTTGATCCGCCGCTCGACGAAAATCTCGCGACCCACCAGGACTATCGCCTCGACACCTGTTGCCGGATCGGCCGGTTCGATTCGGCCCGCTACGTCTTCCCGCAGGCCGCCAGGGTCCGGCGGATCGACTGGAGCGGCGTGGTCCCGGAAGGAAGCGGAAGCATGTCCCTCGAAGTCCGCTGCCAGTCCGCGGGGGCGGCCCCCCTTCACGCCGTCCTCCTCGATCCCGTCACGGCAACATCCGGCGGGGAGCCGTACGACTTGCTCGCCGGACGGGATCTCCCGCCCGGCGCGCCCCGGTCGGCCTCCCTTGATTTCTCGGTGACGTTCGACTGTTCCGGAGCCGCGGCCCCGTTCCGGCATCCCCCGGCCCTGGAGGAGATCTGGATCCGGTACCAGTCGCGCCCCCGCTGGCTCTCCGGCCACGGGCATCCGCTGGACACGGGACCGGGTGACCGGAACGGTGATTCGGGCGGCGGCGGCGGGATCCCGCCGGGCGACATCGAGCAGGACGACAATCACGGCATCGACCCGGGCGGCGGGGCGCACGGCGGCGCCCACGGCCATTAGACGGTCAGGCCGGAAAACCGGACTTCCGGAACGCCGCGGCGAGTTCCGCGCGCGTCACGTCGGGGTCGAGGCGGGCGGACCCCAGGCGCGAAAGAAGCACGAAGGAAAGACACCCTCCAGCCGCCTTCTTGTCGCGCGCTATCCAGGGGAGGAGGCGGGTCAGGGTCATCCCCCGGGAAAGGGACGGCGGCGCGAGACGCGCGAGGAGCCGCCGGGCGATCTCCCGTTCGGCCGGGGACTTGATCCCGCCCCGGATCTCCGAGAGGGCGAGGGCCACCCGCATCCCCCAGGCGACCGCCTCGCCGTGGCGCAGGCGGTAGCCGGAAACCGCCTCGAGGGCATGTCCGACGGTATGGCCGAAGTTCAGAACGGAGCGCCTCCCTGACAGGTCCCGCTCGTCCGCCGCGACGACGCGCGCCTTGAAGGCGACGCAGGCAGACACGACCCGCTCCAAGTACGCGGCACGCCGCTCAACGATCTTCTCCCAGTGCCGATCGAGCCAGGTCGCGAACCGACGATCGAACACCAAGGCGTATTTCGCCGCTTCACCAAGCCCCGATCGGAATTCCCGTTCCGAAAGCGTCGCGAGCGTCCCCGTGTCCGCGACGACAAGTCGCGGTTGATGAAAGGCGCCGACAGGGTTCTTCACGCTCGCCAGGTCGGCCGCCGTCTTTCCTCCGATGGCGCTGTCGACCTGCGCGAGAAGGGTCGTCGGGACCTGGACGATGCCGATCCCCCGGTGGTACGTGGCGGCGGCGAATCCGGCGGCGTCGCCGACCGAGCCTCCCCCCACGGCGACAACGAGCGTCTTGCGGTCGGCCCCCAGGCGCAGGAGTGCCCCGTGAAGTTTCCCGACTTCCGCCCAGTCCTTCGCGCGCTCACCGCGCGGGACGAGGACGCGATCGACCCGCCATCCGGCGCGCGAAAAGCCGGCCATGACGCGCGCGGCGTGGCGTCGCGCGAGCCACTTGTCCGTCACGATCACCGCGCGGTTTGATCGGACGCGCGGCGGAAGGAAGGACGGGATCCGTTCCAGGATCCCCTTCCCGACGACCACTGGATATCTCTTCCCGGGGATCGGAACCGGAATCCGCTTCATACGGCCTTCCCGGCCCACAGGCGTCTTTCGATGCGCGCGGCGACCGACTCGGGGGTTCCGCGCGCAGGGACCACGACATGCGCCGCCTTCCGGTACAGGGGAACGCGCGCCGCAAGGAGCGTGCGCAGGGCCCGCCGGCGCGCCTCGGGCGCGCGACCCTCCGCAAGAGGGCGCCGGGCCGGCCCCTGGCGCTCGACCCGCCGGACCAGCTCCGCGAACGGCGCATCGAGCCAGACGACCGTCCCTGCGCGCCGCATGGCGCGGATGTTTCCGGGGTCGAGGACCGCCCCGCCGCCGGTCGCGACGACGCGGACGGGGCCGGAACAGGCCCGGCAGACCGCGCGCGCTTCGCGCTTCCTGAAGAAGGGTTCTCCCCGGCGCCGGAAGACCGCGGCAACGGACATCCCGGCGGCGCGCGCGACAATCCGGTCGGTGTCGGCGAACGGAAGCCCGAGACGCCGCGCCAGGACCCGCCCGACCGCCGTCTTGCCGCTTCCCATGAACCCGATCAGAAACAAGGGGCGAGGGGTGAGGGGCGAGGGGTGAGCAGAGGACCTCGCCTGCCCCCTATGCCTTTCTTGATACTTCATAATGCGCGCGGACCTCGACCAGGGAGTCGCCGCCGTACTTTTCAAGGAAGGCGTCGGCGAGCACCAGCGCCACGAGCGACTCGCCGATCACCGCCGCCGCCGGCACCGCGCAGGTGTCGGACCGCTCGACGTGCGCCGCCACCGCGCGCCCCGTGGCGAGATCCACCGAGGCGAGGGGTTTCATCAGCGTCGCGATCGGTTTGACGGCCGCGCGCACGACAAGATCCCGTCCCGTCGTCATCCCTCCGTCGATCCCGCCGGAGCGGTTGGTGGCCCGGACCGCGACGCCGTGCCCTTCGTCCCAGACGATCTCGTCATGGACCCGGGAGCCCGGCTCGCGGGCGGCCGAAAACCCCTGTCCGATCTCGAGCCCCTTCACGGCATTGAGGCTCATGAGGGCCCGCGCCAGCTCCCCTTCAAGCCGCCGGTCCCACTGGACGTGGCTCCCGAGTCCCACCGGAAGCCCGGAGGCGCGCACCTCGAAGATCCCGCCGAGCGAGTCCCCGGAGGCCTTCGCCGCGTCGATCGCGGCGACCATCCTTTCGGATGCTTCCCGGTCCAGGCAGCGGACGGGCGAGCGGTCCGCCGCCTCGTTCCAGCCGGAGACCGGGATCGCCTCGGCGCGGAGGTCCCCCTCCTCGACGGGACCGATCGCGACGACGCGGCTGCCGACTGCGATCCCGAACTCCTCGAGGAACCGCCGGGCGACGCTCCCCAGGGCGACGCGCATCGCGGTCTCCCGCGCGCTCGCCCGCTCGAAGACGCTCCGGATATCGGAAAGGCCGTATTTCACGGCGCCCTGGTAGTCGGCGTGACCCGGGCGCGGGACGGAGACGGATTTCAGCGCCGGGTCCCCGCCGGGCTCCACGCGCATCACATCCTTCCAGTTGGCGGCGTCGCGGTTCTCGATCATCAGCGCGACGGGGGAGCCGATCGTGAGGCCATGGCGGACCCCCGAGAGGATCCGGACAGCGTCCCGTTCGATCTTCTGCCGGGCGCCGCGGCCGTGCCCCGCCTGGCGCCGGGCGAGGTGCGCGTCGATGTAGGAGGCCTCCAGAATCAACCCCGCCGGCATCCCCTCCAGGATCCCCACGAGGCACGCCCCGTGCGACTCTCCCGCCGTCAGGAATCTCAAACGGCCCATGACGCTACAGGATACGGGAAGGCCAGGCCCCTCACAGGGAAAACCCCAGGACGCGCCCCATGGCCGCAAGGTCCCGCATGAGCGACGCGAACGTGTCGGGCGTCACGGCCTGCGCCCCGTCGCAGAGCGCCTCGTCCGGACGGTCGTGCACCTCGATGAGGAGCCCGTGCGCCCCCACGGCCGCCGCCGCCCGCGCGAGCGGCACCACCTTGTCCCGCAGGCCCGTGCCGTGGCTGGGATCGACGAGGACCGGCAGATGGCTCAACTTCCGGACGACCGGGACGGCGTTCAGGTCCAGGGTGTTGCGGGTATGGCTCGAGAAGGTCCGGATCCCCCGCTCGCACAGGATCACGTCGGGATTCCCCTCCGCCAGGATGTATTCGGCGGACATGAGCCACTCGTCGATCGTGGCGGAAAGGCCGCGCTTCAGCATCACGGGGCGGCGGACCTGCCCCACCTCCTTCAGGAGCGCGAAATTCTGCATGTTGCGCGCCCCCACCTGCAGGATGTCGGCGTACTCCGCCACGACCTCCACCGAGCGCGGATCGAGCACCTCCGTCGCGACCGGAAGCCCGGTTTCGGCGCGCGCGGCGGCGAGGATTTTCAGTCCCTCCACGCCGAGCCCCTGGAAGGCATAGGGGGAGGTGCGCGGCTTGAACGCCCCGCCGCGAAGGCACCGCGCGCCCGCCGCGGCGACGGCCCGCGCGATCCGCAGGGTCTGTTCCTCGCTCTCGACCGCGCACGGGCCGGCGATCACGGCGAGCGTCCCGCCGCCGACCGTGGCCCGGCCCCCCGCCAGGGAAACGACAGTGTCCGCGTGCCTGAAATCACGACCGGCCAGCTTGTAGGGCTTCGTCACGGGAATCGTCTGCTTGACGCCCGGCAGGACCTCGAACGGCCGCGGATCGACGGGGGCGACGTTCCCGGTGACGCCGATCGCGGTGCTGGCGGCCCCCGGGATCACGTGTCCCCGGTATCCGGCGCGCGAGACCGCCGCGAGGACGGCGTCCAGGTGCTCGGGGGTGAATCCGGACTCCATCACGATGAGCATGTCCCTTCTCCTTCCTTCGCGCGGCCTCGCGAAAGCGACTCCCTCATCCGCCGGGCGAACGCCGCCGCCCGGGCGGCCGCCCCGTCGGGGGGGCCCTCCGCGATCCGGCGCGCGAGCGCGCTTCCGACGATCACGCCGTCCGCCGACGCGGCGACGGCCGCCGCCTGCGCCGGGTCCGAGATCCCGAATCCCGCCGCGACCGGCAGTGCGGGGGCGGTCTCCCGGACGCGCGCGATCCGCCGGACGAGATCCCCCGGAAGCCCCGCGCGCTCCCCTGTCACCCCGGCGCGCGCGGCGAGATAGACGAACCCGCGCGCCGCCCCGATGATCCGCGCCAGGCGCGCGTCCGACGTGGTGGGGCTCGCGAGAAACACCGTCTCCAGGCGCTCCGCGCGCGCCGCCGCCAGGTATTCCTCCGCCTCCTCGACCGGAAGATCCACGACCAGGACCCCCGCCACGCCTGCCTCCCGCGCGCGGCGCGCGAACGCCGCGAATCCCGTCCGGAGGATCGGGTTCAGGTAGGAGAAGAGGAGAACGGGCGGGATCCCCTCCTCCCGCGTCAGGCGCGCGAGAAGCGCGAGGACCGCGTCAAGCGTCGTCCCCGACGCCAGGCCCCGCGCGGCGGCCCTTGAAAGTTCCGGCCCGTCTCCCACGGGATCGGAAAACGGAACCCCGCATTCGATCACGTCCGCCCCGGCGCTCGCCAGGGCCCGGATCACGTCGGCCGTCACGGCAAGCGAGGGATCCCCCGCGGCGACGTACGGAATGAAGGCGGCGCGCCCTTCCCGGCGCGCGCGGGCCATCGCCGCGGCGATCATTCCGTCACGCGCGTCCATCGGTCCCCTCCCCGCGCGCCAGTACCGTCGCCAGGTCCTTGTCGCCGCGCCCCGACAGGTTCACGATCACGATCTCCTCCGGTCGGGGGCGCCCTTCGTCCGACAGGAGCCAGGCGACCGCGTGGGCGCTCTCAAGCGCGGGCAGGATCCCCTCGAGGCGCGCGAGCGCCCCGAACGCCGCCAGCGCCTCGTCGTCCTCCGCCGAGACGTAGTGGACCCGTCCCGCCTCATGGAGCGCCGCATGCTCGGGCCCCACGGCGGGGTAATCGAGCCCGGCCGAGACGCTCGCCGTCGGACGGACGTTCCCGGCATCGTCCTGCAGGAGGTACGTGTGCGCGCCATGCAGGACCCCCGGACGTCCGCCGAACGCCTCTCCGGCGAGGCGCGCCGCATGGCGTCCGGTCGCGAGCCCGAGGCCTGCCGCCTCGACGCCGACAAGCGCCACCGACGGGTCGTCCAGGAACGCCGAGAAGAGCCCGATCGCGTTCGACCCCCCGCCGACGCAGGCGACGGCGAGGTCCGGCAGGCGCCCCGCCGCCGCGAGAACCTGCCGTCGCGCCTCGATGCCGATCACCGCCTGGAAGTCGCGCACGATCCGGGGAAACGGGTCGGGCCCGAGCGCGGACCCGAGGACATAGTGCGTGTCCAAATAGCTTTCCGACCAGTCGCGCATCGCCTCGTTCACGGCGTCTTTCAGGGTGCGGCTCCCCGCGCCGACGCCGATCACGTCGGCGCCCAAAAGCCTCATCCGGTCGACGTTGGGGCTTTGCCTCGCCATGTCGTCCGTCCCCATGTAGACGGTGCAGGAAAGCCCCAAGCGCGCCGCCGCGGCGGCCGTCGCGACCCCGTGCTGGCCGGCCCCCGTCTCGGCGATCACGCGGCGTTTTCCCAGCCGCGCCGCGAGAAGCGTCTGCCCCAAGGTGTTGTTGATCTTGTGCGCTCCCGTATGAAGAAGGTCTTCCCTCTTGAGATACACGCGCGCGCCGCCGAGGCGCTCCGAGAGGCGCGGAGCGAAAGTGAGCGGCGTGGGACGCCCCGCATAGTCGGCCAGCAACGTCCCGTATTCCGCCGTGAAAGACGGGTCGGCCTTCAAGCAGTCGTACGCGGCGGCGAGGTCCGAAAGCGGCCCCATCAGGATCTCCGGGGCGAACCGGCCGCCGTACGGGCCGTAGCGGCCGGCTTGCGTTTCAAGGACGTCCGTGGACACAGGCACCTTCCTTTCCCTGAAGCGCCGCGAAAAACGCCTTCAGCCTGAGCGGGTCCTTCACGCCCGGCCGGCCGGGCGGCTCGACGCCGCCCGAAACGTCCACGCCGGAGGGGCGCACGGCGGCGGCCGCCCCGGCGACATTTTCCGGATCGAGCCCCCCGGCGAGGATCAACCCCGGATGTTTCCGGCCGAGCCGTCGCGCCAGGCGCCTGTCCGCCTCCGCCCCCTGCGGGACGCCGCCGACGCGCGGCCGGTCGACAAGCAGATAGGCGGCGCCCGACGCGGCGGCGCGGTGCGCCTCCTCCACCGATGCGACCGCCACGATGCACCGGGCAAGCCCGATGCGCGGCGCGAGGTCGGCCGCCGCCGGGCCGTGCAGCTGGACCAGATCCAGGAACGCGCGCCGCGCGGCGTCGAGGATCTCCCCCTCGCGCCGGGGCTCCGCCGCGAACACGCCTGCCGCGAGGACCCCCGGCGGAAGCGCGGCCGCGATCCGGCGGGCGGCGGCGACGTCCACGCGCCGGGGGCTCTCCGGATGGAAGACGAGACCGACGGCGCGCGCCCCCAGCTCCGCGGCGAGAAGCGCGTCTTCCATGCGCGTCACCCCGCACACCTTGACAAAGAGGCCCGTCTTCACGCGACGGCCTCCTCTCGTGCCAGGAGCGCCGCGAGCGCCCGGCCGGGGTCGTCCGCCTTCATGAGAACGGTCCCCACGAGGCAGCCGGAAAAGCCGGCTCGTCCGCTCGCGACGAGATCCTCCGACGTCCGGACGCCGCTCTCGCGGACGAGATGCGCCCCCGCGTGCCGGTAGCGTTCCCCCAGGGAAAGGGCCCGCTCCGGATCGACCGCGAGGGTCGCGAGGTTCCGGCAATTGACGCCGATGCACCGGGCGCCCGCATCGAGGGCGCGCTCCATCTCCCGCGCGTCGTGGACCTCCACGAGCGGCGTCATCCCCAGCGCGCGCGCGCGGCCGATCAGCGAGGCCAGCTCCCCTCCGGCCAGGACCGACGCCACGAGGAGCGCCGCGTCCGCCCCGTAGGCGCGGGCGGCCGACAGCTGGTACGGGTCGACCACGAAATCCTTCATGAGAACGGGAAGACCGACCGACCGGCGGACCGCGGCCAGATGCGCGATGCTTCCCCCGAAGAAATCCGGCTCGGTCAGGACCGAGACGGCCGCGGCGCCGCCCGCGGCGTACGCGGCGGCGGTCGCCGCCGGATCGTGCCGGAGCGCGTACGCCCCTTCCGACGGCGAGGCGCGCTTCACCTCCGCGATCACGCGCGGGAAGGGGGATTCCCCGACGAACAAGGCGGAGAAATGCCGCGGCGGCGGCGACGACGCGATCCGGCGCGCGAGGATCCTCTCCGGTTCGGCCTCCTTCTGGACCGCGACGCGTTTCCGGGTCGCCGCCAGGATCCGGTCGAGGACGCCCTTCGTTTCCACGCTCATGACGCCTCCGCCGCAAGCGCGGGGGCCCGGACCGCGTCGAGGACCCGGCGGGCGCCGCCCGTCTCCACGGCCTCCCGCGCCAGGGCCACGCCGTCCCGGATCCCGGCCGAAACCCCCGCCGCGACAAGCGCCGCGCCGGCGTTGAGGAGCGTCCCGTCAAGGAACGGTCCCGGCCGCCCCTCCAGCACCGATTCCAGGATCCGGGCGTTCACGTCCGCATCGGCGCCGGTGAGCCCCGCGGGATCCGACCGGTGGAGCCCGACATCCTCCGGCGTCACCTCCTCGATCCGGATCTCGCGGTCACCTTCCACGTGGCAGACAAGCGTCCGCCCGGCAAGGGTCATCTCGTCCATCCCGTCTTCCCCCGCCACGACGAGCGCGCGATCGGCCCCCAGAAGCGCAAGCGCCCGGGCATAGACCGGTGCCAGGGACGCGTCCGGGACGCCGACCACCTGCCGGCGCGCGCCGGCGGGGTTGGCGAGCGGCCCCAGCAGGTTCATGACCGTCCGGACTCCCAGCCGCGCGCGTACGGGCGCCAGCCGCTTCATCGCCGGGTGGTAGAGCGGGGCCATGAGAAAGGCGAACCCCGTCCGCCCGATCGCGCGCGCCGCCTCGTCCGGCCCCAGGTCGATCGGGACCCCGAGCGCCGCGAGGACGTCCGCGCTCCCCGAGCGGCTGGAGACGGCGCGGTTCCCGTGCTTGGCGACGGCCACCCCGGCCCCCGCCGCCACGAACGCCGCGGCGGTCGAGAAATTGAAGGTCGAAAGCCCGTCTCCCCCGGTCCCGCAGGTGTCGATAAGCGGGGCCCGGTCCGCCTTGACCCGGACCGAAAACCGCCGCATCGTCCCGGCGAACCCGGCGAGTTCCTCCGCCGTCACCGGGCGCGCGGAGAGGGCCCCGAGAAAACCCGCGACGGCGACCTCGTCCGTCTCGCCGACGATCATCGCCTCCATCGCGCCGGCCGCCCCGTCCAGGCCGAGGGAACGTCCGCCGAAGGCGGCCGAGAGCGCGTCGCGGAACCGGCTCATGCCGCCTCCAGGAAATTGGAAAGGATCCTCGCTCCCGCGCGTGTCAGGATCGACTCGGGATGGAACTGGACCCCCTCGACGGGAAACGCGCGGTGACGGATCCCCATGACCGTCCCGTCCGGGGTCCTCGACGTCACGACCAGGACATCCGGCAGGGTCGCCGGATCGACGACGAGGGAGTGGTACCGGACCGCGGCAAAGGGGCTGGCGATCCGGCGATAGACGCCCTTCCCGTCATGTCGCACGGGGGAGAGCTTCCCGTGGCGCGGTGTCGCCGCACGGACGATCCGGGCCCCGAAGGCGGCCGCGATCGCCTGGTGCCCCAGGCACACGCCCAGGATCGGGATCCGCCCGGCAAAACGCCGGACGAGCGCCACGCTGTGGCCGGCCTCGCCGGGGCCGCCCGGACCCGGCGAGATGACGATCGCATCGGGATCGATCCGCGCCACGCGGGCAGGACTTGCCGTGTCGCTTCGCAGGACGCGAACGTCCGCCCCGGCGGCGGCGATGGCCTGGAACAGGTTCCAGGTGAACGAGTCGTGGTTATCGGCCAGCAGCACGCGCTTCACGGGTCCCTCCTTTCGCGTCGCTCGCGGCGGCGAGCACCGCCCGCATCTTGTCCATCACCTCGGCGTACTCGCGTTCCGGGACGGAATCGAACACGACCCCGGCACCCGCCCGGGCATGCGCCCGCGCGGGGTGCCCGGGACGCCCCTTCTCCACGACAAGCGAGCGGATCGTGATCGCCGCGTCGAGGCTTCCGTCGAACCCGGCGTAGAGGACCGCGCCGCCGAACGGCCCCCGCGGCCGCGGCTCCAGCTCCGACAGGATCTGCATGGCGCGGATCTTGGGAGCCCCGGAGAGGGTCCCCGCCGGAAAGCAGGCGGCCAGGGCGTCAAACGCCGAGGCGTCCGGGCGCAGGCGCCCCCGGACACGCGACACGAGATGCATGACATGCGAATACCGCTCCACGGCCATGAAGGACGGGACCTCGACCGACCCCGGCACCGCGACGCGCCCGATGTCGTTCCGGGCAAGATCCACGAGCATCAGGTGTTCGGCCCGTTCCTTGGCGCTCGCCCGCAGGTTTCTCGCCAGGCGCCTGTCGTCCGCCGGCGCGGCGCCGCGCGGGCGGGTTCCCGCGATCGGATGCGTTTCCACCATCCTCCCCTCCGCGATCCCCTCCGACACGCGCACGAGCGTCTCCGGCGAGGATCCGAGGATCGCCCGCCCCCCGTCCTCCGCGTAGAACAGGTACGGGGAGGGGTTGAGGCTTCTCAAGCGGACGTAGGCCGCGAACGGGTCCCCGATGTACGGAAACGACACGGCCTCGGAAAGGACCGCCTGGAAGATATCTCCCGCCCGGATGTGCCGCTTCAGGCGTGAGACCCTCTCGCAAAACGCCTCCGCGCCGAGCATCGGCCGCGCCTTTCCGGGATCGCCATCCCCGGACGGCAGGATTTCGTCGCCCGGCAGGGAACCGGCCAGCGCCCCTTCCATCGCCGCCAGGCGCCTTCGGGCATCCCGGCGAGAACGGCGCGCCGCCGGTCCGTCCCCGCCGGCCGCGTTCGCGACAAGGAAGACGCGCCCCGCGGCGTGGTCGATCGCGACGACATCCCGGTAGATCCCCAGGAACGCCGCGTCCCCGGGCGGCGACGCGAGCGAGTCCTTCAGGGCCGGCTCCATGTGGCGCGCCATCTCGTAGGAAAGGAACCCCGCCGCCCCCCCGGTGAAGGGCGGCAAGTCCGCCACCGGGTCGGTCCGGTGCCGCGCGAGGACCCGTTCGACCGCCCGGAACGGGTTCCCCGCCAGGGGCCTTTCGGGCCTCGCCCCTTCCTTCAGGAAGGCGCGGCCCCCGCGCACGCGAAGGCGTGCGAACGGGTCTGAACCGACAAATGAATAACGCGCCGACTGTCCCGCGCCGGGGGCGCTCTCGAGCAGGAAGGCGGGCCGTCCCGGCCGGCGCAGGCGGAGGAAGACGCCCGCCGCGGAAAGCCCCTCTGCCGGGAACGACCGGACGACAGGGCTCATCCGGTCCCCTTTCCCCTTCTCCGGTTTCCCCATACCGCACCGCCTTCTCCATTCCGCCCGAAAACCACGGCAACAAGGAACAGAAAACAAAAAAAACCCGCCTCGGCTGGAGGCGGGCTTCGGTGCATCTTCCGATTCTTCCGAAATTCAGCGCGAACAGGCGCCGGCCGCCTCCTTGTCAAAAGGGCTCCACCACCATCGGCCGGAACGCGTCTTCTCGTGCATCTGCGTCATCGTCATCACCTTACCCGTGGTCCGGAGGCGGGGAAACCGATCACCTCCGGACAACAAAACCGATCCCTCCCGGCCTATTTCGGATCCCTCGTTGAACTTCTGGGAGGGAGAGTCGGAATCAGGTCCCCGTTCCACACCTCGGCGATACCGTCATCCAGAAGCTCCCTGAACCCCTCGCGATAGGTCCAGGTATTCGTTCGCAGATCCCAGCAGATGTAGAAAAAGAATTCGAAAGTGCCCGCATTGATGGTCGCCATCCAGCAGATCGTGTCGCCGGAAGTCTCCACGATCCGGAGATTACGGTAGGTCTTTCCATCCACCGTGATGGTGCCGAGGTCGCCCGTCCCCTCCGTCATGACAACGATCCGGTTCCCCAGTTGCGGATCCCTGAAATAACGCACGGGTCCGATCGCGGCCAGAACAGGGCCCGCCATCGCCGGAAGGGCGATCGCGGCAACAAGCAGGATCCGGTTGAGGAGTCCCGTTTTCATGCCATTCTCCCTCGTGGCGGCCCACGTCGATGTCGCATGGATCTTGCCCCGCCTGCTGATTGCCCACAACCCATCACCTCCGGAACCCGCACCCCATCACCTTGTGGCGCGGGACGCAACCGGCTGATAGGGTGGCGGACGTGGACATCCCGCTCGCCCTGAAACCTGCCGCCGGGCGCCTCTACGCCCAGATCCGGATCGGAATCCAGGACCTGGTCGTCCGGGGGATCCTGCCGCCGGGGACGCGCCTCCCCCCCGTGCGGGGCCTGGCCCGGCAACTCGACGTCGACTACTTCACGGTGCTCCGGGCCTACCGGGAGCTCGAGGCGATGGGATACCTGGAGCTCGACGTCGGCGTCGGAACCTACGTCGCCCACGACCTTCCGGACGCCTTCCTGAAGTCGAAAGGGGCCCGGGGATCGGCCGCCCCGGGAGGCTCACTGTCTGCGGCCCTCGCGGCCACGCTGCCGAAGAACCCCGCCGGACTGGCGTACGTCCTCCCGGCCCGCGCGCCGCGCCCGCGTTCGCCTGCCGTCACCTTCACGGTCGGAAGCGGAGACGTGCGGCTCTTCCCTGCCACCGTCTGGCGCCGGCTCCATGACCGGCAGTTCCGGGACCTCCCCCGCACGAACGCCCTCTACTACGGCGATCCCCGGGGGGCGGCTCCCCTGCGCGAGACGATCCGCGAGGAGATCCTCCCCGCGCGCGGGATCCGGGCCGACCTCGACGAGATCGTGATCCTGCCGGGAGGGCTCTCGGCGATCCACCAGTTCCTGCGCCTTGTCCTCGCCCCCGGAGACGGCGTGGCCCTTGAGGACCCGGCGAGCGGATTTCTCGCCACCATCATCCGGGAGAACGGCGGGACGATCCTGCCGGTCCCGGTGGACGCCAAGGGGATCGATCTGACAATCCTGGAGAGGATCACCGCGCGCAAGAAGCCGAAAGCGCTCGTCGTCACCCCCAGCCACCAGTACCCCACTTGCGCGGTCCTGGACGAGGGGCGCCGCCACAGGCTCATGTCGATCGCGGCCGGGCGCCCCCTCTGGGTCGTCGAGGACGACTACGACCACGAGTTCCATTACGACAGCCCGCCGCTGGCGAGCCTGAAGTCGCTCGACGCGGCGGGGCAGGTGGTCTACGTGGGAAGCTTCTCGAAGGTCCTGTTCCCGTCGATCAAGACCGGTTTTCTCGTGGCGCCGCGCGCGGTGGTCGACCGGATCGCCGCGCGCGTCACCTGGACGAACACGCGCCTGCCCGTCCTCCCCCAGCTGGTGCTCGCGGACTTCATCCGCGACGGCCACTACGGCCACCACATCCGGCGGATGCGGAGGATCTACCATGCCCGCCGCGACGCGATGGCGGCCGCCCTGAAGGAGCATCTCCCCGGCTTCGACTTCGAGACCCCCCGCGGCGGGATGCGCTTCTGGGTCCGGCTCCCGGCGGGTATCGAGAGCGCCTCCCTCCGGGAGCGGGCCGACCGCCTCGGCGTCCATGTCGTCCCGGCGCCGGTCCATTCGGCGACGGGGCTCGACCGGCGCTTCCTCCATCTGGGATTCTCCTCCGTCAACGAGGGAGAGATCGCGGCCGGCCTCCGGATCCTCGCCAAGGCCGCCCGGTCCCTGAAACCCCGCAAATGAAAAAGGCGGGCCCCCTTCGGGAGCCCGCCTCGCGCGATCCGCCAGGGCGCACGGCTACATCGGGATCATGAGCCGCTGCAGGGTGCCCGGAACCGACTGCGTGATGACGAAACTCCGCCGGTCGAGCCCGTTATAGGTCAGCGTTCCCCGGCGGGCGGTCCCGGGACGCCGGTCAGTCGTCGCGTTCCAAGTGGAGGTCGCCGGCACGCTCGAAAGGCTTCCCGAATAGAGGGTCTCTCCCTGGGCGTTCAGCACCACGAAATCCCTTTGCGTCGGAAAGGAAGCGTTGGCGCTGACGCGCATGATGGCGACGGTCTCCTGCGTCGCCTGGTCCACGATCCGGTAATCTCCCACCGCCGGCAGGGCACCCGCCTGCACGCTCCCCATCCCCAGGACAAACACCAGCGCGGCCGAGAACAGCTTCGACGTTCTGGACATGAACCCTCCTGTCTCGCGCGGGCCCCATGCCCGTGCAAGACAGGGTGCCCCGGGTACGAACCTACGGAAACCGATCACGTCGGGAATCTTCGATCGATCAGGAATCAGTCGCCGCCCTAGAGGGTGTTATGAACTTGTTGGATCTCGGCGCGTTGCGAGCGCGGCGTGCCCGGATGCAAGGAGCGACGATGAGGCGTATCGAGGGGAGATACGGTGAAAAAGAGCGACGCGGCAGACGGGCATGCCCCGCCGCAACCCGGAGGGGCGCGAGAGTGTTCGGAGAGTGTCTTTCACTAGCGGGTAGAGCGTGTGGCGTGGGCCGCACTCGCAACCCCTTGGGGCGCGGATCTTGTGGCCGCGTGGCGGCGTTGCAGCTCGTCGGAAACCCGTTCTTGCAGGGTTGCCTCCTCGCTGCGCCTTGCCATCGGCCACAATCTCTCGCGCCGCGCCAGAGCCCGAAAGTTCATAACACCCTTTACCGGCGGAGGTAGTCGTTCCAGCCGGGCCTGCCCGCCGCGTAATGGACGCGGATCTCCTCCAGGCGGGGAGTGTCCCGAAGCGTCCTCTCCCCCGTCACCAGCGGCCAGGCGTCGGTCCAGCGCCCGTCCGGGTCCGTATTCATCGCCTCCATCGTGACCTTGATGTCGAACGACCGGCAATGGACGGACGGGACCCGGGCGAACGGGATCGCATCCCCCTCCTGGTCCTTCCAGTCCCATGTGATCGGGTCCCCCGGGGTGGGGTTCCCGGCGGCGTCGTACCCTCTCACCTCGAAGGTGATCCGTCCTCCCGTCTCCTGCGGAATAAAACCGTCCCACGAAACCGCCTGGATCGCCCCCCCTCGTGACAGGCGCTCCGGATCGAAGCGATACCGCGGGGAGACCCAGGTCCCGGCCACCCGGTGGCGGGGCTCCCGGGCGAGCTTCTCGATCTCCCCGTCGGCGAGGCTCCTGGAGAAGACAAGCACGTCGTCGACCGGACCGTTCAGTTGAAGACGGCCGTTCCCGTTCGGAACGACATGCACCGGCGGTTCCTCGTCATCGCCAGGGTCTCCGCCGGGGCCGCCGCCGGGCGGGGGAAGGGGCACGCCGCCCGCGCAAAGGAATACCCCTCCCCCTTTGCTTCCGGGCCCCGGAAGCCACCCTCCTCCACCCCCGCCCCCCGGAACGCCGGGGCCTCCCGGAACGCCGCCTCCCCCTCCGGCAATGATGACTTTTTCCTCCATGCGCAACTCGTGCTCCCCCGCCTTTCTCCCGTCCAGAAACACCTCGGCCATAAACGAGTTGTCGTGATCGTCCGGCTGCGGCGGGTCGAAGAACCGGATCGCCACATGGACCCACTGGGACTTCCCTGTCCAGGGGGCGGCGTAGCGGGTCGGCTGGACGACGGTCGTCTCATCCGTTGATCCTCCCCGTTCCCATTGCGACCAGAGCCAGACGCCGTCCTGCTCCGGCTGAAGGACCACGCGAAGCAGGTCGCGCCACTCACGGTGGGTGCCGCCTGCTATCTCATAAGAGAGCTGGAGATCCGGGCGCGCCTCGTCCCGGTAGAACGCCTCGCTCCCGTACGCCGGGAACCAGAAGGCGATCGTCCCTTCCTGATACGGCCCTTTCTCCTCGACGCGGGGTGCCATCAAGGAGGGGATAAAATCCCCCTGTGGAAAGGGAGAGGGATCGGGCGGCCCCCACTCCAGCCTGGGCTGGGCGGGGGTAAGGTTGTACAACCGGAACATTCCGGGTTGGGGCACTGGATCGGTCGGGAGGTTTCCCACCCGTTCCGACCAGGAATACCGCACGCCGAACGGGGAGAGCGAGATCCCGTCCCGCGCGCTGTCGTGATTGAGTTTCCCCCGAATGGAGCCGGAGGGGTCGAGGAAATTGTCCAGCATCGTGTCGGTGGGCGACCCGGGCGTATCCTCGTTGAACGCCCATGCGTACACCATGCCCGGCGGAGAAGGGATCCCGCCCGGCGCGGGGTTCGCCGACAGGACCAGCGATCCAGAAACCCGCGGATACATGTGGCAGTCCGGCGGCAAGGCGCGTGCCGCGTAAGAGCTCAAGGGAAACTTGGGAAGGCTCTGGACGCCGTCCCGTGTCGAAAGCGCAAGGCCGCTTCCGGCGTCCGGCTCCGTCAGGATCCGGCCGCCGGAAAACCGCCACGCCTCGCCGGACACCCCCGGATGCGAGACGCTCCTGCGGAGCCCCTCGAAATCCTGCTGGCCCGACAGAAGGAACTGGTCAAGACGGAGGTCCGACTGGAGAAGGACGCGCGCCCTTCCCCCCGCCGCCCCTTCCGAAGCGATCGAGAAGGCGGCCGTCTGGGGGGCGAGCGAGAACTCCGACGTCATCCGGGTCGGTATGCCGTAGCCGAAATCCTTCTCCAGAACGTCCGTGTCGGGGCCGTCGATCGGATCCGTCTCGACGCCGTCCGCCAGGACCTGTCCGTCCGCCCGCCAAGGGGCGGTCGTGAGAGGACCTGCCAGGAACGCCTTCTCGATCCGGCGGACGCGGGTCCCGTCCAGCCCCTGCGCGACAGCCTCCCGCCCGACCTCGAGCGAGTTGGCGCGCCACGAGAGCGTGTCGGCAAAGTAGCCGTTGGCGTCAAACTGCGCCAGGATCAGGTCCTCCTTGAGCAGCTTGTACTCCTCGTCCGCCCCCTCGTTCACCCCCCAGGTGTACGGATCGTCCCGGAAGAGCGGGGCGCATTGCGTATGCACGACCTGGAGCAGCTGCTTCCACGTATGCACCGGACGATGCGCATGGAGCGCCTGCGCGATGTCCGCCGCCTCGTTCCCCCGGATCCGGATGAACGGCGTCTCCGCGACAGGGATCGGTGGAGCCCTCACCCCATCGTGGAATCCCCACCGATGGGTCCCGGAGGCGGTCAGGTATGCGAGCGACGCCTCCAGGATCTCGAGGGGCGCCTGGTTGAAGTCGATCCGCGCGTGGAATTCGTACCAGACCTCGGGGGTCGGCGAGGGGGGTTCAGACCATCCGTACGCGTAATTCACGCGGTAATGAGGAATCGGCTCCAGGAACCGCTTTCCATGCATGATCTTGCGCATGCTGGCCGCAGGAGGAACTCCGTCATAGGGAGGCCGGTGGAGCCATTCCGCGACCCCCAAGCCATCCTCCGGATCCCTGTGGTTCCCCTGGAACGCCACCGGGACAATCTCCCCCTCCACCGACAGGAACGGAGCGACCCTCCCGAAATCCTCGTCGCTCATGAATTTCTTGAGATCTCGGATGGAGCCGTACCCGCCTCGCGGGCGGTTCTTGACGACTGTGTCGCCCAGGTCGGAGACCACCACCTTCCCCAGTTCGGGGATCGCCGGGGCGGGGGGGATCGGCGGGACCGCCGCGGGATTGCCAGGGTCCCCGGGGGCGAAAAGGACGGATTGGGTCTGAAGCCCCGCCGCCGCCCCGAGGTTGTTGAGGAGGTTCACGAGGTGGCGGTTCCCGCGGAACTCGACGTCCCGCCAGTCGGGGACGCCGTTCCCGTCGGCGTCCTCCAGGTACCCTTCCGTCATCCGGTTGGAACCCGGAATCGGCGCGCACGGAACCGTGTCGTCCTTGTTGAGGATCCCGTCCAGGTCGTGGTCCCCGAGAGGAGAACCGAGTTCCCCGCTGTTGATACAAACGCGCCCCCCGAGGGATTCAACCTTGAGGGAGAAGCGGTTCGCGAACGGCCCCTCCGTCCCTCCCGCCCCGCGAAGACGGCCGCTCCAGGCGTCGAAATCACCGTTCCCGTCCGGATCCCAGCCGGGCGGAAACGGGGTAACCGCGTTCGGGGCATCCGCGATCGGCAGGTAGAGTCCGTTCAAGTCCAGGTCCTTGAAGTGCCCGCCCCGCCGGTAGGAGGGGTTGGGGGAAGCGGAGGGCGACGGGACAAACAGGAGATCGCGACAGGCCCAGTCGTCGGCGGCATTGGCGACGGTCCGCGCCGCATCGGGGACGGGAAGGGGATCATCCCAGAGGCGCGCGGCGGCATAGTCCATGCCGCTTTCGGCCGTGAGGGCCGCCGCCCGGTGCAGGGTCTCCCCCCGGGACACCGCGCCCGCCAGGACCGTCATCCGAAGGAAAAAGACCGACAGGAGGGAGACAACGACAAGAAGCCCCGACACCAAAACCAGCGCCACGCCCCGGGTTCGCCCCCTGTCGCACGCTGCCACGCTCCAGTCTATCCCACCCCGACAGTGGGGCAACCGATCAGGCGGGACGAAAAGATCCCATCACAAGAGCCTGTCCGGGGCCCGACAGGGATTGGGACCCTCCCGCACGCACGGTATCCTGCCCGCATGAGGGTCCTTGTCACGGGCGGAGCGGGCTTCCTGGGATCCCACCTGTGCGAGAAACTTGTCGCCGACGGCCATCGCGTGACCGTCCTCGACGACTTCAACGACTACTACGATCCGGCCGCCAAGGAGAGGAACCTGGCGCCCCTGACGGAGAAAAAGGCTGTCCGGGTCGTTCGGGGCGATATCCGCGACACGGAGGCCGTCGCGCGGGCGTTCAGGGAAGCGCACCCGGAGGTCGTGGTGCACCTCGCGGCGCGCGCCGGGGTGCGCCCCTCGGTGGCGGAACCCCGGCTCTACCACGACGTGAACACCCTGGGGACGCTCGCCGTCCTCGAGCAGGCGCGCCGCGCCGACGTCCAGCGGTTCGTCTTCAGCTCGTCTTCCTCGGTCTACGGAAGATCCTCGAAACCCGCGGGGACGCCGCTCGCCGAAGGGGACTCGGTAGAGGACCCCGTCTCGCCGTACGGGGCCACGAAGCGCGCCGGCGAGCATCACGTGAAGGTCTTCCACCGTCTCCACGGGATCCCGTCGGTCTGTCTCCGTTTCTTCACCGCCTACGGTCCCCGCCAGCGCCCCGACATGGCGATCCACAAGTTCGCGAAACTCATCGCCGCGGGGCAACCGGTCCCGATCTACGGGGACGGCCTCACCCCGAAGGACTACACCTACGTGGGAGACATCGTGGAGGGGATCGTGGCCGCCATCGAGCGCCCCCTCGAGTTCGAGATCGTGAACCTCGGCGGCGGGCATGCCGTGCGCCTCATCGACATCCCGCGGAAGATCGCGGCGCTCCTCGGAAAGCCCCTCCAGGTCACGCATCTTTCCTTGCAGCCCGGCGACGTGATGGAAAGCCTGGCGGATCTGGCGAAGGCACGCGCGGTCCTCGGATGGACCCCGAAGGTCGGCTTCGACGAGGGGCTCGCACGCTTCGCCGACTGGTTCCGGTCGAAGGATTAGAGCCTGTTCAGACTCTCGAAACGCTCGCTCGCTTGCCCTTTCAGCGGTCACGTTTGTCGGGGGACGCTCCTCGTCGGCATCCGTGCCGCTCGGTCGCTCCGATGTCGCCGGGCCTGAGAGGCTGCTGCAAAAATAGATCTCGGCGCGTTGCGAGCGCGGCCG
>CAYVXZ010000019.1:0-58077 GCA_964455625.1 uncultured Planctomycetales bacterium | reverse complement strand
TCAAACCCTAGCATCGGTTTTGGATGTCGTGCCCCCTTTCTTGATGTAGAGCCGCGGGCCATCTGCGGCGTTGCTTCGCCGTGCCGGGTGTCACAAGTAGACACGACGGCACGGCTCGCGCCTTGCATCCGGCCCACGCTTCGCGAAATGGATAGAGCCGACGAGAGGGCCGCGACCCGGGGTCGCGGAGGCCGCCGGGAGGCGGCCGAACGTGACCGAGTCCTGCACACCCGCCACGCCGCCCGCATTTCACCGGCGTAGAATGCCGGCGGACGCCGCCATGCCGAAGCGAAACTCTTTTCATGATTACGTCCTCGACGACCTCCTGGCGGGGATCCCGGGGATCGCATCGCGCGCGATGTTCGGCGGATGGGGGATCTACCGGGACGGCGCCATCTTCGCGCTCATCGCTGACGGGGAGCTCTACTTCAAAACCGGCGACGAAAACCGGCCCGACTTCGAGAAGATGAAAAGCCGTCCGTTCACCTACGCCCGAAAAGGAAAGAAGGCGGTCGCAATGTCGTACTGGCTCGTCCCGCCGGAAATCCTGGAGGACCGCACGCGCCTTGGCGACTGGGTCGACCGCGCCGTCGCGGCGACCCGGAGCGGGGGCGCCCCGGGCGGGAAGGGCCGGTACGCGCGCCTTGAGGATCTCCCCGCGATCGGCCCCCGGATGGCGGAGGACCTCCGGCGTCTCGGGGTCCGGCGCCCGGCGGACCTTGCCGGCAAGGATCCCCGGACGCTTTACGACGGGCTTTGCCGCCTCGACGGGAAGCGCCACGACCCGTGCGTCCTCTACACCTTCCGGTGCGCCATCTACGCCGCGTCGAACCCCCGGCCGGAAAGGCGCCTCCTTTCCTGGTGGAACTGGAAAAGCCGGTCTCTCCCGGCGGAATCGCCCGTCCGCGGAAAAACCTGATTCCTTCCCCCAGGCCTCCCCCTCCCCGCCCCCCCCCTCGACAGGCCGGAACCGCATCCCTAACGTAGATCCCCGTGGACGAGATCGAGCGCCGGGAAGCGACACGCCGGGTCAAGGAGGCGGGAACAAGGGACGGCGGAGCCCTCGTGGTCGGCTTCGCGCCGGTGGACGCCTTCAACGAATTCGTGCCGGAAGGGCACCGCCCGCAGGACATCCTGCCGGGGGCGAGGACCGTGGTCGTCGCGGGGAACAAGGGGCCGACGGCCGGCGCCTGGCGCAGCCCCGACCACCGCGTGATGGAGATCACGGGGTACGACTTCCGCGAGAACGTCGCTGTCCACGTCATGGCCGACTTCATCGAGCGCGAGTTCGGCTGCCGGGCGATCCAGGCCCCCTCCCTCCCCGTCGCCGGCCACCACCCGCCGATGAGCATGATGCTGGCCGCGGTCCTGGCGGGGCTCGGGACGCGCTCGCTGGCCGCGAACATCATCCTCCACCCCGAGTACGGCCTCCTCTACTACGCCGCCCTGATCACGACGCTGGAGCTCGAGTGCGACCGGCGCCTGGAGAAGAACGTCTGCCCCGCGCCCATGTGCGTGAAGGTCTACGAGGCGTCGGGCCGGACCCCCTGCATCGCGGCCTGCCCCGCGGACGACGGCGGATGCCTCGACGGCAAGCTCGACGGGCAGGGCGTGATCGCGCATTCGTACTACGACCGCGAGCGCTGCCACGCCCGCGCGATGAATTTCGGCGTCGGGAGCTTCCAGAAAGCCCTGGCCGAGGTCGTCGGCGAGGAGGATCCCGGGGCGCGCAAGTCGATGATCCACTCCGACTTCTTCTTCAACAGCGCCTCCGCGCTCTCCTTCTACAAGGAGAGCGTCGCGCAGTGCTTCGAGTGCATGCGGGTCTGTCCCGTGGGCCGCAAGGAGAAGATCCTCAAATGAGCGCCGATCCGGACTTCGAGCAGGCCAAGAGCGATTTCAAGGCGTATGCCCTCAAGAATGGCGCCCTCTGCGCCGGCGTCGCGGACGCGGGGGCGTTCCATGAGGCGCCCGAGGGGTTCCGGCCCGGCGACCTCCTGCCGCGGGCGAAAAGCGTCCTGGTGATCGGCGGGGCGCAGCCCCGCGCGGGGGACTGGATGAGCCCGATCCACGAGCACATGGAGACCATGGGAACGAGCGAACGGATCAACTCGCTCGCGCTGCGGATCGCGAAGCTGGTCGAGGAGCGCTACGGCTACTACGCACTCTTCGTCCCCCCCGGCGTCAACAAGGCGAACCGTCCCTTCTTGAGCGTCGCCCAGGCTGCCGTCCTCGCGGGGTGCGGCTCCCGCAGCCTCGCGGGGCCGGTGCTTCACGAGACCTACGGATTCATGTACTACGCGGCCGTGGTGACGACACTGCCCCTCCCCGGAGACGCGCCCGCCCCCGCCGCCTGTCCCGCCCCCCAGTGCCTCGACATGTGGGCCGAGCGCGGGACGACCCCGTGCCTCGACATCTGCCCGATCGACCAGGGGGGGTGCCTCGGCGGAAAGATCGAGGAGGGGAAGGTCGTCGAGCGGACGTTCGACCACGCCCGCTGTTCCACGAGGGTCTATACCCACTGGGTCCCGGGGTTCCAGAAAGTCCTGGAGGCGACCCTGAACGAACCCGACACTGAAAAGCGCAAGATGATGCTCTACGGCAGCTTCTTCACCCGTTCCCTCTGGTCGATCACCTACGCGGCCCAGAGCCAGGCGCAGTGCTTCGAGTGCATGCGGGTCTGCCCCGTCGGCAGGGAACACCGCACGAAGAAATAGGAGGACCCGTGAGCTTCTTTTTCGTCGACCCCGAAACCTACCGGAAGCACAAGGACGAGATCCTGCGCCTCTCGGATTCCTTCCAGGTCAACATCCACGAGCACCTGAAGGAAGGCGAGCGCCGGCGCCCCCTGTCGGACGCCGAGATCGCCCTCGCGCTGGGCCTCGACGAGAAGGTCGTGCGCGAGATCCGCGTCGTCGCCGAACGCGACTTTTACCCGATCGACGAGTGGGAAAAGGCCCTGGATTTCAAGCGCGAGGCATGCCGCGCGTACCACGCGCGCGGCGTCGGCTACGCCACGGAAAAATACATCCGCCAGAAAAAGAAGGACGTCTAGCACCATAACGCCCGTTCGCGCCTTCGGGAGGCCTTTCAGCGACAGGAATTCGCGGAAGCGATTTCCTCATCAGGAACCGCGCGCTCGCTTGCCCTTCCGGCGGTCGCATTTGGCGGGGGACGCTTCTCGTCGGCATCCGTGCCGCCTCGTCGCTCCGATGTCGCCGGGCCTTGCACGTCCTGATCGGCCCGGCTCCATCAGGCCCCCGCAAACGCTCCCGCCTCCGGGCCGCTCGCTTCACGGACCCCTGGCCGTCCGAGCAGAACGAACGCGACGGCAAGCGCCCTGCGGCGGGAGCCCGGCCGCGGGGCTGATCCGGCAAGGCGAGGCGCGGTCCGGCGCTCCCGGGAAAGACCGTCGCGGGCTCCGCCTCGCCGCCGCCGGATCGCAATGAGGCGGGGGCGGGCGGGCTTTCTTCCCCGCTGAATGTCCCGTGGAGCGGGCGAACCGCCGTCAAGGGGCGCAAAGCGGAGCTGGATCACCACACGGCGGTTTTCCAGGAAAGGGGGCGCTGTGGTGTCAACTCACAGCGGCCCGGCCGAGCCGGCGCGCAGGAGGTTCAGCGCCAGGACCGCCGCCCGGCGCGTCCCCCAGTCGGGGCTTTCGAGCATCGGGGCGATGTCGCCGGCCAGGGTCGCGTCCCCGATCCGCCCCAGCGTCCAGCCGGCGAGGTTCCGGACCGTCGCGTCCGGGTCCGCCAGAAGCGGGATCACCTCCCCCGCGACGCACCCCTGCTTGAGGTCCGCCAGCGCGCTCACCGCCGCGGCCCGGGCGGCCGCCGGCATCCCGGGAGCCCCCAGGAAGAGGCACAGGACCCGCGCGGCCTCCGCCGGGCGCTCGCGCCACCGCTCGGTGACGGAACGCACCCCCTGAGGGCTGGGCGCCCCGAAGAGGAACTCGACCGCCCCCAGGAGAAAGGGGTCGCCGCGCGACATCTCCCGGGCCCGGTCCAGGGGAAGCGCGCGCGAAAGCCGCTCCCCCGGCGTCCCAGGACACCCGTCCGCCGATCCGTCCGGTCGTTCCATATACCCTACCGTACCCCGGGGAGCCGGTGCCTGCGGGAACGATCGCCCCGTCCGGCCTTCCGCGCCCGCCGGAATGCAAAAAAAGCATGTGCCTTGAGGGGGCGCGCCCCGGCGGATAGTCTGTCCCTCATGCCGGTTGTCACGCTTCCCGACGGATCGAAAAAGGAATTTCCGGGTCCCGTCACCGTCGCGGAGGTGGCCACCGCGATCGGAAAGCGCCTCGCCGCTGATGCCGTGGCGGGAAAGGTCGACGGAAAGCCGGTCGACACGTCGTTCCGGATCGACCGGGACGCCGCGCTCGCTGTCGTCACGAAGCAGTCGCCCGAGGCGCAGGAGATCCTGCGCCACTCCTCGGCCCATCTCATGGCGCAGGCGGTGACACGCCTCTTCGGCCCCGTGAAGCTGTGGGTCGGCCCCCCCCTCCTGGAGGGGCGCTACGGCTTCTACTACGACATGGACCTGGAACACCGGATCGTTCCCGAAGACTTCCCGAAGATCGAGGCGGAGATGATGAAGATCGCCGCCGAGGACCTGAAGCCCGAACGGTTCGAGCTACCGGTCGGGGAGGCGGTGGAGCTCGCCGGGAAGATGGGGCAGCCGTACAAGGTCGATCTGATCCGCGGTTTCGGCGTCCCCACCGTCTCCTTCTACAGGCAGGGGGAATTCACCGACCTCTGCGAGGGGCCCCACATCCCGCGGACGGGCCTGGTGGGCGGGGTCAAGATCATGAACGTGACGGGGGCGTATCTCCACGGCGACCAGTCCCAGAAGATGCTCCAGCGGGTCTACGGATGCGCCTTCTACTCGCAAAAGGAGCTCGACGCGCATCTGGCCAAATGGGCCGAGGCGGAAAAGCGCGACCACCGGCGGATCGGGACGGATCTCGACCTCTTCTCGCTGGATCCCCTCGCCCCCGGCTCCCCCTTCTTCCACCCCAAGGGCGCCTTCCTCTACACGCGCCTCGTGGACTACATGCGCGGTCTCTACCCCAAGTACGGCTACGACGAGGTGGTGACCCCCCTCATCTTCAAGACCGACCTCTGGAAGACCTCGGGCCACTACCAGGCGTTCAAGGACGACATGTTCATGTTCCAGGCCGAGGACGCCGAGTACGGCGTGAAGCCGATGAACTGCCCGGGCCACTGCGTGCTCTACGCGACGCGGCGGCGGTCGTACCGCGACCTCCCGCTCCGCTACGCGGAGTTCAGCCGCCTCCACCGCTTCGAGCGCTCCGGCGTCCTCTCCGGGATCACGCGCGTCCGGAGCTTCGCGCAGGACGACGCCCATATCTTCTGCGCCCGCGAGCAGATCGACGCCGAGTACGCGGCGTTCCTCGCGATGACCCAGGAGGTGTACGCGCGCCTGGGGCTGGGGAAACCGGAGATCGCGATCGCCACCTGCCCCCCCAACTACCTGGGGACCCCGGAAATGAAAGCCGAGGCGGAATCGAAGCTGAAACAGGGACTCGAGAAGGCCGGTCTCGCCTACACGATCAACGAGGGACAGGGGGCCCACTACGCCCCCAAGGTCGAGTTCAACTTCCGCGACGCCCTCGACCGCGTCTGGACCCTCTCCACGATCCAGGTGGACTACGTCCTCCCGGCGCGCTTCGACCTCAAGTACACCGCCCCGGACGGGACCCTGAAGCCGCCCGTCATGCTCCACCGGGCGATCCTGGGATCGCTCGAACGGTTCATCGGGATCTACACCGAGCACACCGGGGGGGACTTCCCCCTGTGGCTGGCGCCGGTCCAGGTGCGTGTCCTCACGATCACCGACAGGCAGGCCGAGTACGCCCGGAAGGTCGCCCGGGCATTGAAGGAAAAGGGGATCCGCGCGGAGCTCGATGCCGGGCCAGACAAGGTGGGAGGAAAGATCCGCCAGGGGATCCTCGACAAGATCCCCTATCTCGCGATCGTCGGCGAGGAGGAGGCGCGCGAGGGAACCGTCGCCGTCCGGCACAAGATCAAGGGGGACCTCGGAAAGATGCCCCTGGCCGCCCTGGCGGATCTCCTCCTCAAGGAGTCGGTTTCCTGACCCTGTCCCCTCTTGAAACTCCCGTCATTTCCCCTATATTTGCCGTCTGCCGGTGCCATGGGGCACCGGCGATTTTTTCGGCGGGTTTGACGGAGGGCGACGATTTCTTTCAGCAGTAGCAGCAACAACCGATCCCAGGAACCGAGGGTCAATTTCAGGATCCGCGTTCCCCAGGTGCGGCTGATCGGCCATGACGGCGCCCAGCTCGGCGTCGTCGACACGAAGGATGCCCAGAAGCGCGCCCAGGAGGCGGGCCTGGACCTCGTGGAAGTGGCCCCCCTGGAGCGCCCCCCGGTCTGCCGGATCATGGATTACGGGAAGTTCAAGTACCAGCAGAAGAAGAAGCAGCAGAAGCACACGGGAGGACTGCTCAAGGGGGTGCGCCTCTCGCCGAAGATCCAGGAGCACGACCTCCTGATCAAGGCGGAGCAGGCGAAGAAGTTCCTGGGACGGGGAGACAAGGTGATGGTGTCGATGATGTTCAGGGGACGCGAGATGGCGCACATCGATATCGGCCGCGAGGTCATGGCCAAGTTCGTGACCCAGCTGGGCGAGGCCGCCAAGGTCGAGAAGGCCCCCCTCTTCGAGCACCGCAAGCTCAACCTGATCCTCGCCCCCGGCAAGCCGCCGCAGAAGGCCGCCCGGCCCAAGGACGCCGCTCCCAGGCCCAAGCCGGGACCGGAGGGGTCCCCCGCGCCCGCCCCGGCCGCCGCCCCCGGAAAGGAAGGCTAGCCATGCCGAAGCAGAAGACGCACAAGGGAATGCAGTGGCGTTTCAAGGTGACCCGGAACGGCAAGGTGGTCCGCCGGAAGCCCGGAAAACGGCACCTGCTTTCCTCGAAGTCCGGAAACCGCCGCCGCCGCCTGCGCGGGCAGACCACCGTCTACAAGCCCTTCGCCGAGACGATCCGGAAGCTCCTCGGCCCTGGAATGTAAGGACGAGGCAAGGAGAGACATATGCCGAGAGCACTGGGAAAAGTCGCCTCACGCGCCCGCCGCAAGGGGTACATCAAGCGGGCCAAGGGTTTCTGGGGAAAGCGCAAGAACCGCTACCGGGTCGCCCGCGAGACCGTCGCCCGCGCCGAGCGGTTCTCCTGGCGTGACCGCAAGCAGAAGAAGCGCCACTTCCGCTCGCTCTGGATCGTCCGCATCAACGCCGCCTCCCGCGAGAACGGCCTCACCTACGGGCAGCTGATCCATGGCCTCATGCAGGCGAAGGTCGCCGTCGACCGGAAGATCCTGGCAGACCTGGCCCTGAACGACCCCGCCGGCTTCAAGGCGTTCGCGGAACTGGCCAAGAAATCCGTCGCGGCGAAGGCTTGAGATGGGGAAAACTCCTTCTAACGAGCGCCGTTGCGCCGCTTAGCGCCCCTTTCAGCGGTTTGCCTGTCCGCGGGACGTTCGTCGCGCGGTAAGACCAGCCGAACGCGCGCCTCACTGCGATCCGTCTGCGGCGAGGCGGAGCCTGCGAAAGTCTTCCCCAAAATCTAGAGTCCGCGCCTCGCCTTGCCGGCTCAGCCCCGCGGCCAGGCTCCCGCTGCGGGGCGCGCGCTGCCGCGTTCGCTTAGCTCGGATTCGCCGATCTGGCCTTATTAAGATCCCCCGCTTCGCCGGGCAGATCCCCGGCGAAGCGGGGGTATTCAATGAGACAGGTGCCAAATGCTCGGCCGCTCCGGCGGCCCGCGGCGGGCGCGTTCGACGGGGCGTGTCCGGCAGGGCGCGGTGCGGACTGTCGTTCCCGGGAAAAACTCGGCTGGCTTCACCGCGCCCGTCGCCGGACCCCGAGTGAGGCCCGCGAGGGCTGGTTCCTGGCGGGCCAAACGGCCCCGGAGAACGCGACCGACGATCAGGGCCGCCACACGGAGCGGCCATCAGTGCCGATTTCGACAGTCGGGCATCTCTCGCGATCCCAAACCGCAGCAGGCCCTATCGGGCCCGGCGCGCCGAGGTGTAGAGGGATTCTTCCGCCCCCTCGAAGTACTCGCCGATCCGGCGGTACTTCTCGTACCGCTCCTCGACGAGCTGTTTCGACGGGAGGCGCAGGAGCGACTTCAGGTTCCGCGTGATCGCGGCCTTGAGAAACTCCGCCGTCTTCGCCGGATCGACGTGGGCGCCGCCTGCAGGCTCCGGAACCACCTCGTCGACGATCCCCAGGGCCAGAAGGTCCTTCGCGGTGAGCTTCAGGGCCTCCGCCGCCTCGGGGGCCTTGGCGCGGTCCTTCCAGAGGATCGCCGCGCACCCCTCGGGGCTGATGACAGAATAGACGGTGTTTTCCTGCATGACGAGCCGGTCCCCGACACCGATCCCCAGCGCCCCTCCCGAAAACCCCTCCCCCACGATGATGCAGAGGACCGGAACGGAAAGGAGCGACATTTCCCGCAGGTTCTCGGCGATCGCCATCGCCTGCCCCCGTTCCTCGGCACCGACCCCCGGATAGGCCCCTGGCGTGTTGATGAGGACCACGACCGGAAGCCCGATGCGCTCGGCAAGCTTCATCTTGAGCATGGCCTTCCGGTACCCCTCGGGATGCGGCATGCCGTAGTTGTAGGTGTTCCGTTCCTCGATGGTCTTGCCGCGGCGCGTCGCCACGACGAGCATCCGGATGCCGTCGATGGTGGCGAACGCCGTCAGGATCGCCTTGTCGTCCCGGAAGGCCCGGTCGCCGTGGAGCTCGACCACGTCGGTACAGAACGCCTTCATGTAGTCCTCTGCGAGCGGTCTCTGGGGATGCCGGGCGAGCAAGACCTGCTGCCAGGGGGTAAGCCCGGCGAAAATCTCCTTCGTGAGGCGATCGGCCCGGTCCTCGAGGCTCCGGATCTCCTCCGAAAGGTCGATCTTCTGGGTCTCGGCGACCCGTTTCAGCTCGGTGATCTTCTCCCGGAGGGCCCGTATGGGCTGCTCGAAATCGAGCGGTTGGGACATGTCTGCGGGCATTATACCCCGCTGCGGAAGACGGTCAATCCGACGAAAAAGATCGCAACTCTTTATAAAACATGAATTTGCGAATCACGCCCTGCGCAGATACATGAGGGTTCCCCCCCAGGCTCCCGATGTCACCGCCATTCCGAGAGCCCCGGACTCCCACAGAAGGCGGTCCGGAACCCCCGCGAGCGGCGTCGCCAGGAACTCGATCCAGGTGTGCTCCGCCATCGCCCCCCCGGAAGCGGAAAGCGCCCCGAAGGCGTAGAGCGCAGCCGCCGACAGGACGAAAAAGGCCGCCGAGACGAAAACCGCCCCCGAAGAACGGCGCCGTCCGGCCCCGCCCCAGAAGGCGATGGCAAGCCCCACCCCGCAGAATCCCAGAAGCACGTTCTGGAAGTCGGCCGGATTCCAGCCGGGCTCCGCCGCCCCCGGGAACTCCGCCAGGACGCTCGTGACCGCGAACCGGTAGAGGGTCGCCAGACCCAGCGCCGACAGGAGCGCCGCCACGGCGTATCCCCCCCATCCGCGCATGCCCCGGACGAGAAGCCCGAGCGCGCCCAGGATCGCCCCCGTACCCAGGAGCGCCTCGTTGAGGGGGCTCGCGAGACCCTTCCCGAGCGCGACCGCGAGGTCCCATGTGCCCGCGTTGGCGCCCGCCCAGCGCAGGGCGGTCCCCTCCAGGAAGGCACCGGCGTAGAAGGAAACGGCCGAGAAACAGAGAAACAGGACCGCCAGGGCCGGGGACGACGCGAAATAGAGCTGGCGGCGGTTCACGACGAAACCGGCCGCCAGCGCCACCCCTCCCAGGAGCGCGAGCGCCGCGCGGGGGAGGAACCTGGCGTCCTCCACCGCGAAGGGGGCCGTGAACGGATCCCCCAGCGTCGGCCGCTGCCCGGCCGGGACCGCCTCGGCGGAACTCGCGGCCAGGGCGAAGAACAGCACCAGCGCGCAGGCGAAGCAGAGCCATCCGCACAGGTTCTGGAACGCCTGGTCGCGCGCCTGCACACGCTCCGCGCGCCGGGCCTGCTCGGTGACATTGAAGGAGGTCCGTCCGCCGGTAGCGCTTCCCGGCTTCGGCGCGGTCCCCGGAGACGCCGTCGCGGCGGCCGGCTCCGACGACAGGCTCCGCCAGGCGCGGTCGAGCGAGCGCACGAACTCCGCCATCGACGGGTAGCGCTTCGCGGGGTCCTTCGCCATCGCCGAATGGACCACCTCGCAGATCCCGTGGGGAATGTCGCCCGCCACCTGCGCCAGGGGGGCCGGCTCCTCGGTCAGCTGCCGGGAAAAGATCTCGTAGGGGGTCTTTCCCCGGAAGGGAAGGGCACCCGTGAGAAGCGTGTAGTAGACGACCCCGATCGCGTACTGGTCGGCCGTGAAGGTGGACGGATGCCCCTGGAGCACCTCGGGGGCGATGAACCCCGGCGTCCCCATGATGGTGCCGGTCCCGGTCAGGTCGGTGCGCCCCTCCACCATGCGCGCGAGGCCGAAATCGGTGACGCGCGCCCGGCCGTCGGAGCCGATCAGGATGTTCGCGGTCTTGATGTCACGATGGATGATCTTCTTCAGGTGCGCCTCGGTGAGCGCCAGTGCCACCGCCCGGACGATGCGGCTCGCGCGCGCCAGCGGCAGTCTCCCCTCCCGTTCGACGACGTCCTGGAGGCTCTCCCCCTCGACGTACTGCATGACGATGTAATAGCGCTCCTTGTCGACCCCGACGTTGTAGACCTGGACGATGTTGGGATGGTCGAGCTTGGCGGCCGAGCGCGCCTCGCGGATGAACCGCTCGACGAAGACGTTGTCGGCGCTGCAGGAAGGGTTCAGGACCTTCAGGGCCACATGCTTGTCGAGAGCGATGTGGTGCGCCTTGTAGACCACCCCCATGGCGCCGGCGCCCAGGCGCGAGAGGACCCGGCATCCGCCGACAATATCGCCGGGCTTGAGGGGATCGGCCTCCATCCGGGCGGCATTGTAAGTCGCCCGCCCGCAAGGAGTAGGGGTATACTCGCCTCCCATGCGGAAGAAATCAGGGGGACCAAACGCGGGTATCCTCGGGATCGACCGGCTCGGTCTTGCCGTCCGGGACCTTTCCGCCTCCCGCGCGTTCTTCGAGAGGACGTTCGGGGCCCGCTTCGGTCCCGAGCACGACGTCCCAGGCCAGAACTTCCACTACGCCCCCTTCACGATGGGCGGATTCACCTTCGAGCTCCTGGCCCCGAAGCCCGGGGCGGGTCCCTCCGTGATCTCGCGCTTCATCGAGAAGCGTGGCGAGGGGATCCATCATCTCACCTTCCAGGTGAGGGACCTCGACGCCGCGATCGCGGCGCTTGGCGGGAAAGGCTATGCCATCGCGGCAAGGATCACCTACCCCCCCGACTGCCTGTTCGAGGGGGTCCACTGGGAAGAGGCGTTCCTTCACCCGAAGGACGCCTCGGGCGTGCTGGTCCATCTTGCACAAAAAACAAAGGTTCAAAGAAAAATCAGGAGTCAGGAGTCAGGAGTCAGGAGAAAGAAAAAAGCCTCCTGATTACTGGCTCCTGGCTTCTGACTCCTACAAGGTAATTTCTTGCCCCTCGGCCGCGAAGAAGGCCTCGAGCGCCGGGGCACCGAAGCGCTCCTTCAGGGCCGGCAGGGTCTCCTTCCGCGCGGCATCGAGGAAGTCGTCCGAATAGTTCGGCTCGTGGTGGAAGAGGCTCACGCGTCTCGCCCGCGCCGCCGCCGCCAGGCGGATCGCATCATCGAACGAGCCGTGCCCCCAAAGTCTCTTCTTGAGGTACTCCTCGGCGGTGAACATGGCATCCACGATCAGGAGGTCCGCGCCTTTTGCGAACTCGGCGTATCGGGCGTTCGCCGCATCCACCCGTTCGGCCTGGGCGGGGTCCGCCGCCTGGCTGTCCACCACGAACCACGGTTCGTGGTCCCCGGTGTAGACGACGACCTTCCCCTGGCACTCGATCCGGTAGGAGAGCGACACCACCGGATGATGTGAATAGCGCGTGGTGACCGTGAAGGGACCCTGCCGGAAGGTCTCCTCCCCGAGGTCCCGGTACGTGATCCGGGCGGCGAGCTCCATCTTGCGGACGGGGTGGAACTCGTGCGACAGGAAGATCGAGAAGATCTCCTCGATCCGGCGGTTCGGAAGGCGCGGGCCGTAGAGCTCGATCGAGAACTTCGGGGAGTAGATCGGGATGAAATAGGGAAACCCCTGGATGTGGTCCCAGTGGGTGTGCGTGATGAGGAGCCCCATGTCGGCGGGCCCCTTGTCGCCGATGATCTTCAGGCCCGCCCCGCGGATCCCGGTCCCCGAGTCAAGAAGCAGGATCTCGCCCGTCGGGGCCGTCACCTGGATGCAGGAGGTGTTCCCCCCGTAGCGGACCGTCTGCGCTCCCGGCGACGCGATCGAACCCCGGACCCCCCAGAAGCGGACCTTCATGCGGACCGGATCAGATGCGCAGGCGCCCTTTTCCCTCCCCTTCGGGGCGGGCGTTGGCAAGCAGGGTCTCGACGCGCTTCATGAGGTCCGCCGAGCGGAAGGGCTTGGTGATGAAGTCGTCCGCGCGCGAGCGGGTCTTCCAGTAGTCGTCCGACTTCGTGGAGGTCTGGGTGAGCGCGGTCAGGATCAGGACCGGGATGTGCTCCATCTTGGGGTCGTTCTTGAGCTCGTAGCAGACCTCAAGGCCGTTCTTGTGCGGCATCATGACGTCGAGCATCACGAGGTCCGGCTTCAGCGCGCGCGCCTGCTCGAGGGCGGCCTTGCCGTCCCCGACGGCGGCCACCTCGTATCCCTTTCCCTCGAGAGTGAACTTCAGGATGTTCCGGATGTTCTCGTCATCCTCCGCGATGAGGACCCTGACCTTGGATTTTCCGCCCGTTCCCAGCATGGTCCCCTCCTTGCCTACACCGCGGCGGCGGCCGTGCGTGTCCCCTTGCCGCGAGCCTTCCCGATCCGTTCCTCCGCCAGGCGCCCCGCCGCCTCGTACGGAAGGATGCTCTCGCGCCGGGCCCTCTCGAACACGGTCACAAGCGTGTCGTACACCCCGGCCGCCTTCTTCCGGGCGGTCTCCGGACTGTACGGCGGAGTCCGCTCCAGGTCCACGTTGATGAGCCCGCCGGCGTTGATGCAGTAGTCGGGAGCGTACAGGATCTTCCGGGCCGCGAGGTCCTTCCCGTGCCGGGGCTCGAGAAGCTGGTTGTTCGCCGCCCCCGCGACGATGCGGCAGGCGAGCTTCGGGATCGTGTCGTCGTTCAGGCCACCCCCGAGCGCGCACGGGGAGAGGATGTCGCACGGGACGCTGAAGATCCCCTCCTGGGGCACGGCCTCCGCCTTGAACTCGGCCACGGCCGCCGCAACGAGCTTCGGGTCCCGGTCGGTCACCAGGAGCCGCGCCCCCGCTTCCGCAAGAAGGCGAGCCAGCGGCATCCCGACCTTCCCGACCCCCTGGATCGCGACCCGGCGCCCTTTCAGGGACTCGTCCCCGAACGCCTCCCGGAGACACGCCTTGATTCCGCAAAAGACCCCCCAGGCGGTGAGCGGAGACGGATCGCCGCTCCCGCCGTTGGCGAGCGAGCGGCCGACGACGTGCCGCGTGTGCCGGGCGGCCGTCATCATGTCCTCGACCGACGTGCCGACATCCTCGGCGGTGATGTAGCGGCCGTTCAGGGAATCGACCATCCGGCCGAACCAGCCGAAAAGCCTTTCGCGCGATTCCCTCGTCAGGGGGGAAGCGGGCAGGAGGATCACGGATTTCCCCCCCCCGAGATCGAGCCCGGCGAGAGACGCCTTGTAGGTCATCCCCTGCGAGAGGCGCAGGACATCGGTCAGCGCCTCCTCTTCGGTGGCGTAGTTCCACATCCGGCACCCGCCGAGGGCGGGCCCCAGGGTGGTGTCGTGTATCGCGATAATGAGCCGGAACCCGGATCTGGCATCGGTGCAATGAAGCACCTGCTCGTGGCCGGGACCCGCGATCCGGGAAAAGACGCTCACGCGGTGACCTCTTCCGGCGCGCGCGCGTCGACAAGCGGCGTCATTCCCATGTCGCGGATCATCTCGAGGTCGCGTTCCGAGACGTTCCCGCCGGTCGTGAGGTACCCCTCCGTGAAGATCGAGTTGGCCGGGTAGAGGGCGAGGGGCTGGAGCGCGCGGAGCGCCTTCTCGCGCCCGCCGGCCGCCCGAATGTCCCGGGAGGGGTTCGCGAACCGGAAGAGGCACAGGACCTTGAGACATTCAAGCGGCGTCGGGCGCGCCCGCGCCGCGAGCGCCGTCCCGGGACGCGGATCGAGGAAATTGACGGGGATCGAGTCGGTTCCGGCCTCCCGTACGGCCAGGGCCAGATCGACCAGGTCCTCGCGGCTCTCCCCCATCCCGACGATCCCGCCGGAGCAGAGCTCCATCCCCGCGGCGCGCGCGAGCTTCAGGGTCTCCACCCGGTCGGCATAGCCGTGGGTCGAGCAGATCTCCGGGAAGAACCGCTCCGAGGTCTCCAGGTTGTGGTTGAACCGGTCCACCCCCGCCTCCGCCAGGCGCCGGGCCTTCTCGGCCGTGAGGATCCCCAGGGAGGTGCAGATCCGGATCGGGATCTCCCGCTTGATGGCGCGCACCGCCTCGCAGACGGTGTCGAGGTCCCGCTCCGAGGGGCCCCGCGTCGCCGTCACGATGCAGAACTTCCAGGCCCCCCGCGCGTGCGCGGCGCGCGCCTGGGCGACGAGGTCGTCGGCCGCGAGCAGCGGATACCGGTCGATCGCCCCTTCCGCCGCGTGCGACTGCGCGCAGAAGGAGCAGTCTTCCGGGCAATCCCCGCTCTTGGCGTTGGCGAGGATGTGGACCTTGACGGTGTTCCCGTGGAAGCGCGCGCGCACCCGGTACGCGTCGGCGAGGATCTCCGGGACGAGCGCGTCGGGGGCCTCGAGCACCGACAGCCCCTCTTCCCGGTCGATGGATCCCCCCGCGAGGAGCTTGTCGGCGAGCGGCTGCCACGTACTCATGGACGAAAACTTATACCTGATCATGCCCCCCCTGTCATCCGAAGAAACCCCTCAATCCCCACTCCCGCGACGGCCGATGAAAGAAGTGCCCGGCGGGAAAGCCAGGAGGGCCCGCCCGGCGCATCCCTCTCCCCTCCTGAAGAACGCGGAGGCTGTCGTGAAGACGAAATCCCTCTTTTTCGCGCCGTTTGCGGTCCTGTCGCTCGCGCTCGTCGTTCCCGGACCCGCCGCGGCCGGCGGGAACGTCCTGCTCCAGAAGCTGGCCGACCACCCGATGCCGGTCACGAAGACCTCGGAGAACGGGCGCTGGAAGGGGACCATCATCCCCGCCAATCCCAACCGGGGGGCCCCCGCCCAGGCGGTCCTGTACGACCTCTCCGGAGGCCGGGAAACCGCCCTCTGGATGACCCCGCTCGCCAATCCCGTGATGCCCGAGGACCTCCGCGTCTCGAACACCGGCCATGTCGTGACGCTCGACAACTGGGGGGAGCCCGGATCCGGCGGCGAGGCGGTCATGATCCTGGGACCGGACGGGACGCTCCTGAAGAAGTTCGCCCTCAAGGACCTGTTCCCCGCGAAGGAGATTTCGGAGCGGATCGAGCGCTTTCCGTTCGACCGCCACTGGCGCGAGGAGTCGACCGACTACCTCTCGGCCGACGGCCGGACCTGGACGCTGCGCACGGCGTGGGGGCGCGTCCTCACCTTCCGCCTCGAGAGCGGCAGCGTCGTCTCCGGCATGGAGGACGTCTACGTCCTCCGGCACAACGCGACGGGGTCGCTCCTCTACCGGGTCTCCGTGACGGGCGGCACGACGGCGCTCGTCCCCTGCCTGGGGATCGACGCCGCCGCCGACGCGCTCTTCAGCGTCCGCAGCTCCACGAAGGAGACGGGCGGCATGGGACGGCTCGCGGTCGACGGGCGCGCGGCGACCCTGCTCAAGACCCGCTTCATCGAGGCGACGCAGGAGCGCGAGGACCTCTTCCGGGCCGTCGCCCGGGGCACGTCGACGATCACGCTCGCCAACCCCAGGACGAAACTGGCCGCGAATATCAGCGTGCAGGTCCGCTGAACGGACGCGCGGGAACTTCCGGAACGGGCCCCGGCCGGCGCCGGGGCCCCTTCCTTTTCAGGAATGCTGCGTCTGCGAGTGGTGGAAGTAGAAGTCCTTCACGTCCTCGCGGCTGAACAGGCGGAAGAGCGCCCGGCGCGCCTCGATCGACTCGGTCACCATGAACCGCGGCAGGAAGCGGGGAGACCGGAGGACCCCCTCCTTCAGCAGGCGCGACACGTACGGGACGTTCTGGATCGACATCTTCCCCAGGGAGAAGATCGAGAGGTCCATCCCCCCGATCCACGCCTTGAAGACGTCGATGAACCCCTGGAAATAGATCGAGTCCTTCGTGTACCCGCCGCCGCGGTAGGCGCGCTCGCAGATCGAGAACGCCTCGGCGAGGTCGAACTGGTGCTCCTCCACGAGGGCCGAGAATGCCTCGGGGAACGACTCCCCCTTCAGCATCGCCTCGACGGCGAAGGCGCGTCCCCCGATCACGCGCAGGCGGTTGGGGGTCAGGAAGCGCCTCATGTATTCGGAGAAGATCGCGTACCCCTCCTGGTCCTGCAGGTACCCTGGGAGGCCGACCCCGAAGATCTTCAGCGGCTGGTTGAACCCGTTGTGCGCGGTGAGGACGTGCACCGAGATCTCGTGCTCGCTGACGGCGAGGATCTCGCTCCGGGTGTAGTAGGTCTTGTCGCGGATCACGACGGAGCGCTCGCCCGCCGCCGCGTTCGCCGAGAGGTGCTCTCGGATCTTCACCGTGCAGCGGAACGGGGCCTGCCGCGAATAATAGGCCGCCCCTTCCTCGAGGATCGCCCGCGCCTGCTGGGGAGTGAGGGTCGCCGCCTCGATCTCCGGCGGAAGCGACACGAACTGCCGCGCCTCCTCGAGGTACCCGCGCGTGCCGTCGCCGTTCGTTTTCGGGCCGAAGAGCGCCGTCGACACCTCGCGGAAGCGCGGCGTGTCGACCGCCTCCACGAGATCGAGGTACATCGCGAGCTCGTCGCGCTTCCCGGCGTAGAGCCGGGCGAGCCCCGCGTCCCGGATGCGGCCGATCGGGATCGTCGCGAGCTCCTTCCTGACCGCGTCCGGATCGAACTTCAGGGGGACGTAGGCGAACCGCGGGACGTAGCGGTACTTCGAGGCGAAAAAGCGGTCGCGCTCGGCGAGGGTGTTGACGGGGTTGATGTACTTGAGGATCTTGAGCTCGCGGCTCACCTCCACGATCATCCGGTCGGCCTTGGCGAGCGCCCCGTTGGGGTCGAGCGCGACAAGCGGTTCCGGCCATCCCTTGTGCCCCTTCTTCACGATCCAATTCTACATGAGCGCCGCATTCGGGCCGCTTTAGAATGAACCTGTGATCGACTTTCACCTGCACGCGCGGCGCGAACCGGGATGGCTCCTCAAGGTCCTGCATCTCCACGACAAGGCCGGGATCGCGCGCGCCGTGACGTTCGGCCTGGGAGACGCCCTCGGCGAGATGACGAACGGCGAGGTCCTCGCCGCCTGCCGGAAGCACCGGGACCGGCTCATCCCGTTCGCCCACCTGGAGCTGGGCCGCGACAGCGCCCGGACCGTCCGGACATACGCCGACAAGGGGTTTCGGGGCCTGAAGGTCATCTGGCCCGCCGCCTCCTACGACGACGAACGCTTCTGGGCCGTCTACGCCGAGGCCGAACGCCTTCGCCTCCCCATGCTCTTCCATACCGGGATCGTGCTCCGGTCGAAGACGGACCGGCGGCAACCGGTCTCGAGCCTCTGGATGCGCCCGGCGGCGCTGGACCTCGTCGCGCGGATGTTCCCGAAGCTCGCGCTCGTCGCCGCGCACCTGGGAGGCCCCTGGTTCGACGAGGCGTTCATGATGGCGCGCGTGCATCCGAACCTCTGGCTCGACGTCTCCTCCGGCTCCGGCTGGAAGTCGAAGGGGATGGACGCCCGTTACTTCCGGGAAAAACTGGGCTGGTGGAACGGTGTCGAGAAACTCGTCTTCGCCACCGACCAGCCGCACACGCGCCTCACTCCCGCCGACGCTGTCGATGAATGGAAGGGAATCCTCAAAACCGCCGATGCCTCCTCCGAAACGACGGATTGCTTCTGGTACGGGAACGCTGCGGGAATTCTCGGTCTGCCCAGATGAACTGGGTCGCCGTCGCGGTCGATCTCGGCGGCACCGCGATCAAGTCCGGCCTGGTGGACGCCCGGGGGCGGATCCTCGCGCGGCGCGAGCGCCCGACCCGCCGCGCGGCGTCGGCGCGGGAGATCCTCGCGGACATCGCGGGGGAAATCGCCCCCCTGCTCGCGACGGCGCGCTCCCCGGAAGGAGTCGTCGCCGGGATCGGCCTCGGGACGCCGGGGCTCGCGGACGCGTCCGGACGGATCGTCGGCGGATGCCCCAACATTCCCGGCTGGAAGGGGGCGGACGCGGGAAAGGGGCTCCGGAAGCGGTTCCGGCTCCCGGTCGCCGTCGGGAACGACGCGAACCTTGCCGCCCTGGGCGAACAGGCGTTCGGCGCGGCGCGGGGAGCCCGCTCCTGCGTCCTCCTCACGCTCGGGACCGGGATCGGCGGCGGGATCGTGATCGACGGAAGGCTCTTCACCGGCGGGATGGGACTCGGGACCGAGGTCGGGCATATCGCGATCGACCGGAACGGACTCCCGTGCCCCTGCGGCGGGCGCGGGTGCCTTGAGCTCTACAGCTCGGCGACGGGGATCCTGAAGGCATACGGCGGGAAGCGGAACGTGACGGACGTGCGGGAGGTCTTTTCGCTCGCGCGCAAGGGAGACCGCACCGCGCGGAAGGTCATCCACGACGCGCTCTCGACACTGGGGCTCGCCATGGCGGGGCTCATCAACACGTTCAATCCGGAGGTGTTCCTCCTGGGCGGCGGGATGAGCCGGATCCCGGGGGTGGTCGCGACGGCGCGCCGCGTCGCCCTGGCGCACGCCGTCGACGCCTGCCGGAAAGGGGTCCGGATCGGGCCGGCGCGCCTCGGGAACGACGCCGGCATCATCGGCGCGGCGGCGCTGGTTTTTGACGGAAAATAGGGCGACCTTGCCTGTCGTGGATGCGTTTGACGCTTCAGCTTCGCTTGCGGCTCCGGGAACAGATCAACCGTATCTTTCGGAAAGCGGGGGCGCCTTGCGCCGGGGTAGGGTTCGGGGGACGTTCGCCGGCGACGTCGTATCGCCGGCTTACTCGAGTCTCGCTGACGCCTCCGGCATCCGTGCCTCCGGCTGCTCGACACGCCCCCTCACCCTGCCCCGTCCGGCGCCCCGATCAGTAAGAAAGCCTGAACCCGCTCCCTTATCTGTTTTTGGAGGTAGGGGGCTGGTGGAGAAGGAGCCGAGCCGCAGGCGAGGCGATTCCGCTTGGGGGTGGGCGGGAAAACAGATCATATTTTTTGGGGATAGCCCCAGGCGCTGTACGAACGCGAACGCGCGCGGCCCGGGGCGGGAGCTTCTTTGAGGGCGTGTGACGCAGGCCGAGGTGCGTTCTGACGTTCTCGGGAAGGACCCGGCCGGGTTCACCTCGGCCGTCGCGGCACTCGAGCAAGGCATGTGTGGGCGGATCTTCCGACTGCCGAGCGTCCCGAAAAAATGATCCCGCCCGCAAGGGCCGCTAAGCGGAGCAACAGCGCCATCACGCAGTGTCAGCGATCGCTCCCGGCATCGGAAGCCGAGAAGGGATCGATGCGCAATTTCTTCACGGCGATTCGCGCGTTCCCTTTACTTTCTCGCCACGGCCTTGCTCCCCCTTCCCGTTCGGGGCATCCATAAGGTGAAAGGGGGACACGAAGATGTCGAAGACGCAAGCCAGCCGTTTCTTTCCTGCCCTGACGGCCCTGCTCGCCGGCTGCCAGGCGTCGCCCGACCGGCCGATGGCCGAGGCGGCGAAAAGCCAGGAGCTCGTGGCGAGCTTCGGCCACGCCCTCGCGGTGCGCTACGAGAACGCGCGCGCGTATGAGCTCGCGCAGAAGGCGCTCTACTGGCGCGGGCGCGTCGACCCGGCCTTCGCGCTCGATCAGCTCACCGAGTCGAGGCGGGTCGCGTTCCTCCTGTCGGTCGACGGGACGCCGGAGTTCCGCCACGACGCCGACATCTTCATCACCGAAGCGGAGGCGACCGGCGCCTGGCAGAGGGAATACCAGGTCGCGCGGCGGGGCCAGATGGCCGCGACCCCGGCCTCCTCCCTCTCTCCCGAGGCGTCGGCCGACCCGACCCGCGTGGTGCGTTAGCTTCCGGTTTGCCGGGCCCGGGGGGTGATCCGCTCGAGGCCGCCGAGATAGGGGCGCAGGGCCTTCGGCACCGTGATCGATCCGTCCGCCTGCTGGAAATTCTCGAGGATCGCGATCCAGGTGCGCGGAAGCGCCAGGCCCGAGCCGTTGAGCGTATGGACGAGCTGGGCCTTTCCGCCCTTCTCCTTGAAGCGGATCGCGGCGCGACGCGCCTGGTAGGTCTCGAAGTTGGAGCAGCTCGACACCTCGAGCCACCGGTCGGACCCCGGGGCCCAGACCTCCAGGTCGTAGGTCTTCGCCGACGAGAAGGTCATGTCACCGGTCGAGAGGAGGACCACCCGGTACGGCAGCTCCAGGCGCTTCAGGATCTCCTCGGCGTCGGCGACGAGGCGCTCCAGCTCGTCGTAGGACCTGTCCGGATGGGCGAACTTCACCAGCTCCACCTTGCTGAACTGGTGGACCCGGAAGATCCCGCGGTTCGCGCGCCCCGCCGCCCCCGCCTCGCGCCGGAAGCACCCGGAATAGGCGGCGTACTTGAGGGGCAGCACGTCGGGCGTCAGGATCTCGTCCCGGTGGTAGTTCGTGACCGGGACCTCGGCCGTCGGGATGAGGAAGAAATCGTCCCGCGCCATGTGGTACATCTCCTCCTCGTGGACGGGGAGCTGTCCGGTGGCGGTCGCCGTGGCGCGGTTCACCACATAGGGGGGGAAGAACTCGAGGTACCCCCGTTCGCGCGTATGGATGTCGAGCATGAAGGAGATGAGCGCCCGCTCGAGCGCGGCGCCCGCTCCCTTGAGGAAGTAAAAATCGCTCCCCGTGACCTTGGTACCGCGCGCGGTATCGAGGATGTCGAGCGCTTCCCCCAGCTCCCAGTGGGGCTTCGCGGCGAATGCAGGCTTCCTCGGCTCTCCCCAGGCGCGCACCACCGTATTGGCCGCGGCGTCCTTCCCGCGCGGGACGCTCGCGTGGGGAACATTGGGGGTCTTGAGCAGGATCTCCTTGATCGCCTCCTCCACCACCACGAGCTCCGCGTCCATGGCGGCGATCTGCTGGCCCGCCTCCTGCTGCCTCGCGATCAGCTCCTGGGCGTCGGTGCCGGCGCGCTTCCGGCGCGCGATCTCCTCGGAATCCCGGTTCTTCTCCGCCTTCATCGCCTCGACCTGGCTGATCCCGTGGCGACGCCAGTCGTCGAGCATCAGGAGGCGCTCCCATTCGAACGCGTGGTTCTTGGCGGAAAGCCCCTCCTTCGCGGCGTCGAGATTCGCGCGGACCCAGGCGACGTCGAGCATGCGGCGAGTGTAAGAGCCGGGGACGGAAACATGAAACGTGAAATGCCGGATTCCGCGGCCGGATCATCGCTGCTAAAATGCCGCGATGCCCGTCATCCATCCGTTCCGCGCGACGCACTACAACACGGCGAAGATCGGCGACCTCTCGCAGGTGGTGACGCAGCCCTACGACAAGATCGACGCGAAGCTGCAGGAGACGTACTACCAGCGGCACCCGGCGAACATCGCGCGGATCATCAAGGGAAAGGAATTCCCCACGGACGCGCCGCAGGACAACGTCTATTCGCGCGCGGCCGACACGTTCCGGACCCTGCTCGCCGGCGAGACGATGGTCCGCCGGAAGACTCCCGCCCTCTACCCCTACCACCAGACCTACACCTGGATCGACGGGACGAAAAAGACGCGCAAGGGATTCGTCGCGATGGTCCAGGTCGAGGATTTCTCCTCGGGCAAGATCCGGCCGCACGAGAGGACCCTCGCCGGCCCCAAGGCGGACCGCCTGAACCTGCTGCGCGCGACGCGCGCGCATTTCGGCCAGATCTTCATGATCTACGACGACCCCGGGCGCTCCGTGGACGCGGCGTTCGCCTCCTTCGTCTCGGGGAAGCCGATCCTGGAAGCGAAGGACGACGACGCCCACCTCCACCAGGTGTGGGAGGTGACCGACGAGGCGGCCGTGAAGAAGGTGGCCGCGGCCGTCAGGGACGCCGACACCTTCATCGCCGACGGCCATCACCGCTACGAGACCGCCCTCAACTTCAGGAACGAGATGCGCGCCGCCGGCGCGAAGTGCCTCCCCGGCGCCGGGGCGGAGACGTTCGACAACGTCATGGTGACGCTGATCAACCTCGCCGACGAGGGGTTGAGCCTCTTTCCCACCCACCGCGTGGTCCATTCGGTGGCGGGGTTCGACGCGGCGAGGCTGACGGCGGGGCTGAAGAAGCATTTCGCGATCGAGCCGGTCGCGGATCTCGATACGCTCCGGAAGAAGATGGAAAGGGAGGCGGCGAGCCATGTCTTCGGCCTCGCGCTTTCCGGCGACAAGCCCCTCCATGCCCTCACGCTGCTTCCCTCGGTCGACCTCGACGCCGCGATCCGCGCGGAGCACTGCCCCGCCTGGAAACGCCTCGACGTCGCGATCCTGCACGAGCTGATCCTGGAGCCGCTTCTGGCGATCGACGCGGCGTCCATGGAGAAGGAGAAGAACCTCCACTACATCCGCCACGCCGCCGACGCCGTGAAGATGGCGCGCGAGGGATCGGGCGGAACCCAGGCCGCGTTCCTGGTGAACCCCACGCGGGTCGCCGAGGTCCAGGCGGTGGCCGGGACGGGCGACCGGATGCCGCAGAAATCGACCGACTTCTACCCGAAGCTGCTGACGGGCCTTCTCGCCTGCCGGCTCGAGATCGCATAGCGGTACAATCCGCCGATGCCGCATGACCCGTCCCCGTGGGGGACGCTCTATCCGCGCGTCCGGAAGGTCCGGAAGCTCCTCGTGGACGTGGCCGCGTGGGCCGCCCTCTCGCCTCTCGCCTTCCGGCGCCTCGGCGGCGCGCGGATCCCGGCGGACCCCCGCTCGATCCTGGTCGTCGCGCTCCTCAAGATCGGCGACACGATCACGACGATGCCGCTCGCGGCCGCCCTGAAGCGGCGGTTCCCGGCGGCCCGGATCGGGGTCTGGACGCGCCCGGAGTCGGCCCCTCTCGTCCGGGCGTTCGGGATCGCCGACGAGGTGTTCGACGGAACGGCCCGAAGCGTCCGGGCCGCCCGCTTCGAGACGGCGGTCGTCGCCTCGTTCGTCCCCCGGCACCTTGTCCAGGCGCGCCGCGCGGGGGCCCGGACCGTCGTCGGCTACGCGTACCGGGGAAGGGGCCTCTTCTGCGACGTCGCGGTCCCGGCCCCGCTCCAGGTGGGGCTTGCCGTCCCCGATTACCCGCCCGGCGCGCCGATCCTGCACCAGGTCGAGGTGGTGCATCTCCTCGCCGCCCCGTTCGGGATCACGGGGTCTCCCGAGCCCCCTTCCCTTGCCGTCCCGGAGGCCGAGGCGGTCCGTGCCGCGACCTCCTGGGCCGTCCCCCCCGCCGGCGAGGGCCCCCGGATCGCGGTCCACCCCTGGAACGACCAGAAGCACTACCAGTGGCCGATCGACCGCTGGATCTCGCTCGTCCGGAGGCTTGTCGACGAGAGCCGCGCACGCGTCTGGATCACCGGAGGACCCGGGGACGCGCGGGAGTCGGGAAACCTCGCCGAGGCGGTCGGACGTCCCCGCGCCGTGGCGAACGTCGCAGGGAAGGTCCCGCTTCCGGAGACGGCGGCCCTCCTCGCCCATATGGATCTCGTCGTCGCCGTCGACACGATGGCGACGCACCTGGCGGCGGCGGTCGGACGGCCCGTCGTGGCCCTGTTCGGACCGGGCGCCCCGCGGGTCTGGCGCCCGCTGGGCGCGGCCCACGCCGTGATCCAGGAGACGCGCGGCTGCCACGGATGCAGGCAACCCCGGTGCTACCGGCCGGTCCACGAATGCATGGAAGGGATCGGCGTCGACGCGGTGCTCGCCGCCTGCCGGGAGCGGCTCCCCTCATGAGGATCCTCTACATTTCCACCGAGGAGGCCGGGGCCGCGCACGGCGGCGGGGTCCACACCCGGGAGACGGCGCGCCACCTCGCACGGCTGGGCCACGTCGTCACCGTCGTCTGCCCGGAAACGGACGGCGCCCCGCAGCGGGAACTCCGGGACGGGATCGAGATCCTGCGTCGCCCCATGCGGCTCCTGGGGCGCTCGTTCCCGGCGCGGCTCCTCGCCGAATGGGGACTCCGGTCGATCGACTGCGACGTGGTCCTCTCCCGCTGGTCGGCGCTCGGGGGGGCCGAGCCGCGGCTCGCGCGGCGCCTCGGCGTCCCCTGGGTGATCGAGATCAACAATCCCCACGCCCACGAGATCGCCGGGCGGAGCCGCCTCCCCGGCTTCCTGTCGCGCGCCCTCCTGGCGCGTTCGGAGCGGCTCATGGCGCGAGCCGACGGCGCCCTCACGCCGAACGCCCGGATCGCCCCTTCGGATCGCCCCGTCCTCGAGATCCCGTGGGGCGTCGACACGGAGCGCTTCCATCCCCGGCTGCGGACGGACGGGACCCGGGATGCGACACGGCGGGAGCTGGGGCTCGGCGGCCGGCCGACGGTCCTCTTCACCGGGACCTTCCGCTCCTGGCATGGCGTGCATCATGTCCCGATGATCGCCGGAATGGTCCGCGGAAAGGTTCCCGATGCCGTCTTCCTGCTCGCCGGCTCCGGGGAGAGGGCCGGGCATGTCCGGGAGGAGATCGCGCGAAAAGGCCTCTCCGGATCAGTCCGGCTCCTCGGAAGCCTCCCCTACGCCCGGATCCCCGCCCTGTGCGCGGCGGCCGACGTCGGAATCGCCCCGTTTGCGCCGGAGGAGAATCCCCTTTTCGCCCGCTTCGGCTTCTACTACTCGCCCCTCAAGATCCTCGAATACATGGCGGCGGGAATCCCGACCGTCACCTTCGCCGTCCCCCCCCTGGACGCGATGGTGGCGGAAGGAGGGTGCGCCGTCACGCCGGGGGACCTCCCGGCATTTGCCGAGGCGCTTTCGGCGCTGCTGGCCGACCCCGCGCGAGCGCGACGCCTGGGGGAGGCGGCCCGCCGGAAGGCGGAGCGGGAGTACGGCTGGGACATCCACGCCCGGAAGCTCGAAGCGTTCCTGGAAAAACTGGTCCGGCGGAAGTAGGCGCCCTTGGAGTGGTACCGATGGCCGCTCCTTGAGGCGGCCCTGATCGTCGGGCATGTTCGATCTCCGGATATTTTCGGCGCCGTTTCTTCGCTTCCGCGCACATTCGAGCGGATGAACTGAATAAGCGCGACAGCGCGCGCCCCGCAGCGGGAGCCTTTTCGGGGGCCTGGTGGAGCCGGGCCGGTCAGGACGTGTCAGGCCCGGTGACATCGGAGCGACCGAGCGGCACGGATGCCGTGAGGGAGAGTCCCCCGACAAAGGGGAACCGCTGGAAGGGGCGCAAAGCGGTGCTTGAGCGCCGACCGCTGAAAAGCCCGGCGGCGGCCGGGGTTACTCGCCGCCCGCGGGGTGCGGGGCGATCCGGACGGTCCCGCTGATCTCCTCGGCGTCGCGCAGGATCCTGATCGGGACGTCCGCGCCGGGCTCGCTCCGGAAGATCGCCTGGACGAGGGCATCCGGGGACGTGACGGGCTTTCCCGCGAACTCGAGGACAGCGTCCCCCGGGCGGAGCCCTTCCCTGTGGGCGGGGCTCCCCCGGACGATCTGCGAGATCCCGATTCCCCGCTCGGCGGGCGCGAGGAAGACGCCGAGCCACCCCCGCCGGATCGCGCCGTCGGCGAGGATCGCCTCCATCACCTCCCGCGCGAGGTTCGAGGAGATGGAAAAGCCGATCCCGGCCGACTGGCCCACATAGCTCGCGATCGCGGTGTTGATCCCGATCACCTCCCCCTTGAGGTTGACGAGCGGCCCCCCTGAATTTCCCGGGTTGATCGCGGCCGAGGTCTGCAGGAAGTTCTGGTAGGAGCGCGTGTCGTTGTAGCCGCTCGTGCGCCCCAAGGCGCTCACGATCCCCTCCGTCACGGAATGCGAGAACCCCATGGGGCTCCCGATCGCGATCACCCAGTCCCCCACGCGGGCGGACCCGGAATCCCCCAGGCGCGCCGGCGCGATCCCCCGTTCCTTGACGCGGATCAGCGCGAGGTCCGTGAGGGGATCGTCCCCGACGAGGCTCGCCCGGACCGACCGGCCGTTCGCCAGAAGCACCTCGATCTCCGAGGCCTGGCTCACGACGTGGCTGTTCGTGAGGATGTGACCCTTCCCGTCCACGACGACGCCGGAACCGAAACTCGGCTGCTCGACGACCCGTTCGCGCCGGCGCCCGAAGAACTGCTCGAAGAACGGGTCTTCCCCCCAGAACGAGAAGGGGTCGCGGCTCCGGAACCGCCGGATCACGTTGATCTGGACGACGGAGGGGGTGACGGCATCGACGACCGGCGCGAAGGAGGCCGGAATCATCGCGATGGCGGCCGGCTCCCTTTCCGGGCCCGGTCCCGCTCCCGGTGCGGGAGGCGCTGCCGGCGCTTCCTTCTGGCTGTCCGACGGGACCGAGATGACGAGACCGATGCCGATCCCGACTCCCAGAATGAGCGTGCCTGCCCAGCCACGCATGGAGCGGTTACTCGTCCTTGACCGGCTGGATCTCCTGGACCGGAACGATCTGGATCTGCATCCCCGGAAGGACGGCAGGCTGGACCTGGAGGGCGGCCTCCTCGGGAGACGGATCGTCCAGGACGACGTCGATCGCCATGGCCTTCCCCTCCTCGACCAGGCGCCGGAACTCGATCCGGACGGGCTTCCCGAGCGGCGCCTCGCGGACCGCCTGCTGGAGCTCGGCCGAAGAACGAAGCGCCACGCCGTTGAATTGCGTCACAAGATCCCACGACTTGAGCCCGCCCCGCTCGGCGGCGCTCCCGGGCTGGACCCGGCCGCAGAGCACCCCTCCCTCGATCTTGAGGCGCCCGGCCAGGTCCGGCATCACCTCGAGCATCACGACACCCAGGCGCAGGCGCTTGGAGAGATCGAAATCCCCCATCGTGGCGTTCTGCTCCAGGAGCTGCTGGGCCAGATCCCCTCCCAGCCAGCCGATGCGGCCGACCTTCTCCAGGCGTTCGATCTCCCAGAGGATCTCCTCGGCGCGGCAGCGGACCTCGACGTCCTTGCTGGCGAGCGCCTTCTCGAGATGCGGACGCGCCGCGACACCGGACGCCTTCAGCTCCCGTGTCGCGGCCTCGCGGGCGGCGAAGACAGGGCTCCCCAGGTCCCGGATCCAGCCCCCGATCCGGGCGTCGGCCGTCCCTTCCGCCAGGGCCGCACAGGCCGCGAGCAACACGGGCAGGAGGAGAAGGAACCGGACGGTGCGCGCGCGCTTCATGAGGCCCGGCATCATCACTTCCCGGCGGCGGCTGCGTCCAGCGAAACCTGGATTTCCCGCGGCTTCCCCTCGCGGATCACCGAGACGGCGGCCGGCTTCTCCCCCGTCCAGTCCCGGAGCGCCGCCCGGAGCTCCGCGGGGGAGGCGACTTTTTTCCCGGCGAAGGACGCGATGATGTCCCAGCGCGCGAGACCCGCGCGCGCGGCGGCCCCTCCGGGGACGACGTCCGTCACGAGCGCCCCGCCCGCGATCCCGAGCTGGGCCGAGAGCGCCTCCGGAACCCCGTCGAACCGGATCCCCAGATCCCGGCGCGGGGCAGGCTCGTCGATCGCGGGAACCGGAAACGGCTGCGGCACCTGCAACACCCGGAACTGCTTCATGACCTGCGCCTGCTGCTCGATCACCTCATCGAGCTCGACCTCCAGATCGATCGCCTCCCCGGCGTCCTCCTGTAGGACAAACGCCTGGGCCGGTCCGCCCATGAAGACCTGGATGCCGCCGAACCCCAGCCCGCCTCCGGCAAGGTACTTCTCGAAGATCTCCGGATGCTTCTCCTTGAACGCCTCCCGGTCGGGCGCCTCGTAGACCGTCCTTTCCGATTTTCCGTCCCGGTCCTCGGTCATCTCGACCCGGATCCCCTGTGGCCCCTGGCTGATCGAGACGGAGGTCGCCGCCCGCCGCGATCCGGCGTCCTTCCCGTCCGCGACGGCGGACGCCGCGCCGCGCCCCAGGCGCTGGAGCGCGGTCCGGGCCCGGAAGCGGACCTCGGGATCAGCGCTCTGGGCCGCCGCCTCGAGGGCCGGCTTCGCCGCCGGTCCGCAGGCGGCGAGCCGTTCGGTCGCCTCCTCGCGGACCGCGAACTCCTCGCTGGCGAGCTTTCCGATCCAGGCCCGGATCTGCTCGTCCGTGACGGCTCCGGCCGGCTCGGCGGCCCGGACCGGCTGGCAGGCGACCCAGGCGCTGGCCGCGACAAGACCCAACAGGAATCGCTTCACGTTCATTTTCCGTCCTCCTCTTCCCTGGAGCCCGCCCCCGAAACGGGCCGGGCCTCGCCGAGAACCACCTCGATCCTCTCGTCCTTCCCCTTCCGGCGGACCTCCACCACGACGCGCGCGCCCGGAGCGTGCGCGTCCCGGACGGCGTAGAGATCGTCGAGACTCCCGATCGGGCTTCCGCCGGCCGAGAGCAGGATGTCGTGGATCGCGAGCCCCGCCTTCGCGGACGGGCCGCCGGAAATCACCTCCGTCACGACGAGCCCCCGGCCGGCCGGAAGCGCCAGCTGCGCCCGCTCGGCCTCGGTCGCCTCCCGCAGGGAGAGCCCGAACCAGGCATGGCGCAGGTGCCCGCTCTTCAGGATCTCGTCCACCCAGGGCACGAGACGATGGACGGGGATCGCGAAGCCGATCCCCTCGGAGCCGACGGCCGCCTCCGCCTCGACCCGATAGACGAAATCCTGGCCGGGCGCGAGAAAGAAGTGCCTCTCCCCCTCCTCTTCAAGGTTCTCCCCGAAGCGGAGGTTCTTGTCGGCCATGAACCGGCTGAAGCCCGTCGTGGAAGGGGCCCGGTTGAAGGACGCCAGGACGAGCCCCACCATCTCGCCCCGGGAATTGACGAGCGCGCCGCCGCTGTCTCCCGGATTGATCGGGGCGGTCGTCTGCAGGAGTCCGCGCTGGACGAACGGCCCGACCCGGAGCGTTCGGTCAAGACCGCTCGCGATCCCCAGGGAGACGCTCCCGGGCATGTCGTGGGCGTTGGCGACCACGAACAGGAAGGCGCCCGGCCGGACCGCGCGCGAATCCCCCCGCGGCGCGGGTGCGAGCGGCTTCTCCCCCGCAGAGACCGTCACGCGCAGGACCGCGATCCCGGCCGCCGGATCCCGTCCGACGATCCGGGCCTCAAGGCTCCTTCCCGCGACGTCGACGACCGAGGCCCTGCGGGCGCCGGCCATCGCGTCGAACGTCGTGACGACGATGCCGCTTTCGTTCCAGACGACGCCGGACCCCTTCTCCTGGAGCTCCTCCGGGAGATCCGCCGCGCCGGGCCGGTGCGCCACCACCTGCACCACCCCGGGCCGGGCCCTGGCGACCGCCCGGACGCTTTCGGCCTCGAGCCTTTCGAGAAGCGACTCTTCCGCCAGCCCTCCCCCTTGCAGGGAAAGGAGCGCGACGGCCGACAAGCAGCTTCGGAACGTCATCAGAAACCTCCTCCCTGGCGGCCGGAGACCAGCTTCAGCTCCGGCCAGGCGTAGCGGGCCTTCCCCCAGGCGTCGGCGTTCGTCACCTCCGCCGCCGGCGCGATCGACGCCCCCTTGTCCGAGAGGGTTTCCGGGACCCGGGCGGTCGGGGCGGACGCGGCCATCGGGGCGGGCCCGCTCCCCCACCAGCGCTTCACCCACGGCCCCGCCGAGACCCCCAGGGCGACGCCGCCCGCGAGGAGCGCGAGGGACGCCGCGGCCGAGACGACCGGCCGGCGCCAGACGGACATCCGGACAGGGGCCGCGACGCGGCGCTCGAGGCCGGTCCAGAAGGCGGCGCGGGCGTCCGGGGGAAACCGGGTCGCCGTCCAGGCCGCCTCCCGCGCCGCGCGGTCCGCGCGGTCGTGCGCCAGCCTCTCCCGGCAAGGCGCGCAGGCGGCGAGGTGCCGCTCCAGCGCGGCGTCCGCCCCCGGAAGGACCTCCCCGTTGGCGAGGTCCAGGATCCTCCGCGCCATCGCGCGGCAGTCCCTATTGCTCGTCGAATCGCCCATAATCCCTCTCCCAGATCTCGCGGAACATCTCCCGCGCCTTGAAGACGCGCCACCGCACGAGGCCCGCCGGGATACCTTGCGCCGCGCCGATCGCGGCCGGGGAAAGCCCCTCCATCTCGCGCATCACCAGCGCCGAGCGGTACTTCGCCGGAATCTGCATCAGGACCGCGCGCACCGCGTCCTGGTCCTCGCCGCGCGCGAGCGGGACATCCGCCGCCGCCTCGCGTCCCTCGAAGACGTCCTCTTCCGGCAGGGCCCGCAGGCGCCGGGGCCGGCGCAGGGCGTCCATCGTCACGTTGTAGGTGACGCGATACAGCCACGCCTCGAACTTCTCCACGACGTCGAACCGCGCCGAGGCGGTGAGGAGCTTCACGAACACCTCCTGCGCCGCATCCCAGGCCTCGGACTCGTTCCCCAGGATCCGGCAACTGATCCGGAAGACGCGGTCGCGGTACCGTTCGATGAGGACCCGTCGGGCGGGGTCCTCCTTGACATGGAACCGGATCACGAGTTTCTCGGTCGGCATCTCGTCCTCCGCGCTCATGGGTATAACGCCCTTCCGGGCCTTTCGTTAGGCATTCCAAAAGCGCTCAAGGCGCCCTGTCTCCGGGTCGATACCACACGAGCGGCTGCCCGCGACACCATGGACACTCTACAAAAGCACCTGGGGTTCACGAAAGGGACGCAGCGCTACGATATCACCTACGTCGACGTGAAGGACCTGATCCACTGCCTGGTGGACTACGCCGACGACCCGAAGCACAACCTCGACCTCATGGACGTCTTCATCCTCGTCCACCGGATCGCGTACATGCACACGCGGTCGCGGCAGAAGAAATAGTCAGGGGGCTGTCGTCGTTCCTGAAGCCCCGGGGGCCGCCTCCGCGAGGGCGCGGCGCGCCACGCGCGCGAGATAGACCGTCACGAGAACGGTAGCGACGAGCCCCCCTGCCCGGATCGCCCACTCCCGGGGAGTGGCGGGAGCCCCCTCCCCGCGGGCGACCCCTCCCGCCAGGGAGCCGATGTACGTAAAGAGCGCCGTCCCCGGAACCATCCCCGCCCAGGTGGCGAGCGCGTACGAGCGGAGCGGGATCTTCGTGGCGCCGAACAGGTAGTTCAGGAGGACGAACGGGAAGACCGGGCAGAGGCGGGTGAGAAGGACGATCCGCCCTCCCCGGGCCGCCACCGCCTCGTCGATCGCCGCGAAACGCCGGTCGGCGGCGGCCTTGCGCGCCACGAAGTCGCGCGCGATATAGCGCCCCGACAGGAACGCCGCGACCGCCCCCAGGGTCGAGGCGATCCAGATCACGAAAAACCCCTTGGCGAATCCGAAGGCGGCCGCGCCTCCCAGAGTCAGGACCGATCCGGGGACCAGCAGGACCGAGGCGGCCATGTAAAGGGCGGTGAAGGCGACCCATCCCAGCGGGCCCAGTCCGTCGATCCGGGCGAGGACCGTCCCCAGATGATCCTGCGCGCGGAAGTGCCAGGCCGCCCCCGCGCAGGAAGCCAGGACCAGGACGCCGCAGGCCAGTTTCGCGCGGGGGCTCACGGACGCGCGATCATATCACCCGGGGGCCGGGCGCGGCGGGATGCCGGTCAGCCCCGCAGGCGGTCGCGCGCGGCGGCCATCGCGGCGAGCTTCGCCCCCGCGACGGCGGCGGAGGCGATCGGGTTGTCCGCGAACGTCGCGAAGCCGCAGTCGGGGACGAGGAGGACACGTTCCCGTCCCAGGACCGAGATGGCCTTTCGCGCGCGGGCAAGGATCTCCTCGGCCGGCTCCACGCGGTCGTGCTTCTGGTTCACCACTCCCACGCCGATCCGGCGGTCTTCAGGCAGCGCGGCCAGGGCCTCGATGTCGCCGGCCCGAGGCGTGCACATCTCGAGGAAGAGCGTCCCCACGTCCATCCGCGCGAGAGCCGGCAGGAGCGGCCCGTAGTCGCCGGCGAGCGCCACCGACTCGTCCCGCGTCCAGTTCCCCCGGCAGACGTGGACGGCAAGGCGGTCCCGGGGGAGCCCCGCCGCGACGGCGTTGACGAGGCCGACCGCGAAATCGAGCTCCGTTCCGGCATCCCCCCGCTCGGAAAGCGCCCCGCACATGAAGCTGCGGCGGGATTTCGGCCCGGTGAAAACCACCTCGGTCAGCACCGGCTCGTCCATCTGGACGATCGCGACGCCCGCCGCGAGAAGATGGCAGATCTCCTCCCGCAGGACCCTCACGACGTCGCGGGAGAGCGTCTCCCGGTCGGCGTAGGCCCGCTCCCTGAAGCAGTCGAGCCAGAGGGTCCGCGTCAGGAGATACGGTCCCGGGAGGGCCACCTTGACGGGCCTGTCCGTCAGGGTCTTCACGAAGGCGGCCTCATGGACCGCGAGCGGGCGGCTCCGCCCCAGGGGGCCGTAGACCACCGGATGGCGGACGTCCCCGGCCGGGACGTCGAGCGCGCGAAGCTCCCTCCCGAACTTCTCGGGATCGTCCACGAGGGGCAGGAGATCGACGAGCGGGATCAGCTGGCAGTTGTCGAGCCGCCCCCCCACGAAGCTGGCATAGGAGTCGCGCCTCTGCTCGCCGTCCGTCACGACATCGACGCCCGAGTGGATCTGGGCGGCAACGGAGAGACGCACGGCGTCGTCGGCAGTCGCCTGGAAGGCGTCCTCGGAGAGCGTCCCCGCCAGCCGCTCGTGGACCGCCCGGACCATCCAGGCGGGGCGCGGCCAGCTCCCGATCCCCATGACCGAAAGGGGCTCGATCCGGGGGGCAGGGGCCGGCGCGGGAAGTGCGGCAGGGATCGAAACAGGGACAGGAACGAGGCGCGGAGACGTGACGGCAGCCGGGGCGTTCCCCCCCTCTTTCCGCTCGGACAGGCTCCCCTTGCAGACGAGAAAACTCCGCTGGCGCCCGTTCCGGGTCCAGCTCACGAGCTCGTTCCCCGCCAGGCGGCACCAGGCGGGAAGATCCTCGTCGACGGAGGTCTCGGTGGAGCGGATCTCGAGGAGGCCTCCCCGCTCCATCGGGTCGATGTGGCGCCGGATCAGGAGGAGGAGGCCGTTCCCGCAATCGAGGTCCCCGCCGTCGAAGCTGACGTCAGGGGAACGGCTATGGCGTCCGGTGGGGTCCATGCCCCGGATCCGCTAGTAGGTGACGCTTCCGGCCCCTTCGGAGAGGAACTCGACGAGCTTCGCGCCTCCCACGATGGTGGCGCCCGCGATGAGCGCGTTCTCGTCGAGCTTGCGCTTCTTGAAGCAGGGGGAGCAGACCCAGATCTTCCCGCCGGCCTTGACGAAATTGGCCATCAGCTCCGCCAGCGGCGCGAACCCCTCCTCGCGGATGTCGTCGGCGTACCCCTTCTGGGCGAGGCGGACCCCCTCGGTCGAGAGGAAGACGATCGTCTCCTTGTCGGAGGCCGCCGAGGCGTTCGCCACGACGAAGGCGACCGTCGCCTTGTCGGCGTTGTCCTTGGCCGAAGTCAGGCTGACGCAGAATCGCTTGAACATGTCCCTATCCTTCCTTTCTCCGGATCCGGTAGACCGGATGCGCGGCCGACACGAGCGCGTGCCCGGTGAGGCGGCACCAGGCGGGCAGGTCCTCGGGCGCCCCCGGATCCCGGGCCACGAGCCGCAGGACCTGCCCCGGCGCCATCGCCAGGAGCCGCATCCGGAGCTCCATCACGAGGTCGCCGCACCCCATCTGGCCGGCGTCCCACTCGGCGTCCGGATCCCCCACCCCCGGATTCTACCGGATCTCGCGGTAGGTGAGCTTCCGGGTCCAGACGGTCTTTTCGGCGCCCGGCTTCCCGTCCACCTCGACGTGGGCCTTGGCGAGGGCGTTCACGGGGCCCGACGCCTGCTTCGGCTCGAGCGTCAGGTCGCGGCCGACCGACCAGGTGACGCGCCGCTCGTCGATGTTGCCGAAGTACCAGTCGACCTTCGCCTTGTCGGCGCCGGTGTAGCCGTCGGCCGTCGTAAGGCGCACCTTCTCGGTGTTGTCGGCGTTGAGCTGGAAGTCGCCCACGAAGATGTCGGCCACCGCCACGTCGTGCGGGATCCAGCCGATCCCGGCGGCGTAGAACTCGGGCCAGCAGTGGTAGCTCTGGTCCTTGTCCTGCCCGTCGAGCTCCTTCTTGAAGAAGGAGCCGTAGACCATGCGGGTCGGGATCCCCGCCGCGCGCGCCAGCGACGTCCAGAGCGAGTGGAAGTCGGTGCAGTTGCCGGTCTTCGTGGAGAGGCAGTACTCGGTGCTCCCCACGGGGGACGCCTTCTTGTTGGCCGGATCCTTCACCCAGTACTCGATGTTCCCGAGGACCCAGTCGTAGATCTTCCGGGCGGCCACGACGGGGTTCTTCTCGTTCCCGACGATCTCGGCCGAGAGCGCCTTGATCTTGTCGTCGATGACGACGTTCGCGTTGGCGGCCAGATGCCTGGCGTGGGTCTTGCGCTCCGCGTCCGCGAGGGGACGGGCCTTCGCGGCGTCGACCCCGGAGAGGACCTCCCGGCGGCGGACGGTGAACGTCTCGACGACGGAAAACTCCTTCACGGCGGGGCTGGCGACCTCGATGTAGACAGCCTGGTTCCCTTCCGAGTCGCGCGTCACGCGGTACGGGAAGGGGCAGTCGACCTTGAATCCGGAGACCTCCTGGGCGGGATCCTGCTGGGGCATGGCGAACCATCCCCGGATCTCCTTGGCCCCTTCAGGGACGACGACCTTGAACTCGTGGCGCACCTCGAACGAGGCCGTCTTCGGAGCGGCCGGTCCGGAGACCGCGCACCCTGCCGTCAGAACCGCGACCGCCGTCATCGTCATCCGCATCATGCGCATACCCTGGTCTCCTTTCACGTCACGCCTTCCACAGGCAGGCCGGCTTCAGGGTCACCGAGAACCCCTCCCGCCGGCTGGCCCGCACCCATCCTTCCAGGTAGCAGGCCTGTTGCTGGACGTATTCCGCGATCCCGTCGCGGAACTCCCCCGGGTCCCGTCCCAGGTCCGCCGCCAGACACGCCAGGCACAAGGGGGCGTTCTTGTACCCCATGGCGACGGCCGCCACCCCCTCGTGCCCGCAGAGGGGCTTTCCGCAGGTGCCGCAAGGCTTCCCCGTGGCCGACCGGATGTCGGCCAGGATCCTCTCGGTCTGCGGCGGAAGCTCTTCCTCCAAGGCCCCCCTAGTCTCTCCCGAAACCCCCTAGAAGTCGAACTGCACGAACCCCTGGAACCGGTTATCGGTCCCCTTGTCGTACGCGACGTATTTCGTCTCCCAGTTCATGTAATCGATCCCGAACGTCACCGGTCCGCGCTTCAGGCGGTTGGCGAGATAGACGATCTTGTTCCGCCGGCGGTTCGCGACGTTGAGGTCGTCGTCCCGGGGATTGTCCGTGGAGTACCCGACCGATACGGTCCAGGGATCGCACGGGCGCATCCCGAGCTCCGCCCAGCCGCCCTGGGAGCGGACCGATCGCCCGAGCGTCGTGTTGATCCCCTGCAGGATGCCGCCGCGCACATCGTCGAGATTCGACCCCTCCCAGATCTCCCCTTTGGCCCAGAGCAGGTTCTCGTAGACCGGAACCTCGGCGTCGAGCCCCACCGCGCGGCTCTGGAACGACCGGTCGTTCGCAAGGGCGCCCGTCGTGGCCTGCGGCGTGTCGGATTCCTCGAGGGCGTTATGGGCCCAGACGCCGACCTCGAGCTTCCGCTTCCCGTCGAGCATCATCCGGTAGGCGACGCGCTCCTGCAGGGTCGGCTGGCCCGACGTCTCGCCGTCGCGGTACCCCGTTCCGACGGTCCCGGCAGCATCGAGGTCCGATGCGTCGATGGCGCCCGTGAGCCCCGCCTCCACGTCGACGAGGAGCTTCCCGTCGCCGATCTCGGGAGCGTAGCTTCCCCGGAACTGCGGCCGGCGGTCGCCCAGGTTCCCGGCGCCCCACATCACCATGTCGGGATTCACGGCCGGAAAGATGGGGGAAATGATGTCGGTCGTCTGCCCGGCCAGGAACGAGAGGTCGTCCTTCGCCAGCTTCACGTAGGCGTGGCGCATCCGGGGGGCGGCGCGGGACTCGGCCGGTCCGCCCGAGAAGTTGTTGTAGAAATCGATCTCGACCTTCCCGGTCACCTTGAAGTCGTTCAGTTCGGCGACCGTCGGGCCGTCGACGTCCACGCCCAGGCGCGTGAGGCGCGCGTGCATGGTGAGGTCGGGGCGGTTCTTGCCGCCGGCGCCGATCGAGCTGGGGGCCGTCGGATCCTCCGAGAGGACCGAGGACATCGTCTGCGTGTTGTTCGGGCGGGAATCGTCATGGATCACGTCCCCCCGGATGAAGCCGTAGAACTTGAAGCCGATCGCGGGTTTCCCCTCGTCGGCCAGAAGCCCGCCGGAAGCCAGGAGCGCCGCGCACACCGCCGTCAATCGCCTGCCCATCATGAAGTCTCCTTTTTTCCCCTCCATCGCCTCGCGTAAAAACCGGGGCGGGGGCCTGGAGGAGAGAAAGGGGCCCCCGCCCCGTTCATCCTGAACGCGGGGTTGTACATCGCACACTCAAATAGGAGCTATTTGTTTATAAAATCCTTATCGACTCTTCCCATTCTTGATCTGGTGGCGCCGACAGCCGCTCCATGAGGCGGCCCTGATCGTCGGGCACGTTCTCCGGGGACGTTCCTCGCGGCATCCGTGCCGCTCGTCACTCGAGTTACGCCGCCGCCCGCGGAGCGCGGGGACGGCTACGGGCCTCCGCTCCTGCTCCGGCCCTGCTTCACACGCCCCGTCGAACGCACCCGCCGCGGGCCGCCGGAGCGGCCGGACTTTCAAAGCAAGCCTTCTTCAACCTTGTATGAGACCCCGCTTCGCCGGGCAGATCCCCGGCGAAGCGGGTGTTCCATAAAAATAACGGCCCCTTCTTCGTCTGCGCCGAATGCACGCGAACGCGCACGGCCCGGGGCGGGGGCGTTTTTGCGGGCGTGTGTCGCAGGCCGGTCGTCGCGAGAATCCGGCCACCGACCTATGCATTGCGCCAAAAGAACGCGACAGCGCGCGCCCCGCGGCGGGAGCCTTTTCGGGGGCCTGATGGAGCCGGGCCGGTCAGGACGTGAAAGGCCCGGCTCTATCGGAGTGACGAGGCGGCATGGACGCCGCCGAGGAAGCGTCCTCCGATAAAGGCGAACCGCCGGTAGGGGCGCTGAAGCCGAGCAACGGCACCACCAATGGCCCAAGGACCCGACAGAAAAATTAATCCCAGGTTTCTTGTTCGGCGGGCTCGCGGGTGTAGGGAAGCTCGCGGTAGGCGTGGCCGGGAAGCTCCTCGAGGAAGCGCGAGGGGCGCGAGAGGACCGTCCCGAAGGCACGCTCGAAGTGGTAGACCGGATGCGTGAGGTAGAGCCTGTCCTTCGCGCGCGTGCAGGCGACGTAGAAGAGCCGGCGTTCCTCGTCCACCGACTCGCCGTCCTCGCCGGCGTAGCCCGGCGGGAATTTCCCCTCGACGAGACCGAGGACGAAGACGGTCCCCCACTCCAGCCCCTTCGCCGAATGGATGGTGGAGAGGACGAGAGGCGGCTCGTCCGGTGTCTCCCGCGCGACCTCCTTCACGCTTTCGGAGATGGGATCCAGCGCCAGGTCCGAAAGGAGCGTCCCGATCTCCCTGTAGCGGACGGCGATCGAGAGGAATTGGTCCAGGTCCCGCTGGCGCGCGGAGGCATCGTCCGGGTACTTCTCCCGCAGGATCGGGCCGTAGACGGCGACGATTTCCTCCACCGCCTTCGGGGGGTTCCCCTTCAGGGCCTCCACCTGCGCGAGGAGCCTTGAAAAGATCCCCAGGATCCGCTTCGCCTTGGCCGGGGCCGCCGCCTGCGCGAGGCGCCCTGCGGGGTCATTGCTCGCGGAAAGCTCCGCCACCAGCTTCGCCGCCGTCTTCTGGCCGACCCCTTCGGCCAGCTGCAGGAGCCGGAGCCAGGCGAGCCGGTCCTGGCGGTTCGCGGTGACGCGCAGGAAGGCGAGGCAGTCCTTCAGGTGCGCCGTCTCCATGAAGCGGATCCCCCCCCACTTCACGTAGGGGATGTTGGCCTGCGTGAGCGCCAGCTCCAGCTCGAACGAGTGGTAGGCGGAGCGGAAGAGGACCGCCATGTCGGCGAGCGGCCTCCCTTCCTCCCGCTCCTCGAGGACCGTCCGGGCGATCGACATCGCGAGCTCGCGGTCGGAGATCGCCCGCATCAGCATCGGGCGCTCGCCGCTCTCGCGCCGCGCCGCGACGAGCTTCTTCCCGTACTTCCGGGACATCGCCGTCACGATGTCGTTCGTGAGATCCAAGACCGACTGCACGCTCCGGTAGTTCTCCTCGAGCTTCACGATCCGCGTCCCCGGGTACATCTGCGGGAAGTCGAGGATGTTGGCGACCCGCGCCCCCCGGAAGGAGTAGATGCTCTGGCAGTCGTCCCCCACCACCATGATGTTGTCGTGCGCGCTCGTGAGGAGCTTCAGGATCCGCGCCTGCAGGAGGTTCGTGTCCTGGTACTCGTCCACCTGGATGGAGCTGCACTGGCGCGAGAGGAGGTCGCGCGTGGGCGGGGATTCCTCGAGAAGCCGGCAGAGGTAGACGAGAAGGTCGTCATAGTCGAGAAGCGCGTGCTCCTGCTTGTAGCGGGCGTAGCCGGCGAGGAGCTTCAGGATCTCGGGGGTCTCCTCCACGAACTGGGGATTCTCGCGCTCCAAGAGATCCTCGACGGAGGCCGCGCAATTGATGGACTTGGAATAGATGTCGGCGATCGTCTCGCGCTTGGGGAACCGCCGGTCCTTGTCGGCGAGCCCCATCTCCTGGCGGAGCATCCCGATCGCCTCCTCGGCGTCGGAGCGGTCCATGATCGTGAATCCCCGCGCGAGCCCCACCGCCGGCCCGTGCTTGCGCAGGACCTGGTGCGCAAAGGCGTGGAACGTCCCCCCCGCGATCCGCTCGCACCGGCCGTCGAGGAGCGTCGAGGCGCGCCGGAGCATCTCCTGCGCCGCCTTCCGGGTGAACGTCAGGAGGAGAATCGCCTCCGGCGGGATCCCCTGCTCGATGAGGTAGGCCGCCCGGTGCGTCAAGGTCAGCGTCTTGCCGCTTCCGGCCCCCGCGATCACGAGGAGCGGCCCCTTCACGACCGAGACCGCCTCCCGCTGGGCCTTGTTCAATCGCGGTGAATCGAGAACGCTAGTGGACACGAGAATATTGTACCGACGCCTGCTGGCGCCTTTCGGACGAACTTCGGCATGGCGCTAGATGGTTCGACGCGGGCTTTCCGAAAAGGAGACGAAACGGTTCTCGGGATAATGGACAACTGCAACTCCCATGACGGACGCCACCTGATCGGCAAGCCTCCGTCCCACCTGTTCGTCCGCAACCGGCAAGACTTTGACTTTTCCTGTCTTCAAGCGTAAGGCGATCTGAAAACGATCGTCGTTACCCGACTCTGTGATGCCAGTCTCCACCCGTTCGACCTCATCAAACCCGACCGACAACTTCGAGCGTTCCCATTTCAAAAGTTGAATCTGGAATGTGATGCATTTCGCCCTCTCGTTCACGCGACACGTCACTTTCAGAGCAAACAATAGCCAAGCCACAATCCCAAAAAACAGGGTCAAGAAAAGGGAGATACCGAAGGGCAACGAGAACACCGGTACGGACCGCAAAAACAAAACACCAAGGAGGGATGCGGCGAGAAACAGGCAGACTGTGAAGACCCTGAAGCCGGCAGATGCTCGCTCCAAGACCAACTCCTCCCGCATGCACCTTAGTGGCAAAAAGGGGTTCATTCAGATCACCCGCTTCGCCGGGCAAATCCCCGGCGAAGCGGAGTCCACTCAAGAGTCCGCGCCGAACGCATGCGACAGCATGCGGCCCGGCCGGCGGCGGTCGTCCGGGGCGTGTGGAGCAACCCAAGTGAAGCGAGCGGCCCGGAGGCGGGCGCGTTTTCGGGGGCCTGATGGCGCCGGGCCGGTCAGGATGTGAAAGGCCCGGCGCCATCGGAGCGACGAGGCTGCACGATGCCGCCGAGGAGCGTCCCCCGACAAATGCGACCGCCGAAAGGGCAAGCGAGCGAACGTCCCGCGGACAGGCGAACCGCTGGAAGGGGCGCAAAGCAGAGCATCGGCGCCAAACGAACCTCGTCCACCCCCACCCTAACCCTCCCCCATCAAGGGGGAGGGGATCGTTCAGGATCCCCAGAGCGCCCAGGCGAGCGCCACGGCGTTGTTGGCGGCATGCGCGAGGACGCCCGGCCAGAGACTCCCGGTCTTGAGGAAAAGCGTCCCCAGGACCGTCCCGATCCAGGCGTGGACCGGGAAGGTCCAGGGAAAGTCGGCGTGCGTGTGGTGCGCGAGGCCGAAGAGGAGCGCCGTCGCGAGGACGGCCGCGGCCGGACGCAGCGCGTGCGAAAAGGCCGACTGGAGAACGCGCCGGAAGAGGATCTCCTCGGCCAGGGGCGCCAAGCCCACGGCGAGCGCGAGTGTGAGCCCCTTCCGGAAAAGCCCCGCTTCCGGGGAACACAGGAGCAGCACCACCGGATGACGGTCGTCGGCGATCGGATTCCCGCGCAGGCGCTCGAGGAACCAGACGAGCCCCAGGGCCCCGGCCGCCGCGAGAACGCCCCCCGCCCCGCCCCGGGCGAGAACCCGCCCGGGCGGCACGCGGACGCCGAACAGCGGTTCCACGAGACCCGTACCGCCCTGGAATCGCGCCAGGACCGCGAGAACCGCGAGAACCGTCAGGCCGTGCGCGATCGAGGCGAGGACAATCCCGGCGGGGTCGCCGCCGAACCGCCCCGCCCACAGGAGACCGGCGAAAAACCACCCGGTGACCGCGAGCGCGGCCCCGGCTCCGCTCCAGGAAGAAGGCGCCTTCAAATCAGGACTTCAGGGACCAGATCTGGGCCGCCAGAAGCGCCCCCAGGACCGCGGTCTTCACGAGGAAGAGGGTCCGGACGACCTTCCCGAGATAGCGTTCCTTCTGCTCGGGGTCGGCGACCACCTTCGCGGGGTTGATCCGGACGAGAAGCCAGTTGATGTCCTTCGCGGGGTCGTCCACCCGCACCGCCATCCATCCGCCGAAGGTGCTGGCGATATAGAACAGCATCCCCATGATCGGGAGGAACAGGAGCTCGAGGCTCACCTTGAACGGGCCCGCGATCGCAGGGCTCATCTGGGCGGCCTTGGGGATCACGTACTTGACGGAAACGGTGATGAGGGCGACGAGGACGCCGACGGGCAGGATCTCGAGAGCCGGGGCGTAGAAGTCGCCGATCCGACGACGCGCGGCCATGCCCCTCCCTTATAGCGCGCTTCAGGACGAAGCGGAAGCCTTCTTCGCGCCCGTCTTCTTCGATTTTCCGGGGAGCCTGTCCTTGAGCTTCCCGACGATCCCCTTCTTCTCGGGGGCGGGAGCGGCCTCGGCGGCCGGCGACGTCCCGTCGGCGGGCTTGAAGTCGACGAACTCGAGAAGCACCTTGTCGGCGCCGTCCCCCACGCTCCAGGCGCGGAAGCGGCCCGAATACCCGCCCAGATGCAGGATGCGGGTATAGCCGCCGGGTCGCGCGGCCATCTGGGGCGCGATCTCCTTCACCAGCTTCCAGGCGGCCTCCTTGTCCGGAAGCGCGGCGAGGATGCGGCGGAAGTTCGCGACGCCGCCGTGCCGGGCCATCGTCACGAGCTTGTGCACGAAGGGAGTGACCTCCTTCGCCTTCGCGGGGGTCGTGACGATCCGGCCGTCCCGGGCGAGGATCAGGGAACGGGAGAGCGAGCGCATGAGCGCCAGGCGCTCCGACGAATGCCGTCCCAGCTTCCTGCCCCGGTTGCGGTGCCGCATGGTCGTCCTTCTTTCCTAGGCGGTCCGGGCCTGCTGGGCGCCGGCGGCCAGCTCCTCGAGGTCCACCGCCATCCCGAACGAGAGCCCCAGCTCCGTGAGCTTCGCCTTCACCTCGTCGAGCGAGGTCTTGCCGAAGTTGCGGACCTTGAGCATGTCCTGCTCGCTCCGGGCGACGAGCTCGCCGATCGTGCGGATATTCTCGGCATTGAGGCAGTTGGAGGCGCGCACCGAGAGATCCAGCTCCGCGACCGGCATCCGGAGCTTCTCGACGAGCTCCTGCTTGTGCTTCATCTTCTCGCGCAGCTCTCCCTGGCGGGCCCGTTCCTGCTGGAGCTCCTGGCCTAGGTCGAAGTACTGGACGAAGGGGTTGAGGTGCTTGCGGAGGATCTTGGAGGCCTCGACAAGGGCCATCTCGGGCGACACGACGCCCGTGGTCCAGATCTCCATGATCAGGCGGTCGTAGTTCGTGACCTGCCCGACGCGGCATTCCTCGGTCTTGTAGCGGACGCGCCGGACCGGCGAAAAGTTCGCGTCGACGGCGATGGTCCCGAGGTCCTTCTGCTGGGGCACGAGCTCCTCGGCCGTCATGTAGCCGCGCCCCTTCTGGACCTCGAGCTCCATCTCGAGCTCCTTCTTCTCGGCCAGGGTGCAGACCACGTGGTCGGGATTGATGATGGTGACCGTCGGGTCGGTCTGGAAGTCGCCGGCGGTGACAGGCCCCTTCCGCTCGACCTTGAGGCGGATCTTCCTCGGCTCGTCGGTCTGCATCTGGACGAGGATCCCCTTCACGTTGAGGACGATATCCGTCACGTCCTCGAGGACGCCCGGGATCGTCGTGAACTCGTGGGTGATGCCGGGGACGCGCAGGGCCGTCACCGCCGCCCCCTCGAGGCTGGAAAGCAGGACCCGGCGCAGGCTGTTCCCCACGGTCGTGCCGAACCCGCGCTCGAACGGCTCCGCCGTGAATTTCCCGAAGGTCGGGCCCAGGACGGCCTGGTCGAACTGGATCGTCGTCGGCAGCTCGAAACCTCTCCAGCGGATGCGCATGCCTCTCTCCTTTTCTTCCTGCCCCGACGCCGCCGTTTCGCCGGCGGCCGCTCGGAATCGACGGGGCCCCCTAGCGGGACGCGAGTTCCACGATCAGCTGGTCGCGGACCGGCACCTGGATCTCGGCCAGGACCGGGGCGACCGTCGGCTTCACGACCAATTGCGCGGGATCCACCGTCAGCCACGTGGGGATCTGGCGGCCGCGCGACTCCTCCATCGCGGCCTTGACGATCTTCGTCGAGCGCTCGCGGGGGACCGGCGTCACGCTGTCGCCGGCGGCGACGACGAACGAGGGGATGTCGACCCGGCGCCCGTTCACGCGGATATGGCCGTGCCCCACGATCTGGCGGGCATGGGCGTGGCTCGTGGCCCAGCCGGCGCGGTAGAGGATGTTGTCGAGGCGGCTCTCGAGAGAGCGCAGGAAGTTCTCGCCGGTGTTCCCCTTGGCGCGCGCGGCCTCCGCGAAGACCCGCTTGAAGGGGCGCTCCATGAGGCCGTAGACGCGCTTGGCGCGCTGCTTCTCGCGCAGGTGGATGCCGTAGGCGGTGGGGCGCTTCCGGGACTGGTGCATCCCGGGGGTGGTCTCGCGCTTCGAGACCGGGCACTTGGGGCCGTCGCACTTCGCGCCCTTCAGGAAGAGCTTGATCCCTTCCCGGCGGCACAGACGGCACTTGGCGTCGATCCAGCGGGCCATCGCCTACACCCTCCTCTTTTTCGGGGGGCGGCAGCCGTTGTGCGGAAGCGGCGTCACGTCCTCGATCGACACGATCCGGATCCCGGCGGCCTGGAAGGCGGAGATGGCCGACTCGCGGCCGGACCCGGGGCCGTTCACGCGGACCTCCAGCTCCTTGACGCCGAGCTTGCGGGCCTTCTCGGCGGCGCTTTCGGCCGCGCGCTGGGCGGCGTAGGGGGTGCTCTTCCGGGTCCCCTTGAACTGGACCGTCCCGGCCGAGGCCCAGCAGAGGGTCTCGCCGGTGAGATCCGTCACCGTGATGATGGTGTTGTTGAAGCTCGCCTTGACGTGGACGATCCCCCGCTCGACCTGCTTGCGTTCGCGCTTCGCGGACATGCCTTACATCTCCTTGACGCTGCGCTTCACGGCCACGGTCTTCCGGGGCCCCTTGCGCGTGCGGGCGTTGGTCTTGGTGCGCTGGCCCCGCACCGGGAGCCCGCGGATGTGGCGGACACCCCGGTAGCACCGGACGTCCTTCAGGCGCTGGATGTTCTGGGCCTGCTCGCGGCGCAGGAGCCCTTCGACCACGAAGTTCTTGTCGATGAAGGAGGCGATCCGGCTCACCTCGTCGTCGGTAAGGTCCTTGGCGCGCTTGTTCCCGTCGATCCCCAGGGACGTGAAGATCTGGCGGGAACGCGTGGTGCCGACCCCGTACACGTAGGTCAGTGCGATGATCGACCGTTTGTTGGGTGGCAGATCCACCCCTGCGATGCGCGCCATATGGTTAGAGCCCCCTAAATTACGGTTTAATGCCCCATTAAGTCAACAGATTTGGCGGCATTTTCGGGGGTTTTTTGCCGATCAGCCCTGGCGCTGCTTGTGGCGGGGGTTCGTGCAGATGACCCGAACCACCCCCTTGCGGCGGACGACCTTGCAATGATCGCACATCTTCTTCACCGAAGCCCGGACTTTCATGGTCCCCTCCCCTAGCTCCTGTAGACGATCCGTCCGCGACGCAGGTCGTACGGCGAGATCTCGACGGTGACCTTGTCCCCCGGAAGGATCTTGATGTAGTTCATCCGCATGCGCCCCGAGACGTGCGCGAGGACCTCGTGCCCGTTCTCGAGCTCCACCCGGAAGGTGGCGTTGGGAAGCATCTGCTTCACCACCGCCTCCACCCGGATCATGTCTTCCTTGGGCACCCTCTCACTCCTTGTTGCAGACCGTCAGGACCTCGCGACCGTCCTTCGTGACGGCCACGGTGTCTTCCCAATGCGCCGACAGCTTCCTGTCGGTCGTCACGACCGTCCATCCGTCCGACAGGATTTCGACGTCGTGCGTGCCATGGGTGAACATCGGCTCGATCGCGAGAACCATCCCCGGCTCCAGGATGATATCGTTCGCCAGGAGGTCCGGGGAGACGAAATTGGGGACCTGGGGGTCCTCGTGGAGGGCCGTCCCGATGCCGTGACCCACGAACTTCCGGACGATCGCGTACCCTTTTTTCTTCGCGGTGTCCTGGACGGCGCGCGCCACCTCGGAAAGCTTCCCGCCCGGGCGCACGGCCTCGATCCCCGCCTCGAGCGCCCTTCGGGTCGTCTCGGAGAGGTCCCGGGCCTTCGGGGAGATCTTCCCGACCGGGTAGGTGCGCGCGGCGTCGCCATAATAGTTCTGGTAGCGGACCCCGACGTCGGCCGTGAAAAGGTCCCCTTCCTTGAGCCGGCGTTCGCCGGGTATCCCGTGGACCACCTCCTCGTTCACCGAGGCGCAGATCGACGCGGGGAATCCCCGGTACCCCTTGAAGGCGGGCTCCCCCCCCTGTGCACGGATCCACTCTTCCGCCAGCCGGTCGAGCTCGGCGGTGGAGACGCCCGGGCGGACCCAGGCGTCCATCTCGCGCAGGACCTCGGCGACGATGCGGCTGGCGACGCGCATCTTCGCGATCTCCCGCTCGGACTTGATGGTGATCACGGAGCTCCCCCAGGCGCTCAAGCGCCCCTCTTCTTGGAGAGGATCTCCAGGATCTCGCGGGCAAGCGGCTCCACGTCCTTGGCGCCGTCAAGATCGACGAGGAGGCCGGTCTTCCGGTAGCGCGCGACGAGCGACTCGGTCTGCCCGTGATAGACCGCCAGGCGCCGCTTCACGGTCTCCGGCTTGTCGTCCTCGCGCTGGACGAGCTCGGTCGAGCACGTGTCGCAGGATCCGGCGCGCTTGGGCGGGATGTTCCGGACGTGATAGACCCTGTTGCAGGACGGGCACACCCGCCGGCCCGACAGGCGCTCCACGATCAGGTCGTCCGGCGTCGTCATGTAAAAGACGGCCTCAAGAGGGGTCCCCGCGGCCGCGAGGTCCTTGTCGAGGGCGTCCGCCTGGGGGACGCTCCGGGGATATCCGTCGAGGAGGAATCCCCCGGCGCAGTCCGGATTCTTCAGGCGCTCGCGCACCATCCGGATCACGATCTCGTCGGGAACCAGGGCCCCACGGTCCATATACCCCTTCGCCTCGAGACCCAGGGGCGTTCCGCCCTTCACGTTCTCCCGGAAGAGATCCCCCGTGGCGATGTGCGGGACCGAAAGCGCCACGCGGATACGGGCGGCCTGCGTCCCCTTGCCGGCGCCGGGGGGCCCGAGAAAGACGATCCGGTGGGACATCGGCTAGCCGAATCTCCCGCGCATGCGGGTCTTGTGCATGAACCCCTCGCGCTGGCGCATGAGGAGGTGGGATTCGACCTTCTGGGTGACGTCGAGCATGACGCCCACGACGATGAGGAGCCCCGTTCCTCCCATGAAGCGCAGGACGATGCCGACCTGCGCCGGCGCGTCCTGGAGGAGCACCATCGCGATCAATGTCGGGAAGACCGAGAGCGCCGCCAGGAACGCCGCCCCGGCCAGCGTGATCCGGTTCATGATCTTCTCGAGGTATTCGGCCGTGTGCGGCCCCGGACGGATCCCAGGGATGAACGAGCCGTACTGCTTCAGGTTGTCGGCCCACTCGGCGGGGTTGAAGACCATCGAGGTGTAGAAGAAGGCGAAGACGAAGATCATCACCACGTAGGGGACGATGTAGAGGAAGCGGTGGGGATGCAGCGCCTCGGCGAAGTCCCACCCCAGGGCCCCCAGGATCCCGATCGGGAACTGCAGCATCGCGCTCGCGAAGATGACGGGGATCACGCCCGCCTGGTTCACCTTGAGGGGCAGGTACGTCCGCGTCCCGAGCGACATCCCCATGCCGCGGACCTGGCGCGCCGACTGCATCGGGATCCGGCGCTGGCCCTGCGTGATGAAGATGATCCCGACGATGATCCCCACGTAGATCAGGAACAGGAGCGCGATCTGCCCCGACCAGACCTTGCCGGGCTCCGGAAGGAGCGACGCGCTTTGCCCGAGCGCCAGGATCGCGGCGGGAAGGTCGGCGACGATGTTGGCCATGATGAGGACCGAGGCCCCCTCGCCGATCCCGAACTCGGTGATCTGCTCGCCGAGCCACATGCAGAAGATCGCCCCGGCGGTGAGTGACAGGATCGCCGGAAGCTGGAAGCTCCAGAAGCCGGTGTCCGCGAGGGTCGGGGTCGGCGCGGCATTGCTTTGCGCCACGAGCTGGCGGACGAGCATCAGGGCCTGGAAGACCGCCACGACGACCGTCGCGTAGCGCGCGTACTGCTGGATCCGCTGGTATCCGGCGCGACCCTCCTTCTTCATCTTCTCGAAGGCAGGGATCACGTGCGTCAGCATTTGGAAGATGATGGACGAGGTGATGTACGGGATGATCCCCAAGGCGAAGAACCCTCCCTGCTCGAGGGCCCCCCCGGTGAAGGCGTTGAGCCACCCCTGCAGGAACCCGAGTCCGCCGAAGATCTGGCCGAGCCCCGCGGGGTTTCCCGGAAGCGGGATGTAGACCCCCAGGCGGAAGATGAACAGGATCAGGACGGTGACGAGCAGTTTCTTGCGGAGCTCGGGGATCTCCCACATCGTGCGGATCTTGTCGATCATCCCCGACCCTCCGGACTGACTACGACGCGACGACTTCGGCCTTCCCGCCGGCCTTCTCGATCTTCTCCTTCGCGGACGCGCTGAACCCGTGCGCCCGGACAGTCAGGGCGATCTTGATCTCCCCGTCGCCGAGGACCTTCACGTGCTTGACGGTGCGCGTCACGACGCGCGCCTTCGAAAGCGCCGCGTGGTCGACCACCGACCCCGCGGGAAACTTCGCGAGCTGCGTGACGTTCACGACGGCGGCGGTGTCCTGGAACATCCCCTGCGAGAACCCGCGCTTGGGGAGGCGCCGGAAGAGCGGCATCTGGCCGCCCTCGAAGGGACGCCGCATCGACCAGCCGGAACGGGCCTTCTGGCCCTTGTTCCCGCGGGTGGAGGTCCCGCCGTGCCCGGAGGCGGAGCCGCGCCCCACGCGCTTCTTGCGCTTCCGCGGGACGAAAAACGACTTGGCCTTCGCTAGATCCATGTGCCCCTCCTGCGCGAGCCCATCTCGAAAGCGTCGAGCGTCACGCCCCGCAGCGCCTCGACCTCCTGGCGCGACCGGAGCTGCTCGAAGGCGTTGAAGGTGGCCTTGAGGAGGTTCAGGGGGTTCGTGCTGTCGCGCGCCTTCGAGAGGATGTTCTTGATGCCGGCCGCCTCGAGGGCGATCCGGACGGCGCCGCCGGCGGTGATCCCGGTGCCGGGGCGCGCCGGCTTCATGTAGACGCGCGCGCTTCCGAACCGGCCTTCCACCTCGTGGGCGATCGTCCCGCCCTCGATCTTGATGTTCATGATGTTCCGCTGGGCGGCCTTGGTGGCCTTCTGGATGGCGGACTGGACCTCGTTCGCCTTGCCGAATCCCCAGCCGATGCGGCCCATGTGGTTGCCGATCACGACGAGGGCCGAGAAGCCGAAGCGCCGCCCGCCGGCCACCACCTTGGCGGTGCGGTTGATCTTCACCACGAAATCGGCCATCCCCCCCTCGTCCGGCTGCCTTCCGTATTCGGCCATCTTTCCTCCTGGGACTCCGGCTAGAACTCGAGCCCCGCCTTGCGGGCGGCGTCGGCCAAGACCTGGATCCGTCCGTGGTACCGGTAGCCGCGCCGGTCGAACACGACCTTCGTGATCCCCTTGGCGCGCACCACCTCGGCCACCTTCCCGCCGACGCGTTCGGCGGCCGTGCGATTCCCGCCCTTCTTGCCGAGATCCTCGCGGAGCCCCGGCATCAGGGTGGAGGCGGCCGCGATCACGGCCCCTTTCGAGTCGTCGACGACCTGCGCGTAGATGTGCTTGTGCGACCGGAAGACCGCGAGCCTGGGACGCTCGGACGTGCCGACGACGGTCTTCCTGACGCGCATCTGGCGCTTCTTCCAGAGGACTGCCCGACGTGTCGATCCCTTCATGGTCGCTTCCTCCGGACCGCTAGCTCGCGCCCGCCCCGAAGGAGGCCTTCCCGGCCTTCTTGCGGACGTGCTCGCCCTGGTAGCGAATCCCTTTCCCCTGGTAGACGTCGGGGGGACGGGCGGCCCGGATGCGGGCGGCCACCTCCCCCACCTTCTGCTTGTCGGCCCCCGACACGACGATGTGCGTCGCGTCCGGGCACTGGACCGTGACGCCGGCCGGAATGTCGATCACGATCTGGTTGGCGAACCCGACCGACAGCTGGATCTGGCTCCCCTTCATGGCGGCCCGGAAGCCGACTCCCTGGATCTCGAGCTTCTTCTCGTACCCGGCGGAAACGCCCGAGAGCAGGTTCGCCGTCAGCGCCCGGAAGGTCCCGTGCAGGGCGCTCGGCGCCTCGTCGGCGCGCGTCACCGTCACGAGCCGTGTCTTCTCGTCAACGGCCGCCGTGACCCCGGCGGGGAAGGCCAGGGAAAGCTTCCCCTTGGGCCCCTCGGCCGACAGGACCTGCCCGGCGAAGGAGACCTTCACCTTTTCCGGGATGGCGACAGGCTTCTTTCCGACGCGCGACATCGTCCCCTCCTTACCCCACCCGGGCGAGCACTTCCCCGCCCACCTTCTGCTTGCGGCACTCGCGGTCCGACAGGACCCCCTTCGAGGTCGAGAGGATCGCGATCCCCATCCCGTTCATGACGGCCGGGAGATCCCCGGCCTTCCGGTAGATGCGCCGGCCGGGCTTCGAGATCCGCGTGATCTCGCGGATCACCTTCTCGCCGGAGGGCCCGTACTTCAGGTGGACCCGGAGGACCCCCTGCTTCCCGTCCTGGATGACCGAGAAATCGGCGATGTACCCCTCGCGGCGCAGGACCTTCGCGACCCCGATCTTGAGGCGCGATGCGGGCATGTTCACGTCGGGCTTTCCCGCCGTGATGGCGTTCCGGATACAGGTCAACATGGCCGCAACAGGGTCCGTCATCATGTCAGATGCCTCCTACCAGCTCGCCTTGCGCATCCCCGGGATCTCGCCGCGCGAAGCCATGCTCCGCAGGCAGATCCGGCAGATGCGGAATTTCCGGTAATACCCGTGCGATCGCCCGCACAGCAGGCACCGGAAGTGGAGCCGGACCTTGAACTTGGGCTTCTTGAGGTTCTTCTTGAGCTTCTCCATCCAGGCGGTCTTCCCCACGTCCGGTCTCCTTGGTTACTTGGCCGAAGCGGGCTTGCCGGCCTTCTTGGCCGGCTCTTTCGCCGCGACGGGTTTCCCGATGGCGCTGGCCGCCGCGAACAGGCGGTCCTCCTGCGCGGTGGTGGCCTTGCGGAACGGGATCCCCAGGGCCGTGAGGAGCGCCTTCGCGCGCTCCGGGGTCCCCGCGTTCGTGCACAGCGTCACGTCCATCCCCTGGGTGAACTCGAGCCGGTCGGCCCGGACCTCAGGGAAGATCACCTGCTCGGCCAGGCCGAAGGTGTAGTTCCCGGAGCGGTCGAACGAGTTCACGGGAAGGCCCCGGAAGTCGCGCACGCGCGGAAGCGCGAGCGAGATGAGCCGGTCCAGGAACTCGTACATCCGCTGCTTGCGGAGCGTCACCTTGCATCCGATGGGAAGCCCCTGGCGCAGGCGGAAACTCGCCACCGACACCTTCGCGCGCGTCACCTGCGGCTTCTGCCCGGTGATGACGGCGAGCGTCTCGACAGCCTCCGTCAGGCGCTTCTCGTTCTCGGTCGCCTTCCCCACGCCCATGTTGATGACGACCTTCGTGAGCCTCGGGATCGCCATCGGGTTCGTCTCCCCGAGCTCCTTCTTCAGGTGGGGGACGATCTCGCTCGTGTAGCGGACCTGGAGGCGCGGCGGGGTGGGCCCGGAGACCTGGGGCTTGGCGGCCTTCGGGACGTCGCTCTCGACGGCCTTCGCCTTCCCCTCGCCCCCCTTCTTTTCGGGGCGGGGCTTCTTGGGCTCCCGGGGCGGGGCCTTGGCGTCCTTCTCGGGACCGGCCTTCTTGTCCTTTTCCTTGTCTTTGTCAGCCACGGTCAGCGGATCTCCTTCTTGCACTTGCGGCAGACGCGCACGCGCGCGCCGGTCTCCAGCACCTTGCGTCCGGTGCGCGCAGGCTTGTCGCAATGCGGACAGACCAGAAGCACTTTCGAGAGGCGCACCGGCGCCTCCCGCTCCAGGCGCCCGCCGCCCTGAGGATTCTTCCTGGACTTGCGGACGTGCTCGAACACCATGTTGATCCCCTCGACGAGGATCGTCCCCTCGTCCGAAAGGATCCTCACCACCTTGCCGCGCTTGCCGCGGTCGGCGCCGCTGGCCACATGGACCATGTCGTTCACCCGGACGCCGCGCATCAGACCACCTCCGCCGCAAGGGAAACGATCTTCATGAACCGCTTCTGCCGGAGCTCGCGCGCCACCGCCCCGAAGACGCGGGTCCCCTTGGGGTTCCCGTCGGCATCGATGATGACGATGGCGTTCCGGTCGAACCGGACGTAGGTGCCGTCCCGGCGGCGAAGCCCGCGCTTCGAGCGCACGACGACCCCCTTGATGACCTCGCCTTCCTTCACGGCCCCGCCGGGAATCGCCTGCTTCACCGAGCAGACGACGATGTCGCCGATGTTGGCGAACCGCGAGTCTCCGCGTCCGAGGACCCGGATCATCGAGCAGACCTTCGCGCCGGTGTTGTCGGCGACGTCGAGGTAGCTGCGCATCTGGATCATGCGTCATCTCCCTCCTGGTCCTCGCCCTTTCCGGCCGCGGGCTGGGCGGCCGCCTTCTGGGCGCGCGTCTGCTTCTTCGCCTCGCGCCGCGCGCGGGATTCCGCCTCGACCGTGAGCCCCGCGAGGGTCCCGTCGTCGCGGTACGCCTTGCGGACGACGCGCAGGACCCTCCAGCGCTTGGTCTTCGAGATCGGGCGGGTTTCCTCGATCTCCACGAGGTCCCCCGCCTTCGCCTCTTCCTTCTCGTCGTGCGCCTTCAGGACCGTGAGGCGCTTCAGGTACTTCTCGAAGATCGGGTGCTTGACGTGCCGCTCGATGGAGACGGAAACCGTCTTCTGCATCCTGTCGCTCGTCACGACGCCCTGGAAACGGCGGCGGCGCTCGATATGCGGGTTGTTCGCGGTCTGGGGCATGTCCTATCCCTTCTTCTTTCCACTCTTCCCGGCGAGCTCCCGCTCCCGGAGCAGCGTCAGGATCCGCGCGATCTGCCGGCGGGTTTTCCCGACCTGGGCGCAGTTCTCCAGCTCGCTCGAGGCTGTCCGGAAACGGAGGTTCGCGAACCCCCGGCGCTCGTCGGCGAGCATCTTCTTGAGATCCTCGGCGTCCTTGGCCCGCAGCTCCCTGGCGTTCATGTCGGCTCCCCTGTCTCCCCTAGCCCGTGGCCCGCGCGACGAAGCGCGACCGCACCGGCATCTTCTGCGCGACGCGCGAGAACGCCTGGCGCGCCATCTCCTCGGTGACGCCCGCGAGCTCGTAAAGCATCGTCCCGGGCTTCACGACCGCCGCCCAGAACTCCGGTTCGGCCTTCCCCTTCCCCATCCGGGTCTCGGCGGGCTTCTTCGTGATCGGCTTCGACGGGAAGACGCGGATCCAGAGGCGTCCGTTCGTCCCGAGGAAGTGCATCACGGCGACGCGCCCCGCCTCGATCTGGCGCGCGCTCACCCATGCCGGGCCGAGGGCCTGGATCCCGAATTCGCCGAAGGCGAGGGAATTCCCCCGCTGGGCGATCCCGCGAACCCTACCCCTCTGCTGTTTTCTGTATTTGACCCTTTTTGGCATGAGGGCCATGGGCTTCTTCCTCCGAAACCATTCCCTTGTAGATCCAGACCTTCACCCCGATCGTCCCGTACGTCGTCACGGTGAAAGCGAATCCGTAATCGATCTTCGCGCGAAGCGTGTGCAGCGGCACCGACCCGTAGACCACCTTCTCCGAACGGGCGATGTCCGACCCCATGAGGCGGCCGCTGATCCGGATCTTGATCCCCAGGACGCTGTGCTGCTTCGCCGTGTCGAGGGTCTTCCGCAGGACCCGCCGGAACGGGAAGCGCTTGAGCATCTGCTCGGCGATCCCCTGCGCGACGAGCTGGGCGTCCGTCTCCGGGCGCTCCACCTCGCGGATGTTGATCTCCACCTGGCGCTTCGCGAGCTTCTCGAGGTCGGCCTTGAGCTTCTCGAGCTCGGCACCCTTCCTGCCGATGATGAGCCCCGGCCGCGCGCAATGGATGAAGACGCGGAGGGCGTCCTTCGTGCGCTCGATCTCGATCTTGGAGACGCCGGCGAACCCGTACTGCTTCCGGATCATGCCGCGGACCTTCTGGTCCTCGACCAGGTAGTGGCCGAACGTCTTCTTGTCGGCGTACCAGCGCGAGCGCCAGTCCTCGACGATCCCGATCCGAAGCCCGATGGGGCAAACCTTCTGTCCCACGATCCCTCCTTACGTTCCCGTTCCCGACGCGCCCGTGTCCTTCGCCGCCGCGGAAGCGGTCTGGGCGGGGGCCGGGGCCCCTTGCGGCTTCGCCCCGCCGCCCCGCGTGCGCCGGGCGGGAGGAGCCTCGCGCGCCGCGAGCACCACCCGGAAATGGCTCATCCGCTTCAGGATCGGGCATCCGCGGCCCTTGGCGCGCGGATGGAAGCGCTTCATGATGGGGCCGCGCCCCACGACGATCTCCTTCACGAACAGCGCGTCCGGATCGATCTTGGCGTCCCGGTCCGTCGCGTTGTGCTGGGCCGAGTTCAGGAGCTTCCGGACGAACACGCCCCCCCGCTTCTTCGAAGTGGCGAGGACCGTGTATGCCTCGTTCAGGGACTTCCCCCGAACGAGATCGGCGACCAGCATCGCCTTTCGGGGAGTGATCCGGATGAACCGCGATGTCGCGATGAAATCCATGGCCTATCCCTTCGCCGCCCCGCCCGCCGCCGGCGCGCCGCCGCCGCCCTTCGCGGGCTCTTCCTTCTTGCCGCCGCCGTGCACCTTGAAGACGCGCGACGGGGCGAACTCGCCCAGCTTGTGGCCGACCATCTCCTCGCGCACGAAGACGCGGATGAAGCTCTTCCCGTTGTGGACGTCGAAGTAGCGCCCGACGAAATCCGGCGGAATCGTGGAGCGGCGCGACCAGGTCTTGATGGGGGTCGATTCCTCGGCGGTCCCCTTCCTCGCCTGCACCTTGGCGAAGAGCTTGGGATCGACGTACGGGCCTTTTTTCGCTGAACGTCCCATGGATCTCTCCTGGCGCTAGCCGATCTTCTTTCCCTTGGGCCGGCGCACGATGAGGTTATTGGAAGGTTTCCGGCGGCGACGGGTCTTCGCACCCTTGGCCGGGAACCCCCACGGCGACTGCGGATGGCGCCCGCCCGCGCGGCGACCTTCGCCGCCACCCATCGGATGAGACACCGGATTCTGACAGGAGCCGCGGACGATCGGACGCCACCCCTTCCACCGGAGGCGCCCCGCCTTGCCGTAGACCACATCCTTGGCGTCGAGATTCCCCACCTGGCCGATCGTGGCGCGGCAGGCGAGAAGCACCTTGCGGACCTCGCCGGAGGGGAGGTTCACCTGGGCGTATTCCCCCTCCTTGGCGGCGATCACCGCGGACCCGCCCGCCGAGCGGACGAGTTGCCCGCCGCGGCCCGGCTGGAGCTCGATGTTGTGCACGGGAACGCCGGGCGGGATCGCCGAAAGCGGGAGGGAATTTCCGGTCTTGATCTCGATCCCTTCCTTGCCGGAACGGACCTCGTCGCCCACCGAAAGACCGAGGGGAGCGATGATGTAGCGCTTCTCGCCGTCGGCGTAGTTGAGCCGCGCGATGAAGGCCGTCCGGTTCGGGTCGTACTCGATGGCGGCGACCCTGGCGGCAATCCCGTCCTTGTCGCGCCGGAAATCGATCAGCCGGTAGAAGTGCGCATGCCCGCCGCCGCGGTGCCAGCTCGTGATGCGGCCGGTGTTGTTCCGTCCGCCGGTCGACTTCTGCGGCACGAGGAGCGTGCGCACCGGCCGGTCAGCCGTGATCTCGGCATAATCGTTCAGGAGCGCGTGGCGCGTCGAGGGTGTGAACGGCCGGAGTTTCTTGAGTCCCATAACGCTCCTATCCGATGTCGATCGACTGGCCCTTGACCAGGGTCACGAACGCCTTCTTGATCGCCGACGTGCGCCCCCGGACGAACCGGGTGCGGCGGGTCTTCCCCGCCTGGACGAGCGTGCGGACCTTCTTCACACGGATCCCCTTGTCGGCGTACATCGACTCGACCGCCTTCTTGATCTCGTCCTTGGTGGCGTGACGGTCCACCTGGAAGACGTAGGTTCCGTTCTTCTCGGTGAGCCAATGCGACTTCTCGGTCACGAGCGGGCGCTTGAGGATCTCGAGGACGTTAAGCATGGGCGGCCCCCTCGCGCTTCTTCTTCGACTCGAGGAGGCGGGCCAGCGCCGCCTTCGGCATCACGAGGTTGCGGTGACGGAGGACCGAAAGGGCGTTCCAGCGGCCCACGGGCTCCACCGAGACGCGCGGGATGTTCCGGAACGACTTCCAGACCGCATCGTCGTAGTCGGCCGTCCCCACGAGACATCCCCGCTCGATCTTGAGGTTCTTGAGGACCGAGGCGGCGTCCTTCGTGCGGGGCTTGTCCATCTGGAGATCCGTGAGGAGCTTCACCTCGTTGTCCACCATCTTGGCGAGGATCGCCGAATCGAGAGCGGCGCGGCGCATCCCGGCGGTCAGCGTCTGCCGGTAGGAGCGCGGCGTCGGGCCGAAGATCGTGCCGCCATGGCGCCAGAGGGGGGAGCTGCGCTTTCCGGCGCGGGCGTTCCCGGTGTGCTTCTGGGCCCACGGCTTCTTGTTCGAGTAACTGATCTCGCTCCGGCCCTTGGTGTCGTGGGTCCCCTGGCGAAGGTTTGCCTCGTAGCCGATCACGACCTGCTTGAGGAGCGCGCGGCGCACGATCCCGCCGAAAAGGCTCGGGTCGATGTCGATCGTCTCGACGGCATTCCCCTTCCGGTCATAGACGGGGAGCGCGATCTTCGCGGGAGCGGACTTCTTTTTCGCGGCTTTCGGGGCGGCCATGCTACTTGCCTCCCTTTCCGGCCGCGGCGGCCGCTGGAGCGGACCGCGCCTCGTCCTTGGCGCGCCGGACGATCACATACCCGCCGACGGGGCCGGGCACGGACCCGTGCACGAAAAGGTATCCCTGCTCCTTGTCGAGGGCCGCCACCTCGAGGTTCCTCACCGTGCGGCGCACGTTCCCCATGTGCCCCGACATGCGCTGCCCCTTGAGGACGCGCGCGGGCCAGGTGTGCATCCCGATCGAGCCGGGCTTGCGGTGCGACTTCGACCCGTGGGTCTTGTCGCCGCCGCTGAAATTATGCCGCTTCATGACGCCCGCGAAACCGCGCCCCTTGTTCGTGCCGATCACGTCGACGGTCTTCACGCCCTCGAAGATCTCGACGGTGACGGTTTGCCCCGCCTCGACCCCGCCCGGGGCGCCGGCAAACGGCATCTCGCGGACGAACCGCTTCGGGACGGCCTTGGCCTTGGCGGCGTGGGCCGTCTCGGACTTCGTGGCGCGCGTCTTCTTCTTGTCGTCGAAACCCAACTGGACGGCGTCGTAGCCGTCGCGCTTGGCGTCCCGGACCTGCAGCACTGCGCAGGGACCCGCCTGGATCACGGTCACGGGGACGGCGTCCCCGAGCTCCGTGAAGAACTGGGTCATTCCGATCTTCTTGCCGAGAAGTCCCGAGAGGGGCGCCATCGCATCCTTCCCTTCAGGCCTTGATCCGGATCTCGACGCCAGCCGGAAGGTTCAGCTTCGACAGCGCGTCCATGGTCTTGGCGGTCAGTTCCGTCAGATCGATCACCCGCCGGTGGGTGCGGATCTCGAACTGCTCGCGCGATTTCTTGTCGACGTGGGGAGAACGGAGGACCGTGTAGCGCTCGATCCGGGTCGGAAGCGGGATCGGCCCCGAGACCTTGGCGCCGGTGCGCTTGGCGACCTCGACGATCTCGACGGCATACTGGTCGAGAACGGCGTGTTCGTACGCCTCCATGCGGATCCGGATCTTCTGCATCTGTGTCGCCATGTGTTCTCCGCCCCGTTCTCGAAGGGTCGAAAGTCCAGCATTTTAGGGGCGGGATTCCCCGTTTCAAGAGGCGAGGCGCTCTTTTTTCAAGACGTTGTCAATTTACGGCCGGGACCGGAGAGGCGTCCGCGGGGGCCGGCTCGGCCGGCGCCGGAGGGACGGCAGGCTTCGCGATCCCTTTCTTCAGGTCCGCGACCACCCCGCCCAGGACCTGGTCGATGCCGTGGTCGCCGTCCCGCGTGAACTGCCCGATCCCGACGATCTCGCCTGTCGCCCGGTGGACGAGCTTGCAGGAAAAACGGTCGAACTCGTCCGGGGCCCCGCCCCACCCCTTCCCCGTCTCGATCGCGTAGTCGAACCGCAGGAGGTAATCCGCCGTGATCTCGGTCACCTTCTCGACCGTCGCCTCCTGGACTCCCCCTTCGGGAGCGGGAGCGGTGCGATCCTTGTAGGTGACCGTCGTCTGCTTCAGGGATTCCGTGACGACCCGGAGACCGTTCCGCAGAAGGAGCTCCTCCAGGCGCGTCCGGATCCCGTTCGGGTCGGCGAAGTCGGGAACGACCGCGATCGTGTGGTCGGCCCCCATTTCCATCCGCGGCGTGGTGGTGAGGAAGACCCTCTCGGAGCCGCCGCAGCCGGCCAGGACCAGAACGGCCGCCGCCAGCCATGTCGCCAGCCTCCTCATGGACACGCCACTCTATCAGAATCGGCGGCGAAACAAAAAGGGGCGGCCGGATGGCCGCCCCTTTCGGGTTCGCTCTCGGAAACCGGAACTAGTCAAGGATCTTGGTGACGACGCCGGCGCCGACGGTCTTGCCGCCCTCGCGG
>CAYVXZ010000018.1:0-58526 GCA_964455625.1 uncultured Planctomycetales bacterium | reverse complement strand
TGAGGGTACTATGCTCGTAGTTTTGGTGTCTGCCCCCTTTTTCGGTGAAGAGCCTGGCCCGCGATCCGCGAAATGGGCGTTGCAGGGCTCGAACCTGCGACCCCCAGCTTGTCGAGCTGGTGCTCTACCAACTGAGCTAAACGCCCGGACGACGAAGGGGGGACAGTCTAGCAGAAGGCCCCCGGAGGCGCAAAAAAAGAGGGATGCCGCCAGCAGGCCAAGAAGGGGGGCGGGCACCGCACGGTCGTGGCGATGGCCGACACCGGCGCCTGACCGGCCGGGGCCGGTCAGCGCGTCCCGGCAGGCGTGGGGGCCGCGCGCCTCATCGGAGAGGGTGTTTCACGAGGATCTCCCGCGCGCGCTCGGCAAGCCCTCCCTCGCCCGGTTTTTCCACCAGGCGCAGGAGGGCCGCGGAGACCACCTGGCGCGCCTCGTCGTCCGCATCCGGGTCCAGCAGGATCCGCGCCAGCGCCGGGGCGTGGGCGGGGACGATCGACGCCAGGGGGAGCTGGCGGAGGATCACGGTCATGACGTAGGGATCCGTTTCCAGCGGGACCCGGGCGGCCAGGAGCTCCCTGGCGTTTTCCGGCGTCTCCAGGGCCGGGACGATGCTCGCCGCCTCCTCCCGCACGTTCTCGTCCGGGTCGGCGAGGAGCGCGGGAAGGGCCCGGCAGGAGGCCGGATCCTTCCAGCGGGCCAGGGCCCGCAACGCGTGGATCCGGATGGCCGGTTGGGGGTCGTCGAGGGCCGGCACGAGGAGGGGGGCCAGGGAAGGATCCTGCAGGTCTCCTGCGAGGAACAGGGCGCTCTGGCGCAGCTCGGGATCCTCGTGGTCGGCGAACGCCCTGGCGACGCGCGCCAGCCGTGTGCCGTGCGTCCGGGCCCAGTTCCGCAGGACTCCCAGCTTTTGCGGCGCGGGGTCGTCGAACAGGTCATTCACCGCCTGCTTGAACGTGATCCCGAACGGGCCGATGGCGGTCAGGCCCGCCAGCTGGTCCGGGGCGTGGTCGTGCGCCTCGGCGAGGACCTCCCGCCGCAGCCGCTCCATCGGCGAGGGGTCGATCTCCCGGAGAAGCGCCTGGCAGCGGACCTGGACCTCGGGGTCTTTCGTGTCCTTGACGTTCCCGGCGATCCGCCCGGCGATCCCTTCCGGGTCATCCTTTCCCCATTCCCGCAGCCTCCGGAAGGCGTCTTCCCGGGTCGAGAACTCCCGGCTTCCCAACTCGCGCACCGCGCGGTCGATCTCGTCGGGAGGGGGGGGGGCCGCGCAGGCGAAACGCGCCAGGAATCCGATGACAAGAACGGGATGCCGGATCTTCATCGCGCCTCCTTGAATTCGGGGTCGTCCTTGTGTGCCTTCCACCAGTCGGCGGCGGCATCCACGATCTCGTGGTCCTCGACAGCGTCCCCGGGAAACCCGGCGGAGGCCAGGAGCGCCAGGGCCGCGACGTAGCGGATGTGATCGCCGGCTGGAGGGGATGTCGCCGAGATGAGGCGCGCCAGCGCGGGGATCGCGGCCCGCTCGCGGACCTGCCCCAGGACCTGGAGCGCCTCTTCCAGGCGGGTTTCCCGCGCGTCGGAGAGGGCGCCGCGGGGTTCGATGAATCCCGCCAGGACCCCCGCCGCCGCCTTTCCGCCGCAGAGCGGCAGGGCGTGGATCGCGGTCAGGGCGACCCCTTCGTCCGGATCCGAGAGGCTCCGCGCGAGGAACGGGACGGCGACCTCCGGTTCCTCCGCCGCTCCGGCCGCGGCGACGATCGCCGCCCGGACGTGGGACAGGGTCTCCCGGTCGAACCGCGCCAGGAGGCGCTCGAGCTCCGCGCGTTCCGTCCCCCGGTGCGAGAGATACCGGGCGACCTGCGCGCGCACGCTCCCGTCCGGGTCGTCCAGGAGCGCGAGGACCGCTTGCCGGGTCCGCGGGGTCCGTTCCCACGCGTCGAGGGACTGGACGAGGCGCGCGCGCAGGCCGGCGGAACCTTCCGCCGGCAGGCGGGCCAGCAGGATGTCGCGCACCGCCTCGTCGGCGAAGGCGTTTCCGTCCGCCGCCGCGTGGAGGAGGATGACGCGCGATCCTCCGCTTCCGGGGTGAATCGCGTCGAGCGCGGCCCCGCGGAAGGCCGGATTCCCGTCGGAAAGAAGCGACAGGACCGCCTCGCGCGCGGCCGCGTCCCCGCCCCGCGGCCCGAGCGCCCGGATCACGGCCTCCTTCACCTCGACCAGCTCTTCCGCCGGCAGGCGCGCCAAAAGCCGGCCTGCCGCTTCCGGCGAGTCGACGAGGCGGGAGGCGGCGACCGCGGAGAGCCGGACCGCCGGGTCCCGGTCGGCCAGGGCTGCCAGGACCCCTTCGCGGGCATCGGGATGATCAAGACCTGCGAGGGCGGTGATGGCGGCGATCCGGATCTCGCGGGAATGCGCTTCCCCGGTCAGCGCGAGGAGATCCGGGGCCAGGGACGGTTCCCTCGTCCGGGCGGCGAGCGAAACCGCCGCGAGGCGGATCGCCTCGCTTGAATGCCCCAGGAACACCCGCGCCGCGCCCGCGACCCGGGGCGCGTGGCTGACGGCCCAGGGGGCCAGGCCCGACACCTTTTCCGGGGAAGGGGCGTCCAGGAGGGATTCGACGGCCCGGCCGAAGGCCGGGTCCAGCCCGGGCGCGCCCAGGATCCCGCGGCGCAGCCGTTCGATCGGGATCCGCTCGCGCAGGGCGGCACACCGGGACAGGATCTCGGGGTCGGCGCCGGTGGAGGGGAGCGCCCGCAGGACCGCGTCCGGGTCCCCGGCCCCCGTCTCCAGGAGCCTCCGGAACGCCGCCTCCCGCGCCTCGAATTCCGCGCTTCCCAGCTCCCGCACGGCGCGGTCGATCTCGTCGGGAGACAGGGCGGCCGCGCACGGGAACGCGAAAAGGACGCTGATCAGGCGGCAGGCGGCGCGGCGCATCCGGACTCCTTTCCCCCGGCTGGATACCAGTGGGAGCGGGATCGCGGAAAAGATCATCCGGTCAGCGTCCGGCGAGTCCGCTCCAGCGGGGGCGCGTCGCGTAGTGGACCGTCAGCGACGACAGGTGGGGGGAGTCGCGAAGGACCGGGACCTTGACCCCGCCGATCTCGATCGGGACCGGGTCCGAGGCGTCGATCCCGACCTTGACCCGGAAGGAGGCCGTCCCGGGAAGGCCGAAGAAGGCGGCGGCGGTCCCGGAGCCGTTCCAGGGGATGTCGCGCCCGGGGTCGGTGTCCGAAGGGTTCAGGGGAGACGACCCCGCCCCGTCGGCGTACCCCAGGAGGTCGAACCGGAAGCTTCCGCGCGTGAGCTGCGGCACGAAGCCGTCCCACGAAAGGCCGCGCAGGACCGCGCCGTGCGGGAGGGCGTCCGGATCGACCGTGAAGAGGGCCGAGGTGAACGTCCCCTTCTTCCGGAAGCGATGCTCCGCGGCGAGGGCCCTGATCGTGCCGGCGTCGAGCGGCTTGGCGAAGAGGCGCAGGTCGTCGACGGGAGCCATGCAGGCGACGCGCAGGGTGTTGTCGACGGGGATCTCGCCCAGTGTCAGGACCTTCACGAGGTTTCCGTCCACGTAGACCCTGGCCAGCGGCCCCGGCTCCTCGATGACGACCGCGAGATGCCGCCAGGGGGTTCTCTGGGTGTCGGCGTCCCAGGAAACGACCGAGACGAGATCCGGATCCTGCTTCCAGGCCGTGATCTGGAGGGCGGTCGGCCGGAGCTCCAGTCGCGGGCAGGGGGCGAAGACGATCGAGCCGGTGGCGGGATCGATGAACTTCCGCTCGATACCGATCGACGGAAGGATGGTCCCGCCGGGATGCCACATCAAGGGCGATTGGCGCGGGACCCAGGCCACGAGGGTGGCCTCCCGGACCCGGTTGTCGGCGTCCAGCGCCACCGGAATGGCGGGCCATTGGCCCTGCGGCCAGTCGAACGCGGCCGGGCCGTTCGCCGGGAAGCGGGGGCCCATCGTCCCGGTCCGGTACCCCTCGTGGATCTGCTGGAGGGGATTCACGGGGTCCGGGCTCCGGCGCGTCGCGAAACCGGCGCCGACCGGATCGCCCAGGTTGTCGATCGCGCTCGCGAACACCTTGGAGACCCCGCTGCCGGAATTCTGCGTCGTGTACCAGCGGTCGGGAGGCGCGACCGTCGGGTCCCGGTTGAACGGAAGGGCGAAGGTGCAGGGGAAGTCGAGATCTTCGGTCTGGACCGCCGCGAGGCGCAGTCCGCCGTCGGTGGGGGGATAGCGGTCGTTCTGCTCGACCCATGTGTTGCCCGACCCTTGCGGGTCCGCCGCGTAGGAATCCATCGGGAAGCGCGGCCAGGTGTCGACGTCGTCCTGCTGGGTCGTGTCTTCCCGCGCGAGAACGGCGCCGCCCGGATAGCGCCAGGGGGACGCCGCCGTGACGCCGCGGAGCTCCAGGTCCTGCTGGCCGTCCAGGCGCACGGAGCCGTTGTCGAGATGGAGCGTCCCCGCGATTCGCGCCGAAGCGTTTTCGCCAATGATCCGTCCCTCGGCCCGGACGGCGACGGCGCCCGGCCCGCGGGCCCCGTCCAGGAAGAACTCCGTCGTTCCGTATCCGGGGATCTCCCGGATCATCTGGCTGTAGAGGAGGATCGCGGGCCTGTTTCCGTCCATGTCGAACGGGGCGCTCGCGAGCGCGGGAAGGTCCAGGAAGCGCTTCAGGATCCGGCGGACGGCGGTTGCCTCCCCTCCTGGCTGGGTGCTGGCCGTCCGGTCCACCTCCAGCCCGTTCATGCGCCAGGTCTGGGGGTCGGCGAAATAGGTTTCCGGCATCACCCGTGCGAGGACGAGATCCTGCTTGAGGAGGGTCCAGTAGGGAAGGCTTTCGTCCACCGGACCCTCTATCCCGGCCGAAAGATCCAGCTTCGTGAACGGGTCGTCCTGCGAGAGGGTCAGGTCCGCGGCGTAGGCGGCATGCAGGGCCATGAGGAATTGCGGCCAGGTCGCGATCGGCCGGGCCGCCGCGAGCTTTTCGGCCACCCGGTCCGCCTCCGCCTGGCGCAGGCGGACGAAGGGGGTCAGGGTCGTGACGGTGATCGGCGGGGAGGTGAACGGGGGGCCGATCCCGGAGGCGGTGATCCAGCGGAGGTTCGCCTGGATCACTTCCAGGGGGGCCCGGTTGAAGTCGATCGCCGCATGGTGCTCATAGCGGGGGGAGGCGAGCGGGGAGACGGTCGCTTCCGCGTACGCCCCCATCGCGTCCTTCCCCGCGGGAACGGCGACGACCCGCCCGTGCGTCGCCAGATACGGCGCCGCGACGGCGTGGTCGGCCGGCCCCAGGACGCCCTCAAGATCGTCCACCGAGGCGTATCCGCCCCGCGGCCGGGCCGCGACGACGCGGGCGCCCAGGGACGACGTCTGGATCTTCCCGAGCTGGGGGTATCCCGGGGCGTAGTCGGCCGTCTGCGGCTCCGCGATCTCCAGGATCGCGCCGAGGTTGTCGAGGAGCCGCACGAGGTGGCGGTTCCCGGAAAAGGCGGGATCCTTCCAGTCGGGGATCCCGTTCCCGTCCGAATCGGCCTCGTACTCCGGATCGTCCTTGTCGAGGATGCCGTCCTGGTCGTGGTCGTCGGTGGGGGATCCGATCTCGCCGCTGTTGACGCAGACCGCCCCCTCGGCCGACGCGATCCGGAGGGAAAATTCCGGCCCGTCCCGCAGGCGCCCCGACCGGACGGTGAAGCGGCCGTTTCCGTCGGCGTCCTTCACCGTGAGGGCGTCCGCGGCGGTGTAGGCGCCGTCCGCGTCGAGGTCCCTCCAGGGATCGCCCCGCGCGTAGGAAGGGTTCAGAAGCGTGGCGGGGGAGGCGTCCGCGGGTTCCTTTCCGCGGACGGTCCAGTCGTCGCGGGCGTTTTCCGGTTTCAGGGGGAGACCCTTGTCCCGGGTCGACCGGGGATCCTCCCAGAGGCGCGATTCGGTGTAGGCGAGGGCGCTCTCCGCCGCGCGCGCGGCGGAAGCGCGCGCCCCGGACGCGCCGGCGGCGTCCCGCGCCGCGGCCGACCAGCATGCGAACGCGGACGCGAGGACCGCGACGAGCGTCAGGAAACCGGCGACGAAGACGAGAGCGATGCCTCTGGCCATCGCAGACTGGTGTCCCGATCGCCGGGGAAAAGATCAGCGCTTCCGGAGCCGGAGGATCAGGGCTCCCTTCACTTTCCGAATCCGCCGGGCGGCGGTTTGCCGCCACCGCCGGGAGGGCCGCCGCCTGGCGGCGGGCCGCCCCCCCCTCCTCCTCCGGGGGGGAGACCGCCGGAAGAGGGGCCCGGATCGCCCCCCGGTCCCCAGGAGAGGTATTTCCCGGCGCGCCCCTTCCGGTCGAACTGGAACCAGATCGACTCGAAGCGCGGTGTCCGGTAAAGGGGCGTGACGCCGTCCCCCGTGAACGTGACGACGTAATCGAACGCCGCGATCCTTTTCTGCGTGTAAAGGGGGGTGACGGCATCGCTCCCGAGCAGGGGGGCGGTCCAGAGGAGGGTCCCGCCCGCGTCGTAGCCGCGGACGGCGACGTCCATCGTCACGCGCTCCAGGGGGTCTCCGGCGGCGTCCTTGTCTCCCGACGGCAATCCCAGCCACCCGGCCCGCAGGAGCCGGGACTCCTCTCCCAGGACATATTTGGGAGAGGTGAAGGTCGCTCCGGGCGACGCGGGGTTCACGTAGCGCCCCTTCCGCCAGATCGCGTTGATCTCCTCCGGGGTCAGGACCTTGTCGTGCAGGCGGACCTCGTCGGCATTTCTCGTCGTGACGGAGTACTTGCCCCAGGCGGGGTTGCAGATGCACGGGCCGTTCGCGCTGACCGGATTGAAGAGGTCACCGTCCAGATAAAGGGTGTACCGGCTCTCGTCGGCGGAGACGGACTGGACGGTGAGGGCCACGAGATGCCAGTCGGAGAGCGTCGCCCCCTTGGCGGTGCTGTAGAGGGGGAAGAAGACCTCCCCGAGGGGCGTGCCGGAGTAGCTGGCGGAGGGGGGGGCGCTCGTCAGGATGGGCCACATGTTGAGGCCAGGCGTGATCTTGATGCCGAGCGCGCCGGTCGCCTTGTCGAGCGTCCCCGCGTCCCACCCCCCGGCAAGCGTCAGGTCCAGCCGGACGTTGCTTCCGCAGCCGATGACCAGGTTGGAGATCAGGGGGCCGGCGTCCTCGTAGGTCGCCCCGCCATGCCGGGTCCAGAACGACACCGTCATCTCGATCGGGTGCACCGGGGGGCCCGCCGGCTTCATGCCGGGGAGCTCGGCGATGTCCGTATACGAGAGCTTGAAGGCGTCCCCGAGCTCCGGCACCGGGAAAATCCAGGCGGGCGGGGCGGACAGGGCGATCGGCGTGTTCGATCCGGAGGGCCAGGACGCGTACTCCGCCAGCGGCGTCCCGGAGGCGCTGTCATGATCCTCGAGGATCGGCCAGTACTGGCCGGCCCCCTCCGGCCCGAAGGCGCAGGGGGCCAGCTCCAGCGCTCCGTGCAGGCGCGAGTATTTCTTGTCGATGTTCGGAACGGAAGGTTCTCCCCGCAGGTTCCGGCAGGGGACGGAGGCCACCATCGGGTAGGCATACCCGCCGTTGGCCGTCACCGGCCTGCGCGTTTCGGGGAACGGATCGTCCACCCGGATCCCGTGATTCGCCAGGAGTCCCGCGCCCCCTCCGATCCCGTCGATCCCGTAGTTCTCGAAATCCTCCTGGCTGGTGAAGGCGATCCGCTCGGCAGGGACGAGGAGACCGCGGGCCGTCGCCTCGGCGCGGGGAGTTCCCGAAGGCCCTTTCAGGGTTCCGGACGCTTCCGCATCGAAGCGTGTCGGCGGGGCGAGCGTCAGGGTCGGGAAAAGCGGATCCGTGCCGGAATACGTCTCGTAGGGTATCGTTGACGGAAAGGTCCACCCGGTTTCCCTCACGCGGGCCGATTTCAGGGGAAAATGGAATGAAAAGAACGGCCCGTCGTACCCCGCATACCCGTGATGCAGTCCCCAATCGGCCCAGGCGGAAAATCCCTTGAAGGAAGGCATCTCGAGGGTCGTCGCGAAGAAGGCGAGGTCCGCCTTCGCGCGCGCCCAGGCGCGGGCGATGTCCGGGTCGACCGGGGTCAGCATGTCGCATTCGGTCTTGAAGATTCCGGGCGCCCGGGCGACGAGGTCCTGGCGCAGGTCAACCCAGGACCAGAGGGTATTCTCGCGGCGGTAGTCCACGAACCAGTCGGCAAGCGCCTTCGCCTCGTCCGGGTAGATCATGATCCGTCTGTAGGGGACCGCAGACGAGACGAGGCCGAAATCGATGCTCCCCCCGGAGCGGACACCGGGACTTCCGAACGGGGTCGTTTCCAGGAGACCCGCCTGCGACCAGGGGGCCGGAAAGAGGCAGCTGATCTGGTCGGCGTCCAGGCAATTCGACTGTTGATAGAGCCAGATCGCCTGGAGGATCTCGTGCGGGACGGACCATGCCTCGATCGGCGGCTCGCAATAGGCGCCGTCCGGATTCGTCACGGGGATCCCTCCCTGCTCGGGGCGCTGGTCCAGGAGAACGGTCAGGAAGGGGATCACTTGATCCCGTTCGGAGGCGCTGTAGCCGTTTTTCTTGAGGGCCGCGCCCACCGCATCCAGGTTCGCGTATCCGCCCGCGGGGCGCATCGCGATCAGGTGGTCCCCCAGCTTCGAGAGGCGGATGTCCTCCCCCGGCTGTGCGGCCGTTCCGGCCGGCTTGTCCTCCCGGCCGATGGCGGGATTGGGCGCGAGCACCACCGCCCCCAGCGCGCACAGGACGTTCCGGAGCGGCTTGTTGGCCGCGTGGGTCGGCTTGTTGTGGTTGGGGGGGGCGAGCGCGCCGGCGTTCACCGGAAGCTTCGCTCCGGGCGAGCGGATCCGGAGCGCGAACTCCTCCCGGCCGCGCAGGCGCCCGGACCGGACGTCGTAGAGGCCGTTCCCGTTCACGTCGTCGAACGGGTCGTTGGAGAAAAAGCCGTGTCCCGGCGACCCCGGGGGCTCGGAGTCCGACCAGGGTTCGCCGTGCGGGAAGGACGGGTTCAGGAGTCGCGACGGGGGGGTGCTGTCCGGCTCGTCGCCGCGCGCGGTCCAGTCGTCGCGGGGGAACGCGCCGGCCGGGTAGGGGTTTTCCATCAGCCGCGCCGCGGCGTAGTCCATTCCGCTTTCTGCCGCGATCCGCGCCGCTCGCCCGGCAGCGCCCGCATCCGTCCCGGCCGTCTGGACGCGGGTGAGATGGACGATCATCGCGGCCAGGAGAAGAAGGAAGGCGAGGACGCCGCTGACGAGGAGAAGGACGATGCCGTCACGGGGATGTCTCAGAGCGTGTATGAGAAGCATGGATCTCGCCGCGTTGCGAGCGCGGCGTGCCCGGATGCAAGGAGCGACGATGAGGCGTATTGAGGGGAAATACGGTGAAGAGGAGCGACGCGGCAGACGGGCATGCCCCGCCGCAACCCGAAGGGGCGCGGGTCTTGCGGCCGCGTGGCGGCGTTGCAGCTCGTCGAAGACCCATCTGCTCACAGGGTCGTCTCCTCACTGCGCCTTGCCATTGGCCGCAATCCCTCGCGCCGCGGCAGAGCCCATGTTCTCATGCACGCTCTCATGGCGTCCCCCTCATACTAGCTTGGTGTCGCGGTGGCCGCCGGAAAGATCAATTCCGGCTCAATCGTCCGATCGCCTCTTGGGCCGCCTTGCGGACCGGCTCCCCGGCATCTTTCAGGAGGGGTTCCAGGGCGGGAAGATGCGCGCGGTCCCCCAGGAGCCCCAGGGCCTCGGCGGCCCCCGCGCGTTCCGGTTCCGCGTCGGATCGGAGCATCCCGAGAAGCGCCGGCGCGTGTTCCCGGGCCTTGAGCTTCCCGAGGCTGATCGCCGACCTCACGCGCAGGTCGTGGTTGGCGGCCCAGAACCCCGGCGGGGCCTCCGGATAGAACGGATACATCTTCTCCGGATCCAGCACGTCGATGTTCCGCGCCAGGAGGGGGGCCGCCGCCGGGTCGCCCGCGTCCCCAAGGAGGACGATCAGGAGCTCGTAGACCATGTAGCCGGTCTGCCTGCGCGCCCCGACGGAGGCCGGCGCCCCGTTCAGGAGGTGCTCGAACGCCGCCATGAGGGGTTTTGCATGCACGCGTTCGAGCCGGGGCTGGACGATCTCGAGCGCCGAGTACTGGAGCTCCTCGTCGCGGTCCCCGATGCAGGAGAGGACGATGTCGAACCCGCGGGGGTCGCCTGCGGCCAGCGTTGCGCCCATGGCGCTCTCGCGCACGAAGGTGTGCTCCGACGGATCCCGGAGGCGCGCGAGGGCGATCTCGTGGACCCGCGGGTGTTTCATGAGCCCCAGCGTGCTCATGGCCATGCCGCGCAGTTCGCCGAAGTACCACAGGTCGCAGCCGCGGTGCGGCTTGTCGTTCTGCGAGAGGTCCTCGACCAGCTTCAGGGCCGCCTCGGTGACGCGGGGGTCTTTCCTGTCCACGAGCCACTGGAACGCGATCTTCCCGGCCTCGCCGTCCCCCTCGACCGGGGGGCGCGCGAGCAGCCACGCGCAGACGCCTCCGCAGGCGTCCATGACGGCCGGATCCCTGCTCGCGTCCGCGGCGAACTGGAGCCTCGTCAGGGGTTCCGACCAGTTGCCGCCCGGGATCTCTCCCGAAAGGACCGCCGTCAGGGTGCCGAAGTGGCGTCTGAAATCCGGGCTCCCTTTCGCCTTCGCGAGGATCGCGTCCCGGAACGCCTCCTCCTCCAGTTTCTTGCGCGCCCGGGCGATCTCCCGGTCCAGACGGGCGCACTGCAGGGCGATCTCGGGGTCTTCCCCTTTTTCAGGCAGGCGTGCGCGGACCTTCTCCGGGAACGGCGTGCCCCACGCCAGGAGCCGGGCGAACGCCGCCTCGCGCGCCGGGAACGCGTCGGAGCCCAGTTCCTTCACGGCGGCGTCGATCTCGGCGTCGGTCGGGAGGGATCCAGACTCCGGCCCCGCCCACAGGGATGCCGCCAGGGCCATGCCGATGCCGAATCCCGATCGTCCCATGAGCCGCCTCCCTTTCCTCATATTTCACATACCGGTGTCCCGTCTCCCGGGGAAAAGATCAGGATTTCCGGAGCCGCCCGGTCAGCGTCCGGCGAGCCCCGTCCAGCGGGGACGGTCGCCGGCGTAGAGGATCCGGACCGACGCCAGGATCGGCGTGTCGCGCAGGACGTTCGGGTAGGTCGGAGGGGTCCCCACCGGGATCGCCTCCGGGTTCCCCGCGTCGAGGACCGCCACGGCATCGACCTGCAGGCAGCCCGGCAGGTGGCAGGATCCGCCGGGAGGCCCCGTCCCGGACCAGGGGGGGAACGCCGCCTGCCCGACAAGGTTTCCGGCCGGGTCGAAACCCCGCACCGCCAGCCGGATCGAGCCCCCCGCCGCCGCGGCCGGGACGAACCCATCCCACGCGATCCCGCGGATCACGGCTCCCCGCGGGAGGTCCGCCGCGTCGATCAGGAACCGGGGCGAGACGTACGTCCCTTGCGCCGCGGCGTAGCGGTCTTCCCGCGCCAGGTCGGCCAGCCGCTCGACCGGCAGGGCGGGGGTGTGGAACCGGATGTCGTCGAACGGTCCTTGCAGCTTGAGGAGCCAGACTTCCGTCGGGGTCTCGTTCCCCGGGGAAAAGAGGGAGCAGGTCCCCTGGGAGCGGCCGTCGACGAAGACCTCCATCTTGTCGCCGGCTTCGTCGAACCGGATCGCCAGGTGGCGCCATGCGGCGCGCCGCTGGGCGGGGGTCTCGAGCCAGGACCCCGGAAGGGTGTAGGCGCCGCTGGAAAAAGGCTTCACCTGGATCTGCCCGCCGGCCAGGAGCGATACCCGGAGCGGCACGGGAAGGTGCTGGACGCGGAGCTCGATGAGAGGCGGGGCGATCGGCGGGACCGCCGACTCCCCCCCCTGCCAGGCGAACCAGGCGGTGATGGTGGCGTTCCGGATCCGGTTCGGGTGCGCCAAGGGGAGGGGAAACGGGTGGTCGGGCCCCTGCCAGCACCAGGGGTCCGAGATGAAGGCGAAGGTTTTCCTGCGCGGGCCTTGCGGGCCCAGCTCGTATCCCCGGGCGGCGTTTTCCCAGTTGGCGGCGAGCAATCCCCGGCGTCCGTCGGACGAGGCCGAGAGGTCCTTGATCGGATCGCCGACGTTGTCGTCGAAACGGGCGGCATCGTACCAGTGGGGCGGCTGGGCGGGCGGCGGGAACGGATCCGCGTCGAACGGGAGGGCGAAGACGCAGCCGTGGGCCGCGGTGAGCTCCTCCAGGACGGTCGGCCTGCTTTTCAGGCGCACGTCCCCGTCGGTCCCGGCATACGCCTCGTTGTCCAGCATCCAGCCGGATACTCCCGGGAAGCCGGGGAGCCCTGCGGTGTCATACGCGTCGAGCGGATACCGGGGCATCGTCTCGACCGACTGCTTGTCCTGGCACGGGCCCTCGACCCGGACATGCCCGCCGGGAAGGCGCCAGGGAGCGGCCGGGGAGGCCCCGCGCTGCTCGAAGTCCTGCTGGGACTCGAGGATGATCTCCCCTGCCCCCAGCGAGAGGTCGGCGCGCGCGGCGGACAGGGCGCCGCGTCCGTCCGGAGGGGTTCCCTCCGAGGCGATGCGGAAATGGGACGGCGCGCGTCCGCGCAGGACGAGCTCCGTCGTCGCGCGGCCCGGGACCGAGAACGAATGCAGGAGGTCGTACACGCTCTCGCCCGACGCGTCGTAGGGGCAGAGGCAGGGGGCCCCGAACAGGAAGGATTTCGGGACGCCCCGGGGGGCGGTGTCGTCGGTGCCGATCAAGCTCGCGTCGCGGGAGACCTCCAGGGTATTGCGCCGCCAGGCGTGGGGATCGGGGAAATACCCTCCCGGGCCGGCCTGGGCCAGGATGAGGTCCTCCTTCCGCCGGATCAGCAGGGGGTCGGTCTTCTCGTCCCTGTCGGTGAAGGGGTCGTCCGTGAAGAGGGGGCTGCAGTCCCGGTGGAGGACGTCGAGGAGGTCCCGCCACGTCTCCACCGCGCGTGCGCGCCGGACCTCGACAAGCTTCATCGCGATGGCGTCCGCCTCGTCCTCTCCCAGCCGGATGAAGGCCCCGTCCGAGGAATACGCCTCGACGCCGCTCGCCGCGATGTGGCGCAGGAGCGCCTGGAGGATCTCGACTGGCGCGCGCTGGAAATCGACCGGGACGTGGAACCCGTAACGGGGCTCTTCCATCGGCCAGACGACCGGATGCTCCCCTTCGTAATAGAACAGATCGACGTCGGGCATGTCCTCGGGATGCAGGTAGAGCGGCTGGATCCAGCCGATGGGGGCTGCGACTCCGTGCGCGGTGAGGTAGGGAGCGACCCTGGCGAACTCCCCGGACGGCAGGACGTCCGCGATCGCATCGACGTCCGCGTACCCCCCTCGGGGGCGCGCCGCGACGACGAGGCGCCCAAGATCCGAGGTCGTGATGCTTCCCATGGCGGGGATCGCCAGCATGGCGGGGGCGCCGGGGGCGTAAAGGGTCGTGCGGGGGCTCGCGACCTCCAGGATCGCCCCGAGATTGTCGAGAAGGTTCACCAGGTGCCGGTTTCCGTGGAAGTCGGGGTCGCGCCAGTCTGGGACGCCGTTCGGGACGAGCCCGTTGGCGGCGATCCCGTCCGTGTCGAGGTCGGCCGCGTAGTCGGGGTCGCCTCCGTCGAGGAGGCCGTCCAGGTCGTGGTCCCCCGTCGGCGACCCCAGCTCTCCGCTGTTGACGCAGGCGAGGGCGGCCGACGCGCTGATCCGCAGCGCGAAGGCGGATCCTTCCCGCAGGCGTCCCGAGCGGACGGTGAATCGTCCGTTCCCGTCGGCGTCCGTGATCGTCTTGGCGTCCGCGACCGTGTAGGCGCCGTCGGCGTCGATGTCGCGCCAGGGATCACCCCTGGCGTAGGAGGGGTTGAGGGAAGCCATGGGCCATGGGTCATGAGCCATGACCGGATCACGGGTGGTCCAGTCGTCGCGGGCGTTCTCCGGCGTGAGCGGAACCCCCTCGTCCTGGGTCGCGCGCGGGTCTTCCCACAGGCGCGCGGCGGCGTATTCCAGGCCGTTTTCGGCCGCGAGCCTCGCCGTCCGCGAGGCCTGCCCGGAGCCCGCGCCGGTGAGCAGGGCGAGGCCGTTGAAGGCGGTGCCGAGGAAGAGGAAAAGGGCCAGGAGCCCGCTCACCAGGACCAGGACGATGCCGTCAGCCGTTCCCGTTTCGCTGAAGGGCGACAGCCGACGGCTTTCCGGAGCGCGTCCTATTTGCCCTCCCTTGACAGGCGCTTCCGGATCTCGCCCAGGCTGCTTTCCACCTCGGCGTCGTCATACGCCATCGGAAGGTGATCGAGGACCCCGCGGCCCAGTGCCAGGAGTTCCGCCAGGGCGTCCTGGCGCGTCCTGAAGCCGGGGTCGCCCAGTTCCTTGAGAAGCCCCGGGATCCTTGAGGTCTCCTCGGGGGTGAGCGGCGTCTCCCTGACGGGCACGGGGGGCGTTTTTTCCTCGGGAGGGGCTGACCGCGTTCCCCCCATCCCTCCTGCCCGTGCGGCAGCCGCACCTCCTGCAGGCATCGCCCCGAGGGCGACCCCTCCTCCCCGGGCGGCCCGGTTCCCCCCTGGACGCGCCGGACCTTCGGCGGCCGCCTTTGCGGCCGCCTCGGCCGCGGCCTTTTCCGCGGCCTCGGCCGCCGCAATCGCCTCGTCGAGGTTCCCCTTGTTCGCCTCCCACCAGGCCCGGGCCTTTTCTCGCGCCCGCGTCATCGCGTTTTCCCCTTCCGTGATCTCACCCTCCGCGGGATCCGCCGGCCCCGGTGCATATCCGTCCCCGAGAGCCTTTTCGGCACCCCATTTCTGGCGCATCCATCGTTCCACCTCAAGGAGGGCGTTGGCCGAGACAAAATGATCCTCCGCCTCGAACAGCTTGATGATCCCGGGGAGCGCCTCGCGCGCCTTCATCCGCGTCAGGGCATGGATGGCCGAGGCCACGGCCAGGGCATCCTCTTCGGAGCAGACAGGAGCGGAGAGCGCTTTCAGGAGAGGGCCTGTCGACAGGGAGGATCCCAGCTCGCCCAGCGCCTGGGCGGCGCTGGAACGCACGCCGGGACTCGCGTGCAGGAGGCATGCCTCGATCGCCCTTGCCTTTTCCTCGCTGGCGGCCTTCTGGTCGGCATGCCGTGGCCTCGGCGTCTTGAGGCGGGCGAGAGCCATCGCGGCGGGAACGACCAGCTCCGGGTCCTTGTCCGAGAGTCGTGCGAGGAGGAAGTCCCACGCGGCGGGCGATCCCAGCCCGTCCACCAGCGAGGCGATCTCCGTCCGGAGACAAGGGAGGATCCCTCCTTCCAGAAAGGGCAAGAGCGCCCGGGCCGCGATCTCCCTTTCGTTTTCCTTGAGGTCGATGCCCTCCTTCCGGGAGAACTCGTGCCGGAGGTGGCGCAGGGTCTGTTGCCGCGGCCTGATGAAAAAGTCCTCGAACGCCTGACGCGGCTCCGCCCGGTCGGCGAGGCGCGCGAGGATCTCCTTCTGGGCGGGATCCGTCAGGCGGCGGACCGCCTCGGCGGCCTCCTTTTCCGCAGGGGGGAGCGCCCGTCCCATGCAGGAGGACCCCTCTTCGATCCGGTCTTCCGTCGTCTCGCCCGTCAGGCGCTCCCGGACCTCGGCCGCCCTTGCCCCGGCGGCCGGCAGGAGCGCCAGGACCCCCTCGAAGTCCTTGTTCGCGAACGGAGCGAGGTACGCCATGCCTGCCCCGAAACCCGCTTCCGCCCGGTCTTCGAGGCTGGCCAGGAGCGCCGTCGCCTCCTTGATTTCGTGAGGCTCGAGCGGCGCCGCGAGCGTCCGGTCGGCCGGATCGGCCCGGCGCTCGCGCGCCGCGGCGAACTCCGCGTCTCCCTGGTGTTCCTTCCACCAGTTCCGGGCGGCGCGGATCATCTGCCACTCGTTGTGGGCATGTTTCCTTTCCCACCCTTCGTTCGTCAGGATTCCTATCGCCCGGGCGGCGGCGGTGACGCGATCAAGCCGGCGCGACGCGAGGAGGGAGGCGAGCCCGGGGATCGCCTTGCGCGAACGGAGCTTCAGGATGGCGTTCATCGCTTCCTGGAACACCCGCGGGTCCCGGTCGGAGAGCCGTTCGACCAGGGCGTCCTCCGAGGAGCGGAATCCGTGGCGCCCCAGGATCTCGACGGCGCAGGCGCGGATTGCCGGATCCTCGTTCTTGAGGAAGATCCCGACGGCGCCGGCAATGATGTCGGTGGAAGGATCGACATGGGCTCCCAGGGGACCGCGTCCGAATCCTTGCACGAACCGCGTCAGGGACTGAATGGACGGGGGCTGGTCGAAGAGGGCCTCGAGCGCCGCGCGCAGCGGGGCGTCTTCGCCCGCCGCGAGGACCAGCCGACGGAAGGCGGGAAGCAGGGAGAGGCGCTTTCGCAGGTCCGAAAGCCGGGACTCGATCTCGGGGCTGGCGCCCGGCCCGGAGATCGCCGCGAGGACCGTTTCCGGATGCTCCCGTCCCCACGCCTCCAGCCGCTTCTGGGCCTCTTCGCGCGACTGGAACGCGTCAGAGCCGAGTTCCCGGACAGCCTCGGCGATCCGGGCGTCCCCGGGCGGGGGTTCCCCCGCCGCGGCAAGAGAGAGCGATACCGAAACGACCCCCAGCAGGACGACGATCCGTTTCATGCGACATCCCTTTCCCTCCCCCGTTGATCAGTAGCGCTGCTCCCAGGAAAAAGATCAGGAATTCCGGAGCCGCCCGGTCAGCGGTCCGCGAGGCCGATCCAGCGCGGCTTCCCGCCCGTGTAGTGGACCGAGAAGGAGTCCAGGCGCGGCGTGTCGCGCAGGACCGGCTCGCCGTCCAGCATGAGGGTCGGCGCCGCGGTCATCGTGACCGTCACGTCGAACGACCGGCAAGGGGGAATCATGCCGATCCGGAAGGGATCCCCGACACCGTTCCAGGCGCCTCCGCTGATCGAGCCGACCGGGTTTCCGGCGCCGTCGTAGCCTGTCGCGGTAACCTGCACGGTGCCGCCTGTCTGCTCCGGGATGAAGGCGTCCCAGTCGATCCCGCGCAGGGAGGCGCCGTCGGGGAAGCGCGCCGTGTCGAAGACGTAGCGGGGCGAGACGTAGGTCCCGGACGGTGCGTGACGCCATTGGCGGGCGAGAGCCGCGACCTCGGCGTCGTCGAGCGAATCCTCGTAGAAGAAGAGATCGTCGAATACCAGGCCGTCAGAGAAAGTCATTCTCATGGCCGGGACAGGGGACGGGGGGGCATCGGAGTCGATCCGGACCAGAACGGGGTTCGGATCCGGGATCCCGTCGAAGTAGAGCGTGACGGCGGACGTGTCGGGGTCGCCTCCCGCCGGGCCATCGAAGACGAGAGCGAAATGGTGCCATCCGGAGATGGCCAGATCGGTCGAGTATGACCATCCCGGGAGGAGGGAGGTGACCGTCGGCGGACCCGTGCTGGCCTCGGTGGTTATGGAGCCGGTGTCGTTCATCCGGAGCGTGAGCAGGAACAGCCTTTTGTAACCGGGTCCGCCGGGAGATGTCGCGTGGTACTCGAGAAACAGGGTCCCCCTGAAAGAGACTTCCGCGAAGGGAAGTCCCGCGTCGTTTCCTTCCCCGTGCGTCCGGATCCATCCGGTGATCGTCCCTTTCGCGATCTTTCCGCCGTTCGGGACAGGGTTCCCGTTGATGTCGGCCGGGTAGGTGGCCCGGGGAAGCGGGAAGGGGGGTGTCGTCGCGTTCCATACGAGTGTCGGATCCCCGCTGGCGATGACGTGGCGCGCGAAACGGGGAGCGCCGGGTCCCATGTGGTATCCCCTGTGGAGGCAGGACGCGGCTCCGGCGCCGGTCATCGCCGGTCCCCGGTGCGCCGAAGGGGAGCCGATCGGGTCCTCGATATTGTCGTGCCAATCCGCCGCGTCGTGCCACGTTCCCGGTTCCGGGTCGTCCGGGTTGAACGGGAGCGTATAGGAGGGGGCGGGCACGCCGGCGACTCCGTTCGTGAGTTCGTCCTGGGTCCACTGGCGCATCGCGAGCTGGAGGTGGCCGTCTCCCCGCGGATATCGGTCGTTCAGGAGGACCCAGTTTTTCGCGCCGGGATAGGGGGTGATCTGGGTGGCGTCGTAGCTCGAGAGGGGAAATTTCGGGCCGCTCTGGATACCGTTTTTCGACTGACACGGGCCCTGGACGCGGATCGAGCCGCCGTCGAGGAGCCACGGGTAGTCTGATTCCATCTCGAAATCCTGCTGGCTCGTGAGACGCAGGCCCGCGCCGCCGACCGAGAATTCGCCGGCGGCCCGGGCCGCTCCACCCCGGGCGCCTCGGCCTGAAACCCCCTCGCAATCGACGCTGAAGTCCCGGATCGGGGCCCCTTCCAGGGAGAATTCGGGCGTCCGGTAGGAGCCGAGCCATCTGGGAACGTCGAGGAAGTTTTGACCGTTTGCCTTCGCGGCGCCGTTGGCGTCGTAAGGGACGGCATTGGAGGGGCCGGACATGTCGCGTTTCATGACGCGCCGGATCGCGCAGGAGGAGGCCCCCGTGATGGCATCGAGAGGGGGGATGTCCGCCTCGCGCGGGACTTCCAGGGAGCAGGCCCGCCAGGCCAGGGGATCCAGGAAGTGATCGGGTGCCGCCTGGGCAAGGATCAGGTCCTGCTTGAGCCGCGCGCGCGGGCCGGTCACGTCGTTCGACTCGTCATGGTTCAGGGTCGCGGGATCGTCGGTCTTCGTGAACGGGTCGTCGACCCAGGCGGCGGCCGCCGCCGGCGAGGCGAGGAGCTCCAGGAGCCGCTTCCAGGTCCGGATCGGCCGGTTCTGGCAGAGGAGTTCCGCGATCGCGTCCGCCTCTGTCTCCATGAGCCGCACGAACGGAACCTCCACGCTGACCGGGTAGAGTCCCGCCAGAAGGGGGTTTCCCTTGTAGATTCCCGAAGCGGTCAAGTGGCGCAGGGAGGCCCGGACCAGCTCCAGAGGGGCCCGGTTAAGATCGATCCGCGCCCCGAACGCGTGGAAGGGGTAGAAGGAATATCCCGGAGCGGGATTCACCGTCGGGAGTTCCTGCCCGGTCCGGACCTCCAGGCTCCTGAAATGGAAGTCGTCGGTACCGAGGGCGACAGGCCATTTCGGGACGGTGATCCCCATCGGGACGATCTCTCCGCGGGTCGTCAGGTAGGGGGCCGCCTTCTCGAAATCCTCGCGGGACAGGAAGTCGCGCAGTTCCCCCACCGAGGCGTAACCGCCGCGCGGGCGATTCTGGATGACCCGGGTTCCCAGGGACGACGTGCGGATCGTCCCCATCTGGAGATATCCGGGGGCGTACGGGACGGTCTTCGGATCGGCGACCCCCAGGATGGCGCCCAGGTTGTTGAGGAGCGTGACGGCTTCCTGGTTTCCGAAGAAGTCCGCATCGCGCCAGTCGGGAACGCCGTTTCCCCACGGTCCGGCGAACGTGTCATGCATGTTGATGATGCCGTCGTTGTCGGCGTCGTTGTACCCGGCGTCGAGGTCTTCGCGATAGTGGGGGTCGTCGCGGTTCAGGATGCCGTCCAGGTCGTGGTCGCCGTCGGGCGCGCCCAATTCGCCGCTGTTGATGCAGGCGAGGGCGCGGCACGGCATGATCCGGAGGGAAAACTCCGGTCCGCCCCGCAGGCGACCCGAGCGGGCGGTGAACTTCCCGTCACCGTCGGCATCGGCGTTCAGGGGAAAGAGGTCGTCGCCCGGGACGTAGGCACCGTCCTTGACGCCGCCGACCAGGACGTCCGACCATGTTTCCCCGTGTGAATACGACGGATTGAGGCGGCGGGAAGGAGGCGTGTCCAGGGGTTCGGGGCCGCGCGCGGTCCAGTCGTCGCGGGCGTTTTCGGGCGTCGGGAGCTGGCCGTGGTCGGTTGGCGTTCGGGGTTCCTGCCAGAGCCGCGCGGCGGCGTACTCCATGCCGCATCCGGCCGCGAGGCGCGCGGCGAGCTGGCGCCGGCCCGCCTCCCCGCCGGCGTCGGCGAATTCCGTGACCTGGGTGAACGCCGCCGCCAGAAGCAGGAAGAGCGTCAGGAGGCCGCTTACGAGGATGAGGACGATTCCCCGGCGCATCTTCCTTATTGTGTCCCGCTTTTCGGGGAAAAGATCAAAGGTTTCCGGGACGTGTTTCAGCGTCCGTCGAGGGCGGTCCAGCGGGGGCGCTCGCCGTAGCGGATCGTGACCGACGAGACGTGCGGCGTGTCGCGCAGGACGTCTCCCAGCCCGGGGAGATCCTCGGGGTCCGAGGCGTCGATCTCGACGGTGCAGTCGATCTCGCGCGCGGACGGCAGCCGGATCGCATGGCCCGTCCCGCCGGAGCCGTTCCACCAGGAGGTCTGTCCGGAGCCGACGCTCTGGCCGTTCTTGTCGAACCCTTCCACGGTCAGGCGGATCCTCCCTTGCGTCCGTTGGGGAACGAAGGCGTCCCACGAGATTCCCCGGACGAGCGCCCCCCGGGGGAGGCGGGACGCGTCGAGCCTGAACGGGGGGAACGGTAAGTTCCGGTCCGCGCGTAGCGGTCCTCCTGGGCCAGGGCGACCGCCTCGGCTTCCGTCTGGATCCCCGGCACCAGGACCCGGAAGTCGTCGAGCGGAAAGTAGAGGAAGAGCGTCGTGTCATCGTTCCCGCTGGCGGAATCGATCGGGACATCAAGTTCCTCGCGGCCGTCGCAGAACACCTTCGCCCGCGTGCCGTCGGCGTTGAACGAGATCGCCAGATGGTGCCAGAGGGCCGCCCCGGCGACAGGATCCGAGGTCCACCATGGGACGATCGTGTGCGTGGCCGAGGTGTCGGAGAGAACGATCGAATTCCCTTCGAACGTGACATCCAGATAGGCGGAAATCATCATCTCCCGGTTGATCACGAACCGCCCCTGGAGGCAGTAGGCGGCAAGATTCCCCGTCGGAGAAAGGGGCCAGAGGGGGGATTCGCCGGCCGCCGGATACCAGCAGGCGATCGTGCAGTCCATGATCTTGACCGGGCCGCCCGGAAACGGGGGGATGACGCTTCCATTCCATTTATGGGAAAGCGTTCCCGGCGAGATCAACGAGCTTGCGATTTTCGGATCGATCCGGTAGCGGGGCCCCTCCGGCCCCGTGAAGTATCCCCGATTGATGAAGGACTCCCCCTTGTTGGAGATTCCGAATCCGGAGGGGTCAGGGCTCCGGTGCAGGGCCGGCGTCCCGACCGGGTCGCTGATCTGATCCTGCCAGTCGTCATCGCCGTTCGACGTGTGGGTGTACCAGCGGTCGGAAGGATTGACGGGCGGATCCTGGTTGAACGGGACCGCGAACGTGCAGGAGGCGAGGGAATCGATCGTTTCGGTCTGGGCCGCCTGGAGCCGGAGCCCCCCGTCGCTCCGGGAGTAGGGATAGCGGGCCTTTTCCGCCGCAGGCATCCCGGCGGTCGTGAACGAGTCGATCGGGAACTTCGGGTAGGTATCGATCTTCGTCTTCTCCTGGCGGGGGCCGAGCGCCTCGTGAGTCCCTCCGGGATACCGCCATGGAACGGCGCCGAGCCCCGTGAGGGAGGGGGAAGCCTGTTCGAAATCCTGCTGGCCCGCCAGGCGGATCTCCCCCGGGAAGGTCGCAAGCGACCCCTGGATCCGGACGTCGGCGTGCCCGGAGATCCATCCCGACGCGTCGATCTCGAAAAGGCCTGTTCCCGCCCCCCAGTCCAGAAAGTATCCGGCGGTCTCCCGGCAGGGGATCCCCTCGATGTACCCCCCGAGGGTCTTGTTGAACTGCACCTGTCCCTGGTCGTTGAACGGGGAGGCGTGGATCAACGGCTGTTGCAGGCAGAGCGGGGAGAGGCGGCGCTGGCAGGTGAGGTCGGGTCCTTCCTGGACCGTCTCGCGCGCCACCTCGAGGCCGTTCATCCGGAGCGTGTACGGGTCGTGGCGGTAGTTTTTCGGCATCACCTGGGCGAGGATCAGGTCCTCCTTGAGGAGCCTCCAGAGGGGGTCCGTCTTCTCGTCGATCCCGACCGTGAAGGGGTCATCTTCCAGCGCGCCGGAGACCGCATGAAGCGCCCCGAGAAAGGCGCGCCAGGTCGGGATCGGGCGGGCGCCCGCGAGGCGCTCGGCGATCCGGTCCGCCTCGTCGGCGCCGAGACGGATAAACGGGCTGATGCAGTTGTCGGGATTCTCCCAGCTGGTGGTCACGGCATTCCAGTTTCCGGAGGCGCAGATCTGGCGCAGTGAAGCGGCGAGCACCTCCACCGGGGACCGGTTGAAGTCGATCAGGGCCTGGAACTCGTATTCCGTGGACGGGTACGCCAGGGGCGGCAGGGTGATGTTCACGCCGCTGGCGGACGCGTCATGCCTCCGGGTCATCGGCACGATCCGTCCCGCGACGGCCAGGTACGGCGCGGCCAGGGGGTAGTCCTGCCCCAGGACCGGCGAGAGTTCCGGGATCGACACGTACCCTCCCCGGGGCCGGCCCGCCACCACCCGGCGCCCCAGGTCGCTCGTCTCGATGAACCCCGGTTCCCCGGGCCCGTCGGCAGGAGAGGGGTCGGCTGGCCAGAAGGGGACCTTTGTCGAGGTCGAGACCTTGAGGATCGCCCCCAGGTTGTCGAGGAGGTTCACGAGATGCCTGTTCTCGATATGGTCCGGGTCGCGCCAGTCGGGGACGTTGTTCCCGTTCGTGTCGGTCGAAGGGCGTGGATCGTCGGCGTCCAGGATCCCGTCGAGATCCCAGTCCCCCGAGGGGGAATCGATGACGCCAGAGTTGACGCATGCCTTTCCTTCGGAAGAGCGGATCGCCAGGGCGAAGAGGGCGTCCCTTCCGCCGGGAGCGCCGCGCAACCGGCCCGTCCGGACGTCATACCGGCCGTTCCCGTCCGTGTCGAAGAACCAGTCGTTGTCGAAAGATCCGTCGGCGTTCAGGGTGTCCTGCCAGGGCTCTCCGTGCGGCCAGGAGGGATTTGCCAGGCGCGCCGGCGGCGTGGCGGGCGGCTCGTTCCCGCGCGCGGTCCAGTCATCCCGGGCATTCACCGCGTCAAGGACCGGCCACAGCTCTTTCCCGCCACGCGGCTCTTCCCACAGCCGCGCGGCGGCGTACTCGAGGCCGCTCGCCGCGGCGATCCGCGCGCCGTGCGCCGCGCGCCTGGCGGATGTCCCGGTTCCGGCGAATTCCGTCAGCCGGGTGAAGGTCGTGGCGAGAAGAAGGAAGATCGTCAGGAGCCCGCTGACCAGGACCAGGACGATGCCATCAGCCATCAGCCGTCGGCCATCAGCCTTCAGCAAGGCTGGCGCGACTGACGGCTGACGGCCAGGGGCTGACGGCTTGCCAGCGCTTTCCACTCTGTCATTGTGTCCTGATTTCCCGCGAAAAGATCAGGAAAGCGGGGAGCTACTGCGGCGGGGGGGCGGGCGGGGCCGGAAGGCCGGGCGGCGGGGAGGCCTGCTTCTTCTTGTCCTTGGGAGGCGTCACCATGGCGATGCTCATCGATTCGACGCCCGCCTCCTTCTCGATCCGGCGGGCGAGGTGGGCCCAGGGGGTTCCGGCGTGCCGATCGAGGAGAAGCGCGAGGAGGGCGGGTCCCGCCGGGATATTTCCGTCCCCGGCGCAGGCGCTCCGGGACAGCTTTCCGGCGGGGCGCCGCGTGAACGTGAGCTGGAGCCCCATCTTCTCGGCCTTCCGGCAGGCGTCGAAATCGCCGTCGTCGATCGCCTCCCGGAGGAGCCGTGAGCGCTCGAGGAGCCTGGCCTTCTCCTCCCCCAGGATCACGAGGGAGAGGAGGGCGTTCGCCTCCCACCGGCTGTCTCCCTGGTAATCGTCTTTCTTCTTTTTTTTCAGGTCGCCGGCCGCCTCGCGGAGCCTTGCCTCGCACGCGCCGATCCGGTCGGCCGCCTCGCGGTACCCGGCGATCATCCCCTCGATCTCCTTCAGGCCGCTTCCGTTCATGCTCATGATCCGGACCGGTTCGCCGCCCCCGGCGCCTCCGGGGCAGGCCTTCCGCGCCTCCGCGAGCGCCGCCTTCACGCGCCGGCCATATTCGGACGGGGGCTCGCGGTCGGGCGCGTAGGAGGGCTGATAGCGCGCCAGGACCTTCTTGCGGTCGATCTGGAGCGGGGAGGGTTTGGGGTCCGGGACCATCAGGTACATCCCTTCGGTGCTGGCGGCCAGCCGCGACGGCGTGTAGAAGCCGAAGCCGGACGGGATCTTGACGCCTTCCGGCGGCGGAGCCTTCTGACCTCCGGGGAGGCCCATGCCCGGAGGCAGGTCGTCCTCCTTCGGGGCGAACCGGTCGGGCCCGGCGGCAAGTTCCGGCTCCGCCGATTCGGGCCCCGCGCGGAGCGCGACGTTGTCCTGCAGCTTCTTTCCCTCGTGCGTGTAGTGGACCCTCACCTGGAGGGCGGACGTCTGGAAGGCGGCCTCCGTGCCGATGCAGAAGAACTGCGCTTTCTGGGCGAGGAGTTCCTGCTCCGCCGCGTCCACCCTGGCGGCGTCCTCGGCCTCCTCGTCGGTGACGAGCACCACGATCTTCTGGGCCGGGTCGTCCCGGTGCTCCGCGAGGACCGCCAGGACCGCCCCCATCCAGTTTTCCGTGCCGCTCTCGTCCTCGCGAAGTTCCCGCATCGCCCTGGCGACCAGTTTCCGGTCGCCGGTCGGCCCCTGGATCAAGGCGGCCTTGGCCCCCACCCCGTAGACCGCCATCCGGAGGGCGTCCTTCCCTTTCGCCTTCTTCTTGAGTTCCCGGGTCAGGGCGTCGATCTCCCGGGCGAGCGCCTCCCGGTCGTCCCTCATGCTGGGGGTCTGGTCGAGGAGCCAGATCACCAGGATCTCGTCCGCCGCCCGCGCGCGCTGCGCGAGGGTCCGGGCCGCCTCGGCCGCCCCGTCCACCCAGCCGGAGGACGGGGGCGGCTCGGCCCCGCCCGCGAGGGGGGCCCAGAGCGCCAGGGCCGCGACGGTCGCGGACAGGAAACGGCGCGTGCGTTCCATCTCCCTTCCCGTGGGAGACACATCGGTGAAAAGATCAGGGAAAAGGGGAGACCCGGATCAGCGGACGAGGGACGCCGCCCGTTCCCGCACGGTCGCGTCCGCGTCGTCGGCGGAAACGGCCTTCAGGAAAGGAAGGGCATCGTCCGCGAGGACGCGCGCGAGGTGAGGCAGGAGCTCCGCCCGGACGGCCGGTTCCCGCTCGGAGCGGAAATCGGCGAGCATCCGGTCGTGATCATTGGGATGGGCGGTGATCCCGACGAGGAAGGCGGCTATCCGCCGCTCTTCCGCGGGGGCGGAGAGATCGGCCATCGCGTCGCGCCAGGTGTCGGCGCCGGTCCAGGATCCGCCGAGGAGTACCGCGCATCCGGGCGAGGCGGCGAACCCGGGAGAGGAGAAACCCGCGCCCCACTTCTTGAGGGCGGCCTGCCAGGACATCGTCTCGGCCGCCTGGAGGAGGGGCCCCTCCTTTTTCCAGACGAGCCCGCGCGCCCCGGCCGCGATCCGCCGCGTCCCCTGCGGACCGGAGAGATCGACCGCTCCCCGCGACACCTCGACCGACAGGAACGGGATGGCGGGGCCGCCCGGCGCGTGGATCCGGAAGGCGCGCGCGCGGAAGAGCGTCCCGACGACGCGCACCTCGCCCCCTTCGGCCGCGACGACGAAACCGGCGTTCGCCTTCAGCACCTCGGCGTCGAGCGTCCCCCGCTCGAGTCGGAGGCGCACCCGCTCGCCCGGCCGCGTCGCGTCGAGCGAGACCGCGCTCCCCGGCGCGAGGCGGACGGCCGAGCCGTCCGGGCAGAGGAAGGTGTCAGGCGTCCCGGCCGCGGCGACGATCCGGGTCTCGGCCGCGCCCAGGGGACGCGCGCCGGTGAGGACCGGGGGGGGCGTCTTCTTCGTTTCGGGGCGAGCGAGCGAGAGCCAGACGGCGCCGCCGGCCGCGGCAAGGATCACGGCCGCCGCGGCCGCCAGCATCCGCCGGGAAGGGAGGAAGCGTGTGACGGGGACGCGCGTCGCGGCCGCGTCGCCGTCGAGGCGTCTTGAAACCGCCTGCCAGACCCGTTCGGCGTCCGCCCGGCGGGCGGACGCGCCGTTCCCCTCCGCCAGCATGGCGGCGATCCGCTCGATGCACGCCGGACAGTCGGCAAGATGCGCCTCGTGCGCCTTGAGGGTGTCGCCGTCCCCTTCGGAAAGGAGGGCGAGCGTTTCGAGGCCGGGACAGTTTCCGGGAGCGGTCATGGGCCTGCCTTGTATTCTTACTCCAATCCCTGGGCCGGAGCCGGTGTTTTCCGCTCGGGGTTTCCCTTTTTGACGTCCTTGCCGGATTCCTTTTCCTCCGCGGGCTCCGGCGCGGGTTCCGGTCGGACCTCTCCGTCCTGGACCCTGATCCGGAACGTCTGCAGGTTGAGCGCGGCCGGGGCGATGGCGCCCCCGGGACGTATCTGGACGCCGCCGCCGCGGGGTTGCACCGCCGGCGCGGGGCCGCGGTTCGGGGCCCCCAGGCGCGCTCCGGGAGCGGCCGCCGTGGAGGGATTTTCCGCCTCATCCGGCCCCGTCAGGGCCTCGCGGAGCGATTCGCAGCGCGTCGCGATCTCGGGATCCGCGGATTCCGCCGGCAGGAGGGCGAGGATCTCGCCAGGGGATTTCTCCCCGAGCGCCAGCAGCTCCCGACAGGCCGACTCCCGCTCGGCGAACGCCCGGCTCCCCAGGTTCCCCACCAGGGTCCTGGCGCGGGCGGTTTCCTCCGCGGTGAGGGGGGTCGGGGCCCGCGGGGCCTTCACCGGCGCCTGCGGCGCGGCGTCCGGCGCCGGTTCGACCTCGTCCCGGTCCATCGCGGGGCCCGCCCGCAGGGCGAGCGCCAGGGACCCCGTTGCCAGAATCGCCGGAATCATCGCCAGTCTTCCCGTGTTCATTGCACGTCCTCCCGGGTTTCGGTTGCCGTCTTCCTGGAACCCAGTGGCGGCGTCCCCGCCGGAACGATCATGGAACCGGCCATCGCTTTCTCAATTTCTCGACGCCGCGTTCCATGAGCACGCGGGCGTAGTCGGGGGTGGTCGAGAGCGCCTTCCCGATCGCCGCGAAGGGGGCCCCCTCCCAGAAGCGCATCCGGATCGCGATCCGCTCCTGCGGCGAGAGCTTCTCGAGGAGCGCGCGGAGGCGTTCCTCGCTCTCGGCGGCCGCCAGGAGCTCGGGCGGGGCGGGGGAGGAGGCGCCTTCCGGGTCGGCCTGCGCGCGCAAGGCACCCAGGCGCTTCTCCGCCCCCAGGTCCTTGCGCATCTTCCCGAGCGCGGTGACGGCGGCCACGGCGGCGAGGTAGGACCCGAGGCTTGACCGCCACTGGAAGCTTTTCAGTATCCGCGCGTCGTGCTCGACGACCCGGCAAAACGCCTCCTGGACCGTTTCCTGGACGATCTCCGCGGAAGGGGCCCGGCCCAGCTTCTGGAGGTAGACGTGCGACACCTTGACCGACAGGCGGTCGGTGTAGCGGTCGATCATCTCCCGCCACGCGGAGGGTTCTCCCCGGACGCACCGCGCCACGAGCGCGCGCTCCTCCCCTTCGCGGACGGGATCCGGATCGGGCACGGCGGGATTCTATCCCAACGGACCGGCGCCGCGCAGGACAGGCGTCAGCGGATTCGGGGAGGATCCCGCGTTTCCCCGTGATGCGGATGTCCGGGAGGATGCACCTCGGCTTTCGCCGTCGACGACCGGATGGTGGCGGGGATGTCGGCATCCGGGATTCCCTGCGCGCGCATCTGCTTCATCACCTGCGGAGCGGCCTGCCGGGCAAGCGGTTCCCCGAGCCCCTTTTCCCGGAGTGCCGCCTCGATCGCTCCGACCAGCCGCGCGTCCGGGTGGATCCTTCTTTCCATGTCGGCCTTGACCATCTCCTCCATGACTGCGCGGCGGGCCGCATCTGCCGCCTTTCGAGCCTCCGGGGCGGGGAGTTCCGCGGGGATCAGCGCAAGCACCTGCCTGGGAAACCGGGCGCCCAGGGCCTGGAGGTCACGCCGGGCCGCGTCCCGTCGTCCGGCGTCTTCCGAGGAAAGGTCCTCGACGAGCCGCATCGCCCGGGCGCGCTCCTCGCCGTCGAGCGTCCCGGCGTCTTCGGGGAGAGGGGTCCTGTCGATCTTGGCGGCGAGCCCGGAGATGTCGATTTTCCTGCCGCTCGTGCCGCCCCGCGCCATCCGCAGGACTTCCTCGTCCGTTTTCCCGTGGAGGAGCCTCTGGTCCATGACCAGTTTGGCTGCCCGCTCGTCCGCCTCTTCCGGGGGGATCCCCCGTGCCAGGAGGATCTCCTTCGCCTGTTCGTACAAGGGGAGGGCTCCCTTTTCAGCGAGGGCGCCCTTGAGGTCCGCCAGGGAAGGCGCTCCGGTCCCGTCGGCGCAGCGCGCCGCCGTTGCCGCCGCCAGAAGCCCCGCTGCCAGCATGCCGATCCGCTTCCGTTCCATGACCGCTCTCCTTTCGGCGTCTGTCCGGGTCCATCGCCCGGCTTCCCGGAGAGAACGCGTGCGGAGAGGCGGCGTCGACAGATTTTTTTCTGTTATTCCGTCGCCGGGGCGCGGATCTGGCGGAGGGCCGCTTCCGCGGCATTCCGGACGCCCGGATCGGGGTCCACGAGGAGTGTTTCCAGGGCCGGGATCTGGGCGGGGTCTCCCATCGTCCCGAGCGCTTGGGCGGCGACGGAGCGGTCTATCGCGTTGGGGTGCTTCAGCATCTCGGCGATCGCGGGGGCGTGCTCGCGCGCCTTCATCGCGGCCAGGGCCCGGGCCGCCGTGTGGCGGGACTCGCGCTTGAGCTCGCGGACGAGGACCGGGATCGCGGCGGGATCTCCCATGTGTCCCAGGGCGTCCAGTAGGGTCATCCGGATGTTGAGGTCCGTGGGTCCTTCGAGCGCCGCCAGGACGAGCGGGGCATGCTCGCGCTTTCCGCGCGACCGGAGGGCATGGGCGGCGGCCTGGCGCAGGGCAAACTCGTCTCCCGGGAGCCAGGCGGCGGCGATCTCGACGGCCCGCCGGTCGTCGAGGATGACGAGGGTGTTCAGGGCCGCGGCGCGCATCTGGGGGTCCCCGTTCCGGCGGGCGAACGCCGCGATCACCGAGCAGACGGCGTCCGAGACGTCCGGGTCGCCGAGCCGGACGGCGAGGGTGCGCAGGTCGTTCAGGCCTTGGCCGCCGGGCGCCGCGAGGAAGGCGTCGATGGCGGCGGGAAGCCCCGGCTCGCGGGCTCCCTTCTCGATCGCCGCGAGGCGCAGCGCGGCCTGGTCGATCCGCTCGCGCAGCTGCGCGCAGCGCGCCGCCGCCTCGGGATCGGTGAGGTCGGCCGGAAGAAGTCCCAGGATCTCCTGCGGGTGCCGGGCGCCCCAGTCGAGGAGCCGCGTGAAGGCCGCCTCGCGCGTCTCGAAATCGGCCGACGACAGCTCCCGGATCGCGGCGTCGACCGCCCGCGGGGCCGGCGGCGTCGGGGGAGCCGCGTGTCCCGGGCCTCCGGCGAGGAACCAGGCGGAAAGCCCGGCGGAAAAGAAAGGCCGGATCCGTTTAAGCGGCATCACCCGGATCATATAGTCTCCTTCCTTGTGACGCCCGACATGGACCGGATCCGCGCCCTCCCGAAGGCGGAGCTCCACGTGCATCTCTTCGGAGCGGTGCCGCGTGAAACCTTTTCTCGGCTTGTCCGCCAGAGGCCTCCGGAGCGCGCCCTCGAAGGAGCGCCGGAGCGCCACCGGAAGATGTTCGAGGGGCAGGCGAACATACGGGATTTCATCGCGTCCGGGGGGCGGGAGATCGACGGGCTCTTCCGGTTTTCCTCGTTCGACCAGTTCCTGATGACGTACTGCTTCACCGGCTACTTCGTGAAGACCCGGGCGGATCTCGATCTTCTGGTGCGGGGGGTCCTGGACGGCCTCGCGGCCGAGGGGGTGGTCTACGCCGAGGTCACGGTCTCGGCGCGCGAGCAGATGAACCAGGGGATCTCGCTCGAGGAGATCGCGGCGTCGCTCGACGCCGCCTCGCGCCACCCGTCGGTGCGCGCGGCCTGGATCATCGACCTCGTGCGCGACTTCGGGCCGGATGCCGCGCTCGACCTTGTCCGGCGCGTTGCGGACCTGAAGAGCCCCTCCATCGTCGGGATCAACCTGGGAGGAAGCGAACACCGCTTTCCACCGGAGCTTTTCGCCGGTGCCTACCGGCTCGCGCGCGAGAACGGCCTGCGGCTCACGGCCCACGCGGGGGAGGGGGCGGGACCGGAGAGTGTCCGGGGGGCGCTCGACGTCCTCGGGGCCGAGCGGATCGGGCACGGCGTCCGCGCGATCGAGGATCCGTCGCTCCTGCGCCTCCTCGCGGAGCGGAAGGTCCCGCTCGAGGTGTGCCCCACGAGCAACCTCCGGACCGGGATCTTTCCCTCTTATGAAATGCATCCCCTGGGGACGCTCCACCGCGCCGACGTTCCCGTGACGGTGAACACCGACGACCCGACCTTCTTCGGGACGACCCTTTCCGGGGAGTACGCGGAACTGGCCCGGATGGGCCTGTCGGGCGACGACCTCCTCGCGATCGCCGAAAACGGATTCCGTCACGCGTTCCTGCCCGATGCGGACAAGGCGCGCTATCTGGCCGGGCTCCGGCAGGCGTGGGACGGAGGCGCTGCCGTTCCCGTTTCGCGCTGATCCGCTCCGGCGCCGCTTCCCGGAAAAAGATCACGGGGATATGCTCCCGGAGTGTTCGAGCGTCTCGAGCCTGTCCCCGCGGGAGCGCTGGATACCGCGCAGGAGCGGTTCTCCCGTGACACGCGGCCGGAGAGGATGCTTCTGGCCACCGGCGTCTTCAGGGACGACGCGGGACGCACCCCGATCCTCGCCTGCGTGAAGGAGGCGGAGTCGCGCGTCCTCGCCCGCGAGGAGACGAAGGACTACACCGACTTCGCCGGACACGAGCCGTTCCGGCGGGAGGCGGAGCGGCTTCTCCTGGGGGCGGGCTCTTCCGCGATCGCCGCGGGGCGCGCCGCCACGCTCCAGGCGCCGGGGGGGACCGGGGCGCTGCGCCTGGCGGGAGAGCTTCTGGCGGGCCTGGGGGCGAAGCGGATCTGGCTTCCGAACCCCACCTGGGACAACCACCACGCCGTCTTCCGGGGAGCGGGTCTCGAGGTCGGGGTCTACACCTGGTACGAGCCCGCGTCGCGCTCTCTCGCCTTCGACCGGATTCTGGCCGGTGTCGGGGCGGCCCCTTCCGGGGAGGCGGTCCTGTTCCATGCCTGCTGCCACAACCCGACGGGACGCGACCCGTCCCCGGCGCAGTGGACGGCGCTCGCGCGGCGCGTCCGCGAGCGCGGGCTTGTCCCTGTCCTCGACATCGCCTTCCTGGGATATGCCGACGGGATCCATGAAGACCTCGAGAGCGTCCGGATCTTCGGGCGGGAATGTCCCGAGATGCTGGTGGTCGCCTCGTTCTCGAAGTCGTTCGAGCTCTACAAGGAGCGCGTCGGGTCGCTCACCCTCGTCGGGGAGTCCCCGGACGAGGCCAGGAAGGCGTTCTTCGCGGCGCGCCGGCTCGCGCGGGCGAGCTATTCGCGTCCCCCGGCGCACGGGGCGGAGGTGATCGCGACGGTCCTCGCGGATCCGGCGCTCCGCGCGGCCTGGGAGCGGGATGTCGCCGGGATCCGGGAGCGGATCGGCCGGATGCGGAAGCTCCTCTTCGACGGGCTCTCGGCGGCGCCACCCCTGCGCGACTGGAACCATCTCCTGACGGAGCGGGGGCTCTTCACCCGGTTCGATCTCGACCGCGCCGGCATCGAGACGCTCGCGCGCGACCACGCGATCCACATGACCGCCTCGGGCGTGGTGAACGTTACCGCGATGACGGACACGCAGGCGGCCCGCTTTTGCGGGGCCGTGGCGGGGCTCATCCGCTAGAGTGTCCCCGTGAGGAAAGTCATTCTTGTCGGGATCGTCTCCTTCGCGGCGGGCGCCGCCGCGGCGATCGGCTTTTCCGCCTGGCGCGCCGGCCGCGACGCCTCGCCGGCGAAGGAAATTTCCGTCGACGTCGAGATCGACTTCGGGCCGATGGAAAAGCCCGCCGTGAAGCGGACGGTCCGGATCCCGGAGGGGTCGACCGCGCTCGATGCCACGCGGGCGGCAGCGGCCGTCCGCACAGGGCTCGCCTGCTGCGACCCCCTGGATATCGACGCGATCAACGGCGTCGCCTCCGATCCGGAGAACGAGGGGTGGTGGCTCTACGAGTACAACGGCCACAAGGGGCCGGTCTCGGCCTATCGCCTGAAGCTTTCGGACGGCGACCGCCTGGTCTGGCGCTACAAGAGGAGGGGGAACCTCGTCCAGCCGCCTCCCCCGGCCTACCGCGAGATCGCGGTGACGGAGGCGGGGCAGGTGAAGGGGCGCGTCACCTTCACGGGGGCGATCCCGGACCTGCCCCCGTTCGCGCTCCACAAGAACGTCGAGATCTGCGCGGCCGAACCGTCCGAGACGAGAAAGCCCCATCCGTGCCGGCGGGAAGGCGCGGGGCCGGAGCTTGCCGGGGCGGTCGCCTGGCTCTCGGGCGTCGCGGTCGGGAAGAAGTGGGGGGAGTTCCCCGACCGGCAGGTCCTCGACCAGAGGAAATGCGTCTTTTCGCCGCACCTGATCGTCGCGCGGCGGGGGTCGCGGCTGGAGCTCGCCAACAGCGACCCCGTCCTCCACACGGTGCACGCCTACGACGAGACGCAAACGAGCGTCTTCAACGTGGCGCAGGCGGGGGAGAGCTCCACCGGCGTCGTGACGCTCGACCGCCCCGGCGTCCTCGATCTCATCTGCGACGCCGGGCACCGCTGGATGAAGGCGCACGTCGTCGTGGTCGAGAACCCGTACGTCGCCGTGACGGGCCCCGACGGCGTCTTCCGGCTCGACCTCGTCCCGCCCGGGACGTACCGGCTCAACGTCTGGCACGACCTCTTCGGGAAGCGCGTCCGGACGGTCGAGGTCCGCGCGGGGGAGCCTGTCGCTGCCGATGTCGCTTTCGACGCGAAGGAATTCCGCGTCGATCTCCGCTACGCGAAATAAAAGACGGGGGCCGCTCGCGCGGCCCCCGTCGCCCGTCTCTCCCCGGGATCAGTGAAAGTGCACGCCGATCCGGAAGTGGAGCGCGGCGTCATATTCCCGGTCGCCCGTAACGGGAAGCTCCACGCCGACGCGCCCCATCCAGCCGGACGCCTCGTCACGCACGTGGAATCCGAACGTGACGGTGGCGGGGTCGTCTCCCTCCGGTTCGCCGTCGATCCCCCAGCTTCCCGCGATCTCGGTCGATGCGGAGAAAAGCCAGCGGCCGGCGGGCGCGCGGGCGGCGTCAAGGAAGGTGTACGAGGCGATCGCCCCGTATCCGAGGGCGGTCCCGGCGGGTCCGCTGACATGGAATTCGGGAACGAGATTCGCCCCGAACCCCCAGTTTCCGCGCGCGCGGTCGTAGAAGAAATGAGGCTCGACGACGCGGTGCCCCTCGCCCAGGCCGTCCGACTCGTCCCCGGTGTCGAGCCCGAATCCCAGGGCCGTGGAAAGGACCTCGTCGGGCCGGTTGATCCAGGCGTGTTTCACGGGCTGGATCTCGATATCCCCGATCCCTTCCTTCCGGTCCTCGCCGAGATTCGACCAGGGGACGAGGATCTCGGCGCCCCAGCGGTGGTCGTCGGAGGCCCACCCCAGTTCCAGGACTTCCTCGAACCCGTCCGCGCGCTTCTCCCCGTCGATGCGGGGCCCGCGCAGCCAGGTCGAGTTCAGCTTGAACTCGTCCTCGAGAAAGGCGTGGTGGAGGCGGAACGGCTCCACGATCGCCCGCGAGAAATGGGGGGGATGTTCAGCGTGCCCCCCGGTTGCCGGGAGCGCCAGGGCCCCGGCCAGAACGACGGACAACGTCATGAATCGACCCATGATCGGTTCCTCCTTGAATGATTCCGGACGATGACGGACGCCGGTTTCGGCCGGCGCCTGATGACCGTTATGAACGGGCGTCAGGCGACGCGGGGAGGACCGCGCGGGAGGAATGCGACGGAAACGGCCGTTTGCGGGACAAACGCCCTTTCGGGCGGCAGCGGCTCCTGCCCGTCCTGTGTGGGCGGCCGGAGAAGGGCGCCGGTGGCGGGAGACGCCGCAGGCGCCCGCAGGGCATGCACGCACAGGAGGCAGTCGCGGCACTCCTCGTGGTGTCCATGATGGTGGTGTCGGGGATCATGGCAGGGATCCCCGTGGTCGTCGTGTCCCGGGCAGTCGGCCGAGAGGTCCGGCCTGTCGGAGGGGTGGGCACAGGCCTCGCACGCTTTCTCGTGCCCGTGCCCGTGCGAATGGGCGACGCGCGGGAAGGGGCCTGAAGGCATGCCGGCCAGGCAGAAGAGGATGAGGGAGAAAAGGACGCCCGCCTTTTTCACGGGGTCATTCTACGGGAAAAGGTCCGTGCTCAAGTACTTCAGCCCCGAGTCGCAGATCACGGTGACGATCAGGTTCCCCCGGGGGGCCTTGCGGGCGAGCTTCAGGGCCGCGGCGACGTTGGCGCCGGAGGTGAAGCCGCAGAAGATCCCTTCCTTCCGGGCGAGCGCGCGGGCGGTCGACGTCGCCTCGCGATCGGTGACCTGGATGTAGCCGTCGGCGAAGTTGAGATCGAAGAGCGCCGGCACCTCGGCGTACCCGACCCCCTGGAGCTTGTGGCGGCCGGGGGTCTTCACCTTCCCGGAGAGGATCGCGGCGCGAAGCGGCTCCACGACGTACGCCTTCACGGAGGGCTTGCGCTTCTTGAGGGTCCGCATCGTCCCCATGAAGGTCCCGGCGGATCCCGTGACCGACACGAAGGCATCGACCTTCCCCCGGGTCTGCCGCCAGATCTCGCGCCCCGTTCCGTCCCGGTGCGCCCAGACGGTGCTGGGGTTCTCGAACTGGTCGGCCCGGAACGCCCCCAGCCTCTTCTGGAGCGACTTCGTTTCCTTCTCGACCGCCTGGAGGTCGCGGCTTGTCACCTGGCCGGGCCTTCCGTCCACCTGCGGGATGAGGCGGACCTTAGCGCCGAGGGCCCGGAGCATCCGGACCCGCTCCATGGAGTTCCCGGCCGACATCACGACGACGAGGGGATATCCCTTCACGGCGCAGGAGATGGCAAGCCCCGTCCCCATGTTGCCGCTCGTGCGCTCGATCACGGTCTGACGCGGTTTCAGGGTCCCGGCCCGTTCCGCGTCCTCGATGATCCGGAGGGCGGGACGGTCCTTCACGCTCGCGCCGGGGTTGGCGTACTCGATCTTCGCGGCGACGCGGCCCGGAAGGCCCGCCGCCAGGCGCGAGAGCTCCACGAGCGGCGTCCCGCCCACCGCGCCGAGGATGCTGGGAAGGAGGGGTCGCATGGGACGGCGAGGATGCGCGCGCCGGCCCGCGTTGTCAATTGTCGGTGTCGGGGTGACGCGCGCCCGGCCGGTGGACCCCCTGCCGGAATCGGCCGCGCGGCCACCCGCGTGGCCCGGGCGCCGATCGGAGTGTCCGGTTGTATGAGAGCGGCCCGACCGAACGGGCTGAACGAAAGGAGACCCATGGGAACGACGCGAAGCGTGACGAGGATCGCCGGCATGGTCTTGTTGCTGTCAGGAGGAAACGGAGACGCCAGCGATGTCGAGTCGGACCGGAAGCCGGGGCCGGTCGCCATCCAGGCGCAGAAGGTCTCCAGGGTCGGGAAAGGGCAATCCGAGATCTTCCGGATCGGAGAGGACGGCACGAGCCTCGTGAACCTGACGAAACACCGCGGCAACGATGTCTCGCCCGTCTGGTCCCCGGACGGGAAGAGGATCCTGTTCCAGTCCGACCGGGAGGGCACCTGGAACATCCACGTGATGGACGCGGACGGGAAGAACGTGACGAAGGTGACGGAGACGGGCGGGGTGGACGGAGCCCCGACCTGGTCCCCGGACGGCGGGCGGATCGCCTTCTCCCGCCTGGAGGGAAACGAGGCGGAGATCTATACGGCGGACATCTCGGGAGGGAACCTCAAGCGTCTCACCGATTCCCCCGGCATCAACGTGTACCCGGCCTGGTCCCCGGACGGAAAGACGATCGCGTTCGTCTCGGACAGGGACGGGGAATCCCGGGGGATCTACCTGATGGGCGCCGACGGCGCCAACCCTCGGAAGGTGATTCCGCACGCCTCCCATCCGGCCTGGTCCCCGGACGGGAAGCGTCTGACGTACTGCGCATGGGACAAGGCGCATCGCAATCCCCCCCCGGCCTTTCGTGTCGGACGTCGATGGCGCGAACGCCAGGCTGTTGGCCGACATTCCCCTCGCCTCCAGCAACCTGTGCTGGTCCCCGGACGGGAGGTACGTTGCTTGTGCCGGGGGGGACGGAGGCGTGCAGGTGATCGACGTGGAAAGCGGCGAATACCGCGTCATCGCCCGGAACGCGCCGGGCGCGGGGTATCCCCACTGGCGTCCGGAGTGACCGGGCTCCGGAATTCGTGTAGGGTCCTGTCGTGAAGGGATTGATCCGTCTCCGGTTCCTCGCGCTTGCGGCCTTCCTTGCCGGGACCGTGCCGGCCGGCGCCGCCCCCGCGATCCGCGTCATCGACGAGGCCGGACGGCCTGCCGCGGGGGTCCCCGTCGCGCCGGTCTGGTATCTGGCGGAGGGGAAGTGGATCCCGTACGGAGGGGTGTCTTCCGGTGTGGACGGACGCGTCGCCCTCCCCGAGGGGACGGCCCGGGCCCCCGGATCCCTGCTCGCGCTCGACCTGGCGCGGAATCTCGGCGCGGTCTTTCCGGCGCGCCCGGACGGGGCGGGGGACGTCGAGGCGCGCATGGCGCCGATCACCCGCCTGACGCTTTCCTTCCACCGGAAGGAGGGGGAAGGGGACGGTCCGGTCGGCCCGGTCGGCGTCTACGTGTATCCGGCCGACGGGGACGCGCCGCTTTTCAAGTCACGGTTCGAGCGCGGGACGCTTCCCCTTCCGCCGGGGGAATATCAGCTCATGGTGTTCGGCTGCCAGATCGAGACGCTCGAGATCCCGTTCCGGATCCCGGAGGATGCCGCGTCCCTGTCGGAGGGGATCGCGGTGGTCCCGTCGCGCCTCGCGCGCCTTGTCGGGAAGGAGCTTCCCGCCTGGTCCGCCGCCGAGGCGCGCGGGGTGAAGGCGGGCGCCGCCCCCGCCGATTTCCGGGGGAAGTGGATGCTGGTCGCGGTCTGGGGATTCTGGTGACCGCCCTGCGTGCGCGAGGGGGTCCCCTCGCTTGCGGCCTTCTACGGGAAGCACAAGGACCGGCTGGACCGCTTCGAGATCCTGGCGATCCACGACAGCACCGTGAAGACCCTCGAGGAACTCGACATCCGCCTGGCTCCCGCGGTCGAGAAGGTCTGGGGGGGGAAACCCCTGCCGTTTCCGGTGCTCGTCGACGACCGGGGCCGGACGAAGCGGGCCTGGGGCGTGAGCGAGGTCCCCACCGTCATCCTGGTCGATCCGGCGGGGAAGATCGTCTCCGCCGGGAACGAGGAGACCCTGGCAGAGCAGCTCGCTTTTCTCGAGAAGCGCCTTTCCGAATAGCTCCCTTGCCGTGAAGGACGTGCAGGGTGGGGCCGTGCGAGGGCGCGGCCCCGGGGGAAAGATTGCGTCGTCCGGCACCGCGGTCATAATGGGGGCATGAAAGCAACCATTGGCGCGCGTCTTGCGATCCCGGTCTCGGTCCTCCTGGCGGCCTTTCCGGCGCTGGCCGACAAGGTGGGGCTGAAGAACGGGAACGTCATGAACGGCCGGATCGTCCAGGGCGCCCCGGAGCCGCTCACGTTCATCGACAAGGACACCGGCGTCCCGAAGCCGGCTCCGGAGCGGGAGACCGCCCCGGAAGGGGCGGAGGGGAAGGCCGGACCGGCGGCCGGGGGCGCGGAGGAGAAGATTCCCGATTTCGTCACGATCCGGCTCGACATGGGGGGGCAGATGACGATCCCCGCCGCCGACATCGCCTGGATCGAGGATGTCGAGGATCCTCCCGAGGAGATCGGCGCCGAAAAGCCGAAGGACGCCGCCAAGGGAAAGACCGCCGCCACGAAGAAGCCTCCCGCGAAGAAGCCGCCAGCCCCGAAAAAGCCTCCCGCGCCGAAGCCTCCCGCGAAGCCCAGGAGCGGGTGAGGCTAGCCGTCCGGCGGCCCGTGCGGCCGCTCTTGTAGAAGGTCCAGGCCCTCCGCTCAACAGGTTGTGCCCCGCGCACAAACCATCAAATGGCGTTTCGAGAAAGTTCGCCGCGCGCATCCAGATTGTCCGCAACGCGGTCGATAACTTCATCAGAGAGGGAGGACGCCATGGGAAAGAAAGCCAGGGGAGCGGACGGGAACGCGCGCGCGAAGGCGGAGCCGGCAGGCCCCGAGCAGGCGGCGCGCGTCGAGCGCCTGAAGGAGATGATCCGGAAGGGCGAGTACGACACCCAGGAGAAGATCGAGGCGATCCTGGAAGGGTTCATCAAGGATCTCATCTAGACAGGAGAGGGGCGGGGCGGAGCCCGACGGGGCTTCGCCCCGGTTTTTCCGGACACTGACTCGCGTCTCCCGCTTCCCCGTCCCGTCCCTACAATGCTCCCGTGTACGGCTACTTCGTCCTGACGGCGCTCGCGCTGGTCCTGGCGGTCTTCGACGGGGAGGTGCCGGCACGTTCCGTCCTGGCCTCCCCCGCGGCCACGGCCTGGGCGGTTCTCGCGGCGGCGTCCGCCTACGGGCTTCTCGCTTGGGGGGTCGTCCAGGCGATCCTGCGGCGGCGGGACGGGGAGGCGCCCCTCTTCCACCGGATCAACCGCGCGCTCGCTCTCCTGCGCGCGGGGCTGTTCGCGCTCTACGGGGCGCAGTTCTTCCTGCTGGGGTGGCGCGAGGCGGTCCTGGCGCATCCGCGCTTCGGCCCGCTACCGGCATTCCTGCAGGTCCTTGTCCTCCTGTTCCCGCTTTTCGTCTCGCTCCTTTTCCTGTGGGTCGCCCTGTTCGGCGCGCACCGCCGCCTGCGCGGCGGGCCGGGGGGGCTCGCGTCGTTCCTCCTTTTCCAGGCGCGCCAGTACGCCTCGTCGGTCCTGGGGATCTTCCTGATCCTGGGGCTCCTGGATCTCGCGTCGATCCTGCCGATCGGGCCCGTCGAGAGGCTCCTGGCGGGGATGCCCGGGTCGCTCGGCAAGTGGCTTGTCTACGCCGGCCTCATCTCGACCGCGTACCTGACCATGCCGTTCGTCCTGCGGCTCTTCTGGACGGTGCGCCCCTTTCCGCCGGGGGAGTTGCGCGACCGCCTCGCGAAGCTCGCGAGGCAGGCCGATTTCGCCGACCGGCGGATCATGCTTCTCGACACGCGCGGGGCGCTCCTGAACGCCTGCACGGTGGGTCTGGTGCCGCCCCTTTCCTACATCCTGATCAGCGACGCGCTCCTCGAGGCGCTCCCGCCCGACGAGGTCGAGGCGGTCTTCGCGCACGAGCTGGGGCACGTCCGGGGGAGGCACTTCATCCACTATCTGCTCTTCACGCTTCTGGCGATGACGACGGTCATGCTGTGGGAGGGGCGCGCGGCGGGGCGTCCCGAGCCCGGCTTCTGGGGATACCTGGCCGAGAACGGGGCGACGGTCTTTCTCGTCTGGGGGGTCTTCTTCGGGCTCCTCTCGCGCCGCTTCGAGCGGCAGGCGGATCTCCTCGCCGCCGCCCAGATCGGGAGCACGCGGCGCATGCAGGAGGCGCTCGCACGGATCGCCTCCTTGAGCGGGCAGCCCTCGCGCCTGCGGACCATCACACACGGGTCGATCGGGGGGCGGATCGCGCACCTCGATCGGGCCAGCCTCGACCCGCTGGCGGCGCGCCGCCTCCACCGGACCGTCCTCTGGAGCGCGGTCGCGATGACGGTGGCGCTCGGGATCGGCCTTTTCTTCCTTTGTCTCAAGTGACATCGCGGCGGGTCTGCCCGGTGCGGATGGCGCGGAGGCTCCGCTTTGCGCCCCTGTCGGCGGTTCGCCTTTGTCGGGGGACGCTCCTCGTCGGCATCCATGCCGCCTCGTCGCTCCGATAGAGCCAGGCCTAGCACCTCCTGAACGGCCCGGCTCCATCAGGCCCCCGAAAACGCTCCCGCCGCGGAGCGCGCGCTGTCGCGTTCATTCAGCTCGGGAGGGTATAACTCAATGGAATCGCCACCCTCCGGGCGGCTTTTCTCATCAATGTCCATAAGTACGCGCGGTACCATGCTGCAATGCCATGGCGCGATGTTCGCAAGGCCACATCACAAACATGAAAAGATTTCTTGTTACAGCCTTATGTCTTTTGGGTGCTATTGAGATTTTTTACGGTGTCTACTGGGGGCGTATACGCATTTATGCACATGAGGCGCCATTCGCCCAAGAATTGCGATTGCAGGAGTTGTCATCCGAGCAGCAGCAGACTTGGAATCGCCACATTGGCCTGTTCCAAGATCAATGGCGTGTCGTGGCGTTGTTCGGTGTGCTGACAATTGCAGCAGCCGCGGCACTCTGGTTCTTGGACAAGAAGAGGGCGTGACATCACTGAACGCACGCGAACGCGCGCGGCCCGGGGCGGGGGCGTTTTTGCGGGCGTGTGTCGCAGGCCGAGGTGCGGTCTGGTGTTTTCGGGGAAACCTTCCGACGGCTTCACCTCGGCCGTCGCGGCACTCGAGCGAGGCATGAGTCGGAAAGTCTTGCCGCATGCCGAGCGTCCAGCGAAAAGGCGGCCGACCACAAGGGGCGGCTTCTCTCCCAGTGTCGTCCCGGCGTCAGGGGCCGCCTCATGGAGCGGCCATCGGCGCCAACGGTGATCCTGTATGGCGGTACTTTTATGTGTCAGCGCCAGAGCGGCTCGTCGGGAACCGTCGCGTCGGCGCCGGGGATGGCCGCCAGGCGCGAGCGGATCTTCTCCGCCTCCTCGGCCTGATCCGCCGCCAGGCGCGTGGCCAGGAGGTTCCGGAGCGTGACGGCCGCCTCCTCCGGATCCGGCTCGCTTCCGGCCGCCACCTCGTAGTGCCGGATCGCCTCGTCCGTGCGTCCCGCGGAGCGGTGAAGGTTCCCCAGGTTGTTGAGGACGCGCGGGTCGTCGGGGCGGAACGCGAGGAGGTAGCGCCACCAGCCGGCGGCCGCATCGGCGTTTCCCGAGCGGGCGAGCGAGACCGCGAGCAGGTTCACTGCCGCCGGGTCCCCCGGCCGACTCGCGAGATACGCCTCGAGGTGCGCCGCCGCGATCCGGTGCTCCTTCCGCTCGGCATGGAGGGTTCCCAGGTTGAAGAGGGCGTCCACGTTCCCCGGATCCGACTCCAGCGACTTGCGATAGGCGATGATCGCGCCGCCGATGTCTCCCGTCCGGTAGAGGCAGTACCCGAGGTTCGCGAGCACCGGCGCGTAGGAGCGGCTTTCGGGGCGCGCGTCGTCGAGGGGCTGGGAGGCGTCCAGGGCCAGCGCCCCCTTGTAGGCGCCGCACGCCCGCCGGAAGTCGCCCGATTCCCGCAGCGCCTCGCCGAGGTTCGCCAGCCCCCGGGCCGCCTTCGGGACCTCGCGCGCGTTCCCGATCCAGGCCGCCTGCCGCGACCGGCGCTGGTCGACGAGACGCGCGCCGCCGGCGCAGAAGAGCGCCGCCGCGAGGACGAGAAGCCGTCCGCGCCGCGGGTCCCGCGCGCCGGACCCCGAGAACGCGAGCCGCGCGGCCAGGAACGTGAAGGCGGCCGTCGCGAGGTAGGCCCGGGAGTCGCTCCGGACGTCGAGGAGCGGGGTCAGGGACGTCGGGGCGAGCGCCGCCAGGAACCAGGCCGCGGCCAGGGAGATGTCGGGACATCCCTTCCGGAGGAACCAGGCGGCGGCAGCGCAGGCGGCGATCGCCGCAAGCCCCGGACCCCAGGGGGCGCCCGGGACGTCCCAGGCGTGAAGGTCGCTGTCGAGGCGTATCCCCGCCGGAAGGACCGCGATGCGCGCGTAGTCCCACACGACGCGCGTCTGCGCCGCCCAGTAGGCGGTCGGGTCGGTCTCCCGCACGAGGAGCAGGAAGGGTCTCGCGAGAAGGACCGCGAGGACCGCGGCCGTCCCCGCGATCGCCGGTCTCTTCCAGGGGGAGGAGACCCGTCCGGCCGCGATCCCCGCGGCGAGAAGCAGGAGCCCCGCCGCGGCCGGCTTCGACCAGAGGGAAAGGGCCGCCAGCCCCGCGGCCGCGAGGATCGCCCGCGCGCTTCCGCTTCCGGCCCATCGGGCGGCGGCGTTCGCCGAGGCCAGGAAGAAGACGGAGGCGAGGAGCTCCGACCGCTGGGCGACCGACCAGGCGGTCGCGAGGGCCAGCGGGTGGACCGCGAAGAGGAGCGCCGTCCAGAAAGCGATCCGGTCGCGCGCCCCTTCGTCCGCCGACGGAAGGAGGCGGGGAAGGATGCGCCGGAGGAGCCCCCAGAGGAGCCAGGCGGCCGCGACATGGAGGAGGGCGTTCACGGCGCGGAACCCCGCCGGACGGGCCCCCCACAGGGCGTGCTCCGCCGCGTGCAGCGCGTAGACCGGCGCCCGGTGGTGGTGGAACCAGGCGGTGACGATCGTCGCCGGGTCCCGGACCATCGGATTCTCGACCACCGTCGGGAAGTCGTCGAACAGGAAGGGGGCCGCGAGACCCGGCCACAGGAGAAGGAGGGGGAGCGCGGCGAGAAGGAATCCCCGGACGGCGCGCGTCGCCATCACGCCGGATCGACCGTCACGAGGGGAGCGCCCCCCTCGAGGCTCGCCCCCGCGGCGGCATGGACGGCCCGGACGGTCCCCCGGACGCGCGAGCGGATCTCGTTCTGCATCTTCATCGCCTCGAGGACGGCGAGGAGCGTCCCGGGCTCGACGGTGTCTCCCGGCGCGACGGCGAGCTTGACGAGGAGCCCCGGCATGTGGGCGCGCACTGTCGGATCCGGCCCGCCGCGCCGGCCGCCGGAGCGGGTGCTTTCGCTCGCGTCCAGGGAGAAGGGAAGCGAGAAGAGGCCGATCTGGATCCGTCCCGTCCCCGGGTCCTGCGGGTCGGGGGTGATCGTATAGCGAAGCCGCTCTCCGTCGATCCGGACCGTCCCGCGGCGCGGGTCCCGGGGGTCCGGCTCCAGCCCGGCAAATGTCCCGGGGACCACCGGGAAGGATTTTCCGTCGACCGAGACCTTGACGGGGCGGGTCATGACCGGAGCCCTTCCGTCCGGGCGGCGGCGCCCCAGGCGGAGGCCCCGGGCGTCGATCCGGTCACGAAGGAAACGGTGGCGCGTCGGCGCGCCCCCCAGGCCACCACGGCGACGGCCGCCGCCCGCAAGACCGCTTCGGGAGGCGGGGGCGGGGTCCAGCGGGCGAGGAAATCGGTCCGGAGCTTTCCGGAGAGGAACGCCTTGTCCGCGAGGATCATGGCGAGGAAGGGGGCGGTGGTGGGGATCCCCGTGATCTCGAGCTCCCGGAGCGCGCGGGAAAGCCGTTCCGCGGCCTCCTCGCGCGTGCGGCCCCAGGCGAGCGCCTTGGCGAGGAGCGAGTCGTAGTGCGGCGTCACGCGTTGCCCCTTCTCGAGCGCCGTCTCCACCCGGATCCCCGGGCCGCCCGGGATCGCGAGCGATTCCACCGTTCCCGTCGCCGGCATGAAGTTCCCGGCCGGGTCCTCGGCGCAGATTCTGGCCTCGATCGCGTGGCCCCGGGGCGCGACGTCGGCCTGGGAGAAGGAGAGGGGGAGCCCCTGCGCGACCCGGATCTGCTCGGCCACGATGTCGATCCCGGTGACGAGCTCCGTCACCGGATGCTCCACCTGGACGCGGGCGTTCACCTCCATGAAATAGAAGCGCCCTTCCGCGTCGAGCAGGAACTCCACCGTCCCGGCGCCGCGGTATCTGCACGCCCTGGCGACCGCGACCGCCGCCTTGCAGATCCGTTCCCGCAGCGCCTTCGTGAGGGCGGGGGATGGGCTTTCCTCGATCAGCTTCTGGTGGCGCCGCTGGATCGAGCACTCGCGCTCCCCGAGATGCAGGACCTTTCCCCGGCCGTCCCCGATGACCTGGACCTCGATGTGGCGCGCGGGGAAGACCCGTTTCTCGACGTAGACCGTGTCGTCGCCGAACGCCTTCTTCGCCTCGGCGCGCGCGAGCTCCCAGGCGGAAGCGAGATCGGCCTCACGCTCGACGAGCCGGATCCCCTTCCCGCCGCCTCCGGCCGCCGCCTTCAGGAAGACGGGATACCCCGTCCTTTTCACGATCTTCCCGAGTTCGTCGAGCGACACGACCGCCCCCTCGGAACCGGGCGTGAGCGGGACCTTCGACGTCGCGGCAAGCTTCCGCGCGCCCAATTTGTCCCCCGTGATCCGGAGCGTCCCGGGGGCGGGGCCGATGAAGACGATCCCCGCTTTCTCGCACGCCTCGGAGAAGGCGGCGTTCTCCGAGAGGAACCCGTACCCCGGGTGGACGGCGTCGCATCCGGTCTCCCGCGCGGCCCGGACAAGCAGGGGGATGTCGAGATACCCGGCGGATGAGGCGCCGTCCGACAGGGGAAACGTCTCGTCGGCCAGGCGCGCCGGAACGGAGCCCGCGTCGACCCCGGAGTGCGCCAGGCACGTCCGTATCCCGAGCGTCCGCGCCGCGCGGATCACCCGCAGCGCGATCTCGCCGCGGTTGGCGATCAGGATCTTCCTGAACTTCTTTCCCATCAGGTCCGGGATTGTCCCGAAACCGCCCCGAAAAGGGAAAGGGGACTCTCGGCCTTGCCGGCCTTGTCCGCGGGGGCGATCCCGGCGACGCGGGCGATCTTCCTGTCCAGGGTCGAGAGCGCGAGCTCCGCGAGGTCCCCGGCCGCCACCCAGCGGAACGGGGCCGGGACGCGCGGGGTCCGTTTCATAGAGACCGCCTGGACCTCGAGCGACAGGTGGAAATGGGTGAATGTGTGCTCCACCCGGCCGGCTGGTGAAGAGGCAGGGAGCGGGGAACCAATCCTTTGAGAGAGAATGTTTCCCTCCCCCCTTCGTGGGGGAGGGTTAGGGTGGGGGGCGTTCCATCCACCGGGAAACCCCCAGAGTCCCCCCAGAAGCCCCTTCGGGGGGCGGCGCTCCAGGAGATACCTGTCCCCGGACCGGACCACGAGGGCGGTCCCGGTCCGCCTCGGAGGTTCCGGGCTTCTCGCCTTCGCGGGAAGCGTCCCGGCGATCCCGAGCGCCCGTCCGCGGCACTCCGCCGCCACCGGGCAGAGGAGGCACATCGGCCTTTCAGGCACGCAAATCGTCGCCCCCAGCTCCATCCAGGCCTGGTTGACGTCTCCGGGGGCAGGCCCGTCGATCCAGCGGGCGGCCGTCTCCCAGAGCCTCCCCTTCGTCGGGCTTGACCGGGGGTCCTCCCGGATCGCGAGGATCCGGGTGAAGACGCGTTCGACGTTCCCGTCGATCACGGGATGACGCTTATCGAAGGCAATGGAAAGGATCGCCCCCGCCGTGTAGGGGCCGATCCCGGGAAGCTCCCGGATCATTTCCATCGTGTCGGGGACGTGTCCCTTGAACCGCTCCGCCACGATTCTTGCCGCGGCATGGAGGTTCCGCGCCCGCGAGTAGTAGCCGAGCCCCTGCCAGAGTGAGAGGACGTCGTCCAGCTTCGCTTTTGCGAGCGCCCGCACCGTCGGAAACCGCTTCAGGAACCGGTTGTAGTAAGGAATGACCGTCTCGACCGTCGTCTGTTGCAGCATGATCTCCGACACCCAGATCGCGTACGGGTCCTTGGTGTTACGCCAGGGCATCTCCCGTCTGTTTTTCCCGAACCAGGCGAGGAGTCGCCGGATCGCAGCGGCAGGGCGAGGCGGCAACTTCTTGTCAGGCATCAGGCAAGTATAGCGCGGTGGTGCCGTTGCTCCGCTTGCGCCCCTGTCGGCGGTTCGCCTTTGTCGGGGGACATTCCTCGGCGGCATCCGTGCCGCCTCGTCGCTCCGATGTCGCCGGGCCTGAGAGGCTGCTGCGAAAATAGATCTCGGCGCGTTGCGAGCGCGGCCGGCCCGGATGCAAGGAGGCGCCGACGAGGCGTATCCGGAGGTGATACTCCGAGGAGGACCGACGCCGCAGGCGGGCCGGCCCCGCCGCAACCCGGAGGGGCGCGGATCTTGCGACCGCGTGGCGGCGTTGCGGCTCGTCGGAAACCCGTTCCGCCAGGGTTGCCTCCTCGCCGCGCCTTGCCATCGGCCGCAATCTCACGCGCCGCGCCAGAGCCTATTTTCGCAACAGCCTCTTACACATCCTGACCGGCCCGGCTCCATCAGGCCCCCGAAAACGCTCCCGCCGCGGGGCGCGCGCCGTCGCGTGCGTCCGGTTCTCGGTGGTCTGTCTCGGTGGAATCGCCGCCCTCCGGGCGGCTTTTCCTTACCCGTCTTTTTCTTGTGTGCAGGTACTATTGCCGCAAAGTCGCTGTTCAATATCAGTCGGGCTTCAGAGACGATGCGTTTTGCCATCTTCGGAAACTCTGGTTCCGGGAAGTCCACCTTGGCCAGCTGGCTGGCCCGGTCGGCCGACCTCGCATTGCTCGACCTCGACTCGGTCGCTTGGGAGCCAGACCAGCCCGCCGTGGCGCGGGCAAGCGCTCTGGCCGAAGCCGACGTCGCGAAGTTCTGCATCGCTCGTACACGCTGGGTGCTGGAAGGCTGCTACGGCAACCTGATCGAAGCCGCGTTCCAGTTTCAGCCGTTTCTCATCCTTCTGAATCCGGGGCTGGAGAGTTGCACGACCAACTGTCTGAACCGCCCCTGGGAGCCACACAAGTACCCGTCCAAGCAGGAGCAGGAAGCCAACCTCGACTTTCTCCTGTCCTGGGTAGCCGAGTACTACACGCGAGACGGGCCAATATCGCTGGGCGCTCATAAGGCGGTTTTCGCCAAATACCCGGGCCGTAAGATTGAACTTCAACATGTGCCCCGGCTGAATCCGCCTGAAGCCGAGGTGTTGGCGTGGCTGCGCTGAGGCCTAACCACTCGTTCAAGCCGACCCGCACCGCGGGGCGGCTTTTTCATCCGTACCTTTACTGATTCAGGGATACACTCCAGTTGGCGTGAGCTTCTGGCCTGCAATTGTGTTCGGCTGGCCTAGCGCCTTCATCGGCCTTGCGCTGTTGGTCGTGGGTATCGTTGTTCGGAAGACGTGGGTCGTCGGACTTGGAGCGCTTGTGGCCGCTGGCTTCTGCGTCTACCTGGCAATGAACCCGATGCCGTTTCGGTTGCTTGGCTTGTTCGCAATCGCGTCGAATGGCTGTGCCGCCATCGCGGTCCAGCGCCGGCGCCTGCTACTCGCGAGCACTTGTCTGCTACCGTTCCTCGCTGTATCGGCATACCTTGTCGTCGCGGTGCGCAATTTGGGATGAGCTTTGCGTGCATCGTGAATTAATAGACAGTAAGTCGTCTTTTGGGGGGGGAAAGGTTTGCCGTCGGCGCTGAACGAACGCGAACCGCCGGAAGGGGCGCAAAGCAGAGCAACGGAGCCTCACGCGTACAGGTTCCCGTTCGCGATAGTGCTTCACTTCCGTTCTGGACGCGAGCGACCTGTTTGTCCCGAATGGCGCAGACGGCCTATCTCGGGGCAGAAGGCTCTTGAGCGTAGCGCTGATAGAGCCGCCTGAAGCTTCGGGGATCCGCGTAACCGACTGCCCGTCCCACCTTGGCCAGAGACCGCTTCCCCGAGGCAAGAAGCGCTTTCGCCTTTTCCATGCGGATCCTGATCAGGTAGTTCCGCGGATCCTGGTGCAGATGCCGCCGGAAAAGCTCCTGCAGGCGTTGGCGGCTCACACAGGCGTACTGGGCCACGAGGCTCCGGTTGTAAGGGCGCGCATACTCCCGTTGGAGATAGGCGACGGCCCGGGCCAGCCGCGGGTCGGGAAGCCCTCCCAGGGAATTTTCGCGGGACGCCCTTGCGATCCGGTTGGGGAACCGTTTGAGCAGTGAGAAAAGGTAGGAGTGAAGGCAGGCTTCCAGATGGGCCTTCCCCGCGGGTCCCTGGGGGTGGCGGAGGAGTTCCTCCAGGCCGAGGATCGCCGCAACGATGTCCGGCGAGAGAGGGCGCCCAACGGGGTCGAAGACGAACCGTCTTTTCGCGTGTTCCAGGCCGGAGATACTGAAAAACCGGTCGAGTGCGGAGGGGGCTATCACGATGTGCCGGAAGTGCTTGGGGAACCGGCCGTCATCGACCAGCGGCGTGGCGTCGCCACGGTTCACGACGAAGGCCTCTCCTGGGGCCAGGTCGACCGCTCGGCCGTTGAGGGAGAGGCGGAGCGGTCGGGAAAGGGCCTGCATGAGGCCCAAGGCGCCGCTTCCCCTGGCAGCGTGTCCGGCCGGACGGGTGAAGAAGCTCGTTTTCCGGCAGCAAGCGGCGAGTCGCGCGCGCTGGATGGTGATCAGCGGTCTTCCCTGCGGCGAGGAGGCCGCCAGGGGAGCGTTCCAGGAAACGGGAGAAGCCCCGTGCCCGCAGTGGATCCGGAGGGGAGTGTCCGGGTCCGGCAGGATGTCGATATGGCCTCCCTGCCGTTTCGTCTTCGGCGAGAACCGGTAGCTTCCCGCGGGAATCCAAAGCTCGCCTTTCAGGTAAAAATGGCCTGACCGGGGGCGCAGTCCGATAAGGACGGCCCGAAGCGGCGGGCCGCCCTTGGCGGGGAAGAAGAGGAACGGATCGCGGACCACTTCACGGTGGGGTCTGTCCGTTTCGAGAACCGTCTGATGGATTCGCAGGAGGACGCGTCCCCCCGCATCATGGAAAGCCGGGGAGAAGTGGGTCAGGACGCGTTCCGGCACGCCGCGAGTGTAGCGCACCTGGCTTCCGTGGAAAGCGTGCGGACCCTGACCGATAGACCCCTGATGAAAAGCAGCCGTTCCACCCCGCCTGTTTTTTTGTCTTTCGGCCCGAGGGGGGATATTAATGACGCCGATGGGCAGCCGGACTCGCGGGATCGTCATGATCATGGTCAGCGGCCTCCTGGTGGCCTTTGCCCTCGTGGGAGTGCTCTTTGCCAGCGAGACCCGATTCATTGTTCGGGTTAGCAGATCGTGGAGGGACCGTGTCGGGGCCATGCTCGGCGTTGAAAGCGGGTTCCAGTACGCCGCCGCACGCCTCCTGGCCGAGCCGGGTTATCCCGTCGCGGACTCGTCCCGGGATCGCCGTGGCGACGACTGGGAATGTCGTGACCCTTGGGAGAAGCCGTTTCAGGGGCTCCTCAACCCTTCTTACAGCCATGGCGAGCCATGGAATGACGACGGCGACGGGATCTTCGAATCCGGGGAGGCCCCTGCGGCGGACCTCGACGGTGACGGCCGCTTTTCCGCCTGGAGCGGACGCATCCGCGGAAGCGGGGCGGTCGGGGAGCGGTTCTCTCTTCGGATCGCTGCCGGCGCGATGATCCCCGTGAACGCGGAACCGGAGGCAGGGATCACCCGGTTGCTCGACAGCCTGGGGGCTCTCCTTCTTCCGGAGAATCCCGATCTCCACAGGGTCGATCTTCCTCCCGGTGAAGGGCCCGGAGAAAGCATCAAGTTCTCGCGCCTGGGCCAGCATGTCATGACCGACCGCCCGCAAGGGGGATTTCGTTCCCTGAAGGAGATCGAGGACCGGCTCGTGCGGATCGGCTACTCGATCCAGGATCGCGCGCGCATCCTGCCTTATCTGGACCTGGGACCGTACTCCGTCGGCGAATCCTGCATGATGCATGCCTTGAGCGACGGCTACAATTTCTGGAGTCCCTACGCGCCGATCGAGATAGCGGGGGCCGACCCGGCCCTTCTTCAGGCGCTGTGGATGTACGCCGGTGTCAGGCAGTCCGACCATCTCCGGATGGCCCCCGGGATCAACCCGGCCTACGAGGGCGGCGGGCACCTCCCGGGGCAGACTCCATATCCCTCGCCTCCTTACGGCATCCCGGGCGTGAGATCCGGCGGCGCGTTGAGGTTCTCCCAGCTGGGGAAGCTCATGATCTATCCCGACGAGGCGGAGGCCCTTGCGGTCGAGGCAGACGCCTTTCTCCGTGGGCCGAATCGAGGGTCATGGCTCGCCTTTCGCGAGCATCTGGTATCGCGGGCGGGAGACCTGTTCGGGATGGAAGGAGGGTGGCTTGCCGCCGCCGGCTACGACCAGACCGCGCGGGATTGGGTCCGCGCCAAGGCGGACCTCGCCTTTTTCTGGGCCTGTCCGATGGAACTCCCCCTTCCGTACATGGATATCTCGAATTGGCTCACCTGGGGGATCCCGCATGAAGTGACCGCTCTGGCGGAAGACGGGACACCCGTCACGGAACAGGGGCCATTCTACGGGATCAAGCCGGGTCCCGATTTCTTGGACATGAACCGGCCATCCGGGGAGCCCTTGGCTTGGTACGACGAAGACGGGGAACTGGGGCAAGAGGCCCAGGTTCCTTACTGGTTCACGGGCAACGGAACCCTTCATCCGCTGGGCGTCACCCTTGCGCCGATCTCGCGCTACAGGATCCTTTCCCTGGGCAGGAGCGGGGGAGGGGCGGTATTCGAGGCGGAACGGCAGTTCCGCACATACGAGAGGCTGGAGTTCACCTCGCAAATGGATTTCGAGAGCATGTTCAAGCAGGTCCAGCAAGTGGACCTCGACGGCGACGGGGAACTCGACCTCGACGAGATCGGCCTCCAGACGGTCTCCTGGCACACGCTGCACCGGACCCGGCAGGGATTGGACGTTCACGATCCGGACCCCCGGGCCCGCCGGCCAGGCCCGGACTATCCGGCGGTCGTGACGCTCCCGGTCTGGAACCTGCGGGGCGCCCCCGACCCCATCGGATGGATGGACTATTCCCGGCGTTGGGGGGCCGTCGGGCTGGCGGCCCGACAATTCCCCTCTTTCGGGGCCTGTGTCTATTGGCCCAATGCGGAAGACTGGAACGGTAGCGCGGAAGCATCGGAGATCCGCTCGCTCATCTCGTCCCCGGTCCAGCAGCGATGCACGCTCGCCTACCCCAACTATGCCTCGCCTTGGGAGATGAGCATGGCGACGCCCATGGAGATCAACGAGGACATCGACTGGCAGGAGTCGAACGACATCGAGTTCTACTGGCAGATCCTCGGAGGCGGCTTTGCAGGGTACGTGCCGTCCGCCCCGTATTTCGACTGTCCGCTCGTGCGGCGCGCGGGAGACACCGGACACATCGAGCATTTCACGATCATGTTCTGGGACACCGGTGCGTATACCCAGATGGACGCGAGCGGCGTCGTGGAGCGGTCGGGCGACAGGATCTTCAGCCTGTCGTGCAATCCCGTCGGGGGATCCACCAACGGCGAGATCTCCATCAAGCGCAACCTCTCCCGCGAGCGGGCGGAAGAATCCAGGCAGTTCGTGACCTATTCGGTTGAGATGAAGTGGCCGAATGCCGAGCGGGCCACCCCGGTCGGAGAGTCCACGGTGGATTTCGGCCGCTACCAGCTGTACGCGTCGGCAAAACTGGATGCCTTCACGCTCCACGAGCAGAACCTCGTCACGCTGGTCTTCGACAAGGATCACGCGGGCGACGAGTGGCTGATCCTTTACGTCAACGACCGCGAGGCCTGCCGGGTCCGGGACACGCGCTATTCCCCGGACAAGAGTCCGAAGGCGACGAGCCTCAACTTCCCGCGCGTCGTCGAGCAGATGGCCTGCCGTGGGGACGACCTGCGGATGTTCTCGACGTCGCTCGATGCGGCGTCCGTGGCCGCGGCCTATCAGGCGGGACGGTTCCTCCGACCGGACGCGGGTTCCTTGTTCAAGTCGCCGGTCTACAGCCTTGACTCTCTCGTGTCGCTGGGAGCCTGCGGCTGGACAGGCATCCCCGACGGTTTTCCCGGTCTGGAAAAGGCCACGATGGAAGTGCGCGTGCATCTGTTCTCCGATGTCGAGGGGGGAGAGGAACTCCCGGGCTCGCCGGTGGTCCTCACCGATCCGCGTCGTCTTGGCGATCTCTCCTTCCCCGGTCTCGCCCGTTCCTTCAGCTATGAGGTCCGGTTCATCTCTCCGGGTCTGCCGTTGGAACGGTTCTACGCTTCCCCCATTTTCGAGGGGATCTGGTTCGCATCGCGCTCTCGGGGGCGCGCTCCCCTTTGGAGTGACTGAAGACCGGGCTGCCTTCCCGTCTGGACGGTTCGACAACCGCCCGCAAGGGTCGCCTTGGCGGACTCCGGAGCCCCAAATCATCTTGATATAGTGCCCCGATGCCGCTGTATCGCATGCGCGTCGTCTATGACGGGGCGACGTATCACGGCTGGCAGCGCCAGAAGGGGACGGAGCGGACCATCCAGCAGAAACTGGAGGAGGCGCTGTCGCGGATCCTCCAGGAGAAGGTCGCCGTCACCGGCGCGAGCCGCACCGACGCCGGGGTGCATGCGCTGGCACAGGAGGCGCACTTCGAGTCGTCCCGCGCGGTCGATCCCGGGAAGCTCGCCGTCGGCGTGAACGCGCTCCTGCCGCCGGAGATCGCGGTCCGGAAGGTGCGCCGGGCGCGGGGAAAGTTCCACGCGCGGTTCGACGCGCGCTGGAAGAAGTACACCTACCGGATCCGGAACGGTCCCGAGAAGCCCGTCTGGGACCGCGACAGGGCCTGGCACGTGCGCTATCCGCTGGACCTCGCGGCGATGCGGAAGGGGGCGCGGTGCCTCGTCGGGCGGCACGACTTCAAGGCGTTCACGGCCACGGACGGGCGCAAGGGGAGCACGGTCCGGACGGTGCATGCGATCCGGATCCGCCGGACCGGAAGGCGCGTCCGCCTGGATGTCATCGGGGACGGCTTCCTCTACAACATGGTCCGGTCGATCACGGGGACCCTGGTGGACGTGGGGCGGGGGAGGACGCCGGCGTCCCGGGTGCGGACGATCCTCGCCTCGCGCGACCGGAAGAAGGCGGGGCCGACGGCGCCGGGTCACGGGCTTTTTCTCGTGAAAGTCTCCTACCGCGCGGCCGGAATTGACCGCAAGTCGGTGCGCACCTAGAATTTGCTTAATGCCGCCTTTCAGCACCACGAGGTCCCAGGGCGCGCCGGTGGCCCTGATCGTCGTTTCCTCCGTCGCGGTGCTCCTCGGGGCCGGGCTTTTCTTCGCCTACAGCGCCAAGGTGGATGTCGACGAGGAGCTGGTGCGCGCCAAGGGCGCCGCCGCGTCCGCCCAGCAGCGCGCCGAGACGCTGGAGGCCACCCTCCAGAAGGCGGTCCCGTGGTTCGTGTCGGCGGGGGAGGGCGGGGTCGCGGGCGAGGAGCTTTCCGCGCAGGCGTCCCAGGTGGCCGAGGCGGTGAAGCAGGAGCTGGTGGCGGCCGCCGCGAAGGACCTGCCGGAGGGGGCGGCGATCCCTTCGGAGCGGGTTTCGGAGCACCTTCGGAAGCAGGGAGCCGAGTACTCGATCCTTGAGGTCGTGAAGAATCTCAAGACCCGGATGCAGACGCTTGAGGCCGAGGCGAAGACGATGAGGGACCGGATCGAGCAGGAGAAGAAGGACGCCCAGGCCGTCCGCGACCAGGCGGACAGGGACCTGCGCACCAAGACCGAGGAGTGCGAGCGGCTCCGGAAGGAGGCCAGCCGCGCCAAGGACGCCGCCTACGAGGCCGAGCAGAAGTATGACCAGGAGCGCAGGGCCCGCGCCGACGAGGTCGGGATGCTGCGCAACACGAACACCAACGACGAGAAGGACTGGATGCTCAAGGAGACCGTCTACAAGCGGATGATCGCCAAGCTCGAGGCGGACGTCCAGCGGTTCAAGCGGGGAGGCGACCTCGCGGGGGCCTCGAACCGCGTCGAGGAGGACGGCCGGGTGATCGACATCGACCAGGCCTCCGACACCGTCGTGATCGACATCGGCGGCCAGCAGCGCGTCCGTCCCGGGATGCGTTTCGACGCCTACTGGCGCGAAAAGGGGGGGATGCCGGTCTGGAAGGGGAAGATCGAGGTGATCGACGTCGATTCCAGGGTCAGCATCAGCCGGGCCCGGATCCTGCGAGACCGCGAGTATGTGCAGGTGGGGGGGAAGCCCGTCGAGCGGGTCTACGACCCGGACGACCCGATCACGCCCGGCTGCATCGTCGCGAACCCCTACTTCGATCCGGGCCGGAAGGCCTCGTTCGCGCTCGTGGGGGAGTTCCAGTTCCACACGGTCGACGAGCTGAAGCGCCTCCTCACGGCCGACGGGGCCGGCACGGTGGTGGACAAGGTCACTGACGCCACGTTCGTGATCCTGGGGCGGCCCCCCAAGACGTACGACGCCGACTACGAGAGCCAGCGGGAGGAGATCCGGATCCGCAAGCTCGAGGTGATGAGCGAGGAGGAGATCATGAACTACCTCCGGAACTACCGCCAGGACGACGAGACGGTCCTCTCCCGCCCCAAGTCGCGCTGACCCCGATTCTTCCTGACCGGCCCTTCCGGCCGCGCTAAAATGCCCCGCTTATGGACAAGGACCTCCGCCGCCAGGCGCTCCTCTCGGCCGTCGGCCAGATCGAGAAGCAGTTCGGGAAGGGCGCCATCATGCGCCTGGGGTCCCGGCACGCCCAGGTGGTCCCGGCGATCCCGACGGGGTCCCTGGGGCTGGACGTGGCGCTCGGCGTCGGGGGGATCCCCCGCGGGCGCGTGACCGAGATCTTCGGGCCGGAATCCTCGGGGAAGACCACGCTTGCCCTGCACGTCGTCGCCAATGCCCAGCGCGCCGGCGGCGTCGCCGCCTACATCGACGCCGAGCACGCGCTCGACCCGGCCTATACCCGGAAGCTGGGGGTCGACCTCGAGAACCTGCTCATCTCGCAGCCCGACACGGGAGAGCAGGCCCTCGAGATCGCCGAGACCCTGGTGCGTTCGGGCGCGGTCGACGTCGTCGTGGTCGATTCCGTCGCGGCGCTCGTCCCCAAGGCGGAGCTCGAGGGGGAGATGGGGGAGCCCCAGGTGGGCCTGCAGGCGCGGCTCATGTCGCAGGCGCTCCGGAAGCTCTCGGCCGCGATCGCGCGTTCGGCGACCTGCGTCGTCTTCATCAACCAGCTCCGCGAGAAGATCGGCGTCATGTTCGCCAACCCCGAGACGACCCCCGGGGGGCGCGCGCTGAAGTTCTACGCCTCGATCCGGATCGACATCCGGCGCGTCGCCTCGATCAAGGACGGCGACGCCGTGAAGGGGAACCGGACCCGGGCCCTCGTGGTGAAGAACAAGGTCGCCCCGCCCTTCCGCCGGGCGGAGTTCGACATCCTGTTCGGCGAGGGGATTTCCCGCGACGGGGAGATCATCGATCTCGCGGTCGAGCAGGGGGTCGTCGAGAAGTCGGGGTCCTGGCTCCAGTTCGGGAAATCCCCCCTGGGGCAGGGGCGCGAGGCGGCGAAGCAGTCGCTCCGCGAGAACCGGGAGCTCGCCGGCGAGATCGAGAAGGCGCTCATGGCCAGGCTCGTTCCGGCGGCGCGGGCCGCGGCCCCCGCCCCGGATGGTCCGGACACCGGGGAAAACGGCGACGGAAAACGCCCGAAAGACGCCCGGGACGGCAGGGAACGGGCCGTCCAGAAACGGACCACATAAGGATGAAAACCGACGAGATCCGTTCCCGGTTCCTGAAGTTCTTCGAGGCGAAGGGGCACAAGGTCGTTTCGAGCGCGTCCCTTATCCCCGGCGACGACCCGACGGTCCTCTTCACGCCCGCGGGGATGAACCAGTTCAAGGAGTACTTCCTGGGGATCCGGAAGGATTTCTCCCGCGCGGCGTCGAGCCAGAAGTGCCTGCGGACCGGCGACATCGACCGCGTGGGGCGCACCGCCGCGCACCACACCTTTTTCGAGATGCTCGGGAACTTCTCCTTCGGCGACTACTTCAAGGAAGAGGCGATCCGGTGGGCCTGGGAGTTCCTGACGAAGGAGCTCAAGATCCCCGCCGACCGCCTCCACGCGACCGTCTTCCAGGACGACGATGATGCGCGCGCGATCTGGCGCGAGAAGGTCGGGCTCCCCGAGAACCACATCTGGGCGTACGGGATGGACCAGAATTACTGGCCGCCGAACGTCGTCACCGACGGCCCGAACGGCCCCTGCGGGCCGTGCTCCGAGATCTTCTTCGACACGGGCGCGGAGCACGGGTGCGGTTCGGCCGACTGCCATGTCAATTGCGACTGCCGGCGCTACGTCGAGATCTGGAACCTGGTGTTCACGCAGTTCGAGCGCAAGCCCGACGGGACGCTCGTCCCGCTTCCGCAGAAGAACATCGACACGGGGGCGGGGCTCGAACGCCTCGCGGCGGTCCTGCAGGGGGTGCGGTCCAACTTCGACGGGGACCTCTTCCGCCCGATCGTGGGCGCGATCGCGGACCTTGCCGGGGAGCCGTACGACGCGGCGAGCGAACGGGGAGCCCGTATCCGCCGGATCGCCGATCACGCGCGGGCCTGCGTCTTCTGCATCGCCGACGGGATCCTGCCGACCAACGAGGGGCGCGGCTACGTGGAGCGCCGGCTCATCCGCCGGGCGCTGCGCGACGGCATGCAGATCGGCCTCGCGATCCCGTTCCTCCACGCGCTGGTTCCCGTCGTCGTGCGGCAGATGAGGGCGGGATATCCCGAGCTCGCGAAATCCGAGAAGAGGATCGCCGACATCCTCCGGGCCGAGGAAGAGCGCTTCAAGGAGGCGCTCCACGTCGGGACGGGGAAGCTCCAGGAGGCCGTCGCCGAGATGGAGGGGCGCGGCGCCCGGGTGCTTCCCGGCGTCGATGCCTTCCGCCTGTACGACACCTACGGGCTGCCGATCGACGTCCTGACGGATGCCCTCCGGGAGAAAGGGATGGACGTCGATATCGCCGGGTTCGAGAAGGCGCTCGAGGTCCAGCGGGCCGCCGCGCGCGGCGCCAACCCCATGACGGGCGACATCTTCGCGGCCGGCGGCTGGGCGGCGTTCGCCGCCAGGGGGGCCGCCACGAAGTTCCTGGGGTACGCGAAAGACGAATGCGACGCGAAGGTCCTCGCGATCATGCCGGGGCACAAGGGGGGGAAGGAGCTTGTCGGAGAGGCCGCGTCCGGCGACGAGGTGACGGTCCTCCTCGACAAGACGACCTTCTATCCCGAAGGGGGCGGGCAGGTGGGGGACACGGGGCGCCTCAAGTGGAAGGGGGGACAGGCCCGCGTGATCGACACCCAGCGAGCGGGGGGCGAGATGATCCTCCACTTCGTCACGGTCACGGAGGGGTCCCTGTCGACGGGGGCCCGCGTCACCGCCGCGATCGACGCCGCGCGCCGCGCCGCGATCCGCCGGCACCATACGGCGACGCACCTCCTGCACGCGGCGCTTCGCGAGGTGCTGGGGGAGAACGCCACGCAGGCGGGAAGCCTCGTCGCCCCCGACCGGCTCCGGTTCGATTTCCATGCCGAGAAACCCCTCACCGCCGAACAGGTGGCCCGGATCGAGGAGATGGTGAACGAGCAGGTCCTCGCGGACACGCCGGTGAAGGCGGCCGAGATGGCGGCCGCCGCAGCCAGGGAAAAGGGGGCGATGTCGCTTTTCGGCGAGAAATACGGCGACGTCGTGCGGGTGATCGAGGTGGCGCGCTTCTCCTGCGAGCTCTGCGGCGGGACCCACGTCTCGCGCACGGGAGAGATCGGCCCCGTCTTCGTGACGGGGCAGGGGTCCGTCCAGGCCGGGGTCCGCCGCATCGAGGCGGTCGCGGGGTTCGCCTCGATCCGGCGGGTGAACCGCGAGCGCGAGGTGGTGCGCGACCTCTCGGCGCTCCTCTCCGCGACTCCCGATGAACTCGTGAAAAAGGTCGAGGACCTGCGCGCCGCATCGAAGAAGCTCGCCAAGGATCTCGAGAAGGCGAAGACGGGGACGACGGCCCTTTCCGTTGACGACCTTGTCGCGAAGGCCGAGCGTGTCTCGGGCGTTCCGGTCGTCTGCCACGAGATCGAGGGGGGCGTGAACGACCTCCGGAATCTCCTCGATCGCCTCAAGGGAAAGCTCGCGGGCGGGGCGGCGGTCCTCGGCGGCAGGGGGGAAGATCGCGCCGACCTCCTGGTGCATCTCTCGCCGCAGCTTGTGGAAAAAGGGCTTTCCGCCTCCGTGATCGTCCAGAAGGCGGCCCCGGTCATGGGCGGGGGAGGCGGGGGAAGGCCCGATACGGCCCAGGCGGGCGGCAAGGAGCCGACAAAGCTCCCGCAGGCGATCGCCGCCGCCGCGAACGCCATCCGCGAGGCGCTCTCCTCTTCCAGGGCGCAAGGCCAGGGCTGACGGACGGCTCGGCCCCGAATGATCCTCAAGCGAATCCCCGAGGACTTTCGCGTCGAGGAGCTGACGACCCGGAAAGGGGCCAGGGAGGGGGAGTACGCCTTCTACCGCCTCCGGAAGAAGGGAATCGGCACGCTCGAGGCGATCGAGGTCGTCGCCCGCCGCTGGAACCTTTCCCTGTCGACGATCTCCTGGGGCGGGCTGAAGGACCGGCACGCGGTGACGTCGCAGTACGTCGCGATCCGGGGCGGCCCCCCGCATTCATTCACCGAGCGGGACGTGGGCCTCGAGTGCCTCGGCCGGACGCACAAGCCGTTCACGCCGGCCGACATCGCGGCGAACCGGTTCACGATCACGCTCCGGTCGGTGGACCGGGAGGACGCCCCGGGCCTGGCGCGCGCGGCGAAGGACGCCGCGCGAGACGGGTTCCCGAACTATTTCGACAACCAGAGGTTCGGGTCGGTGGGGGAGTCGGGTGAGTT
>CAYVXZ010000017.1:0-60385 GCA_964455625.1 uncultured Planctomycetales bacterium | reverse complement strand
ACCGGAGCCCGAGGCCGGGCCGGAGCAGGCCTCATCCACGGCGACCCACGGAATTTCCGGATGAACCTTAATTCTTAGCGGATGGGCTTTGGCGGGTCGTAGGCGCAGTACGGTTCCGAGGCCATGTAGTCGCCGGTGACGCCGTAAGAGCGCGAGCGCGATCCGCCACAGAGGTCCCGGAAATCGCACCAGCCGCATTTCCCCTTCAGTTTCGTGTAGTCGCGGATCTCGCGGAAGAGGGGTGAATTCCGGTAGATGTCGACCAGGGACTTCTCGCGCACGTTCCCGCCGGAGATCGGCAAGAAGCCGCTCGGGCAGACGTCGCCGTGATGGGAGATGAAGACGAAGCCGTTCCCGTCGTTGATCCCCTTGACCGAGCGGCCGACCATCTCCGAGGCGTCTGCCGTCGGCCGGGCCTTTCCGGTGAGGAAGTCGGGGCGATCAGGTGAAGACCAGCCACCGGGCTCCATTTCCGTGGTTCGTGGTTCGTGGCTCGTGGTTCGTGAAATGGGAACGGCTTGCGCTTCGGTGCGGCGTCTTTCGATCACGACACGCCGGTAGTGCTGGGCGGCGGTCGTCTTGATGTCGTACGGCATTTCCTTCGAGAGGTCATAGAGAAGATTGAACGCTTCCTCGTGTTCGGAGGCATCGAGCATCTCGTCCTTCTTGCCGCGGCCGACCGGGACCAGGAAGAAGACCGCCCAGAGGCAGATGTCCTCCTTCGCGAGGAGTTCCGCGATCCGGCGCACATGCGCCTTGTTGTGGCGCGTGACGGTGGTGTTCACCTGCACGTCGAGGCCGATGGCGCGTGCGTGCCGGATGCACTGGAGCGTCCAGTCGAACGATCCCGGGACGCGCCGGAAGGCGTCGTGGCTCGCGGCGTCGTGGGCGTCGAGCGAGACGGCCATCCGGGCGAGCCCCGCGTCCTTCATCTCGCGGATCCTTTCCCGGGTCATGAGGGGGGTGGCCGACGGGGTCAGCGTCACGCGGAGCCCTTTCCTGTCGGCGTACCGGATGATCTCGAAGATGTCGGGACGCTTCAGGGGATCGCCGCCGGTGAGGACGAAGAGGGGTTGGCCGAACTCCCGGATCTGGTCCACCAGGCGGAACGCCTCCGGGGTCGTGAGCTCCAGCGGGTCGCGCCAGGGGCGCGCTTCCGCGCGGCAATGGACGCAGGCGAGGTCGCACCCCTGCGTCACCTCCCAGATCACGATGAAGGGGGAGCGGCCGAAATCGACCGACGCGAAGTCGGGCTTCTCCCGGACGGCACCGGTCGGGTCCATGCGCGCATCGTAAGCGGCGCCGTGCCGGCCGGCAAGGCGGGCGGGATTGACAAGTGCCGGGGGGGCGTCATCCTTCCCGAATGGCGCTCGACCGGTTCCAGCGTGCCGTCTACGACCTGGAGAAGGGGATGCCCCCCTGGCTGCGCCGGGTCTGGGTGCCGGCCATCCTGTTCATCGCGCTCCTGGCGGTCGCGTACGCGGCCCTTGCACGTTTCCCCTTTCGGGGTTGATCGGCGAAATAAAGGAGGGCCGTGGACTTCCGTCCACGGCCCCCGGTCTCGTGTTCCAGACCATTCCGCCTAGGAGCAGCCGCTTGTCGCCCCGCAGTTGAGGCACTTGTGGCAGCTGCCGCTGCGGACCATCACCGAGCCGCACTCGTGGCAGGCGGGGGAGTCGGACTGCGACTCGAAGATCCGCTTCTCGGCCCGCTCCTGCGGCGTCGCGACCGCGGGGACGGGGGCCGCCGGCTGGACGGCGCGGGGGGCCTCGTCGGTGACCGGGTCGGCGGGGACCTGCCCGGCGACCGGCGCGAACTTGAGGGCGAGCCACCGGAAGATGTAGTCGATCACCGATTTCGCCGACGGCAGGGCGGGATTCCCCGTGAAGCCGGCCGGCTCGAACCGCGTGTGGCTGAACTTGTTCACCAGGACGTCGAACGGAACCCCGTACTGGAGGGCGATCGAGGTCAGGGTGGCGACCGAGTCCATGAGGCCGGAGACGGTCGATCCTTCCTTGGCCATCGTGATGAAGATCTCGCCGGGGAGGCCGTCCTCGTACATGCCGACCGTGATGTACCCCTCGTGCCCGGCCACGCTGAACTTGTGCGTGATCGAGCGGCGTTCGTCTGGGAGGCGCCGCCGGAACGGCTGGGGCGCCGCGGCCCCGGCGCGCGCCGGGGCCGGCAGGGTGGCCGCCGCCTGGGTGGCGGGCGCGGCCTTCTCGACCTTCTTCTGGTCCTTTTCCTCGGTCATCGAGGTGTTCAGGGGCTGGCTCCGCTTGCAGCCGTCGCGGTAGATCGCGATCGCCTTGAGACCCATCCGCCAGGCGTCGATGTAGGTCTGCATGATGTCATCGGGGGTGGCGTCGGTCGGCATGTTGACCGTCTTCGAGATCGCGCCGCTGATGAACGGCTGGGCCGCCGCCATCATCCGCACGTGCCCCATATGGTGGATCGTCCGGTTCCCCTTCCGGGCCTTGAAGGCGCAGTCGAAGACCGAGAGATGCTCGGGCTTGAGGTGGGGGGCTCCCTCGATCGTCTCTTCCCGGTCGATGTACTCGATGATCGCGCCCGCCTGACCCTCGGTGTAGCCCAGGACGCGCAGGGCCTCCGGGACCGTGCGGTTCACGATCTTGAGAAGCCCGCCGCCGACGAGCTTCTTGTACTTGATGAGCGCGATGTCGGGCTCGATGCCGGTGGTGTCGCAGTCCATCATGAAGCCGATCGTCCCGGTGGGGGCGAGCACCGTCACCTGCGAGTTCTTGTAGCCGTGACGCGTGCCGTTCTCCAGGGCCTCGTCCCACGACTCGCGGGCGGCGCGCAGGAGCTCGCCGTCGACGCAGCTGGCATCAATGTCGTCCACCGCGGCCCGATGCTTCCGGATGACGCGCAGCATCGGATCGCGGTTCTCGGGGAATCCGGCGAAGGGGCCCATCTCGCGGGCGATCTCGGCCGAGGTGTTGTACGCCTCGCCGGTCATGAGCGCGGTGATCGCCCCGCAGACGGCGAAGCCGCTGTCGCTGTCATAGGCCGCCCCGCGGGACATCAGGTAGGCCCCGAGGTTCGCGTACCCCAGCCCCAGCGGCCGGTAGTTGTAGGAGTTGACCTCGATCGCCGGCGTCGGGTAGCTCGCGTTGTCGACCAGGATGTCCTGGGCGAGGATCGCGATCCGTACCGCGTGGCGGAAGGTCCGCACGTCGAACGAGCCGTCCGGCCGGCGGAACTTCATCAGGTTCAGGCTCGACAGGTTGCAGGCGGTGTTGTCCAGGAACATGTACTCGCTGCAGGGGTTCGACGAGTTGATGCGCCCCGTGTTCGCGGAAGTGTGCCAGTCGTTGATCGTGGTGTCGAACTGGAGTCCCGGGTCGCCGCACTTCCAGGCGGAGTCGACGATCTTCCGCATCACCTCGCGGGCGCGGTAGGTGTCGACGACGCGGCCGTCCCGGACGGCCTTCGTGCTCCAGTCGCGGTCTTCGACGACGGCGTTCATGAAGTCGTCGGTGACGCGGACGCTGTTGTTGGAGTTCTGGAAGAAGACGGAGCTGTACGCCTCGCCGTTGATCGAGCCATCGTAGCCGGCCTCGATCAGGTGCCAGGCCTTCTCCTCTTCCTTCGACTTGCACTCGACGAACTCGACGATGTCGGGATGGTCGACGTTGAGGATGACCATCTTGGCGGCGCGCCGCGTCTTGCCGCCGGACTTGATGACGCCCGCGAAGGCGTCATAGCCGCGCATGAAGGAGACGGGCCCGGACGCCCAGCCGCCGGAGGAGAGACGCTCCTTCGAGCTGCGGATGGAGGAGAGGTTCGTGCCGGTGCCCGAACCCCACTTGAAGAGCATCCCTTCCGTGCGCGCCAGGGCGAAGATCGACTCCATCGTGTCCTCGACCGAATTGATGAAACAGGCGGAGCACTGGGGGCGCTCCTCGATCCCGACGTTGAACCAGACGGGGCTGTTGAAGGCGAGCATCTGGTGGACGAGGAGATAGGTCAGCTCGTCCTCGAACGCCTTGGCGTCGTCCTCGGCCTGGAAGTACCCCTGGCGCCGGCCCCACTTGCCGATCGTCAGGACCACGCGGTTGATGAGCTGCTTGACGCTCGTCTCGCGGCCGGGGCGGTCGACGGCCCCCTTGAAGTACTTGGAGACGACGACGTTCACCGCGAGCTGCGTCCAGGCGGAGGGGACCTCGACGTCCTTCTGCTCGAAGATCACCTCGCCCTTGTCGTTGGCGATCTGGGCAGTGCGCTTCTCCCAGGTGATCTCGTTGTAGGGGTGGACGCCGGCCTTCGTGAAATAACGCAGGATCTTGAGGCCTTTCGGACGGGACCCGCCGTCACCGGTACCGTCCGAAAACCCTCCCGCCACCCGCGTTTCCTGGTTACCTTCCTGGATGCCGATTCCCATGGGACCTCCCCCTGAATGCGCGTCTTTCCGCGTGCTCCCGATTGACCAGATCCTCCCCCGAGGACACTAGGTATTGTGGAACGTCGAGGGAGTCTATACAAGGTATCGGCACCGTCAAGCGGAAACCCGACGATTTTCGCGCGGTCGGCAAAAAAATCCGGCGCGCGCCCGGCGCTTGACACGGCACGGCGAAATCCGGACCATCACGCTCCTTCGTGACGCCCGCCAGCTCCACAGCCGGACGCCAGGTCAGCCCTTCATCCGAAACGCTCACCCTCGCCGTCAAGACCATCCAGATGCTCGCGGTGGACGCCGTCGAGAAGGCGCAGTCCGGCCATCCCGGGATGCCGATGGGAACGGCCGATTTCGCGAGCATCCTCTGGCTGGAATACCTTTCCTATAACCCGAAAGATCCCAAGTGGTTGGGGCGGGACCGTTTCGTCCTGTCGGCCGGGCACGGGAGCATGCTTCTTTACAGCCTCCTGCATCTGGCCGGGTACGACCTGACGCTCGACGATCTCAAGAAGTTCCGGCAGTGGGAAAGCCGGACCCCCGGGCATCCTGAATACGGAATGACCCCCGGCGTCGAGGTGACGACCGGACCCCTGGGCCAGGGAGTGGGGAACGGGGTCGGGATGGCCCTTGCCGCGAAGATGCTTGCCGCCCGCTTCGCCAAAGGCGGGGAGGGGCTCTTCGACTACCGGGTCTTCGGGATCGTCTCGGACGGTGACCTGATGGAAGGCGTCGCCTCCGAGGCGGCCTCCCTGGCCGGGCACTGGGGCCTCGGGAACATCGTCTACTTCTACGACGACAACAAGATCACGATCGACGGCAAGACCGACCTCGCCTACACCGAGGACGCCGGTCGCCGTTTCGAGGCGTACGGCTGGCATGTCCTGTCGATCGACGGGCACGACCATGCCGCGATCCGGCAGGCCTTGAATGAAGGGATCCGGGAGACGGCGCGACCCACCCTGATCCTGGGGCGCACGATCATCGGGAAGGGGAACCCCGCCCGCCAGGGGACCCGCAAGGCGCACAGCGACGCCTTCGGGGCCGAGGAAGTGAAGAAGACCAAGGAAACGGTCGGCTGGCCCTTGGAGCCGGCCTTCCTGATCCCTCCGGAGGTGCGCGAGCTGTTCCAGGCCCGCGCCCAGGCGCTCGCCCCGGCCTACGCGAAATGGCAGGAGCGCCTCAAAGCGCTCCAGAAGGAAAACCCGGAACTGAAGGAGTTGTGGCAGAGACTTTCAAGCCCTGAACTGCCGAAGGACCTCGAGGCGCGCCTCCTTGCCGCCGCCGGGAACGAGACGAACGTCGCGACGCGCGTCTCCGGCGGCAAGGTGATGCAGGAGATCGCGAAGATCCTGCCGGGCTTCTGCGGGGGATCGGCGGATCTCGCCGCCTCGGTGAAGACGACGATCACCGGCGCGCCGGACGTCGCGAAAGGGAAATTCGAGGGGAGGAACCTCCACTTCGGCGTGCGCGAGCACGGGATGGGGTCGATCCTGAACGGGATGGCGCTTCACGGCGGGATCCGGCCGTACGGGTCGACCTTCCTCGTCTTTTCGGACTACGTCCGGCCGTCGATGCGCCTCTCGGCCCTCATGGAGCTTCCGGTCGCCTGGGTTTTCACGCACGACAGCATCTTCGTGGGGGAAGACGGCCCGACGCACGAGCCGATCGAGCACGTGAGCGCCTTGCGCCTGATCCCGAACATGACGGTGATACGCCCGGCAGACTCCCGTGAAACGGCCTACGCCTGGGCGGCGGCGCTCCGGAACGCGCATGGTCCGACGACCCTCGTCCTCACGCGGCAGAACCTGCCGGCGATCGATCCGGTGAAGTATCCCGACATCAGCGGCGCGATGAAAGGGGGGTACGTCCTGGCCGATGCCGCGGGGGGGAAGCCCGACCTGCTCCTGATCGGGACCGGATCGGAACTGCACCTGGCCCTCGCCGCGAAAGAGTCACTGGAAAAATCGAGGGGCCTGAAAATACGTGTCGTCAGCATGCCGAGCACGTCGATCTTCGACCGGCAGGACGCGACATACCGGGCTTCGGTCCTGCCGCCCGCCTGCACGAAGCGCGTCTCGATCGAGGCGGGATCCACGCAGGGGTGGGCCCGCTACGTCGGTCTCGACGGCCTGGCGATCGGGATCGACCGGTTCGGCGCCTCGGCCCCGGCCTCCGTCCTCGCCAAGGAGTTCGGATTCACGCCCGAGAAGGTCGTCGCGCGCATCGAAGCCTGGCTTGACGGGCGATAGCCCGTGTCGGAAAAACCTCCAAAACCGCTTTTCAGGTTCGGGAACCGCCTGATCGGGCCGGGCAAGCCCGTCTTCGTCGTCGCCGAGGCGGGGGTCAACCACAACGGTGACCTGCGCCTGGCCGAAAGACTGATCCGGGCGGCGAAGCGCGCAGGGGCCGATGCGGTCAAGTTCCAGACGTTCATACCGGACCGTCTGGTTTCCCGGGAGCATCCGACCCATCGGATGCTGACGGACCTGATGCTTCCGTTCGACGCTTTCCGGCGCCTGAAGAGGGTCGCGCGGGGGGAGGGGATCCCGTTCTTTTCCACCCCGTTCGATCACGAGAGCCTGGCGTTTCTCGTTGACCTGGGGGTCTCCGCGATCAAGCTGTCGAGCGGTGAAGTGACGAACATTTCCCTGCTGCGCGCGGCAGCGCATAGCCGCTTGCCCGTAATCCTCTCCACCGGGGCGAGCCGGCTCGCCGAGGTGGACCGTGCCGTGGAAACGCTCCGGAAGGCGGGATCCAGGCAGAGGGCGCTTCTCCATTGCGTCTCGCGCTACCCGGCCGATCCCGCCGAACTGAATCTCCGGACGATCCCCTTCTATGCGCGGAGGTATCCGGACTGCGTGATCGGGTTCTCGGATCACACGCTGGAAAGGCGGGATGCCGCGCCGGCCTCCGTTTTCGCGGTCGCGGCGGGGGCGGTCCTGGTCGAGAAGCACCTGACGCTCGATTGCGGAATGAAAGGTCCGGACCACCGCGCTTCGGCCGATCCTGCGGCTTTTTTTCGCATGGTGCGCGAGATTCGCCGGGTCGAGACGATCCTGGGAGAGGCCGGGAAGACCGATCCGGAAGGGGAAGGGGTTTCCCGGGCGATACGCCGCGGCGTTTACGCCAGGGCCGAAATCCGGATCGGGAAGCGCATCTCCCTGTCCGATATCGATTTGAAGCGTCCCGTCGGTCCGATCCCGGCAGACCGGATCGATCAGGTCCTGGGGCGGGTCGCCCGCCGGCAGATCCCCGCCGGCACGCCACTTTCTCCTAGACATATCCGCTAGCCACCGCCTAACTTGCGGGCGGAGGAAACTGGGCTAGAATCCCCGCCCCTATGCGTGTCCTGATACTTTCCCGGGGACAGCGTCTCTACTCGACGCAGAGGCTGATTACCGCCTTTCGCAAGAGGCGGATGACGACCCAGATCGTCGATCCGCTGGAATGCAACCTCCTCTTTGACGGGCGCGAGCCGCAGGTGCTGTGGCACGGGAAGAGCCTTCCACGGCCTTCCGTCGTGATGCCCCGGATCGGCGCCTCCGTGACGGAGTACGGCCTCGCCGTGCTGAACCAGTTCACGCTGCAGGACATCCCCGTGATCAACGCCACGTTCCAGCGCGCGCGCGACAAGCTGCGGGCGCTCCAGATCCTGGCCCGGAACAACATCCCCATCCCGAAGACCCTGATGACGCGCGACCCCACCGGGATCGACGCGATGATCGGCCGGATCGGGGGAGCTCCCGTGGTCCTGAAGCTCCTGCAGGGGACGCAGGGAGTGGGGGTGATGCTGGCCGAGTCGACGCAGGCGGCCGAATCGGTCCTCGACACCCTCTGGAGCCTGGGGCAGAACATCCTGATCCAGCAGTTCGTCTCCGAGTCCCGCGGACGCGATATCCGCGCCATCGTGGTGGGGGGGGACGTCGTCGCCGCGATGCGCCGGCGCGCCAAGAAGGGGGAGTTCCGCTCGAACATCCACCGCGGGGGGAAGGGGGAGGCGATCCAGCGCCTGAAGCCCGAATACCACAACGCGGCGGTGGCGGCGGCGCAGGCGCTGGGGCTTCATATCGCGGGGGTCGACATGCTCGAGACGCAGGAGGGGCCCGCCGTCATGGAGGTGAATCCCACGCCGGGCCTGGAGGGGATCGAACGGACGACCGGCGTCGACGTGGCCGGCGCCATCGCGGAGTTCACGCACCGCTACGTCCAGACCTGGAGCCGCAGCGCCCGTCTATGACGTCTCCCGAGGCGTCAAGGACGGTCGAGCGCGAGGTCCGGGTCCTGAACACGTTGGGGCTCCATTTCCGTCCGGCAACGAGACTCGTGAAGCTCGCGACGCAGTTCGAGTCCGAGATCACCCTCACGCGGGGCGATCGTGTCTTGAGCGCGAAAAGCATCATGGAGATCCTGCTTCTGGCGGCCGAGCAGGGGACCGCCATCACCCTGAAGGCGACGGGCCCGGACGCCGAGAAGGCGATCGACGCGATCGCTTCCCTGTTCGCCAGGAAGTTCGAAGAGGAATGAGCCTCCGATCCGCGGAGCGGATCACGACGCTTTACGCTTCGCGCTGGGCGCTTCGCCGGGCTAGGATGCCGGGCTAGTCATGGAAATCCGGAAAGGGATTCCCGTCTCGGCCGGTTACGCGATCGCCCAGGCACTGGTCCTGGACAGCGAGCGCTACCGCATCCGCAAGCGCGCGATCGGCAAGGTCGAGGTCGCCAAGGAGGTCAGGCGCTTCGAGGCGGCGGTCGCGAAATCGCGCGAGGACCTGCTGGACCTCAAGAAGAAATGGGCCGACCGGTCCGGGAACCGGCTCGGGGAGCTGTTCGATTCCCACATCCTCGTCTTCGAGGACAAGCGGATCCTCGAGGAGATCCTGAAGCGCATCGAGGAGGACCACTTCACGCCGGAATACGCCGTCTCGCGCGTCTTCCGGAAGTACGTGAAGCTGTTCCTGGAGCTCGACGACGGCTATTTCCGCCAGCGCGTCAGCGACCTGCACGACGTGGAAAAGCGCCTGCTCCGGAACCTTCTCGGGAAGCAGCGGGAGACCCTCTCGAAACTCACGGAGTCGGTGATCGTGATCGCGCGCGACCTGACGCCCAGCCAGACGGCGGCCCTGGACCGGACCAAGGTCCTGGGGTTCGCCACGGATGCCGGCGGCGTCACGAGCCACACAGCGATCGTCGCGAAGGCGCTCGACATACCGGCCGTGGTGGGCCTGCGGACCATCACGGCGGACGTCTCGGGAGGGGACCGCGTGATCATCGACGGCAGCCGGGGGCACGTGATCATCAACCCGGACGAGGAGACCCTGAAGAAGTACCGGGTGCTCGAGAAGAGCTTCCACAGCTTCGGCGCGAAGCTGAACGAGGAGCTGAAGAACCTGCCCGCCGCCATGAAGGACGGCGCGACGGTGAAACTGCTCGCGAACATCGAGTTTCCGCACGAGATCCCGTTCGCCCTCGAGCACGGCGCCGAGGGGGTGGGGCTCTTCCGCTCCGAGTTCCTCTACCGGGGCGGCAAGGAGCCGACCGAGGCCCAGCACGTGGAGGCGTACCGGAGCGCCATCGAGGCCCTGAAGGGCCGTCCCCTGGTGGTGCGCACGTTCGATCTGGGCGGCGACAAGCAGTTCGCGAAGAACTCCGAGGCGGAGCCCAATCCTATCTTGGGGTGCCGGTCGATCCGGCACAGCCTGCGCCACCTCGACCAGTTCCGCGTCCAGCTGCGGGGGATCCTCAAGGCCTCGGCGCACGGGGATATCCGGATCCTCTTTCCCATGATCTCATCGGTCGAGGAGGCGGTGGCGGCGCGGATGCAGCTCGAGGAGACCAAGGAACTCCTGGCGCGCGCCCGGATCCCCTTCAACGCGAAGATTCCGGTCGGGATCATGATCGAGGTGCCGTCGGCGGCCCTGATCGCGGACCTCCTGGCGCCGCACGTCGATTTCTTCAGCGTGGGGACGAACGACCTCGTCCAGTACACGCTGGCGGTCGATCGCGTGAACGAGCGCGTCGCCGATCTCTACCAGCCGGCGCACCCGGCGATGCTTCGTCTCCTCAAACGGGTGGTGGAGGCGGGCCGGAAGGGGAAGATCCCCGTCTCGATCTGCGGCGAGATGGCGGGAGACCCGACCTTCACGCTCGTCCTCCTGGGGCTGGGCGTCACGGAAATGAGCATCTCGCCGCCCCTGATTCCGGAGATCAAGAAGATCATCCGGTCCGTCACGCTGGAGGAGGCCCGGGCGGTCATGGAGCGGGCGGACGGCTTCTCGCAGGCCGCCGAGACGTCCGCCTTCCTGCGCGAGAAGACGCTGGCGATCTTCCCGGAGGCATTTTGAAGAAGTCGTCAGCCATCGCTCGCGGGCTGTCAGCGGTTTCGAGAATCTCCCTCCCCCTTGGTGGGGGAGGGTCGGGGCGGGGGGGTGCTGCTTCATGAAAGCGCTCATCCTGGCCGCTGGCTACGCGACGCGGCTCTACCCGCTCACGAAGACGCGTCCCAAGCCGCTCCTGCCCGTAGCCGGGAGGCCCATGATGGAGTGGATCCTCGACCGGCTTGCCCCTGTCCGGGAGATCGACCGGACCCATGTCGTGACGAACGCCACCTTTCACGGCCAGTTCGAACGCTGGCGGGAGGGGTATGCGGGGGGGGCGTCCGTCGACATCGTGAACGACGGCACGACGGGGGACGCCGTCAAGCTGGGGGCGGTGGGGGATCTCGATCTCGTGATCCGGGATCGCCGGATCGACGACGACCTGATCGTTGTCGCGGGAGACAACCTTTTTGATTTCGACGTCTCCGATTTCGTGGCGTTCGCGCGGCACCGGAAGGGGGCGCCGGCGATCGCGCTCAAGGACCTGAAGGACCGGATGCTCGCCCGCAAGAAGTTCAGCACGGTGGGGCTCGATGCGTCGGGGAAGATCGTCGATTTCATCGAGAAACCCGAGAACCCGCCGTCGAGCCTGATCTCGATCTGCCTCTATTTCCTGCCTCGCGAGACGCTCCCACTGGTGCAGGAATACCTGAAGGGAGGGGGGAACCCCGACGCCCCTGGCTACTACGTCCAGTGGCTCGTGAAGCGGACCGCGAGCTACGGCTTCGTCTTCGATTCCCTCTGGTTCGACATCGGCGACATCGACTCCTACAACCAGGCGAACGCGGTGTTCGAGAAGCGTATGAAGGGAGGGGCGTCATGAAAGCTGGTGTGCGGGCCGTCCTTTCATCCGTTTTGATGTGCCTCGCCTCCCTGGCCCTGGCGGGGGACGATGCGTTCTCCGGTCCCCTGACCCTGTCGATGACCTTCCTCGGGGACGGCGCAGCGGGGGAGGTCCAGGTCCGGGAGGGGATTCCCTTCAAGACGTCGATCGCCTTGGACGGGGGGTGCGCCATCGAGGTGGGGGGAACGGTCACGTCGGTCGCCGGGGTCTCGGCCTGCCTCGCCCTCGAGATCCAGCGGATCGGGAACCTCGGGGAAAAGGGGCGTCTCGTCCGCCTTCCCCTGAACCTCCAGGTCGGGAAACAGGCGAAGGTCTCCCTGGGGGCGCCCCGGGAAGTCGCGGAGAGCAAGCCGCTTCCGGACGGGTCGGTAAAGGTCACATTGAAGCCGGAGGCGGCTGACGCGCCGGAGTCGAACGTCCTGGTCCTCCTCTACCGGCAGGCCGCTGCTCCCGCGGCAAAAAAGGCGGAGGCCGCGATCCCCTCCTGGGATCTGGAGTTTTCCGGCGTCCTGCCGGGCGGGGTGCTCGTCGTCCGGGCGGTCGATGGGGTCCCGTTCCACGCCCAGGTCAAGAAAGGGGATGCCGTCTACGCGGTCCGGGGGAAGGCGAGAAAGGAAGGGGAGGTCCAGGTCGACGTCTCCTTCAGCGTTCAGGTCGCGGAGGACAAGAACTCCCCGATCGGCCAGCCAAAGGGGACGCGCCATCGGGATGCGTCGACGCGCCTCGTCCTGGACCTGAACGGGCCTCCGACGATGTTCGCTGGCGGGGTCTTCGAGGATTCGTCGGTGGAGACCTCCGCCGATCTCGAGACAGGAACGGTCAAGACGACCGCGTCGGCATCCATCGAGAAACCGGGCATGACAATCCGCGCCCGGACCCCCGAACCGGAATAGGGTTTCAGCTCTTTCGGGCCGGGTTCTCGATCCCGCGCCAGCAGTCCCAGGTATCGAGGTCCTTCGCGCCCGTCATCTTGGCGTAGAGGAAGAGCTGCATCCGGTAGGCGGCGAGGAACTTGAGGCTCCTGTTCACAAGGAGCTCGCAGAGCTTCCCCTGGACGGTCGGAGGAGTGTTGGTGGAGGGCATTACGATGTGCCGGTTCTCGTAATCGTCGTCGGAGACCTCGGCAAATAGCTCTTTCAGGGCTGCGGCCTGCCTGTCCATCGCGGCGGGAAACTCCGCGGCCGTCATCCGTGAAGCTGCCTCGGCCAGCGGCTTGATCGGCTCGGCGGACTCCGCCAGCATCGCTCGTGCCGGCCCGATTCCGCAGTAGGAGAGATACCGCAGGAGTTCCGTCGTCGAGCGCTGGCCCGGAGTCGGACGGAAGTCATACGACCCGGCGGGAAGCCTGGCGAAGAGATGCTTCGCGACGTTGATCTCGTGGAGCATCGAGGCGAGAAGTTGATCCTTTGTCATGTCAGACTTTCTCCGAGATGCTTTTCGCCTGGCTCACCAGGAGCAGGTAATCCCGTCCGCCGGCCTTCGAGTCGGTCCCGGACATGTTGAACCCGCCGAACGGATGCGCGCCGACGAGGGCGCCGGTGCATTTCCGGTTCAGGTACAGGTTCCCGGCGTGGAATTTCCGTTTCGCCTCGTCCAGCTTCTGGCGGTTTCCGGTATAGACCGCGCCGGTGAGGCCGTACTCGGTGTTGTTCGCGATCGCGAGTGACTCCTCCCAGGACTTCGAGCGGATCACCGCGAGGACCGGCGCGAAGATTTCCTCCTGGGCCAGTTTCCCGGCGGGGGGGATGTCGGCGAAGACGGTCGGCTCCAGGAACCAGCCGGGGCGGTCGAGACGCTTCCCGCCCGTGACCAGCTTCCCTTCCTTCTTGCCCGCCTCGACGTACTGGAGCGTCTTCTTGAGAGAAGACTCGTTGATGACCGGACCCATCCAGTGGGCGGGGTCCTTCGTCGGGCCGACAGTGATCTTCCTCGTCCGCTCGGCGAGGCGCTCGACGAACGCGTTGTAGAGACTGTCCGCCACGATCGCGCGCGAGCAGGCGGAGCATTTCTGGCCCGAGAACCCGAACGCCGAGAGCGCCACGCCCTCGACCGCCGCGGCGAGGTCCGCCTCGTCGTCCACGATGATGGAGTCCTTGCCGCCCATCTCGGCCGCGACGCGCTTCAGCCAGATCTGCCCCGGATGGACCTTGGCCGCCCGTTCGTTGATCCGGATCCCGACCTCGCGCGATCCGGTGAACATGACAAAACGTGTCTTCGGGTGGTCCACCAAGGGATCGCCGATCGATCCGCCCCCGCCCGTGAGGAAATTGAGAACCCCGGCGGGAAGGCCGACCTCTTCCATCAACTCCACGAATTTGGCGGCAATCACGGGGGAATCGGACGAGGGCTTCAGGACCACGGTGTTCCCGGCCACGATCGCGGCGGCGGTCATCCCCACGAGGATCGCGAGCGGAAAATTCCACGGCGGGATCACGACACCGACGCCGAGCGGGATATAGACCATCTCGTTTCTCTCGCCCGGAACCGGGGTCACCGGCTGCTTTTCGGCATACCGGAGCGCCTCGCGGCCGTAGAACTCCAGGAAGTCGATCGCCTCGGCGGTATCGCCGTCCGCTTCGGGCCAGGACTTGCCGACCTCATGGACGAGCCATGCGGAATAGTCGAATTTTCGCTCCCGCATCCGGGCGGCCGCCTTGAACAGGTAGTCGGCGCGTTGGACGGCCGGAACGTACTGCCAGGTCTCGAACGACTTCCAGGCGGCCCGGATCGCCGGATCGACCGTTTCGGTGCCGAGGGCCGGGAATTGGCCCAAAACCCGGGTCGGGTCGGCCGGATCCAGGGACTGGAACGTCCTGGCGGCCTGGATCGGCTCGCCGCCGATCCGGCCGGCATATGTCCTGCCGAATTCCCTTTCGGTTCGGGCCAGGGCATCCTGCATCCGGGTGCGGTTCTCGGGGCGGGAGAAGTCGGTGAACGGTTCGTTCCGGAATTCGGTCGGCATGAAACCTCCTTGGAAGTTGGATCGGCGAGTGTAGCGCCCGGAAAGGAGGGTGAAAACGGGGGTTTTCGGGGAGACCGGGCCCGCCGTCAGCCCCCGGTTTTCCCCTAAGTAACTTAACATAATATATCTTATCGGACATTCTATAGGGGAACAGCTGCACGGAAAGTGACCCGCCGCCCGGGGTTTCCGGGCGGCGGGCCGTGCCGTGACCTGAATGTCTAGTTCTTATGCGCGTCCAAACCGATAGCCGCGTTCAGTTCGTCAGCAAACGCCTGCGCCTGGGCCTTGTCACCCATCGGCCTGACGCCGACAACCTCCCAGTCCTTCCCGGCTTCGTCCTTGAATGACTTGGCCTTGATCTCGGAAGCGGACTTCAGCGCGTATTCAACGGGTTTTCCGTTCTCGACCCGCTTGGCGACTACCCAAGCTTCCCTGTTTCCCTGCTTCTTGCCGGCCTGCTTCTCCTGACCCTCGCCTCCACCGGAGGCGCCTTTGCTGGGGCCTCAAGCCCCCTGGATGACGGCGCACCACGAGAGGGCGCCCGCAAACAGGACTGCTGCCAATCCCTTGTTCATGATCTCCTCCAGATACCGACCAACTGCGGCGGGATCCGCGCCGGACCCCGTATTCCCGGTTATAACCGGATTTGCCCCGCTTGTTACGCAATCTTTCCAGGGGTTGTCGGCGGGAAAAAAAGGGGCCTCCGGAGGTCATCCGGAGGCCCGAAAAGCACCTGACTGTTTCTGCCTACTTCGCGGCCTGGGCGAACTGGCCGAGCTTGCTCCAGGTTTCGGATCCGACGACCCCGTCCGACTTGAGGCCGGAATCCTTCTGGAACTTCCGGACGGCATCCTTGGTCTTGCGACCCATCTTGCCGTCGATCGGGCCGGGTTCGTAGCCGGCGGAAGCCAGCGCCTGCTGGATCTCCTTGACGGAGCCGGGTTTCGCCGAAACCCGCACCTCGACGCGCGCCTCGGATTTCGTCATCGACACGGTTTCCTCGGACATCGTCCGGTCCGAGCGATCCGCCATGACGATCGCCTCGGCCCGCTCCCGGCGGATCTTCTCGTCGCGCAGCTCGCGCTCGAGGATCGCCTTCTCGGCGCTTACCCGGTCGATTTCTGACTGGTACACCGAGGCCCGCTTCGGGCCGCTCATCGCGTTGCAGCCGACAAGCGACAAAGCGAACACCCCCGCCACGAACGCGATCCGCCTTTCCATGAGAAGTCCTCCTTTTTTCATGAGCCCTTGCGCCAGTAATTCCCTTTTCCGAAGTTGGTCCTGTTCCGGCCGCAAGCTCCCTTGCGGCCGTGGTTGGCCTTCTTGGACCGGCGCTTGAGCGTGCGGATGCGGTTCGGGCGCGCCACCGCTATTCCTCCTCGTCGCGCCGGGCGGATTTCTTCGCCTGCGCAGGGCGCTTCTTGGGAGCGGCCTTGCGAGCCACCGTGCTCCGCTTCGTTGACTTCTTCTTCGCCGGTTTCTTCTTTCGCGATGCCATGCGTCCTCCTCTCTAATAAACGGTCATTTCCGGAAATTCATTCACACCTTTTTTCGACATATGCGGCCGCAACATCTTTTCCTGAAAGAACATGCGGGATTGTAGGCGCGAGGTCCCACTTTGCAATCAGGTTCTTTCGATCTCGATCCGCGCGGGTCCTCCGATCACCGATCCGACGCGCGTCGCCGCGGGAACGCCGGCCGCGCGGAGCGCGGCCACGCACGCATCCGCCCGGCTCGCCTCGACCGAAAGGAGAAGCCCTCCTGACGTCTGCGGATCGAAGAAGATCTCCTGTTCCTCGGGCGCCAGTCCCGCCTCGAAACGGACGCACCCCTCGAGGGAGCGACGGTTCCCCCCGGTCAGCCCCGTCCTCACGCCGGCCGCGATCAACCGAAGGGATTCAGCGAAATGCGGCACCGCGCCCCAGGAGAACCGGATCCCGACGCGGCTTTCGCGGGCGATGTTCCAGGCGTGCCCGGCGAGGCCGAATCCCGTGATGTCGGTCGCCGCCCGGACGTCGAACGGCGCGGCCGCCTCGGCAGCCGCCCGGTTGAGGATCCGCATGGACTCGCACGCCTCCGGCAGGGCCTTCAGGGCCCCGTCGCCTCCCTTGCCCAGCTTCACCGCGTTGATGATGACTCCCGTCCCGACCGGTTTCGTCAGGATCAGGGCATCCCCCGGGCGGGCCCCGGCGTTCGACCAGATCTTTCCGGGATGGACGACGCCGGTCACCGACAGGCCGTAGACGAGTTCCGCCCCCTCGATCGTCTGCCCCCCCACCAGGACCGCCCCCGCCTCCCGGATCCGGTCGAGCCCCCCTTCGATGATCCGGCGGTAGTCGGCGGCGCTCCCCTTCCTGGGGAAGCTGCAGATGTTCATCGCGGTGAGGGGCCGTCCCCCCATGGCGTAGACGTCCGACAGGGCGTTGGCGGCGGAGATCTGCCCGAACAGGTACGGGTCGTCCGTCATCGGCGTGACGTAGTCGAGCGTCTGGACAAGGGCGATCCCGTCGTTGATCCGGTAGACCGCGGCGTCGTCCCCGGTCGCGGTTCCCACCAGCAGATTCGGGTCCGGGGCGATCGGCAGCCCCTGCATGAGCGCCCGCAATTCCTGCGGGCCCATCTTGCCGGCTCACCCGCCCGCGCCGGCGAGGCGCGTGATCGGCACGGCGCATGCGTTCTCGGGCGAGTCGGTCATGCGCGGATTGTATATACTCGCCCGCTTGTCCGGCATGGAATACCGCGGCTTCGCGCTCGACCGGTTCCAGGAGGAGGCGTTCCGCGCGATCGACGCGGGGCACAGTTCCGTCGTGGCCGCGCCGACCGGCTCCGGGAAGACCGTCATCGCCGAGTACGCGATCGAGCGGGCGATCGCCGCGGGGCGCCCCGCCATCTACACCGCCCCGATCAAGGCGCTCTCCAACCAGAAGTTCCGGGACTTTTCCGCGCGCTTCCCGGGCCAGGCCGGGATCATCACCGGGGACCTGTCGATCAACCCGGACGCCCCGATCCTCGTGATGACGACCGAGATCTACCGGAACAGCCTCTTCGAGTCCCCCGATCGCGTGGCGCGTGCCGCCTGGGTCATCTTCGACGAGATCCACTATTTGAGCGACATCGAGCGCGGCACCGTCTGGGAGGAGTCGATCCTGTTCGCGCCGGCCGAGAGCCGGCTCCTCTGTCTCTCGGCCACCGTCTCGAACCTCGCGGATCTCGCCGGCTGGATCCGCGAGTCGCGCGGCGAGGCGCTCGACGTCGTCATCGAGAAGACCCGCACTGTCCCCCTGAAGCACCTGCTCTACCTGCGGGGAAAGGGGATGCTCGGCTGGGACGATCTGAAGAACGCCCTCAAGGAACGGGAGCGCCACCGGCGCGGCCGGAAGCCCCGCAAGCCCCAGATCGACACCCCCCTCCCCCACCTGGTCCGGAGCGAGCACCTCCCCTGCCTCTATTTCGCCTTCAACCGCCGTCGGTGCGAGGAGCTGGCCTTTTACTACCGGCGGCTCGATCTCCTGAAGGACAACGAAAGGAAAGAGCTCGTCGGGCTCTTCGACACCCTCGCCGCGCGCTACGGCGTCGCGCACGCGGCCGAGGCCCTGAAGATGCGGAACCTCATCGAGCGCGGGACCAGCTTCCACCACGCCGGGCTCCTCCCCACCACGAAGGAGATCGTCGAGCAGTGTTTCGCGTCGGGGCTCGTGAAGCTCCTTTTCGCCACGGAGACCTTCGCCATGGGGGTCAACATGCCGGCGCGTTCGGTCGTCTTCGACAACCTGGTGAAGTTCGACGGGGTCCAGATCGACTTCCTGCGCAGCCGCGACTTCCAGCAGATGGCGGGCCGCGCCGGCCGGCGCGGGAAGGACAAGGCCGGGTTCGTCTATTCGACCCTGGAGAGGCGGGATCTCGACATTCCCGCGATCCGCCGCACCCTGTTCGGCCAGCCCGAGGCGGTCGAGTCGCAGTTCAACCTTTCCTACGCGTCGATCCTGAACCTCTACCAGCGCCTGGGCGAGGGGATCTTCGACACCGTGAAGCGCTCCTTCGGCGTCTACCAGGCGCGACGCGAGGATCCCCGGTACCGCGAGCAGGCGGTCCGTGTCTGGACGGACGAGCTCAAGGGGAAGATGGCGGTCCTTCGGACGCTCGAGTACCTCGACGCGAAAGGGGTCACCCGGAAGGGGGATTTCGCGCGCAAGGTGAGCGGGCACGAGCTGGCGGCGAGCGAGCTCTACTGGAAGGGATTCTGGCATGCCCTCGACGCCGACGCCCTGAACGTCCTCGCGGTGGCGGCGGTGACCGAGCCCAAGAAGAACGAGTGGAACGCCCAGCCCGAGCCCGAGGCGGTCCCCAGCAAGTGGAAGACGGTCCGGATGATCCACGACCTCCGGGCTCTCGAGATCCGGCACAAGGTGCGGATCCCCGTCCGCGAGATCCATTACGACAGCGCCGCGGCCGTCCATGCCTGGAGCCGAGGATGCCCCTTCGAGGATCTCGCCCGCTTCACGAGCCAGGACCCGGGGGACCTTGTCCGTTCCTTCCGGCAGGCGATCCAGCTTCTCCGGCAGATCCGCGAGGCGGCGGGACCGTCGGACCCCCTCCGCCCCGTCCTCAAGGAGGCCGAGGCCAAGCTCAACCGCGACGAGGTGGACGCTGAAAGGCTCTTGCGGTCCTGACTACTCGGCCGGACAGGCGGTAAACGGGGCGCATGGCCCCTCCCCGCTGGTGATGCAGGCGGGGCAAGTGGTAAGCGCGGGCGGACAGGATGTCGGCTGGAAAGGACAGAGGGTCGGCATGATCGGGCAGAGCGTGAGCTGATCGTCCGGGCAGTAGGTAGGCAGTTCCGGACAGATCGTCGTGAGCGTCGGACAAACCGTCAACTCTTCGGCGAGCGGGCAGACCGTCTGAATGACCGGACATCGGGTGTCTTCCGGAGGGCACTGCGTGGCGGTCGGGGGACAGAGCGTTTCAATGAGAAGGCAGATCGTGTGGGTATACGGGCAGAATGTGGTCTTGCCGCACTGGGTATCGACGATCGGACAACGCGTCGTGAGCGGGGGACAGCGCGTTGCGGCCTTCGGGCACTGCGTGGCCGCGGGAACCTTCGTCGCCGAAGCGATGAGAGGGAGAGCGCCGAGGACACCGGCCAGGAAGGCAATAGCCGGTGAAAGAAACAGGCGTCGCGTTTCGGAAACCCTCACGAGCGGATTATGCGGATGTGAAAGGGGACTTCAAATTGACGGATGGGGCCTGGCGGCTGTTTCTTGAGGGGGCCTGACGGCTGCCGCTATTTGCCGGTCTTTTTCTCGGGAGCGTCCTCCTCCGGCGGCCGGTACCCTTGGGGCGGGGTCTCCAGGCCGTACGCCTCGGCCATCCGGTTGAAGAAGGCGAAGAGCGCCGTGTCGAAGGCCGCCTCGAAGATCTCCTCGTCGGTCCAGCCGGCGTCGCGCATCGCCTGGACGTCGCCGTCGCGCACGTCGGCCGGCTCCAGGGTGAGCTTCCGGACGAATTCCAGCATCGGCTTCAGTTTCTTGTCCAGGGTCGGGTCGTCCAGGTTCCCCCGGGCCACCGCGTCCGCCGTTTCTTTGGAGGCCCCCCGGGCCTGCAGGAAGTTCCCGTGCATCCCCAGTCAGTACCGGCATTCGTTCAGTGCCGACACGTAACTGGCGATGATCTCCTTGGTCCGGACGTCGAGGAATCCCTTGGAAAAGTGCGCCTGGTTCGCGACCCGCATGATCCCCTTCAGGAGCTCCGGGCGCAGGCTCATGGTCTTTCCGATGTCGGCGACCATGGCCCCCTTCCCCCCGTAGGCCTTTTCCGCCTCGGGGTCGTCGGTGTCGATCCACTTGATCCGCGGGGTCTTCAGGGCCTTCGCCAGATGCGGCTCGACCGCCTCCCAGGTCCCTCCCCTGCCGACAAGGGCGCCATGACGGTTGTAGACCAGCGCCTCGGGGAGGGTCGCGATGCCGAGCGACTTCGCCGCGGCGGTGTCGGGACCGGCCGCCTCGACAATCCGGACGGCGGTCTTTCCGTCCTTGCCTGCCTTCTCGAGAAGACGCGACAGGAGCTTCTCTCCCGCCGCGTCTCCGGGAGCGCGGAACAGGAAGACCGTCGGCGACTCCGGAACCAGGTTCTTCCGGACGTCAAACGGCTCGCCGCGCGAGATGACCGGGGGCTCGCCCCCCCTGGCCGGAAGCGGGCCGACCCCGGCGAGGGCGCAGGCCAGGAGCAGCGGAAAGGACGGTCGCACGGAGAAATCGTAAGTCATTTGGAACCGAATGTCTTCTGGTACCAGGTCCGGCAGAACTTGCACGGAAGGCTTCCCTTCGCGTCGAGCGCCTCGACGGTCTCCGCATACGTCTGGACGCAATGCGCGTCGTCGCACCAGGGGATGCCGAACAGGAGCCCGGCGCTCGCGATGCACTGCTTTCGCAGACGCTGGTACAACAGGCGGTTGTCGGAGGGCTTTCCGCCGCGATCCGGCCTGAAGCGGCGGCAGGAGACGGCCCCCAGGCCCGCCTCCTTCCGGACGCCCCCGAACAGGAAATTCACGCCGTCGTCGAAGAGGTCCCCGTCCGTGACCGCGAGGTAGACGACGCCGGGACGGGCGAACGGCTTCACCGCTTCGGCGAGCGGCGCGACGAGATCGTCGACGTCCCATTGCCCTCCCTCTCCGGAGAGGCGCCCCATCTCGCGCGTGAATGTCTCGGAGGCCGCGCGTCCCTGGGTGCGCAGCACCAGCTCGGCGTGGACCTTGATGACGGGGATGTCGTTCTCCAGGTCCGCCTCCTTCACGCGGTGCAGCTTCATCGCCTCCTCGACGGCATCCTTGCCGATATTCTCGCGCAGCCCTTTCCGCAGGCCGTCGATCGCCACCCGGTAGAGGTCCCGGCTGGCCGGAGGAAGCTCGAGCCCCGCGTCCTGGACGAGGACGGGGATCCCGAGGTCGGGCGAGAGGTTCCGGGCGACCTCAAGCAGGACGGCCTTGTCGATCTTTCCGACCGGGACGAGCACCAGCGCGGATCCCTCGCCGTCGATCCGCTCGAGCGGGCGGACCGCCGCCTGCGCGGGCGCGGCCGGTCCCGGCTTGGGGGGGGCCGGCGAATCGCCCGGAGCGGGACCGCTCTCCCCTTCCCGGGCGATCCGCTGGACGTCCTTCCGGGCGACGGTCAGCACGCCTCCCGTCGGGCGCTCCAGGATGATCCGTTCGGCATTCTCGTCGACGATCCGGCCGGTCACCCGGTTCCCGTTCTTGAGGATGACGGTGTCGTCTGCGGCACACGACACGACCGCGGCCGTGGCGACCAGGGCGCATCCCGCAAGAAAGGCCGACCCTCCATGGCGCATCCTGTCACGGTAGCACGCCGCCCGGGGTGCCGGAAGCCGCGGGTTCTGCTATAATCGCTTCCCGTGATTCCCCGGTACTCCCTGCCCGAGATGTCGGCCGTCTGGGACGACCACGCCCGCCTTCGCGCCATGACCGAGGTGGAGATCCTCGCCGCCGAGGCGATGGCGGAGCTGGGGCTGGTGCCGGCCGAGGCCGCCCGGAAGATCCGCGAAAAGGCCCGCTTCGAGGTCGATCGGGTGAACGAGATCGAGAAGGTCACGCACCATGACGTGATCGCCCTGGTGACGAACCTCGCCGAGAACGTCGGCCCCGAGGGGCGCTTCCTGCATCTGGGGATGACCTCGTCGGACGTCCTCGACACGGCGCTCGCCGTCCAGATGAAGCGGTCGGCCGCGATCCTCTCCGGACGCCTGGAAAGGCTGATTGCGGCCCTTGCGGCCCAGGCAATGAAATACCGGGGCACCCCGATGATCGGACGCACCCACGGGGTGCACGCGGAGCCCGTCACCTTCGGCCTGAAGCTCGCCCTCTTCTACGACGAGATCCGCCGCGGCGCGGCGCGCCTCGTGCGTGCGGCCGAAGGGGTCGCCGTCGGGAAGATCTCCGGCGCCGTCGGCACCTATGCCCATCTGGCGCCGCAGGTGGAGGAGATCGTCTGCAAGCGGCTGGGCCTTTCCCCCGCCCCCACGTCATCCCAGATCATCCCGCGCGACCGTCACGCCGAGTTCGTGACGGCGATCGCCGGCGTCGGGGCGTCGCTCGAGCGGCTCGCCCTCGAGATCCGTCACCTCCAGCGGACCGAGGTGGGCGAGGCGGGCGAGCCCTTCCAGAAAGGCCAGAAGGGAAGCTCCGCCATGCCGCACAAGCGGAACCCCATCATCTGCGAGCGGATCTGCGGGATGAGCCGGCTCCTGCGCGGCTACGCCTCGGCGGCGCTCGAGAACGTCGCCCTCTGGCACGAGCGGGACATCTCGCATTCGTCGGTCGAGCGGGTCGTCCTGCCGGACGCCACGCTCGCGCTCGACTACATGCTCGCCAAGGCGGCCTGGCTCGTGGAAAACCTCCACGTGGACGCCGCGCGCATGAAGAGGAACCTCGACGCCTCGCTCGGGCTCTGGTGCTCCGAATCGGTCCTCCTGGCGCTCGTCGACAAGGGGCTTTCGCGCGAGGCGGCCTACGCGATCGTCCAGAAGAACGCGCATGCCGCCTGGGACAACCAGAAGCCGTTCGAGAGGCTTCTCGCGGCCGACCCGAAGGTCCGCAAGCACCTGTCCGCCGCCGAGATCCGGAGGTTTTTCGACCTGAAGCACGCCCTGCGGAATGTCCCCCGCATTTTCGCGCGGCTGGGGCTTTCCGCGCCGGCGCGCCCGGCAGGCGCCAAGAAGAAGGCCCGTGGCGCGTAGCAGGAACCGGAAGCCCCGGCGGCCGGTCCGGTTGAGCTACGAGTCGGCGGGCCTGCGCTACGACAAGCTCGATCCGTTCAAGCAGCGGGCCCAGAAGGCGGCCCGGGCCACTTCACCCCTCCTGTCGGCGTTCCGGCTTCGGGAGGCAACCGAGACGCGCGGCGAATCGGCCTACGCGGTCGAGTTCCGCGACCATTTCCTGGCCCTGAACGAGGAAGGGCTGGGCACGAAGAACCTCGTCGCCGACGCCGTCCGGAAGTTCACGGGAAAGACGCACTATGACGCGATCGCGCGGGACACGGTGGCGACGATCGTGAACGACATCGCGGTCCTGGGGGCGCGCCCCCTGGCGGTCTGCGCCCATGTGGCCGTCGGGGACGCCGGGTGGTTTTCCGATCGCGCCCGCTCGGCCGATTTCGTGCGCGGGTTCGCGGCCGCCTGCCGGGAGTCCGGCGCCGTCTGGGCCGGCGGCGAGACGCCGGCCCTTTCGGGAATCGTGGACCCGGGAGCGGTCGTCCTTTCCGGGTCGGGGACCGGGCTCATCCGGCCGAAGTCGCGCCTGGCGGTCGGCTCGAAGATCCGCGCCGGCGACGCGATCGTGCTTGTCGCGTCGAGCGGCATCCACACGAACGGCCTGACCCTGGCCCGGAAGCTCGCCGAAAGGCTCCCCAAGGGGTACGCGACGCCGCTTCCCGACGGCACGTCCTACGGCGAGGCGCTCCTCGCCCCGTCGGTCCTGTACCCCCGGGCGGTCGCGGCGATGCAGGACGCGGGGTGCGACCTTCACTACATGATCCATGTCACCGGGCACGGCTGGCGCAAGCTCATGCGGGCCGACCGGAATCTGACGTACGTCGTCGAGAAGATCCTTCCCGTCCCTCCCCTCTTCGACTTCATCCAGGAGCACGGCCGCGTGAAGCGGCGCGAGATGTTCCGGACCTTCAACATGGGGACGGGGCTCGCGGTCTGCCTGCCGGAGCGGAACGTCGCCAAGGCGCTCGCGGCACTCAAGAAGGCGGGGCTCGCCGCGATCCGCGGCGGGCATGTCGAGGCGGGTCCACGCCGGGTGGTGATCCGTCCGGAAGGGATCACGTTCGACGCCGGCACCCTGCAGATCCGCGAGGCCTCGGCGCGCTGAAGCCGCATGTTGAGATCGCCCGACGTCCCGCGGGGCCGGAAGATGCTGGCCGTGTTTCTCGTCGCGCTCGTCGGCGCGGCGGCGGCCTGGCTCGTGGCGCTCGGGAACCCGGGGAACATGGGGATCTGCGGCGCCTGCTTCCTGCGCGATTGGGCCGGCGCGTTGGGGATGCTTTCCGGAAAGGGGCCCGCCTGCTTCCGTCCGGAGCTGGCCGGCCTGCTTCTCGGGGCCTTTTTCCGGAAGCTGACAGGCGGCTCCTTCCAGGCGCGTTCCGGAAGCCACGCCGCTTCCCGGTTTGTCCTCGGTGTCTGGATGGGGATCGGGGCGCTCGTTTTCCTGGGGTGTCCCTTCCGCATGCTCCAGCGCCTGGGGGGCGGGGACCTCACGGCCTGGTACGCCCTTCCCGGCTTTTTCGCCGGGGTGTTCGTCGCCCTGCAATGCGAGAAAAGGGGGTATACGGTCGGAGCGACCTCCCCCGCCCCGGCGCCGGTGGGGCTCCTCGCTCCACTCGCGGCCGCCGCCCTCCTGCTTCTCTTTCTCAAGGGGGGCCGCCTCTCGGGGCCGGGGCCCGGCGATCTCGCCGGAAAGCCTCCGCATGCCCCCTGGCTCCTGTCGCTGGGCACGACGCTTGCCGCCGGGGCCGTCCTTTCCGCGACGGGCTTTTGCGCGATCTCGGCCGCGCGCCAGGTCTTCCAGTCCGGCAAGAAGGCGATGCTCGTTGCGGCCTTGGCCTTCGTGGCCGGTTATGCCGCCCTTTCCGCCGGGACCGGGAAGTTCGGGCTGTCCGTGACCGGCCAGCCGATCGTCCATGCCGACCTCCTCTGGAACGCGTTGGCCCTGGCGCTCCTCGGGATGACCGGGGCCCTGGCCGGCGGATGCCCGGTCCGGCAGGTCGTGATGGCGGGCGAAGGGAACGGCGATGCCTTCGTGACCGCCTCCGGGATCCTGGCGGGCGGAGCGCTGGCGCACACGATGGGGCTGGCGGCCGCGCCGGCGACGGCCGATCTCGCGGGCGGCGTCCCGTTCGCGGGCAAGGTCGCCGTTGCGTGCGGGATCGGCTTCACGCTCGCCTACGGAGCCGTCGTCGCGGCGATCAACCGGAAGAGACAATCGGTCCGAAGCGTCTGAACAGGTCGGTGCCTTGAGACGGTCCTAGTCTGCCGCTTCGGTGATATCAGTCGGAAGCTCGACAGTCAGGGTCGTGCCGCCACGAAGCACCGTGAGCCGGAGGGTCTCCCCCCTCGGCTTTTTCTGGAGAACGTACGCGAGGAGATCGGTCCGGCTCACTTCTTTCGAGATGCCATCGACATCCAGGATGACATCCTTCTTCATGATTCCGTTCAGCCACCCCTTGTTATTCCCGCCCGATGAGTCCTGCGCGCCGGATGTCCCCTTCTTTCGCGATGCCGCATTGCGGACCTCGGTGGAAACCCGATCGACCTTCAGGGCCGTCCGGCCGGCTTCGATCCCCAGCCGTTTCCTCTCGTCCTCCGGAAGTTCCACGAGGGCGACCCCGAGGGACTTCCATTCCATATGTGTCATGCTGACGCGCCAGTCGATCAGACCGTCCCGGCGCCACCCTTCCGGGAGAAGCAGGTGAAGCTTCAAGAGTTCCCCCTTCCTGGTGATGTCCATCGCCACGCGGCTTCCGTCCGGGGCCTGATGGAGGGCCCACTGCACGTCAGCGACGGAAAGAAGCGGCTGCCCTTCCATCCGGAGGATCTCGTCTCCCGCCCGCAGGCCGGCCTGCGCGGCAGGCGTGCCCGGCACGACGGCGTTAACCGTCGCGCATTCCGAGGGATCCAGGGAAAATCCCAGGAGGTCGGGCATCGGGAACGGCCAGACCGCGGCATCCGGCACGGAGCGCCCCTCGAGTCGGAGGGATTCGATGGTATAGGTCCGGACATTATGACAATGGATGCACCCATTGCTCCCCCTCCCGACCCCGTCCCCTGGAAGCTCCCCGCGCTTCTTCCTCCAGGCGGCCAGGGCCGGCAGGTCGTTGGCGCTCTTCCAGGGAAGATCAGGTCCGTTTTTGCCCGCCAACACCGCCTTGAGAGACGCCGGGTCGGCTTCGTACTCCCTGTGGATCCGGAGCGCCGCCTCGGCCGCCTTTCCGAACCCGGCGAGCGTCACGTCAGGGGAATTGCTGTCAGGATCTGCTCCCGGGAGCTTCTCGCCCTTCGAGCGAGTTCCGTAGCGCCCGTAGATCGTCCCGTCGGCGTTCATGAAGAAGGACGCCATGGTGAGGTCCAGGTCGTACTGGAATCGGGAGAGATCGATTCCGGAAATCCTGGTGAGCCGGACGAGGACATACCGGTCGAGGATCGCTTCGAGTCTTTCCGTGGGGGTGCGGACAACCTGTCCGTACAGATCGCTGCAGTTCCCTCAAGGGGGGCACCTGAAAAGGACGAGAAGCGGCTTTCCCGTCGCTCGCGCCTCCTTGAATCCCCTGTCCAGATTCTCGATCCAGGCGGCCTCTCCCGCCTTGTTCCCGGCGGCATGGGTGCTTCCGGAAAACAGGAGAGCGGCTGTCAAAAGCGGAAGGAGACGGTACGAGCGGAACCGGATCGCGCGCGGCGTCATTATACGGAGAATTGAACCGCCTTTCCCCGACACCGTCCGGCCCCCGAAGGGGGTCGTTCGGCCGATTCCAGCGGGGGGTCCACCGGCCGGAAAGTCGGAACCGGCCCGGATGTCATCCGCGAGGGTTCTTCCAGTCCCCCCACCGCGAGAGATAGGTCTTGTACGCCTGGTTCTGGTCGGCGCGCGCCTCGATCCACTTCCTGGCGTTGGCGACGATCGCCTGCTCCCGCTGGAGCGTGAGCTCCCCGGTCAGGACGCGCGTGCGCAGGAAGACGAAATAGGTGTCGAGGACGTCGCACCGGCAGTAGTCGCTGATCTCCTGCAGTTTCCCCTGGTTGAAGTAGTCCTGCACCTGGCTCCCGTCGATCTCCCCCTTGCCGGGTTTTCCGAGGAGCTGGGCGGCGAGATTCAGCCCTCCCGTGTAGCGCGTCGCGGAATAGTTCGTGAGAAGCTCCTGAAGGTCGATGTGGAAGCGGTCATTGAACCGGTATCGCGGCTGTTCGTAGAGGGCCACCTTCGTGCGGAACCAGTCAGGGACCGGTATCCCGTACCGGAAGGCGCACTGCTCCATGACGGGAAGGTCGAAGGTTCGCCCGTTGAAGGTGACAAACGCCGGGCGGTCGTTCCGCATCCAGCCGGTCCAGAACTGGTCCGCGATCACGTGCGGCCGGAACTGCGGCTCGTCCAGGGAGACGAGGTCGATGAGGTCGAAATCCTTCCCCACCGTCGCGACGACGAGCGCCGTCGGGACCTGGTAGGTGTACGGGACGAAGTCGTTCCCGTGGTCCTTCAGGAGCTCGTCCTTGTAGCGGGCGATCGCCTTCGCGGGCTCGAACCCCCATCCGGGATACCGGATTTTGGCGATCAGCTCCCCGTCGGCGACCGTCTCGATGTCGAAGACGAGGTAGGCGGTCTTTTTCGGGCTTGCGCCGGCGTCAGGCATGGGTCTCCTTCCCGGGGGTGCCGTACCGCCTGAAGAGGGCGTGGGAAATGCCGACCTGGTCGAGCGTCTTCCCCACGACGAAGTCGACCATGTCGCCGATCGTCTTCGGCATCGTGTAGAAGGCGGGCATCGCCGGGAGGATCGTCGCGCCGGCCTGGGACAGTTTCAGCATGTTGCCGATCGCGATCTGGCTCAACGGCGTCTCGCGCGGGACGAGGACGAGTTTTCGGCCCTCCTTCAAGGTGACCTCCACCGCGCGGTCAATCAGGTCGCGGGAAAGGCCGGCCGCGAACGACCCCAGACGCCCCATGCTGCAAGGGATCACGATCATGCCGTCCGTGGGCATGCCGCCGCTCGCGAGCGCAGAGTGGTACTGCTCCGTCCGGTGGACGACGACGCGATCCGAGGGGCGCCCCAGGAGCCTCTCCCCCCAGACCTCGGTCGAGCCGAGCGCGATCCCCAGCTCGTCCTTCACCAGCTCCACGGCCGTCTTCGAGAGGAGCAGGTGGACCTCCGCCCCGCTCTCGACGAGGGCCTCCAGGCACCGTTTCGCGTAGGCGGCGCCGCTCGCGCCGGTGACGGCCAGGATGACGCGCTTTGGGGGCTGACTCACGGGCGCATTATCCATAAGATCAGCGCCCATGGCCATCCATGCCCGGCGCGACGCCGCCTCCGGTTCCCCCCTGAACGCGCTCCTCAAGCGCCTGGTCTCGAAGCGCGCCCTCACCCAGGCCGACTTCGACACCGTGATCGAGCTCACGATCCAGAAGATCGTGGACGCGATCGAGGCGGAGGCGATCACGGTCTTCCTGAAGGAGACGGACGGGATCCACTTCGCGAACGTCTATTACTCGGAGACGCTGTACGAGAGGGACCCGGCCCTGCGGGAGAAGTTCGCGATCAAGGCGAACGCCCTCCGGAAGATCGTCCTCAAGGCCGGCCAGGGGATCGTCGGGAAGGTGATCGAGACCGGGAAGCCCTACCTGGCGCTCGATGCCAAGAACGACCCGAATTTCGCCGGCAATATCGACAAGGACACCGGATTCGACACGCGCTCGATGATCACCGTTCCCCTGGCCGTGGACGGCGAGACGATCGGCGCGATCCAGGCCCTGAACAAGCGGGGCGCCGGAAAGATGTTCAGCGAGACGGACATGGATCTCCTCGCGGAGGTCGCCACCTACTCCAGCCGCATGATCCAGCGGATCCGGAAGCCCGACAGGCCCGTCGACGAGAAGGAGATGGCGCTCTACGTCTCGCGCCTCACCCAGACCCCCCTTCTGGTCCTCGACGACCGCGTGGAGATCGACCAGAACATCCTGAAGCTTGTGGGCGAGCCGGTCCTGCGGCGCTACATGATCCTGCCGGTCAAGAAGCCCTCGACCGACACGATGGACATCACGATCTCGAATCCCCTCGATATCCAGCGCCGCGACGCCTTCGAGCAGGCGACGCACCACGCGATCGCGAAGGTCCATGTCTCCTCGGATACCGAGATCAAGGAGGCGATCGACCGGACGTTCAAGGGGAAGACCGACGTCTCGGACGTCGCCGCCAAGGTCCGCGAGGAGTATGGCGCGTCCATCCAGACGCTCGAGGCGAACGAGCTCGGGGACGTCTCGAGCGAGGAGTCCGCCCCCATCGTCCAGCTCGCCAACCGCATCATCGAGAACGCCTACGCCCAGCGCGCGAGCGACATCCACATCGAGCCGTTCGAGAAGGAGATCCTGGTCAGGAACCGCGTCGACGGCTCGCTCTCCGAGGTCCTGCGCCTGCCGGTGGCCGCCTCGCGCGCCCTGGCCTCCCGCTTCAAGATCATGTCCGAGCTCGACATCTCGGAAAAAAGGCTCCCCCAGGACGGCCGCATCCAGTTCAAGCGCTACACGAAGACGGGGATCGACATCGACCTGCGCGTCTCGACCGCCCCCTGCTCGTGGGGCGAGAAGATCGTGATGCGGATCCTCGACAAGTCGGGCTCGATCGTCCCGCTCGAGGGGATGGGTTTTTCCGGGCCGAACATCGCCGCCTACCGCGAGGCGATCAAGAAGCCGTACGGGATGATCCTGCACGTGGGCCCGACGGGAAGCGGCAAGACGACGACGCTCTACTCCGCCCTGAACGAGATCAACACCCCGGACATCAACATCCAGACCGCAGAGGATCCGATCGAGTACCAGCTGAAGGGGATCAACCAGATGCAGATGCATTCGTCGATCGGGCTCACGTTCGCGCGCGCCCTGCGCTGCTTCCTGCGGCAGGACCCGGACGTGATCCTCGTGGGCGAGATCCGCGACCACGAGACGGCCGAGATCGGGATCGAGGCGGCGCTCACCGGACACCTCCTCTTCAGCACGATGCACACGAACGATGCCGCGGGCACCGTGACGCGCTTCGTCGAGATGGGGATCGAGCCGTTCCTGGTCTCTTCCTCGCTCCTGTGCGTCTGCGCCCAGCGGCTGATGCGCAGGCTCTGCCCCAAGTGCAAGGAGCCGTACAAGGTGCCCGAGTCCGAGATCGCCCCGCTGGGCGTCAACTGGGGGCCCGACGTCACGCTCCACCGCCCCAAGGGATGTGCCGCCTGCAACGGAAGCGGCTTCAAGGGGCGTATCGGCGTCCACGAGCTGATGGTCCTGAACGACGAGGTGAAGCACCTCACCAACCAGAAGGCCCCCGCCGAGGCGATCAAGAAGGCGGCGGTCGCCGCCGGGATGATCACCCTCTACCAGGACGCCCTCGAGAAGGCCAAAAAGGGAGTGACCTCCCTTGACGAGGCCCTGATGACCGTCCGGAAGGAATAGACGCGTTCCCATGTCCCGGGAGAGAGGCCGCTTCATCGTTCTCGACGGCCCCGACGGCTGCGGAAAGTCGACGCAGGCGAAGCGCCTCGTCCGCTTTCTCGCGCGTCATGGGGTCAGGACCCTCGCCGTCAAGGACCCCGGGACGACGCCTGTCGGAAAGAAGCTCCGGGGAATCCTCCTCTCGCTCCGGAGCCGGGGGATCGCGCCCGGGTCGGAGCTTTTCATGTACCTGGCGGCCCGCGCGCAGCTGGCGGCCGAGGTGATCCGGCCCGCCCTCGATCGGGGCGTCTGGGTGGTGTCCGACCGGTACTCTGCCTCCACGGTCGCCTACCAGGGGCATGGTCCGGGTCGCCCGTCCCGCGAGATCGCGCTTGTCGCGGACCTTTGCCGGATCGCGGAGGGCGGGGTCTCGCCGGACCTGACCGTCCTCCTGGACCTCTCCGCCGAGGCGGGGCTTGCCCGGATCCGACGCGCGCATGATCGGATGGAAAGCAGGCCCCTCTCCTACCACCGGCGCGTCCGGGCGGGGTTTCTGGCGCAGGCGGCGCGGGACGGCCGGTTCGCGGTCCTCGATGCCGGGGACGATCCTGACGACCTGCATCTCAAGGTCCAGGCGCTCGTCGCCCCTCTTTTCGTTCCGGATGGACCGGGCAGGCCGGGCGGCCGATAACGTGCCTCCCTCCCTTCCAAGGATCGCGCTTCGACGGGGCAAGGACGCCCGTGCCCGCAGCGGGCACCCCTGGGTGTTCAAGACGGAGCTCGGCGAACTGACGCGCGTCCCGGAACCGGGCGAGGCGGCCGATTTCACCGGCCACCGTGGGGAATTCCTCGGGCGAGGCTATTTCAATCCGAACCTCTTCATCTGCGGGAGGATTCTCACGCGCGTCGCGGAGCCGGTCGATGCCGCGTTTTTCAAGCGCCGGATCGCGGACGCCCTGGCGGCCCGGCAGAAGATGTATCCGAAGGACCAGACCTACCGGCTCGTCTCGAGCGAGGGGGATCTCCTCCCGGGGCTGATCGTGGACCGCTATGAAGGGACCCTCTGTGCGCAGACCCTGACGGCCGGGATGAGCCGCTTCGAGCCGGCGGTCCTCGCGGCGCTCGAGGAGGTGATCCGGCCGGAGGCGGTCGTCCTGCGGAACGACGCGCGTGTGCGTGCGGAGGAAGGGCTTCCCCTGGAGGTGAAGGTCGTGAAAGGGACGCCGGCGGCGCTCCTGCAGGTGGGCGCCTCGGGGCAGACCTGCACGGTCGATCCCCTGAAGGGGTACAAGACCGGGATCTATCTCGACCAGCGGGACAACTGGAAGATGGTCCGTCCCTTCGCCGAAGGAGCCCGGATCCTCGACGCCTTCTGCTATGCCGGCGGGTTCTCGGTCGCGGCAGGCCGCTTCGGCGCCCGCGAGGTGCTGGGGATCGACATCGCCGGGGAGGCGGTCGCGCACGCCGCGCGCGACGCCGAGCTGAACGGGGTCGCGAAGACCTGTCGCTTCGAGGCGGCGAACGCCTTCGACAAGCTGCGGGCGCTCGCGAAGGCGAAGGAGACGTTCGACCTCGTGATCCTCGATCCCCCCTCCTTCGCGCGCCGGAAGAACAAGCTGCCGGAGGCCCTCGCGGGGTACAAGGAGATCCACCTCCAGGCGATGCGGCTCGTGAAGCCGCGCGGGCACATCATGACCTTCACCTGCTCGTACCACGTCAGCCGGAGCCTCTTCGCCGACGTCGTCCGCGAGGCGGCCGCCGACCTCGGGCGCTCCGTTGTCCTCGAGCATCACCTGGGCCAGGCCCGCGACCACCCGATCCGCCTCGAGTGCCCCGAGACGGAGTACCTGAAGGGGTTCATTTTGCGGATGGGATAAGACCCCGGCGGCGCGGGCGCGCCGCCGGGGGGGTCGACTCCTACTTCTTGATCTTGAGCTGGTTCTCGAACCCGGCGATCTCCGCGATGGCGATCGATTCGGGGTGCTCGATGCTGTAGGCGAACCCGATCCGTCTCGTCTCGCCGGGAGGAAGCGTCAGCTCCCAGCGAGCGAGCCCCCGCTCCATCTCCTTCGGCTTCGGCTCCAGTTCCTGGACACGGACGCGCACCTTCGCGTCCTGCGAGACGGGAAGCGCCTCGTGGATCGCGACCGTCGCGGGCGCGGTGCGCAGGTTCTGGACGGTGATGACGAACGCCGCCTCGACCTGCTTGAGGTCGGAAAAGAAGCTCCGGGAGCTCTTTTGGGCGTCCAGTTCCCGCGTCAGCTTGATCCCTTCCTCGACCCCCAGATAGATCTCGGCGCTCTCGCGCGGGGCGATGAAGTCCAGGGAGGAGCTCCCGATCAGGTCCGCCCCGATGAAGACATTCACCGTGCCCGGCAGGAGGGGCATCGGCGTCATGTTCATGAAGCGGCCCGTGACGTAGGTGTTGAGCGAGATCCGGGGGACGGCGCTGTACGCCTTCTGGACCGGGATCTGATAGGTCCCCAGGGGCGCCCGGTGCGGCCGCCCGTCGCACTCCACCGTCTCGCGCCGCGCGAGCGGGAAGACGCCGGAGGTGCTCCGCTTTTCGACACTCTCGGAGACGAGCTTCACCTGGAACACGTTCTCGAGGAGGCGGTTGTGGGCCTCCTTCTGCCCCTTTCCGCGTGAGCTGTACTGTTGCTGGAGATTCTGCCCGGGATCCCATGACTGGGAGCGGTTCTCGTCCGTTTGCTGGAGATGCTGCGCGCCGGCGGCGGACAGGAACCAGGGGGCGATCTCGGGGACCTTCACCTGGACGGCGGGACGCGCGGCCGAAAGCGTGATCACGGCCCCTTCCCAGCGCTCGCCGGTCGCCTGCTGGATCACGGCGAAGGCGGAGAGCTCGAGCGCGGTCCGCTCGGCGTCGGATCGCGCGTCGTAAGAGGGGAACCAGGTGGCTCCGGGCAGGAGATAGGAGAGATGGAGCGTCACGTCCCCGCCCTTCTCGGAGCGGAGCGTCACGTGGATCTCCTTCTGCTCGAGGCGCGCGTTCGCCCGGGCCTCGTTGAATTCCTTCTGCCTGGCCGAGAGCCTCGGCTCGAGCTCCGAAAGCCGCTTCCGGGCCTCGCGCGCCTTCGCGGCCGTCGCGACCCGTTCGTCGGTGAGGAAGGCGAGGACCGCCCTGAAATCGGCGACGTCCGGCCCCTTCCCTTCCTCGCGCCCGAGAGCGTTCGAGATCCGCTCGGTCTTCGCGACGTGGATGGCCGACAGGAAGCTCGCCCCTCCTTCGAGGGCCGCCAGGATATCCCTCTGCTCCTGGACGCGCTCGGCCAGTTCCTTGACCTCCCCTTCCAGTTTCCGGACCGATTCCTCGTCATGCTGCGCGAGGAAGATCCTCTCCGACTTCAGGAACTCGAGGCGCGCGTCCCCGAGGATCCGCAGGCGCAGCGATGCGTCGTCGATCTCCGGCGAGAGCCCCTTGAAGACCACGCTCTGAAGGCCGGGCGCCGCCTTGAGCGAGGCGGTCCGCGTCACGAGCGCGCGGTCGAGGTAGACCGTGACGGCGTCGATTTTCGACGCGATCGCCTGCGCCGGCGCGTCCGGCGCCCCGTCCAGGGCGCCGACCCCGAGGACCACGGCAGCCAGGAATGATGCGAACCGCGTCGACCCGTTTCTCGTCATGGGATGATCCTCCTTGTGCCGTTCCCTTCGTTGGTCCCTGTCACGCCCCTATTGAACCGCGAGGCAGGCGGCGTGCGGGTAAAGGGGGTGTAAAAGGAGGCGTCAGGCGGGAAACGTCACGATAAAGGCCGATCCGCCGCCGGGGTTGTCGGCGTGCGTCACATCCCCCCCCTGCGCGCGGGCGAGCGACCGCGTGATGGCGAGGCCGAGGCCCAGCCCTGCCGGGGCGTCCGGATCGGCGCCCCGCCTGAAAGGCGTGAAGAGGCGGCGGCGGTCATCAGGCGGAATCCCCGGGCCACGGTCGGCGACGGTCAGGACCGCCTTTCCGTCCGCTTGCGCCAGGCGCACGGTGATCGTCCGGTCGGCACCTCCCCGGCCGTATTTCTCCGCGTTGTCGAGGAGGTTCTGGAGGATCTGCGCGACGGCATCCCGGTCGAACCGGGCCGTGAGGGGTTCCCGCGGAAGATCGACCGCTAGGGAGGCGCCGAGCGCCTCCAAGGACGGGCGCGAGGTCTCGATCGTGCCGCGGACCGCTTCCGCGAGGTCGCCCGACTCCGGCTGGACGGAAAAGTTCCCCCGCTCGATCCGCGTGAATCCGAGCATGTTGGCGACGACACGCCCGAGGCGGGCCGATTCGTCGGCAAGCCGGCGGGCATAGTCCCGCGCCCTGGCGGGATCCCCCAGTCCCTCGGCCAGCATCTCGCTGTACATCCGGAGCCCCGCCAGGGGCGTGCGGAGCTCGTGCGCGGCAGCGGCGGCGAAGCGGCTCCGGCGGAGGGCCAGGGATTCGGCTCCGGCGACCATGACGATCGTGAACGCCGCGGGGACAAGCGCGTAGCAGAAGACGCGAAACCAGCGCCACGGGATTTGGGCCACGATGCGCGAACCCATTTTCTTGACCGAATCCAGCTGATATGAAATATCGAGGGTGATCCCTCCCGGCGCCTGCGCGAGGGGCTGGAAAAGGAGCGTTTCCGACGCAGTGTGAGGATGTCCCGCATACCTGCATGGCGGCAGGCCGGCGGGGTCGATCGCGGGCCCCGCATAGGTAACCCAACGGCCTTCGTCGAACTCCTGCTTTTGAAGCAAATGCCGTGAGTGGTCCTCCGGAGCCCCGGTCAATCGATGGCCCGCCTTTCCCAGGAGTGCGTCGATCTGGTCGTGATCCACCTGGAACCCCTGCACCAGGATGCCGTCCGGCGTCATCACCCGGCGAAGCGCCACGAGAAGACCGTCACTGGCGGCGATGGCCGGGCTCCAGGAAAACGCCTCGGTATCGATCTGGACGGTGCCGGAGGCGGCCTGCTTCGTGCCCATGCCCTTCCCGGATACTCTTCCCTCCTTTCCCGGCTCCTTGAGCTGGTTGTAGAGGGAGCTCGCCATGCTGTTCTGCTCCCACGCACCCTGATCCATCTGCTGGCGCTGGATCTTTCCGGAGGAATAGGCCTGCTGGCGGGGTGATTCTTCCTCTTGCACGGGGACGCTCGGGGCCTCCTCCGCCGACTGCGTCAGCGCTTCCCCCGGATACGGGACGAACTGCGTCGTCATCCCCTCGGTCTGGAGCGGCGTCTCGTTCGCGGCCCTGCGGAACGACTCGGCGAGAGGAAGCAGGGCGTCGCGGATCCTCCTTTGCGCCGCGAGGTCGACCCCGCTGTTCGCCTTCGGGGCCTCCTCGTTGAGGGTCGGAAGGGTCAGGAGCCCCCTGGCATCGATCTGGAAGTGGGCCCGTATCCAGGGTGAGCCGGTCCCTTCCGCAAGCGGGGACGGAATGATCGAGATGCCGTTCTCGTAAGCCCCCCGGGGTTCGTGGTAGAGGTTCTGGTAGTGATAAAAGGGACGGGCCGATTCTGTCTCGAGAAGGGCGGCAAGCTGTGCCGAAAGATCGGCCTCCGCACGGGTCACGCTCACACGATAGAAATCCTTCTCGCTTTCGATCAGCCAGCGAGCCTCCTTCCAGGCCCGTTCCCGCTCGACCCGATACCAGGCGATCGAGAAAACGCCGACAGCGGCCATCATCACGAGCGAGACGGCCAGTGTGCGCGGATACGAGACGTTCATCGGGCCGCTTCTCCCCAGGCGTATCCGATCCCCTTCACCGAGACGACGAGCCGCGGCTCGGAGGGATCCCGCTCGATCTTCTTCCGGAGGTTCGCGACCGCCATGTCGACGGTGCGCGTCTCGATGCGGCCCGTGATCCCCCAGACGTGCGCGAGAAGCTCCTCGCGCGGGACCGCCCGGGAACCGTGACGGCGGAGCCACCGGAGGAGCCCGACCTCAAGCTCCGTGAGGGGAATCCGCTCCTTCCCGCGTCGGGCCTGGAAACGCCCGAGGTCGAAGGCGCAGCCGTCCGCCTCGAACGTCTCCGGTTCCGTCGGTGCCGCACGGGCGCGGCGAGAGACGGCGTCGATCCGCGCGAGGAGCTCCTTGGCGCCGAAGGGTTTGGTGACATAGTCGTCCGCCCCGACCTTGAGCCCCTTGACCTTGTCCTCCTCGGCCCCGCGCGCCGTCAGCATGAGGATCGGCACCGCGGGTCGGGCCTTGCGGATCCGCCGGCAGACCTCGATCCCGTCCAGCTTCGGGAGCATGAGATCGAGAAGGATGATGTCGAACTCCTCCGCCGTGCCGCGTTCGGCGGCGGACGCCCCGTCCGCGACCGCCGTGACGCGGTGGCCGGCCCCCGAGAGGAGATCGGTCAGCCCCTCCCGGAGGATCGGTTCGTCCTCGACGACGAGGATTCTCATGTCATCAGTCTAGTCGGACGGGCGGCGAGGCCGTGTCAAAAGGCTGTAAAAGGATCAGCCGGCCCGCTCGATCAGCATCGCGATCCCCTGTCCCCCCCCGATACAGGCCGAGGCGACGCCGTACCGCTTTTTCGCCCGCTCCAGCTGGTGAACGAGGGTCAGGATGAGCCGCGTCCCGGTCGCCCCCAGGGGATGCCCGATCGCGACGGCGCCGCCGTTCACGTTGACCTTCTCGCGGTTAAGCCCCAGCGCCTTTTCCACGGCAAGGTACTGGGCCGAGAACGCCTCGTTGATCTCGAAGAAGTCGACCTGATCGATCGGGAGGCCGGCCTTGGCCAACGCCTGTTTGATGGAGGGAACCGGTCCGATCCCCATGATCCGGGGTTCGACGCCCGCGATCCCCCAGGTCCGGATCCGGGCGCGCGGCTTCCATCCTTCCTTCTTCGCGCGCGTCTCGGTCGTGATGACAAGGGCCGCCGCGCCGTCGACGATGCCTGAAGCGTTCCCCGCGGTGACCGTCCCGTCCTTCCCGAAGGCGGCCCGCAGCTTGGCGAGCCCCTCGAGGGTGGTGTCCGGCTTGATGTGGTCGTCGGTCGCGACGGCGATCTCCTTCCCGCCGCGCTTCACGGTGACCGGCACGATCTCGTCGGCAAAGACGCCGCTTTTCACGGCCGCCGCCCCCAACTTGTGGCTCCGGAGCGCGAATTCGTCCTGCGCCTCGCGCGGGATGGCATATTCCTTGGCGAGGTTTTCCGCCGTCTGCGCCATGTAGAAGCCGCATTTGCCGTCCTGGAGGCTCGTGAACAGGAGGTCCTCGAGCTTCACGTCCTGCCCGAACCGGAACCCCTCGCGCCCGCCCCGCAGGACGAACGGCGCCTGCGACATGTTCTCCATCCCCCCCGCCACGACCACCTCGTGGTCGCCGGCGAGGATCATCTGGGCGGCGTTCACGACCGACTGGATCCCGGAACCGCACAGGCGGTTCACGGTGAGGGCGGGGACCTCGATCGGGATCCCGGCGTCCAGGGCCGCATGGCGGGCCCCGTAGATGGCGCCGGGCCCGGTCTGCATGGCGTTTCCCATCACGACATGTTCCACGCGCGCGGCCGGGACGCCGGTGCGGGCCAGGGCCGCCTTGATCGCATGCCCGCCCAGGTCGTTCGCCGAGACGTCCTTGAAAAGGCCGAATCCCGGGGTGCCCACGTACTCCGCCATCGCGGTGCGCGCCCCGCCGAGGATCACCAGTTCCGTGCCCATGTGGTCTCCCTTCCTACTTGCCCTCGAACTTCGCCGCGCGCTTCTCGCCGAACGCCTTGACCCCCTCCTTGACGTCCGTCGTCGCGAAGCAGAGCCCGAAATAGGTCGATTCCAGCATCTGCCCTTCCTTCGGGGAGCCCTCGATGCCGCGGTTCACCGCCTCCATCGCATACCGGACGGCGATCGGGGCGTTGGCGAGGATCTCCCGGGCGAACTTCTCCGCTTCCTCGTGGAGCCCCTTCTGGGGGACGACGCGGTTCACGAGCCCTGCCCGGAGCGCTTCCTGGGCGTCGATGCGCCGGCCCGTCATGATGTATTCGAGCGCGCGGCCGCGTCCCACGATCTTGGGGAGCCGCTGGGTCCCGCCGTAGCCGGGGATGAGCCCCAGCTTCACCTCGGGGAGCGCGAAGACGGCGTTCTCGGAGGCGATCCGGAGCGTGCAGGCCATCGCGAGCTCGCATCCCCCTCCGAAGGCGTAGCCGTTCACCACCGCGATCACCGGCTTCCAGAGCGTCTCGAGGAGGTCGAAGACGTCCTGCCCGCGGCGCGACTGGACGGTGCCGCTCGTGGCGTCGCAGCGGGAAAGCTCGGCGATGTCGGCGCCGGCCGAGAACGCCTTGTCGCCCGCCCCGGTGATGATGGCAAGCCCGACATCGGGATCGTTCTGGACCTTGAAGGCGGCGTCGCACAGCTCGAACATGAGGGCGTTCGTCAGGGTGTTGAGCTTGTCCGCCCGATTCAGCGTGATCCAGGCGATCCGGTCCTTCACTTCATAGGTGATGTTCGTGTAATCCACGGAATCCCCCTTTCATTTCCCCTTTTTCCACTCGAACCGGCGCGCCTCCTCGGCACGCGAGAGGAGCGTTTCCTCCCGGCCTTTTGCCGGCGCAAGCGTCAGCTTGACTGTCCGTTCGTCCTTGATCGTCCACGGGATCACGAATTCGGAGACGAGCTCCAGCGGGAACCACTGGTACCAGGGAGGCCGGAGGGAGACATCCTGGCGGAGCGTCTCGTATCCGTCCAGGCGCGCCTCGATCCGACGGGTCCCGTAATGCTCGAAGGAGAAGGCCGCCGGCCCCGGCCCGATGTCCGAAAAATCGACGACAAGGTTCGCCCCCGGCGGGTCCGTCTCGATCGTGACGGTGCGCCGGACGCATCCCCCGCAGGCCGCGGCGGCAAGAAGCGCGAAGGCGGAAGCGGATCGCACGCCGGGATTTTACGCGTGCCGGCCCCGCCGTGCCAGCATTGCCGCTTTGGGCGTACAATCGCCGCGCGCATGCGCTACGCCTCGGTCGTGATCGCGGGCCCCCTCGAGAAGGCGTTCGACTACGAGATCCCGGAGCGCTTCCTGGGGAAGGTCCGCCTCGGCAGCCGGCTTCTCGTCCCGTTCGGACCGCGGCGACTTTCTGGCTATTGCGTCGAGCTGAAACCGGCGCCGGGATTCCCCAGGGTCAAGCCGGTCCTCGACCTGCTGGACCCCGAACCGCTTCTCACGCCGCCCCTCCTCGCGCTGTCCCGCCGGATCGCGCGCGAGACCCTCTGCGCCTGGGGAGAGGCGCTCGAGGCGATGCTCCCGGCCGGGGTTCGCGCCGGGACGCTTCCCGATACCTGGATCCTGGCCGCGCTTCTCGTCCCTCCCGCCGAGGCGCACCGGAAGGCGACGGAGCTGGAGCCGAAGGCCCCGCGCCAAGCGAAGGTCCTGCGCCTGCTCGCGGAATCCCCGGACCCCTTGCCGGTGGCGAAGCTCGGACCCCAGGCCGGCGCCGCCGCGAAGGCCCTGGCGGCGCGGGGGCTCGTCTCCCTCGAGACGGTCCGGTCCTCCCCCGAGGAGCTGTTCACGGAGACCGTGGCACGCACGACCCCCCTGCCGCTGACCCCGGCCCAGAAGGCGGCGCTCGCGGCGGTCGTCCCCGCGATCGAGGCGGGACGGCCGGAGGCGTTCCTCCTCCAGGGCGTGACCGGAAGCGGGAAGACCGAGGTCTACCTCCAGGCGATCGCGCGGGCAGTGGCGCTCGGGAAGCAGGCGATCGTCCTCGTTCCGGAGATCTCGCTCACCCCGCAGACGGTCCGCCGTTTCCGCGAACGGTTCGACGGCGTCGCGGTCCTCCACAGCCACCTCACCGGCGGCCAGCGCGACGTCGAGTGGCGGAAACTCCGCTCGGGAGAGGCGCAGGTGGCGATCGGAGCCCGATCGGCCGTCTTCGCCCCGGTCCCGCGCCTGGGGCTTGTCGTGATCGACGAGGAGCACGAGCCCAGCTTCAAGCAGCAGTCGAAGCCCCGCTACCACGCGCGGGAGGTGGCGCTCTGGCGCGGCGCGATCGAGAACTGCCCCGTCCTCATGGGGAGCGCGACCCCCTCGCTCGAGGCGTACCAGGCGGCCCTTGACGGAAAGACCTGCCGACTGACGCTTCCCGCCCGGATCGGGGAGGCCGTCCTTCCGCACATCTCGGTCCTCGATCTCACGGAGGAGGCGGGCCAGCAACGGGGGTTCCATCTCTTGACCCGTCCCCTCGCCCATGCGATCGGACAGGCGCTGGCGGCGCGAAAACAGACGATCCTGTTCCTGAACCGCCGGGGGTTCGCCACCTGGGTCCATTGTCCCCGATGCGGGGAAAGCGTCCGGTGCGCCAACTGCGCCGTCACCCTCATCTACCATCGCGCACGGAAGGTCCTCCAGTGCCACTATTGCCTTTTCACGGCTCCCCTGCCGACGGAGTGTCCCCTCTGCCAGTTCCCGCAGGTGAAGCTGTTCGGGGCCGGAACCGAGCGGGTCCTCGAGGAGGTGCGGGAGAAGTTCCCCCGCGCGTCGGTGGAGCGGATGGACAGCGATACCACGAAGGAGCGCGGCGCGCACCGGCGGATCCTCGACCGGTTCCGGGACGGCGCGATCGACATCCTCGTGGGGACCCAGATGATCGCCAAGGGACTCGACTTCCCGAACGTGACGGTCGTGGGGGTCGTCTGCGCCGACACGGCCCTGAACCTTCCCGACTTCCGCGCGTCGGAGCGGACCTTCCAGCTGATCGTCCAGGTGGCCGGGCGCGCGGGGCGCGGCGACGACGCCGGGCGCGTCTTCGTCCAGTCGTACCGGCCGCGCCACTACAGCGTCGTCTGCGCGAGCACCCATGACTATGAGGGGTTCGCGAAACAGGAGCTCGCGATCCGCAAGGACGTCCGCTACCCCCCCTTCGCCCGGTTCGTCCGGGTCCTGTTCCAGGGATCAGATGAAAAGAAGGTGGAGGAGGCCGCCCGGCAGGTTGCCGCGTGGTGCCAGGCGCGGGTTCCCCCGGACGGCGCTTCCGCGGTCGAGATCCTGGGGCCTGTCGCGGCGCCGCTGGCACGCCTCGAGGGGAAGTGGCGCTGGCATATCCTGGTGAAGACCCCGCCGGGCGCGGATGTCGCCTGGATCGCGGCACACCCCAAGCCGAAGGGGAACATCCGGGTCGATCTCGACGTCGACCCGTTGAGCCTCCTGTGATCAGATGCGACCGCCGGAGGCCTCCCGGCGGGTCTGCTCGCGGGACGGTCGTCGCGGACGTCCGGTCCGCTCCTCCCTCCCATGCGCGACGGCCTTCGCATCCGTCCGCTCCGCGGACGGGACTCGCGTGGCGTCCTGCCACCGACCTGCGCATGAGGCCCCCTCGCAGACCCGCCTGCGGCCTCTGTCGGCGGTCGCGTGCGTTCAGCGCGTGCCGGAGCTTTCGGCCTTCGCTATGGATGGCTGCAGTCAGCCCAAGAAACGTCTGTAGGTTGTCTCGTCGAAACCCACGAGGAGCGTCCGTCCTACGCGCAGGGTCGGCGCCCGGAGGTTCCCCGAGGGTCCTTTCAGGACGGCAAGAAGCGCCTCCCGCGACGGCTTTTCCTTCTTGAAGTCAAACGAGACGACCTTTTTCCCCTTGGCGGCGTGGATGGCGTCAACCTCGCCGACGAGGGCCATGATCTCGGCGTCCGTGAAGCGCCTTTTCTTGGCGTCGACCTGCTCGGTTGTCCCGATCTTCCGTGACGCAAGGAACCCCTGCGTCTTTCCGCAGGTGGTTCACCCCTGCCGGTGATAGCTCCAGTCGATCTTCTTCATGTCGCAATCCTATCACGACGATCCGCGAAATGGGCGGGGTGGGAATCGACCCAAGCGCTCGCCGTGCATTGTGCCCGGCTCCGCTCGGGCCTGGGCGACGGCCTCTCGCGGCATCCGTGCCGCTCGGCATCGTCGATGCCGGCCGCCGCCCGTTCGATTCCCTGTCATTTGCCGTTTCGCGGAGAGTGGGCTGGATGCAAGGCGCGAGCCGCGCCGTCGTGTCTACGTGTGACACCCGGCGCGGCGAAGCAACGCCGCAGACGGCCCGCTATACGCGAAACGGAGTGGGCGGGGTGGGAATCGAACCCACACGGAGTTGCCCCCAGGGGATTTTAAGTCCCCAGCGTCTGCCGGTTCCGCCACCCGCCCCATGAAGGCTATTCTAAGGATTTGATGACCTTCGTCGCGCGCGCGGAATCCAGGGCCGGCAGGACATGATCGGCGAACGCCGCCACGAGGGAGCTGTCGAGCTTTCCGGCCTTGACATCCTGCACGAGGAGGTCGATCGCCTGCTCCTTCGAGAACGCGGGCTTGTAGGAGCGGCGCGTCCGGAGGGCGTCGTAGATGTCGGCGATCGTGACGATCCGGACGGCGACCGGGATCTCGTCCCCCTTGAGGCCGTCCGGATATCCCGATCCATCGAGCTTCTCGTGGTGCCAGCGGATCATCGGCAGGACCGGCACCATCGAGCGCAGCGGCTGGCAGATCCCGTGGCCGATCGCGGCGTGCTGCTTGATGACCTCGAACTCGTCCCGCGTGAGGGCGCCGGGCTTGTTGAGGATCGACTCGGGCGTCCCGATCTTTCCGATGTCGTGAAGGACGCCCCCCCGCTTCAGGTTGTCGATCACCTCCGCCTCGAGGCCGACGTTCTTCCCGAGCGCGATCGAATAGGCCGAGACCCGCTCCGTGTGGCCGTCCGTGTAGTGGTCCTTCGCCTCGACGGTGAGCGCCAGGGTCGCGATGACGTTCTCCGCCTCCTCCAGGGAGTCGTTCAGGCTCTTGATCCGGAGAAGCGATCTCACGCGCGCCAGGAGCTCGACCCGGGCCGGGGGTTTTTTCAGGAAATCGTCGCACCCCGCCTCGATCCCCGCGACCTTGTCCTCCGTCGTGGAGAGCGACGTCACGAACACCACCGGTATCCGCCAGGTGGTCCGGTCCGAGCGGATCCGCCGGCAGAGCTCGAAGCCGTTGACGCGCGGCATCATGGCGTCAGTGAGCACCAGATCCGGCAGGAAGGAACGGACCTTGCTCCAGGCCTCGTCCCCGTCGGCGGCGGTCTCGACGGTGTAGCCGGCCGATTCCAGGATCGCCTTCAGCATCTCCCGGTATGGCGCCTCGTCGTCGGCGACGAGCACCTTTCCGGCCGTGGGCGCGTCGGGAAGGACCGGAGGGGTCACACGTCTACCTTACCCCGGCGGACACAAAAGGCAAAACGGCGGTCCGGATCAGCGGCCGGTCCGGATGACGAGAAGCTTCGGCTCCGTCATCTCCCCGATCGCGGCGCGGACCCCCTCGCGTCCCAGGCCGGACTCGTTCGTGCCGCCGTACGGGGCGTTGTCCATCCGGAACGTCGGCGCGTCGTTCACGATCAGCCCTCCCACCCGCAGGGCGCGATTGGCGGCATCGACCTTCCGGAGGTCGTTCGTGAAGAGTCCCGCCTGGAGGCCGTAGCGGGTGGCACCGAGGCGCGCGAGCCCCGCTTCGAACGTCCGGTACGGGAAGACCGTGACCACGGGGCCGAACGCCTCCTCGCATTCGACCTTCAGTCGGGGGTCAGAATCGGCCAGGGCGATGACGGTCGGGGCGATCACGTTGCGATGCCCGGCAAGGCGCTTCCCGCCGGACAGGATCCGGGCGCCGGAACGCCTCGCCTCGCCGATCCAGGCGAGGACCCGCCCTGCCGCCGCGTCGTCGATCAGGGGACCGTTGTCGACCGCCGGGTCGCGGGGGTCGCCGCTTTTCACGTTCCTGACCGCGGCAAGAAAGCGCTTCAGGAACGGCGCATGGACCTTGCGGTTCACGAGGACGCGTTGCACCGAAATGCAGACCTGTCCGGCGTAGGCGAAGGCGCCGGCGGCGGCACGGGTGGCGGCGACGTCGAGATCGCAGTCGGGCTCCACCATCATCCCGGCGTTCCCGCCCAGCTCCAGCGTGACGCGCTTCCTTCCCGCGATCCCCTTCAGCCGCCATCCGACCGCGGCCGATCCCGTGAAGGAGAGCATCGTCAACCGGTCATCCGTGACGAGCGTCCCGGCGACGTCGTTCTCGCACGACAGGACCTGAAAGCCGCCCACGGGCCAGGCGGTCCGCTCCAGGATCTCCGCCAGCAGAACGGCGCACCCGGGGGCCTGGGGCGGCGGCTTCAGGAGGACAGGGCATCCGGCCGCCAGGGCCGGCGCGATCTTGTGCGCGGCCAGGTTCAGCGGGAAGTTGAACGGGGTGATCGCGAGGACCGGCCCCACCGGCACGCGCTGGACCAGGGTGACATACCCCTCCCCCCGGGGCGCGATGTCCGTGGGGAGGAGCTCCCCGCCGATCCGCAAGGCCTCTCCGGCGGCGAGGCGGAACGTGAAGACGGCGCGGTCCACCTCCATCGCGGCGTGCTTCACGGGCTTTCCCGCCTCGGCGACGATCCGGCGGACGAATTCCCCCTTGCGGGCCGCGATCCCGTCGGCGAGGGCCGCGAGGACCCCGCTCCGGGCGTGCGCGGGGAGCGCGGCCGTCTTCCCGAAGGCATCGCGCGCCGCCGACAGCGCCGCCTCCACCTCCTTCGGCGAGGCAAGCGACTGGGTCGCGGCAGCGCGTCCCGTGTAGGGATTCACGACGGCGCGCGTCCGGCGCGTCATGACGCGGCGGCCGGCGACGAACAGGGGGTACGCCGGCACGCTACTCCGATCCGGAAATGACCTCGTCGACCGAGAACTTGCCCGGGCCCGCGAAGAAGAGCCCGACGGAAAGACCCAGGAGCGCGACGCAGTATTCGATCCCCTGCGGCAGGAAGAAGCCGCCCGCCCAGTGGACCTTCACGATCGCCACCCCCATGATGACGGCGAGGACGAGCGCGGACCATCGCGTGAGGCACCCCAGGAGCACCCCGAGCCCCCCGAAAAACTCCCCGCCGGCGGTCAGGCTTCCCCAGAGCCATCCCGGCGCGAACCCCATCTGGCCGAACATCTCGATCATCTTCGAGAGGCCCGGTCCGCCGAACATCCCGAACAGTTTCTGGGCGCCGTGCCCCAGGAAGATCGCCCCGAGCGCCAGGCGCATCGCGAGGAGCCCCAGGGACGAGAGCCCGCCGAGAAACGACAGCGTCAGCAATTGCATCATCAGGATCTCCTTTCCGGTTGGACGGATGGTACTGCGGAGAAAATTTCCCGGCTACACTCCGGCATGCCGAGACCGGCTTCCCTGCCAGGCGTCCTGATCGCCGCCGCCGCGACCGGCGCCGGCAAGACCACCGCGACGGTGGCCCTGCTCGCCGCCTTGCGGCGTCGGGGTCTGACCGTCCAGCCGTTCAAGGCGGGACCCGACTACATCGATGGCGGGTACCACGCGCTTGCCGCCGGGCGTCCGTCCCGGAACCTCGACGCCTGGATACTGCCGCCGGGCTGCCTGAAGGGCGCCTATGCCGCCGGGTGCGCGGGCGCGGCCTTTTCCGTCGTCGAGGGGGTCATGGGGCTTTTTGACGGGGTGTCGCCCGCCGCGGACGAGGCGAGCAGCGCGGCGATCGCAAGATCGCTGGGCCTTCCGGTGCTTCTCGTCGTCGATGCGGCCCGGCAATCCCGGTCGGCTGTCGCCCTCGTCGAAGGGTTCGCCCGGTTCGACACGCGTGTCCGGGTCCGGGGGGTGATCCTCAACAACGCCTCCCCTTCCCCGTTCACGCGCGACCTTGCCGCGGCGATCACGGAAAGGACCGGTCTTCCCGTCGTCGGCCGGATCCCCCCCAATCCCCTCTACCGGCTTCCGGAGCGCCACCTGGGACTGGTCCCCGCCTGGGAGCATGGCGAGGCGGGAGAATTCATCGAGGCGCTCCTGCGGGACGCCCCGTCCTTCTTCGACCTGGAGGCGATCAGGCGGATCGCGGCGACGGCGCGCCTTCCCGGAAAGGCCGCACCCCCGTCCGCGGTTCCGGACGCTTCCCGCACCCGGATCGGCTATGCCTTCGACGAGGCGTTCCGTTTCTATTATGCGGAAAACCTGGAGCTTCTCGGACGACTCGGTGCCCGGATGGTTCCGTTCAGCCCCCTTTCGGACACATCGCTTCCCGACGGGCTCGGCGCCCTCTATTTCGGCGGCGGGTTTCCGGAGATGTTCGCCGGACGGCTCGCGGCGAACCGGTCCATGATCCGCTCGGTGCGGGAGGCGATCCGCCGCGGGATGCCGGTCTATGCCGAATGCGGCGGGCTCATGTACCTGGCCGGACAGCTGAAGACCCCGGACGGAGCGGTCCGCCCGATGTGCGGGATCCTGCCCGGGACCGTCGAGATGACCGACCGCCTCCAGCATTTCGGATACAAGCAGGTCCGGAACCTGCGCGACACGATCCTGGCGCCGGCCGGCGCCGCGACCCGGGGACACGAGTTCCATCATTCCCGCTGGGACGCCCCGCCGGAGACGGCCGCCTATGCGGCGTCTGATCCGGCCGGCAAGGGCACCCGCCCCGAAGGGTACGCGCGCGGGAACATCCTCGCCTCCTACGTGCACCTGCATTTTCATGCCTGTCCGGACCGGGCGCGGCGCCTCGTCGCGGCGGCGCAGCGGTTCACTGGTGAAAACGGAATCCCTTCCCGGGCAAGAAAGGCGCGCCAATCGGCCGACCGCTCGACGACGTCCGTCCACCGGTCGATCGCGGCCAGACGCGCGCGCCGGTAGTCGAATCCGGGCCGCGCCGGAAGGCGGAAGAGGCGCCGGGTCCAGGCGAGGAAATCGTTCCTGAAGCGGTCGTTCTCGAAGAGTCCGTGGAGGTAGGTCCCCCAGACGCGTCCCCTACCAGCCCAGGCTCCGTCCGGTTTTCCGTTCGGGAGGTGAAAGGCGGGGCGTCCCGGAAGCGCGCCCTCGCTCCGGCCGTAGTGGATCTCGTAGGCCGACACCTCCCCCGCATGGAAGGGAAGGGCGCACCGGGCGCTGACCGGGGTGATACGCCTTTCCCGGGTGAAGACGGTCCGGACGGGGAAGAAGCCCAGCCCCGCCGCGGATCGCCGGGCCGATTCCACGCGGTCCGGGTCCTCGATCCGCCGCCCCATCATCTGGAAACCGCCACAGAGCCCGACCAGGATTCCCCCCTGCCGGACCCGTGCCCGGATCGCCGCGGAGAGTCCCGACCGCCGGAGCCAGTCGAGATCCTCGACCGTCTTCTTGCTTCCGGGAAGCAGGATGACATGGGCGTCCCGGAGCGCGCCGGGCGACACGGCCAGGGCAAAGTCGACCCCCGGCGCGAGTTTCAGGGGCTGGATGTCGCTTGCGTTCGCGACGCGCGGAAGCCCCACGAGCGCGATCCGGAGATCCTGCGAACGTCCCGCGAAGGAGCGCGGGAGCGCCGCGAGGTCCAGCCCGTCCTCCGGATCGAGCGCGGCATGAAGGTCCGGCCGGTGCGGAAGCCCCCCGATCACCGGGACGCCGGTGAGGCGCGCGAGGCGACCCGGGCCGTCCCCGAGGGATGCCAGGGCATCGCGCATCCGGTTGATGACGAACCCTCGCACGAGGCGTTGCTCCGCCCGCGGCAGGAGGGCCCAGGTCCCGTAGAGCGCGGCGAAGACGCCCCCCCGGTCGATGTCGCCCACGAGGATCGCCGGGGCCCGGATGCGGCGCGCCAGCTCCAGGTTGGCGAGGTCCCGCCCGGCAAGATTGATCTCGGCAGCCCCCCCCGCCCCCTCGATCACAACGACCTGGTGCCGGGTCGCGAGCCGGTCGAAGGCGGCCGCGACGATCCGCCGGTTCTCCGCGACCTGGGCGGGGCCGGCCGGTCCCCGGCTCCCCACGGCGCGCCCGAGGAGGACGACATGGCTTTTCCCGTTTCCCTCCGGCTTCAGCAGGATCGGGTTCATGTCCGCCACGGGCGCAAGGCCGCACGCCAGGGCCTGGAGCATCTGGGCACGGGCGATCTCCCCCCCTTCGGGGGTCACGCAGGAGTTCAGGGACATGTTCTGCGCCTTGAAGGGCGCGACGTCGATGCCGCGCCGGGCGAGGATCCGGCAGAGGGCGAGCGTCAGCGTGCTCTTTCCCGCGCCCGAGGAGGTCCCGGCCACGAGAAGCGCGCGCGCCTTCACGTCATTCCTTCAGCTGGAACTGGATCGGGATGTCGATCTCGCCAGGCGCCGGGAGGCCGTCCAGCGTGGCCGGACGGAACCTCCATCTCTCCACGGCGCGGCGGGCGGCGGCGTCGAGAGCATCGTGTCCGCTCGAGGAAACCACCTCGGCCCGGTCGACCGAGCCGTCCGCCGCGACGAAGGCGCGGACCGTGACGCGCCCCTCCTGTCCCTTCACGCGCGCCCTTTCGGGATAGCGCGGTGCGGGGTTTTCGGCTGCCGGAACGGGAAAGGTGACGGAGGCTCCTGCGGCGCGCGGTGCCTCGGGAAGCGACGGGGCCTGTTCCGGAGCCGGTTCGACCGTCCGCTCGACCGGAACGGAATCGGGCGTCTCGGGCTCCGGAGCCCTTTCCTCCGGATCGGGCGTTTCCCGCGTCATGATCTCGGCAGGCGGAGGATCCGGAGGCGTCTCTTCCCCGTCGGCGGGAGCCGGCCCGGAGGGGACCTCGGACACTCCGCTTTCTCCCTCCCCCGTCCATTCGAGGCTGAACGCCGCCGCGTCGACGTCGAGCGGAACCGGGGCGCGGTCGGCCGCCCCGCCGCTCCAGGCGGCGGCCGCGAGCAGATGAAGGGTCGCTGAAACGGAAAGCGCGCGGGAAAGGCTAGCGTCCATCGGGCGGTTTCCTCTCATGCGCGATCCGCACGTTCACCGCTCCCGCCCGGCGGGCGGCATCCACCGCCAGGACGAAGGTCTCGTACGGCATCCGGGCGTCTCCCCGGAACGTGACGGACTTGTCGGCCGAGACGGCGAGCGCCTCGCGAAGGCGTCCCGGAAGGAGCGCCGGTTCCACGATGTCCGCGTTCACCCGGATCGTCCCGTCCGCGTCGACCGAGACGACGATCGCGGGCGGCGGCCTGTCGCTGCCCGAAACGGCCTTCGGCAGGACGATCTCGAGGGCCGGCGCCGCCGCCGTGAACGACCAGGTGAGGATGAAGAAGATCAGCAGCTGGAAGACGCAATCGATCAGGGGCGTCATGTCGAGGCCGTGGGCCGGCTTTTTGGCGCGCAGGATACGCATCGTCAGTCCTGGTGGCCCATCGGGTCGCGCTCGGCCTCCGCGGTCCCGCGGGGCGGAACCGACGCGTGGGTGCTTTTCCCCAGCCACTCGTCGAGGTACGAGACCATGACCACCATCTGGCGGGCGATCCGGTCGGCCTTCTCGTCGAAGAAATGGTGGGCCAGGGTCCCCGGGACGGCGATCACGAGGCCGAACACCGTGGTGAGGAGCGCTTCCCAGATCCCGCCGGCGAGGTCCGCCGGCTGGACCTGGCCGTTTCCCGTGTCGATCTGCTGGAAGGCGGCCACGAGTCCGGTCACCGTCCCGAGAAGCCCCACCAGGGTCGCCACATGCGAGAGGATCAGGAGCCAGCGCAGGCGGTTCTCGAGCCGTTCGAGCGCGAGAGACCCTTCCCGCTCGATGCGCGCCGTCCGGAGCTCCGTCGAGGCCTCGCGGTGCTCGAGGTAGACCCCCGCCGCCGCCGCGATCGGGTTCGCGCTTTCGCGGCAGAGGGCGTGCGCCGCGTCGATCTTCCCTTCCGAAACGAGGCGCCCCGTCCGTGCCACGAATCGCCGGAAATCCAGGCGCGCCCGGAAGAAGATCCAGGCCCGGTCGAGGCTGATCGCGACAACGAGAAGGGAGCACGCCAGGAGCGGCCACATCATGACGCCGCCCAGGAAAAAGAGGTCGACGAGGGAATGGCCCCAGATCATCGCGGTCCCATCATGCGATACCCGTCACGACCACTTCAAGGAGGCCGGTCGCCGGATCCCGCAGGACGCGCGACGCGACCCCGAACGTCCGGAGGATCGTTTCCGGGGTAAGGCTCTCCGCCGGCGCGCCGTCGGCCACGATCCGTCCGCCGTCCATGAGGATGATCCGCGTGCAGTGCCGTGCCGCGAGGTTCAGGTCGTGGAGGACCGCCACGACGCCCCTTCCGCCCGCGATCCAGCCACGCACCAGCTGCAGGATCCCGACCTGGTGGCGGACGTCCAGGTGCGCGGTCGGCTCGTCGAGAAGCAGGACCCGGGGTTCCTGGGCGAGCGCCCGGGCGAGCAGCACCCGCTGCCACTCGCCGCCCGAGAGCTCCGTGACGGAGCGGTCCGCGAGCGGCTCGAGGGCGCAGGCACGCAGCGCCTCCGCGACGGCCGAACGGTCGGCGGCGCTCTCCGGAGCGAAGCGCGCCTGGTGCGGCATCCGCCCCATCGCCGTGAAGTCGCGGACCGGAAAGGCGAACGGGGGCTGGACCACCTGCGGGACGAAGGCGAGGCGCCGGGCGATGTCGCGGCGGGCAAGCGCCGCGAGCGGCGCCCCCGCGAGGAGGACCGCCCCGGATGCCGGCGTCAGGAGCCCGCCGAGCGCGCGCAGGAACGTCGTCTTTCCGGCGCCGTTGGGGCCCAGGATCCCCACAAGCTCCCCCGGCCCCAGCGCGAGGGAGGCGCGCGACAGGATCTCCCGGCCTGCGGCCGTGCAAGAGACCCCCTGTGCGGCGAGCAAGGTCACGCGATTTCTCCCCGCCGGCGCTTCGCGGCGAGAAGGAACATGAAAAAAGGTCCGCCGAGCAGCGTCGTGATCACGCCGAGCTGGAGCTCCTCGGGGGCGCAGATCTTCCGGGAGACGAGGTCCGTCACCGTCAGGAAGGCGCCCCCGAGCAGGAAACTTGCCGGCAGGAGCGTCCGGTGGTCGGGCCCGAACGCGAGGCGCAGGATGTGCGGAACGACGAGTCCCACGAACAGGATCGAGCCGCTCACCGAGACGGCCGCGGCGGTGACCGTGGTCGAGAGGAGGATCAGGACAAAACGGGCCCTGGCCACGTCGACACCCAGCGAGAGGGCGCTTTCCTCGCCGGTCGCCAGGGCGTTCAGCTCGCGGCCGTAGAGGCAAAGGAGGGCCGAGCCGCCGAGGATCAGGGGAGCCGCCAGGCGCACATGGAGCCAGGAACGGGCATCGAGCCCCCCCATCAGCCAGAAAAGCATCCGGCTTCCCGTCTCGTAGTCCGCGAGAGCGAGCGACAGGACGAACGAGGTGAGCGAGATCGCCGTCCCCCCTACGGCGATCCCCGCGAGGAGAAGCGTCGCCATCGAGGTCCGCCCGGCGCTCGTCGCGATCGCGTAGACGAGGAAGGCGCAGGCGACCGCGATCGCGAAGGCGGCGAGCGGGATCATCCAGGGACCGGCGTCGGCGAGCCCCGTGTAGAGGGCCAGGACCGCCCCCAACGCGGCGCCGCTCGTCACGCCGAGGACGCCCGGATCGGCCATCGGGTTGCGAAAGATCCCCTGCATGACGGTGCCGCAGAGGGCGAGCCCGCCGCCGACCATCAACCCGACGAGGGCGCGCGGAAGGCGGATATCCAGGAGCACCGTCCCTTCCCATGAGCCGTCTTCCGCGCCGCGGAAGAGGATGTCGAGCGTCTGCCCGAGGGTGATGTCGACCGCGCCGAAGGAGACGGAGACAAGGAGGGATGCCGCCAGGAGCGCCGCCAGGAGGACCCATCGCGCCGCGGCGTTCATTCTCCCCGCTCCTCCATCGCGCGCCAGGCCGCCGGATGCAGGGCCCGCCCGATCTCTTCCGCCGATCCCGTCACGAACTGCGAGATCGCCGTCAGGCGCTTGCCCGGGATGACGACAAGGCGCCCCTCCCGGACCGCGCGGGTCGAGCTCCAGACCGGATCCTCCCGGAACGCCCGCGCGAACCCCTCGAGCGTCTCGTCAGGGCCGGTCACCTCGCCCGGGACCAGCAGGACGTCCGGATCGATCGTCACGGCAGTCTCGAGCGCGATCCGGCGGTACCCTGCGAATCCCGCCTCCGCGGCCGCGTTCCGGCCCCCGGCGGCAGCGAGGATCTCGTCGAAGACGGTGCCGGAACCGATCGTGTGCCCGCTCGGCGTGAGATAGAGGACGCGTGGACGTTCCCCCGAGAGCGCCGCCGCCCGCCGGGCGTGCGCGAGGCTCCGGTCCATCCCGGCGAGAATGCCGGAAGCCCGGTCCTCGGTCCCCAGGGCCTTCCCGGCAAGCCGGATGCATTCGCGGATCTCGTCGAGCGTCTTGTAACGGTCGAACTCCAGGACGGGAATTCCGGCCTTCTTGAGAAGATCGACGAACTCCGGGCGCAGGAGGCGCGCCGCCAGCACGAGATCCGGGCGCGCGGCGATGATCTCCTCGACCGAGGACATCCCCGTGGCGGGGATCCCGCCGGCCAGGTCCGCCACGTTCGAGAGGAAGGGATTGGCGGCCAGGAAGGTCACCGAGTGGACGCGGTCCCGGTCGACGAGCGCCAGGAGCATCTCGTCCGTCATGAGCGTCGTGGAAACGATCCTGCGGGGCGGGGCGGGCAGGACGAAGCGATATCCGTCGGCGTCGGCGAGAACCCTCGGGAAGAGGTCCCCCTCGACCGACAGAACCCCCCGGCCCGGCGCGTGCAGGCCCGGCCGGGGTTCGACATCCTCCCACCCCCCCCACAGGGAAAGGGCGAACAGGGCCGACACGGCGGCCCCGATGACCGACGGTTCCCGCAGCGTCACAGGTCGATCGTGTACTCGATCCCGCCCATCCAGATCGCCTTCTCGGCCGGGAAGCCGTAGATCTCCTCGTACGTCTCGTTGAGGATGTTCTGTCCCGACCCGAAGAGGCGCCAGCCGCGCGCGAATCCGTACGACGCGGCCGCGTCCAGGACGTCGTGGTTGTGGTTGTTGGTCCGGAGTCCCCCCGACCAGGTGTTGAAGTCGAGGTCGTCGCGGCGCCCCGTGTACGTCCAGGTCGCCGAGAGGAGCAGCCTGTCGGTCTCGTACGGACGGCAGCGGACCGTGGCGCTTCCCGACGAGGCGGGACGCCGCACGAGCTGGTCCCCCTCGATGAAGGTCTGGCTCGGGGCGCGGGTCCGCGTGACGCGCGTCCCCAGGAAAGTCCAGCAGGCTTGCGCCTCCCAGATCCGGTCCGGAGTCCAGTCGACCGTGACCTCCGCGCCCCGCGCGAAGGCGCGTCCGCCCTGGTCGTAGGCGGAGTTCGCGAACTCCACCATGTTCACGTACTTGCTGTAGAAGCCCGTGACGTCGATCCGCAGGGTCTTCCCGAAGAGGCTCTGTTCCACGCCGCCGTCCACGGTCTGGCTTTCCTCGAGGCGCACCCCCTCGGAATGCCCCTTCAGGCCCCGCGTGGAGGTGCTGCCGTGGATCTCGAAGAAGGTCGGGATCTTGATCCCGGTCCCGTAGCTCGAATGGAAGCGGGTATCGGTCTCCTCGACGAGAACGACGCCTGACAGGCGCTCCGTCCGGGCGGCGCCGAAGTCGGAGTTCTCGTCCTGACGGACGCTCGCCTTCAGGAAGGCGGCCTCCGCGAAGTCGACTTCCCCTTCGGCGTACGCCGCGTACGTGTGGCGGCTCTCGTCGATGTCGCTCCCGAACGAGGAGCTGATGAAATTCTGGTCGAACGACTCTCCCTCGTATTCGCCGCCCACGGCGAGGCGGGACGTGTCGCTCACGGTGAAGCGGTTCTGCCAGTCAACGCCCGCGCGCTGGAACTGGGTGACGAGGAAGGAATCGGAGGAATCCCGGTGTCCGGGCGCGAGGGCGCGATCCGCGACCGTGCTCAACTTGTTCTGGTGGTAGTAGCGGAACATCCGGAGACGGCTCTCCCAGACACCCGGATCGATCCGGGTGTCGACCGTGAGCCCCGTCAGGAAGTCGTCCCGGGTCTTGAGGTCGTTCGGATCGGCCGGGTCGAACCGCTGGCCGGCGCTGGTCGTGAAGACCCCCGCCTTGTGCCGCAGCTCGCGGAGCGTGAGCCAGATGTCGGTCGATTTCGTCACCCGGAAATCGAACCGCCCGGCGAAAGCGCGGTCCTCGACGTCGGAGTTCTCGAAGCGGCCGTTGTCCTGCCGGAAGAAGGACGTGTCGATCGCGTAGGCGTGACCCGCCTCGGCGCCGGTGAGCGTGGCGCGTTCCCGGTAGCTCCCCCGGTTCCCCCCTTCCGTCGAGAGGGCCAGACGCGGCGGCCCCTCGCCGCGACGCGAGATCAGGTTCACGGTCCCCGCGACAGCGTAGGAGCCGTCGGCGGAGCTTCCGCCGCCGCGCACGACCTCGACGCGATCGACGTTCTCCAGGGTCAGGTTGTTGAAGTCGTACTGGCCGCCGTCGATATTGACCTTGAAGCCGTCCCAGAGGACCAGGGCGTGATCTGACTCGCCGCCCCGGATGAAAAGGGACGTCGGGCCTCCGCGCGTCCCGGTCCGGGCGAAAGCAAGTCCGGGAACGGTCCGGAGGGCCTCCTGCGCTTCCGTGTAGCCCGAGGCCCGGGCATCCTCGCCGGTCACCGTGGAAGAGGCAAAGCCGCTCCTCTCGGCGAACGTCGGGAAGCGCGTCGCCGTCACGATGACGGGCCTTGATTCCGGCCGACGGGCCCGATCAGGATACGCCTCCCGGCTTTCATCCGGTTTCTTCTCGCGCGCGGCGATCCGCGCGTCCAGATCGACGCGTTCCTTCTTGAGGCGTTCGAGTTCCGGATCCTCGCCTTCCGCCAGAAGCCTGACCGAGAGACCGAAAAGGACGAGTCCTGCCGCCAGCCTGCCCGTACGCATGCTCCCCTCCTTCCCCGAAGGGTGGGCCCCCGTCCGGAGACGGGGGCGAGCCTGCGGGCGCGACCGCGCGCGACGCCGCGCGCGGAAAAATAAAACCCCCCTTCGGTGGCCGAAGGGGGGTTTTTCCAGGCGCTGGACGCGCGCGGCAAAAAAACACCCTCAAGCCCTCACCTTCTCGGCAACCGAAGAAACCCCGTGAGGCGCAGATCGAGCCGGTCTTCTGGCTTCCGGATCATCCTACCGGCCGCGCCTTCCCGACCGATCGGTCAGTGGCGTTTGCGGCTTTCGTCCCCGGCTACAGCGGCGGGCCCGCGCCGGAATGGGAGGCGACAGCCTCCGCACCGGCTTCCCGAGCACTCGTCTGCTTCGCGCCCGATTGTCAAAGACGCGGGGATGCTATCGGTCGCGGCACGGGGCCGCAACGGAAATCGGCGTGCCCTAGCGGGCGGCGGATTCCGCGACCGACCGGATGTAGAAGCGGAGGATCCAGGGAAGGAGGAGCAGGAGAGCCCCGATGACCATGAGGACCAGCCCCCAGGAAGCCATGAAGGCGCGCCAGCGCTTGCGCCGGTTATAGGCGTCCGGATCGGCATCGCGGTCGATCGGCACGCGGCGAGGATACGTGTGCGCGCCGGCGGGCGCAACGCGACGCTATACTGGCCGCATGGCTTCCGACGATCCGGAGCGGCAGTACCGGCGGATCCTCCTGGGGCTGGGACTCGACCGGCCGGACGACGAGATGCTGCGCATCACCCGCGGCGAGAACTTCCACCTGATCGGCGGATCGAAGCCGACCCACGAGGGGATGCAGGAGATCTGCATCCGCTTCAACGAGGAAGCGAAGCGTCGCTTCAAGACGCTGGACGAGCTTTCCCCCGAGGAGTTCCTCGAGATCTCCCACAGGCTGGGCCTGCGCGTCCCGCCCCGCCGCCGTTTCTAGGGACGCGCCGGCGCGAACGGGAAGAAGGCCGGTATCAAAAGGGATGCCGCGATCCAGAGAAGGATGTTCAGCGGCCCCCCGATCTTGAGAAAATCGGAAAACCGGTACCCGCCAGCGCTGTAGACGATCGTGTTCGTCTGGTAGCCGATCGGCGTCGAGAAATCGAGAGAGGCCGCCAGCGCCGCCGCGACGATGAACGGGCGGGCGTCGACCCCCAGCGCGTGGGCGACCTGGATGGCGACCGGGGTCATCAGGATCCCGACGGCGTTGTTGCTCAAGACCGCGGTCAGGGCGTTCGCGATCAGGTAGAACAGCGAAAGGCATGTCGCGGGCGAGAGGCCGGCCGCAAGATGCATCCCCCACCCCACGAGAGACCGGGCAGCCCCCGTCTCCTGGAAGGCCTGGCCCAGTGCCAGCATCCCGAAGATCAGGAGGACCGTGTCCCACTGGACCGCCCGGTATGCTTCCCGCGGCGCGAGGCATCCGGCGAGGAGCATCGCCAGGCATGCGAGGAACGCCAGTCCCGCGATCGGGAAAACTCCCAGCGCGGCAAGGACGACCATCCCGATGAAGATTCCGCCGGCGAGGGCCCCCTTGCCGGCTGGCCGGCGATGGCCGGAGGCGTCGGTGAACATCACGAAGTCCGGATCGCGCGCGAGGCGCGCGAGCGTCTCCTGCGCCCCCTCCATCAGGAGGACGTCCCCGAATCGCAGCTCCACGTCCTCGAAATGGTCCCGGAGGTTCTCCCCCTGGCGGTGCACGGCGAGGATCAGGACGTTGTACTTCTGCCGGAAGTTCGCCAGGCGCACCGTCTGGCCGATCAGTCCGGAGCGCGGCGCCACGACCGCCTCCACGAGGACGGCCGGAGAGGTCTGGATCGCCTGCAGCTTGAGGTCGGCGGCGGCCGCGATCTGGAGCCCCGGGAGGGCCTGCATGCGCGCGACGCTCGCGACGACGGTCTTGACGAGAAGCCGGTCCCCCTCCGCGAACAGGATCGAGTCGATCGGTTCCAGGAGACGGTCGCCGTTCCGCGAGATCTCGATGATCCGGATGTCGGAGAGCTTCGCGAGCGGCGTCTCCCGAAGGCGCTTCCCGACGAGCGGCGAGCCTTCCACGACGACCGCCTCCGTCAGGTACTCGCGGACCTTGATCTGCTCGGCCGCCGTGAGGAACGATTCGCGGTCCGGAATCCAGAAGCGGGCCGCCGCCAGGACGTAGGCGATCCCGATCGCTGCCAGGATCGCCCCGACGGGGGCGAGCTCGAACATCCGGAGGGCCGGCTGCCCCTGGCCCACGGCCACGCCGTTCACGAGGAGCGTCGTCGAGGTCCCGATCAGCGTGCAGCACCCTCCCAGCATCGCCGCGAACGAGAGCGGCATGAGGAAGCGGGAAGGCGCCGCCTTCCGGATGCGGCACCAGGCCAGGACGATCGGCAGGAAGACGAGGACGACGGCGGTGTTGCTGGCGAAGGCCGAGAGGAGGGCGGCCGTTCCCACGACCCCCGTGAGGAAGAGGGACGCCGACCCCCCGGCCGATCCGGGCAGGAGGCGCGCGACACTCTCGATGGCGCCGCTCCGTTCGAGCCCCGCCGCCAGGATGAACATGCAGACGACCGTGATCGCCCCCTCGTTCGAGAAGACCGCGAGGACCCGCGGGGTGTCCAGGATGCCGGCCGCGAGCAGGATCCCCACCGCCGCGAGCGCCACGAGCTCCGCCTGCAGCCACTCGCGCACGAGGCAGACGAGGGTTCCGGCGAGCACCAGGAGGACCAGGAGGGCCTGCCAAGTCATGGCCGGATTATCCATGCGCGCGCGGAATCGGCTATCCCCTTTCGGCGGGCAAAAAAAAGTGGAATCCCCCCCCTGATTCGCTAGGATTCCCCCACGTTTCGGATGCCTTTAACTTTGAGGAGGACAGACATGGCGAGAAAACCGAATGCGGCGTTCATGAAGGCGTTGACCCCCTCCAAGGAGCTCGCGGCCGTCGTCGGCTCGAAGCCCCTTCCCCGGACGGAGGTCACCAAGAAGCTGTGGGCCTACATCAAGAAGAATAAGCTCCAGGATTCCACGAACCGGCGCGTCATCAACGCCGACGCGAGCCTGAAGCCCGTCTTCGGCGCGCCGAAGCTCGACATGTTCAAGATGACGGCTGCCGTCGCCAAGCACCTCAAGTAAGTCTCGCAATAACCGGAAACCCGCCGTCCCCCAACGGGGCGGCGGGTTTTTCTTTCCCCTGTCCGGTTCCTTGACAGCTCCCCGCGCCATCCACTAGGTTCCGGCGATGGGTGAGCCGGACGTCGCGAGGGAGAAGGAACCTGATGCCGGGGATCCCTTTCCGGCCCGGCCGTTCGTGACGCGCCACAGGCAGTCCTTCGGCGGGCGCCGCCTCGCGTACGAGGCCACGGCGGACTGGATCACGCTCCGGAAGAAGGGAAAGCCACTCGCGAGGATTTTTCATGTCGCCTATGTCCGGACGGGTAGCGGCGACCGTTCGGCCCGTCCGATCACCTTCGTCTTCAACGGCGGTCCGGGGGCGGCATCGGCCTATCTCCACATGGGCGCCGTCGGTCCGCGACGCGTGGCGTTCGGGGCGGAAGGGACGATCCCCTCGCCGCCGGCGCGCGTCGTCGACAACGCCGAATCCTGGCTCGCTTTCACGGACCTCGTCTTCGTCGATCCCGTAGGGACCGGGTTCAGCCGGCCGCTCGACCGGAAGTCCGCGAAGCCGGACGACAGGTCCGTCCCTTCCGGGGAGGACGTGCAGGACCGGGAAAACCCGGAATTCTGGGAGGTCGAGCGGGATCTCGAGGCGCTCGGGGAATTCATCCAGACCTTCCTGTCACGGCGCAAGCGCTGGGGCTCGCCCGTCTTCCTGGCGGGCGAGAGCTATGGCGGCTTCCGGACCGCCCGATTGGCCCGGAAGGTCCAGGAGCGCTTCGGTGTGGGGCTGAACGGCGTGATCCTGATCTCTCCCGCCATCGAGTTCGGTGGGCTTCTTGGTACCGACTACGACATGACACGGTGGATCGATCTTTTCCCGTCGCAGGCGGCTGTCGCGCATTTCCACCGGAAAGGCGGCCGCTCCCGCCTGTCCCCGGAGAAGCTCCAGGCCGAGGCGGAGGCGTTCGCGACTGACAGGCTTCTTCCCTGGTTGGCGCGAGGCGAGGCGCTCGGCGCGACGCGGGTCCGGGAGGCGGCCGAGCAGATGGGCGCGCTCATCGGGATCCCGGCCGATACCCTCGCGACGGCCGGCGGGCGAATCGACACGAACCGCTTCTGCCGCCTGCTCCTGCGAGCGGAACGGAAGCTTGTGGGCCGCTACGACGGTTCCGCGACGGCCTCCGACCCCTTTCCCGACCGCGAGGAATATGCCGGACCGGACCCGACCCTGGCCTCGATCGACCGCCTCTTCACGGCAGGCATCAACCAGCACCTGCGGCAGACGCTCGGCGTCGAGACCGACCTCGACTATCGTTTGTTGAGCATGGACGTGTACGAATCCTGGAAATTCCACAAAGGGGAAAAACACTTCCCCCAACCGCTCGGGGCAATGGACGATCTCCGGTACGGCATGAGCCTGAATGCCGACATGCGCGTCTTCGTGACGCACGGCCTCTTCGACCTCGTGACCCCCTATTTCGCGACCAATCGCCTCGCCGGCCTCATGAAGCTGACCCCCGATCAGCGCGTGCGTCTGACCATCCGCCACTTCAAGGGCGGGCATATGTTCTACTCCTGGGACGCGTCCCGCCGTGCCTTCACCGCGGCCGTGGGCCGGTTTTTCCGCGAAGCGACGACAAGGGTCTGACCCTCTTTCCTCCGGATAGGCGAAAAGTCGTGCCATCTGTATAATCCGTCCGTCTTCGACGGTGGGTATAGCTCAACTGGTTAGAGCGCCTGACTGTGGCTCAGGAGGCTACGGGTTCAAGTCCCGTTACCCACCCCATTTCGCGCATCGCGGCCCGGGCTCTTCACCGAAAAAGGGGGCAGACACCAAAACTACGAGCATAGTACCCGGCTCTTCACCGAAAAAGGGGGCAGACACCAAAACTACGAGCATAGTACCCTC
>CAYVXZ010000016.1:0-67585 GCA_964455625.1 uncultured Planctomycetales bacterium | reverse complement strand
GCGTGCGGAGGGAGCGGCAACCCCCGCCTGATCGTGAAAGGGTATGCCGAAGCGGGCCGCCAGCGGGACGCTGGCGTCGCGAAGGAGATGTGCGCGTCGGCGCTCGAGGAGGCGCGCGAACTGGGTGACGCGGGGCTTGAGGGGTTCGCCTCGCTGGCGCTCAAGGAGCGCGCGAACGCGACGCACCTCGCGGCGGTCGAGATCCTGGGACGGGTCTGGGGCGCGAAGGCGGCGGACGCGCTGGCGGAGGTCGCGCTTGCAGACGACGCGACGGAGAACCGCCTTGCCGCCGCCACCTACCTGAAGGAAACCGTCGGGAAGACGCCGGAGCCCGTCCTTGCGGCCCTCGAGAAAGGGAACGATACGCGTCTCGAGCGCGCTTGCGCCGCGATCGAGCGGATCCGCGACCGCGACGGCGTCGGCCGCCTCATCACGATCTATGTCACGAAGACGCAGAACCTGGGGGGCGGCGACTCGAACCGCGGGCACATCACGGTCGTGAACGAGAAGAGCTACATCAAGGATGTCCAGGCGCAGGTGGGGACCGGTGCGGTTCCCGGCCAGCCTTCGTCGGCGCTTGATCCGGAGATCGGTGCGGTCCGGAGCGGGACCTCCTTCGAGGCGAAGGCGACCTCGATCCGTATCCTGCGCGACACGATCTTCCGGATCAGCGGGAACGCCTTCCGCTCGGCCGACGAGATGCGGGCCTGGTGGGAGGCCCACAAGGCCGAGTTCTAGGCGGTCAGCGCCCGGGGCACTTCGGGCAGACCGTGTCCCGGGTCTCGCAGGCCGTCGGCACGACGGGGCATGATGTTTCCATCTTCGGGCACCGGGTATCGGCGGCCCCGCAGGCAGTGAGGGTGGCCGGGCAGCTCGTCTCCGATTTGGGACACTGGGTGTCGGTCTGGAGGCAGGCGGTGACGGTCTGCGGGCAGGACGTCTCCCGTTTCGGGCATTGCGTTTCGACGGGGCGGCAGGCGGTGAGGGTGGCCGGGCAGCTCGTTTCCGATTTGGGGCACTGGGTGTCGGCCTGGAGGCAGGCGGTGGCCGTTTGCGGGCAGGATGTCTCGGTTTTGGGGCATTGCGTGTCGGAGGGGCGGCAGGCGGTCGTCGTGGCCGGGCAGCTCGTCTCCAACTTGGGGCACTGGGTGTCGGCGGCCTGGCAGACGCTGGTCAGGAGGGGGCACCGCGTTTCCGCCTTGATGCATTGCGTTTCCTGGAGGACGCACCGGGTGACCTTGGGCGGGCAGCGTGTCTCGTCCGGGGGAAACTGGGTGTCCACCGGCTCGCGGCGGGGCTGATCCGCCCCGGCCCCGCCCGGAAGAAGGGGAAGCAGGACGAGCAGGAGCCCCGATCGGAACGCGGTCATTCCCACTCGATGGTCGCCGGGGGTTTGGAGCTGATGTCGTAGACGACGCGGTTGATCCCGCGCACCTCGTTGATGACGCGGTTCGCGATCCGCCCCAGGACGTCGTAGGGGAGCGGGGCCCAGTCGGCGGTCATCCCGTCGGTCGATTTCACGGCGCGGACGGCCGCCGTGCACTCGTAGGTCCGCTCGTCCCCCATGACCCCGACCGACATCGCGCCGGGCAGGAGGACCGCGAACGCCTGCCAGAGCTGGTCGTAGAGCCCCGCGGAGCGGATCTCGTCGACCACGATCCGGTCGGCGCGGCGGAGGAGCTCCAGCCGCTCGCGCGTCACCTCGCCGGTGATCCGGACGGCGAGCCCCGGCCCGGGGAAGGGGTGCCGGCCGATGAAGGAGGGCGGCAGCTTCAGGATCGCGGCGATCCGCCGGACCTCGTCCTTGAAGAGCGAACGGAACGATTCGAGCAGGGTGAAGCCGATCTTCTCGGGAAGCCCGCCGACGTTGTGGTGGCTCTTGATGGTGGCGGAAGGCCCCCCCCAGGCGGAGACCGACTCGATCACGTCCGGATAGAGCGTCCCCTGGGCGAGGAACGCCGCGTCCGGGATCGAGCGCGCCGCGTCGGCGAAGACATCGATGAAGACGGCGCCGATCGCCTTCCTCTTCTTCTCCGGGTCCGTCACCCCCTTGAGCGCGGCCAAAAAACGGTCCGCGGCGTCCACGACATGGAGGTTCACGGAGAAGCCGTTCTCCGAAAGGGCGCGCGCCACCTCCTCGCGCTCGCCCGCGCGCAGGAGCCCGTTATCCACGAAGATGCAGTGGAGCTGCTTGCCGAGCGCCCGGGAAAGGAGCGCGGCGAGCGTTGTCGAGTCGACGCCGCCCGAGAGTCCCAGGATGACGTTCTTCGCGCCGACCACCTTCCGGACCCGCGCGGTCTCCTCCTCGATGAACCCGCCCATCTTCCAGGTGGGGGCGGCGCCGCAGACGCCGAGGACGAAGTTCGCGAGGATCCGCGCGCCGTCCGGCGTGTGGACCACCTCGGGATGGAACTGGACGCCGTGGATCCGCGCGGCGCGGTTCTCGACGGCGGCGAACGGGGAGTTGTCCGAGGTCCCGACAGGGAAGAAGCCGGCCGGGAGCGTCTCGACCCGGTCCCCGTGGCTCATCCAGACGGGGAAGCTGTCCGGGAGCCCCTTGAAGAGGGGGCTTTCCGTGCCCGATGCCCGGGCGACCGAGGCCTTGCCGAATTCCCGCGCCGAGGCGGGGGAGACCTTTCCCCCAAGGGCGTGGCAGAGCGCCTGCAGGCCGTAGCAGATCCCGAGGACCGGCTTTTTCGCGTCGACGATCCGGCGGTCGAGCTGGGGGGCCCCCGGCGCGTAGACGCTCGCCGGCCCCCCCGAGAGGATGAATCCCTTGGGGTTGCGCGCGAGGACCGCCGAGAAATCGGCGTTGCACGGGACGATCTCGCAGTAGACGTCGAGTTCGCGGACGCGCCGCGCGATGAGCTGGGAATATTGCGCGCCGAAATCGACGACGGCGATCCAGTCGTGCGTCACGAGGTCAGTCTATGAAAAAACGGCAGGGCCGTCGAGCGGACGGCCGGACCCCGGATTCCGGGGACTGGAATTCCCGACGGGCGGATCTATACTGGCGTATATGTCCTTCGAGGATCCGTTCGAGGATTTCAAGCGCAAGCAGGCCGCCCAGCCGAAGCCCGAGACCCCGGCGTCCCGGTCCGCGCAGGACCGCCTCGAGAAGATCAGCGACTACTTTCCGGCCGTGAGGCCCGGCGCCCCGGCGCCGGCCGGCGCTCCTTCCGGGCCCGCGCCTGCGGCCTCCCCGATCCCGAACCTCTCGATCGTGGCCCTGTGCAACATCCTGCGCGCCAAGGGGATCCTGACCCCCGACGACGTCCGCCGCGTCCTTGACGGCAAGGCCTGATTCCGTGCTGGAGCGTGACGCGGCGAGGGCCCTGGCGGGGCTCCGGCGCGCCGGTCTCCTGCGCGTTCCCCGTCCGGTCGATGCGGCCCGACCCGGGCGGGTCCTCGAGGGGGGACGCTGGCGGATCGACTTCGCCTCGAACGACTATCTGGGTCTCGCCCGCGACCCGCGCCTCTTCCGGGCCTCGGCCGCCGCCGCGCGGCGCTTCGGCTGGGGGGCGGGGGCGTCGCGCCTCATCACCGGGACGACGCGCGAGCACCAGGCGCTGGAGCGGGAGGTGGCCGACTGGCAGGGGGCGCCGGCCGCGCTGGTCCTTTCCAGCGGTTTCGCGGCGAACCTTTCGGTCCTGACGGCGCTCGCGCGCGGCGCGACGGTCTTTTCCGACGCCGCCAACCACGCCAGCCTGATCGATGCCTGTCGCCTGGCCCGATGCCGGGTCGTGGTCTGGCCCCACGCCGACATGGATGCGCTCGGGGCCCTGCTCGCGCGGTTCCGCCGCGGGAACCGGAAAGGGGCCTGCTGGATCGTCACCGACTCGGTGTTCAGCGTGGATGGCGACATGGCGCCGCTCGCGGACCTGACGCGCCTGGCGGGTCGGCACGGGGCGCGGCTCTACGTGGACGAGGCGCATGCCGTCGGCGTCCTGGGGCACGAGGGGCGGGGGCTCGCCCATGCCGCCGGCGTCGCGGAGCTTGTCGAGGTCCGGATGGGGACCTTCAGCAAGGCGGCGGGGAGCTACGGCGCGTTTGTCGTCGGGAAGCGTCCGGTGATCGATCTTCTCTACAACACGGCGCGCCCCTTCGTCTTCACGACCGCCATTCCCGCGCCGCTCTGCGCGGCGACGCGCGAGGCGCTCCGGATACTCCGACGCGAGGAGTGGCGCCGCGCGCGCCTCGCGGAGAACGCCGCGCGCGTCCGCGAGGGGCTGCGCGCACGGGGGTGGGACGTCCCGGACGGCCCGACGCCCGTCGTTCCCGTCCGCGTCGGGACGCCGCGGGCGCTCGCGCGCGTCGGCCGCCGCCTCGAGCGCGCCGGCATCCGTGTCGGGGCGCTTCGCCCCCCGACGGTCCCCGCGGGGGCCTGCACCTTCCGCGTTTCCGTCTCGGCGGCGCACGGTACGAAAGAGATCGACCTCCTGCTGGAGGCGTTCGGGATGCGCGAAGCTCGGCGTTTCTCCTAGAATGCAGCGATGTTCACCGGGATCGTCGAGAAGGTGAGGGTCGTCCGGCGGCGGGAGGCGGGGCGGTTCCTGCTGGAGGCCGGGTCGCTCGCGCGCTCGCTCCGGATCGGCGGGAGCCTGGCGGTGAACGGGGTCTGCCTGACCGTCGTCGCGAAGGAGGGGCCCGTGCTGGCCTTCGACCTCTCCGACGAGACGCGCCGGCGGACCACGCTCGGGAATCTCGCGCCGGGGCGGTGGGTGAACGTCGAGCGGCCGCTCAAGGTGGGGCAGGACCTCGGGGGGCATCTCATCCAGGGGCACGTGGACGGGATCGGGATGGTCCTCGCCGTCCACGCCCACGACCGGGGCGCCTCGATGCGGATCGCGGTGACCCGGGAGCTCCGGAAGTGGCTCGTCCCGCGCGGCTCCGTGGCGGTGGACGGGGCGAGCCTCACGGTGGCGGAGCTGGGCCGCGCCACGCGGCGGGACGCCACGCTCCTGCGGTACCACCAGAAGGCGCTGAAGGAGTCCGGCGGGCCGGTGCCCGATCTCGCGATTTCCGCGATGCTCGACTGGTTCGGCGTCAATCTGATTCCCCACACGATGCACGCGAGCAGCCTGGGCGACCTGAAGGAGGGGGACCTCGTGAATCTCGAGGCGGACGTGATGATCAAGTGGCTCGCCGAGCTCCAGCGCACCGGTTCCGGCCGCGACCCGTTCGCGGGAATGCGTCCATCGTGAGCGCGCGCTTGACACGACGGCAAAAGGCGGGCACTCTTTCACCAGAAACAGTGAGCGAACCCCGCCGACGGACCTCCCGATAGCCCGATGCCCGACCCACGCTGGGACAAGCGCAAGGCGCTCAAGACCTACGGCATCCGGAAGTGGGGGATCAAGTACTTCGACGTCAATCAGGCGGGGAACGTCGTCGTCGCGCCGCGCAAGGACAAGGGCGGCGTCATCGACATCCATGCCGTCGTGGCCGAGGCGCGCCGCCGCGGGATCCGGACGCCGCTCCTCCTCCGGTTCCAGGACATTCTCAAGAACCGCGTCGTCGAGGTGAACGAGTCGTTCGCGAAGTCGATCGCCGACCTCGGCTACAAGGGGCGCTACCAGGGGGTCTTCCCGATCAAGGTGAACCAGCTCCGCGAGGTGGTCGAGGAGATCCTCGAAGCGGGCGAGGCGTACCGGTTCGGCCTGGAGGCGGGGAGCCGCAGCGAGCTTTTGGCGGCGCTCGCGCTCGTGAGCGGCGCCGAGCGGCTCATCATCTGCAACGGCTACAAGGACCCTTCGTTCATCCGGATGGCGCTCACGGGGAAGCGCCTCGGGAAGCGCGTGATCCTGGTGGTGGAGAAACTTTCGGAGCTCCGGGAGATCATCCGGGTCGCCAAGGAGATGGACATCCCGCCGGACATCGGGATCCGCGTGCGCCTGCACGCCCGGGGCATGGGGCGATGGGAGTCCTCCAGCGGCGACAATGCCAAGTTCGGCCTGTCGACCGCCGAGCTCCTCGCGGCGGTCGCGATGCTCCGGGCCGAGAAGTGGGAGAACTGCTTCCAGCTCCTGCATTTCCACATCGGCTCCCAGGTGCCGGACATCCGGGCGGTGAAGCGCGCCGTGAGCGAGGCGGCCTGCATCTACGCGAAGCTCCGGAAGAGCGGCGTCAATGTCGCCTACATGGACGCGGGGGGCGGCCTCGGCGTCGACTACACCGGGTCGCGTTCGGTGCACAAGAGCTCGACCAACTACACGCTCGACGAGTACACCAACGGCATCGTCTACGCCATCCAGGAGGTCTGTAACTCCGAGAACGTCCCGCATCCGGACATCGTGACAGAGAGCGGCCGGGCGATCGTCGCCCATCACGCGGTCCTGATCGTCGAGCTGTTCGGCTCGATCGAGAAGGACCGGCTGGAGGATCTCCCGCGCTCCGAAGGGGTGAGGGACCACAAGGTGGTCGCCGAGCTTCTCGACATCCGGAAGAACATCCCCGCCGCGAACCTTCTCGAGGCGTATCACGACGCGGTGGAGCTGAAGGAACGGGCCGAGTCGCTCTTCGTCCATGGCTACCTTTCCCTCGAGGACAAGGCGACGGTCGAGACGCTCTTCTGGGAGATCTGCCGGGACATCGCCGGCCAGCGGAAGCCCGACGACGAGTGGCCCGAGGAGCTCGAGAAGGTGAGCGCCAACCTGAACGAGCAGTACATGGGGAACTTCTCCGTGTTCCAGTCGCTCCTCGACCACTGGGCGATCGGGAACCTCTTCCCGATCATGCCGATCCACCGCCTGAACGAGTTTCCGGCGCATCCGGCGACGCTGGTCGACATCACCTGCGATTCGGACGGGAAGATCTGCCAGTTCATCGACGACAAGGGAGGGGGGCGCGACACGCTCCCCCTGCATGACCTGAAGCCGGACGAGCCGTATTACGTCGGGGTGTTCCTGGTGGGGGCGTACCAGGACATCATGGGGGACCTGCACAACCTGTTCGGCCGGTCGAACGAGATCCACTGCTTCCTCGACGCGAGCGAGCCCGAAGGGTACTACATCGAGGAGGTGATCCCCGGAAGCACCGTGGCCCAGGTCCTCGCCGACGTCCAGTACCACCAGAACGAGCTCGAGAAGGGGATGAAAGACCAGATCGAGCGTGCGGTGAAGGAGGGGCGGATCAAGGCGAGCGAAGGGGTGAAGATCCTCGACGACTACGAGGCCCAGATGAAGGCGTTCACTTACCTCGACCTCACCGACGCCCGCTCCGAGGCGCCCCGTCCCGCCGCGCCGACCGAGGGGGCCGGTCCCGGCGGGGCCGGAAACGGGAACGGCCACGCGAAGACGGCCGCTCCGGCCCGGGCCGGCGCCTCGGCCTCGTAGGCCGGACCGCTTCCCTGCTAGAATCCCCGCGGCGCGTTCCATGATCGAGATCGACCATATCCGGAAGGCCTATCGCACCAAGGTCGCCCTCCACGACCTGACGCTCTCGATCCCCGCCGGTTCGATTTTCGGCTTCCTGGGCCCCAACGGCGCCGGGAAGACCACCACGATCAAGATCCTGACCGGCCTCCTCGCGGCCGACCAGGGAGAGGCGCGCGTGGCGGGGCATGTGGTGCGCCCCGACGCCGTCGAGGCGCGCGCCCTGATGGGATACATCCCCGACCAGCCGTATCTCTACGACAAGCTGACGGGGCTCGAATTCCTGGATTTCGTCGGGACGGTGTTCGGGATGTCGCCGGCCGACCGGAAGGAGCGGATCCGGGTCCTCTCGGAGCGTTTCGAGGTGACGCCGTTCCTCCACGAGCTCGCCGAGGGGTACTCCCACGGGATGCGCCAGCGGGTCGTCTTCTGCGCCGCCTTCCTGCACCGACCGAAGGTGCTCGTGGTCGACGAGCCGATGGTGGGGCTCGACCCCCGCTCGATCCGTCTCGTGAAGGACGTCATGCGCGAGGAGGCCCGGAGCGGCATGACGATCTTCATGTCCACGCATACCCTCTCGTCGGCCGAGGAGATCTGCGACGCCGTGGGGATCATCCATCACGGGAAGCTCATCGCCTGCGGGACGCTCGCCGACATCCGGAAGCTCGTCCCGGAAGAGGAAGGGCGGCTTGAGGAGGTCTTCCTCAAGCTGACCTCCACGTAGATGGCCGGCGAGATCGCGGAGATCGCCGCCCTCGGGAGGCTCAAGCTCCGCGAGACGGCGCACCGGATCCGTGGGGTCCGGGAGCAGCCCCTCCTCAAGATCACGGTCCTGGCCGCGTCCGGCGCGGTCCTCTGGTCGTGCCTGTACCTGATGTTCCATTACGCCTTCTCCTTCCTGGGGAACGACGCCTACGCCGACTTCAAGCCGTGGGTCCTGCGGACGGTCTTCCCGATTTTTTTCCTGTGCCTGGGATCGATGATCGGGATCTCCGGAGGGGTGGTGGCGCACGCGGGGCTATTCCATTCGCCGGAGACCGCCTTCCTGCAGACGCTGCCGATCCGGCCGACGTCGATCTACGTCCTGAAGCTCGTCGAGGTGGCGCTGGTGAGCTCCTGGGCGTTCGTCTTTCTCGGCGTGCCGCTGATCGCGGCGTTCGCGGCCACCGCGGCCGGCCTGCCGCCCGTCTTCCTTCCCGTCGCGTTCCTGTTCTTCGCCTTCTTCCTGTGGATTCCGGTCGCGCTGGGGTGTCTCGTCTCGATCCTGGTCTCGCGCTTCCTCCCCTCCTCGGCCCGGATGCAGGGGACGACGCTCTTCGTGGCGGGCGGGCTGGGGCTCGGCTGGGGGGCCTGGCAGATCGTCCATACCCGCTGGCCCAAGGCCGCCGACGCGGAGCTCTACTTCCACAGCCTGTTCGAGCGGCTTCATTTCGGCTCGAATCCCTTCTATCCCAGCTACTGGATCGGGCGGGGGCTGGTCGACGTCTCGGAGGGGGCCATCCGGGACGGCCTTTTCTACCTCCTGATGACGGCGGCGAACGCCCTGTTCATGGCGTGGCTCGGGTACGTCGCGGCGGCCCGGTTCCTGCCCGACGCGGCGGCCCGGTCGCGCGCGCGGGGGGGCGGCCGGCGGTTCGTCATCCGGATGCTCCTCTTCCGGATCTTCCGCCCGCTGGGGCTCCTCCTTCCCCGGATCCAGCGCACGATCTTCGAGAAGGACCTTCGGACCTTCTTCCGCGACTCGACGCAGTGGTCCCAGTTCACGATCTTCTTCGGCCTCCTGGGGGTCTACTTCTTCAACCTGCGCCGGCTCCCCTACAACGTCGACGAGCCGTACTGGCAGAGCCTGATCTCGTTCCTGAACCTGTCGGCGACGGCGCTCACCCTCTGCACCTTCACGAGCCGCTTCATCTTTCCGATGGTGAGCCTGGAGGGAAAGCGCTTCTGGGTGCTGGGCCTGGCCCCGATCCGCCGCCGCGACATCCTGGCCGGAAAGTTCGTCTTCGCCTTCCTGGGGGCGGCCCTGGTGAGCTGCACCCTGATCGCCGTCTCCGATCTCCAGATCCGCGTTCCCCGGTGGCTCCTCTGGGTGCACCTCTACACGATGCTCCTCATCAGCCTGGGGCTGGCGGGCCTGTCGGTGGGGCTGGGGACCCTCTACCCGAACTTCAAGGAGGACAACCCCTCGAAGATCGTCTCCGGCTTCGGGGGGACCCTGAACCTGGTCCTGGGGCTGGCGTTCATCTGCGCGATGATCGCGATGGAGGCGGTCCCGATCCATCTCTGGTACGCGCGCGGCGCGCTCACGCAGGAGGCGTTCCGGCTCTGGCTGGGGGGGACCCTGGTCGGGGCCACGTTCCTCGCCATCACGGCGTGCTATCTCCCGCTCTGGCGCGCCGAGCGGGCGTTCGAGCGCATGGAGGTCTGACCGGCCGCCTGCGCGGGCGCGACGATCCCCAGGAGCTCCGCTCCCCGGTGGAAGACCGCCTCGGGCATCCCGAGGGCGCGCTTGATCCGGATGTCCCGCTCGATCCAGCTCTTCTCTCGCGCGATCGCGAGGGTCAGCGCCGGGCCCAGCCTGTCGAGGAAGACCCACGGGGAGACGGGGATCGGGCAGTCGCTCCCGTGGACGAGCTTTTCCGCGGCCCCCTCCTCCCGGAGGTACTTGAGGAGCCAGCGCCGCCGGGTGAGGAGGCACATTGCCGACGTGTCGGCGTACAGGTTCGGGTAGCTCCGGAGCATCGCGAGGAACGGGCGCCAGGGGCGCCCGAGGTTCCGCCACTCGGGCCCGCCGCCGTGCGCGGCGATCACGGTCACCCCGGCGTCGAGGGCCGGCCGGAGCGTCTCCGGGTCCCCGAACCGCTGGCTGATCGATCCCAGGCTGTATTCCGGCCCCGTATGGACGAGGAGGGGGATCCCCAGCGCCGCCGCCTTCCGGTAGAAGGGGAGGACGGCCGGGTCGTCGGGCGGGAACCCCTGCGTGTTCGGGATCCATTTCACCAGGCGCGCCCCCAGGGCCCGGCAGCGGTCCAGCTCGTCCAGCGCGTCCTTCCGCCAGGGATGGATCGAGACCGCCGGCACGAGGCGCGGGTCGGCCGCCGAACGCGCGAGCACGAAATCGTTCGCGACGACGTAGCGCGTGCGCCGCTCGTCGCGTTCCCCGCGGGCGTCGTAAACCGCGTCCAGGGCCAGGACGACAAACCGCTCGCAGGAGGGGGCATTGTCGACCTGGGTCCGGAAGACCGCATCGAGCTTCCGGTCGGCCTCCTCCGGCGGGCCGTCGAGGCGGATCCCCAGCTTCCAGAAGATCATCCGGAAGAGGAGGGTCCGCCGGAGCCCTTCCGACATCCAGGAGCCGGTCCTCGCGCGGTCCAGAGAGGCGATATGGACGTGGACATCCAGGATCACGCGGGGATTGTACAATGCGCCGCTCATGGGCACGGCCAGGCGCGCTCCGGATCCCCTGGCCGCCCTTCGCGAGGAGGCGGAGGGGCTTCGCCGCGAGATCCTGCGGCACGATCACCTCTACTACGTTCTCGACGCGCCCGAGATCACGGACGCCGACTACGATCGCCTGTTCAGGCGCCTGAAGGAGATCGAGGCGGCGAACCCGGAGCTCGCGACGCCCGATTCGCCCAGCCGGCGCGTGGGCGGCGCCCCCGCCGAAAAATTCGGCGCCGTCCGGCACGCGGTCCCGATGTTGAGCCTCGACAACGTCTTTTCGGGGGAGGAGTTCCGCGAGTGGCACGCCCGGCTCCTGCGCGAGACGGGGCACGCCGCGGTGGACCTCGTCGTGGAGCCGAAGATCGACGGCCTCTCGATCGAGCTTGTCTACGAGAATGGGGTGTTCACGGTCGGCGCGACCCGCGGCGACGGGGAGACCGGGGAGGACGTGACGGGGAACCTCCGGACGGTCCGATCGCTTCCCCTGCGCCTGCGCGGAGACGCGGTCCCGGAACTCCTCGAGGTCCGGGGCGAGATCTACATGGAGAAGGCGGCCTTCCGCGCCATGAATGACGCACAACTTGAACGCGGGGAGAAGACGTTCGCGAATCCCCGGAACGCCGCGGCAGGGGCGCTGCGGCAGCTCGACCCCCGGATCACGGCCGCGCGCCCCCTGAAGCTGGCGGTCTGGGGGCACGCGCGCCTTGTCGGGCCGGCGATCGCCACCCAGACGGAGCTGTACGCGCGCCTCGCGGAGTGGGGGCTCCCCGTGGTTCCCCGTTCACGCCTCTGCCGGACCCCGGACGAGGTGGCCGGGCATTACGAGGCGCTCGCGCGCGACCGGGACGCGATCCCGTTCGAGATCGACGGGACGGTCGTGAAGGCGGACGCCTTCCGCGTGCGCGAGGAGGCGGGGGAGAAAAGCCGGTCTCCCCGTCACTCCGTGGCCTGGAAATTTCCGGTGCGCGAGGCGGTGACGCGCGTCGCCGCCATCGACGTCCAGGTGGGGCGGACCGGGGTCCTGACGCCGGTCGCGATCCTGGAACCGGTCGAGGTGGGCGGGGTGACGGTGACCCACGCCACGCTCCACAACCAGGAGGAGGTGGCCCGGAAGGACGTCCGGGTCGGCGACGCCGTCGTCGTGGCGCGCGCCGGGGACGTGATCCCGGAGGTGGTCCGCGTCCTGCCGGAGCGGCGGGCCGGGGATCCGGCCCCGTTCGTGATGCCGGTCACCTGTCCCCGGTGCCATTCGCGGGTGGTGGCGGCCGAAGGGATGGTCGCGGTCCGGTGCGTCAACAACGAGTGCCCCGCCCAGATCGAGGGGGCGGTGCGCCATTTCGCCTCGCGCGGGGCGTGCGACATCGAGGGGCTGGGGGAGAAGCTGGTGGCACAGCTCGCGGAAAAGGGGCTTGTCGGGGATCCGGCCGACCTCTATGCCCTGAAGGAAGCGGACCTCGTCGCGCTCGACCGGATGGGGGAGAAGTCGGCGCGGAACCTCCTGGCGGCGATCGACCGGTCGCGCGCGACGACGCTCGCGCGCCTCATCTGGGCGCTCGGGATCCCCAATGTCGGAGAGCACACGGCGGGGATCCTGGCCGAGGAGTTCGACGGCGTCGCGGATCTCGCGGCGGCGACGGAGGAGCGCCTGGAGGCGATCCACGAGGTGGGGCCGGTGGTGGCCCGCTCGATCCGGGAGCACCTCGCGGCCCCGCGGACCCGGCGTCTCCTCGCGAAGCTGAAGGCCGCCGGGGTCGACCCCCGGCGGGAGTCCCGCAAGGCGGAGGGGCCGCTCGCGGGAAAGACGTTCGTCTTCACCGGGACGCTCTCGATCCCGCGCGCGGAGGCGAAGCGCCTGGTGGCCGCGCGGGGGGGGCGGGTCCTCGATTCGGTGAGCCGCGAGACCGGATTCGTGGTCGCCGGGGCGGACGCCGGGTCGAAGCTCGAGAAGGCGAGAAAATGGGGTCTCGCCGTGCTGACGGAGGAGGAGTTCTCTAAGATGGTCGGCCCATGACGGCTCCCCTTCCCCTGGTGCGGATCGGTCACAGCCCGGACGCCGACGACGCGTTCATGTTCTACGCCCTGGCCCGGGAGAAGGTCATCCCGAAGGGGGTGCGGATCGAGCACGTGATGGAGGATATCGAGTCCCTGAACCGGCGCGCCGCGCGCGGGGAGCTCGAGGTGACGGCCGTCTCCTATGCGGCCTACCCTTTCATCGCGGAGCGGTACGCCCTCATGGACTGCGGCGCCTCGGTGGGGGACGGGTACGGGCCTCTCGTCGTCGCCCGGCGGGCCATGACCCGCGAGGAGCTTTTGGCCGGACCGATCGCGATCCCCGGGGAACGGACGACGGCGGCGCTGGCGCTCCGGCTCTGGCTTCCCGGCGTGAAGACGGTCCCGATGGGATTCGACCGCGTGGGGCCCGCGGTCCTCTCGGGCGAGGTTCCGGCCGGCGTCCTGATCCACGAGGGGCAGTTGAGTTTCCGGGCGTCCGGTTTCACGAAGATCGCGGACCTCGGCGAGGAATGGAAGAGGAAGTACGACCTCCCGCTTCCTCTGGGGGGAAATGCCGTCCGGCGCGACCTGCCGGCCGACCAGGCGCGTGCGGCCGCCCAGGCGCTCAAGGCGAGCATCCAGTATGCCCTCGACCACCGGAAGGAGGCGCTCGCCTACGCGCTGGGGTTCGCGCGCGGGCTCCCGGAGGATCTCGCCGACCGGTTCGTCGGGATGTATGTGAACGACTATACGCTCGATCTGGGCGAGTCCGGGCGTCGGGGGCTCCGGACGCTCTTCACGGAGGGGGAGAAGGCCGGCCTCCTCCCCGTAAAGTCATCGGCGAACATTTTCTAGTCAGGAACCGCGCGCTCGCTTTGCCCTTTCGGCGGTCGCATTTGGCGGGGGACTCTCCCTCGCGGCGTCCGTGCCGCTCGGTCGCTCCGATTCTGCCGGGCTTGGCACGTCCTGAACAGCCCGGCTTCATCAGGCCCCCGCAAACGCTTCCGCCTCCGGGCCGCTCGCTTTGCGGGGCGGATGCTTGCGGAAACTAGGCTTTTTTTCGGACGTATTCCGCGAAGCGGACGCCGTTCCCCGGCTCGTCCGAGACTTTCCGCCAGTCGGCGGGGTTCCAGTCGGGGAAATGCGCGTCGCCGTCGACATCCCGGTCGACATGCGTGATGAAAAGCCCGTCGGCGACCGGCAGGGCCGTCCGGTAGACGTCGCTTCCCCCGATCACGAACGCCTTCTCATTGCCCGCCGCGCGGCAGGCGGCGAGCGCCTTATCGAGATCGGAAAACCGCTCGACGCCGGCCGGCAGCGGATAGGAGGCGTTCCGCGTCAGGACGATGTTGCGCCGGTTCGGGAGGGGTTTCCCGATCGATTCCCAGGTCTTCCGGCCCATGACGACGGCATGGCCGGTCGTCACGGCCTTGAAGCGTTTCAGATCCTCCGGCAGGTGCCAGGGAAGTTCTCCGGCATGTCCGATGACGCCGTTTTGGGCGACGGCGGCGATGAGATAGACCTTCATCGGGTCAGACCGCGACCTTGAACGGGATCTTCGGGTGGGGGTCGTAGCCGGAGATCGTGAAGTCTTCGAAGACCAGGTCCTGGAAGGGTTTTTTCGCGATCGCGAGAGTCGGGAGCTTCCGGGGGGCGCGCGCGAGCTGTTCCAGGAGTCCGGGGACGTGGTCGTACTCCGCCATCGAGCCGTCTTCTTTCGCCGTGTAGATGTGGGCATCCACGATCGTGTGGCTGAACCAGCCGAGCCCCAGTCCCGTCTCCTGCGCGATCATCTGGGTGAGGGTGGCATAGCAGGCGAGATTGAACGGGATCCCGAGGGCGATATCCCCCGACCGTTGGGTCAGGTGGCAGTTGAGGCGGCCGTCCTGGACGTTGAAGGCGAAGGTGTAGTGGCACGGGGGGAGGCGGCTCGCGATGGCGTTCCCCGGCTCCCAGGCGGTGACGACGAGGCGCCGGCTCGAGGGCTCCTTTTTCAGGGTGTCGAGGACATGGCGGATCTGGTCCGTCTCCCGGACCTTCCATTCGCCCGAGGCGCGGTCGCGCGAGGCGCTGGGAAAATGCCGCCAGAAGTGGCCGTAGGCGGTTTCGAGGTTCCCGTCGGCGTCCGCCCAGGCGTCCCAGATTTTTGTTTTCGTGCGGAGGTTCCGGATGTGGTCCTCGCCCGAGAGGTACCAGAGGAGCTCGTGGAGCATCGACTTCCACTGCACCTCCTTGGTGGTAAGGAGGGGGAACCCCTGCGCGAGATCCACCCGGTAGTGGGCGCCGAAATAGGAGATCGTGTCGACGCCGGTCCGGGAGGGCTTGCGCCGTCCCTCGTCGAGGACCAGGCGGACGAGATCGAGGTATTCCTTCACGGGCCGGCGATTATAGCCGCCGCGCGCGGGAAGGGGAGACGGTCAGCGGGGCGCCGCGGGACGCGCCTTCGGGCGTCCCAGGTCGCAGAGGTCGCGCAGGATCATGTTGAAGCAGAAGCGCATGTACTCGGTGTTGTTCCGCCGGTAGCGTTCCCAGCCGAGGTCCTCCTCGCGGTCCCGCTGGCGCGCCCAGGCCCGCAGCTTCTTCTCGACCGCGACCGTCCGCGACGCATAGACCCGCTGGACGGCGGCGAGAACCTTCTCGTGGTTCCGGCTGCCGGGGGCGATGCCGGGTGCCGCGCGGTCGGAGATCTCCCACAGCGGGGCGCTCCCCTTGGGGCGGGCCAGGTTCGTCGCGAAGAGATACACCGCGACGGTCGCGATCGGCGGGTCGTACGGGTCGTGCTCGGTCACCACGGCGAACAGGACCCCGTCGGCGTTGAGCTCGCGGCCGATCCGGATGGCGTCGTCGGGAGATCCCATCGTCATGCCGGAGGCGGCCATCGCCTGGCGGGCCTCCGAGGGCCAGACGACGTCGAAACCGGGGAAGGCGGCGCATTCCGAGGCGAGGAGGTCTCCCGTGGCGACCGGATCGAGGCGGCTGGCCGTGAGGTCGAGGGCCGGGAGGACCGCGACGCGCCTGATCCCCCCGAAAGGGTTCGCGGGGTTCGGCCCGAGGACGTAGAGATCGCGCGTGGAAATGCAGCCGGCGAGGGCAAGCCCCGCCAGGGCGAGTCCGACGGCGCGCGACGACGCGGCCATGCTAGTCGCCCAGGTGTTCCAGAATGCTCGCGCGCACGGACCAGATGTTGCGCCGGCCTTCGGTCTCGCGCAAGAAGAAGATGCGGTTCCCGTCTCCCCAGACGGGCCAGGATTCGGGCTCCTCGCCTTGGGTGAGCTGGATCCGGTACTTGCCGTCGCGGTCGGTGATCCAGATGTCGTCACCCTTGTCGTCGCGGCGCTCGTTCTTGGCGGCCAGGCTCTTGTGGACCGTCGCGTAGGCGATGTACCGGCCGTCCTTCGACCAGGAAGGCTGGATCGCGGCCCATTCGGCGCTCGCCACGACCTCGCGCTCGTGATGGGTCGCCAGGTCGATCGTCCAGACGCTGTAGTAGTGCTCGTCGCGGTTCCGGGGCCGCTGGAAGGCGAGATAGCGGCCGCAGGGGGACCAGTCGGGCTTGAGCCCCCGTGTCACCTCCATCGTGGTCGAGCGCAGGAGGTCCACGATCCGGATCACCCAGTCGCCGCTCATCGGATCCTCGGCGCAGTAGGCGATCTTCCGCTCCGTGAGGCATCCCTCGGCGTCGCGGGACTCGAACCAGGCGGGATACGCCTCGTCGACGGGAGAGTTCGTGACGGCGATCGGCTCCGTTTTCTCCTCGGCCGGGGCGATGAAGATGTCGAAATTCCCGTACCGGTCTGAGGCGTAGGCGATGAAGTCTCCCTTGGGAGAGTACTTCGGGGTGATGTACTGGAACTGTGCGTCATCGGTCCGGAGCGTCAGTCCCCGTCCGAAGGTGTTCTTGATGTAGAGGTTCGGATGCGTGTAGTGCATCGTCCCGTCGAAGATGAGCTGCCGGGCATCCGGCGAGACGTCGAAATGGCGGATCTGCCCCGCGTCGATCTCGGTGTGGCGCTCGGCGGCGGTGGCGATGTCGGTCCCCTTGAAGCGGACGGGAAGGTAGGAAGCGGCCTTCTCCGTGGAGATGTCGCGGGCCGCGTGGCGGCTTCCGTGCATTCCGCATCCGGCCAGCGTCGCGGCGGCAAGTCCCAGGATGGTGGTACGGGCCATGCTCATGGCTTGCTCCTTGTATCGACGGTTTGAGCGGCAGGGGCGAGGGTTTTTTCCCGCGCCGGGGGGGGGCGATGGGGAAGGGGGGCGACGCAGGTGCGGTTCCGTCCGCCGTGCTTCGCCGCGTAGAGCGCGGTATCGGCCGACTGGACGATCGACTCCGGCGTGTCGAACCCGGAGCCGCAGGTCGCCACGCCGAGGCTGGCGGTGACCGCGAGGGTGCCCGACGGGACGCGGAATGTCTCCTTCTCGATGCGCTTCCGGATGCGCTCGGCGGCCTTCTGGGCCTTGTCGATGTCGGAGCCGGGCAGGAGGACCGACATCTCCTCGCCGCCGAAGCGGTAGGCGGAGTCCGTGCCGCGGATCGACTCCTTCAGGATCGCGCCGACCCGGCGCAGCACGGCGTCGCCGGCCGGATGGCCGTGCGTGTCGTTGACCTTCTTGAAGTGGTCGATGTCGACCATGATGAGGGAGAGGGGGGTCCCGTACCGCTCCGCCTCGTCGACGCAATGGGCGAGGCGCTCCTCGAGGTGGCGCCGGGTGAAGAGCCCCGTCAGGCCGTCGGTGAGCGCCCGCGCGCTCAAGATCGGCGCCTTCACCGCCAGCGCGATGTGCTTGGCGAGGTCCTTGACGACGTACTCCTTCTGCTCGAACTCCTGGATCGCCTCGGCCGGGTCCTCGTGGGCGAACCCGAGGCGCAGGGCGCCGAGCGGCTCCCCCTCGGCGATCAGGGGCACCGTGAAGAAGAGCATCTGCCCTTCGGCCTCGCGCAGGAAGACGGGGGCGATCGTCTTTCCCCGGGCGACGATCTCCCCGTGCGAGCGGGTCGTGATCGCGTCGGCCGACAGCACCGATTCCCCGACCCTGTGGAGGTAGGGGGCGTAGCGCCCGGTGTCGCGGTCACGCAGGTACAGCGTCATTTCCTCGGCTCCGACGAGGTCGGCCATGATCTGGAAGACGGCGCGCGCCAGGCGGTCGAGCTCCGCCTCCTCGGCCGTGAGGCGGCTCACCTCGCGCATGGCGGTGAGGATCTCGACCTGGCTCCGGAGGCTCAACGCCTGGGCGGAAAGCTGGCGCTCGAGGTCCGTGCGCGCGCCGGCATCGGCCGAGAGCGCCTCGGCCCGGGCCGTCCACCGGAAGTCGCGGTAGGCGAGAAGCGCCGTCGCGCCGCCCAGGAGCAGGCAGAGAAACGTCGGGGCGGCGCTCAAGTGGAATCCGGCGAGGTTCAGGCCCGCCACCGCCGCGCCGCCGCACCCGAGGGCCAGGAGCGCCGCGTGCGGCAGGGACGACAGGACTCCGGCGAGGCGCTCGGGGACCCAGAATTTCAGCCACAGGAGGGCGTGGCGGGGGGCCATCCCCCTATTTTTCGGCCCTTTCCGGTGGGGGCTGGAGATAAGGTTTGAGCTTTTCGAGGGTCTTCGGGCCGATCCCCGGAACCGCCTCGAGGTCGTCGACCGTCCGGAACGGGCCGTTCGCCGAGCGATGCGCCACGATCGCCCGCGCGAGTCGCGGCGTGATCCCCGGGACGGCCAGCCATTCCTCGTACGTGGCCGCGTTCAGGGAGACCGGAGCGGTTTCCCGGGGTCCCGGCTCGCGCGGCCGGAGCGGCCGGGTCCGGAGGGCGACGACCACGCCCCAAGCCAGGACCGCCAGGGCCACGACCACGAGGAGGCGCCAGACACGAAAGGTCCTCGGAGCGCTCCCGGGATCGGACATGGAGAGGGCAGTGTATCCCCGATTTCCCGTAAGATTCCCGGCATCAGGGCGTCTTCCTGTCGCCGGTGCATGAGGCACCGGAAGGACAAGGAGGGAACCATGAAAGATCCCGTGTGCGGAATGACGGTCGATGCCTCGACGGCGCTCAAGGCGACGGTCCGGGGGACGGAGTACGGCTTCTGCGCGTCGCGGTGTCGCGAGCGGTTTGTCGCGGATCCGGATGCGTATCTGGTGAAGACGGAACCGGCGCGACCGGCGCATGACCGGAGGATCCATACCTGTCCCATGCACCCCGAGGTCCGCCGGGAAGGGCCGGGAAGCTGCCCCCTTTGCGGGATGGCGCTCGAACCGCTCGAGGTGTCCGCGGAGGAGGGGCCGAACCCGGAGCTCGTTGATTTCACGCGCCGCTTCCGGGTGGCGGCCCTTTTCACCGTGCCGCTATTCCTTTTCGCGATGGGGGAGATGCTTCCCGGGCTTTCGGTCCACCTGCCTGCCGACTGGCAGGGGGGGAACGCCGCGAACTGGATCCAGCTCGCGCTCGCCTCCCCGGTGGTCCTCTGGGCGGGATTTCCGTTTTTCGCGAGGGGATGGGCCTCGATGCGGGCGTGGAGCCCCAATATGTTCACGCTCATCGCGCTCGGGACCGGCGCCGCGTTCGGCTACAGCGTCCTGGCGACGGCCGCTCCGGGTCTCTTTCCGGAGGGGTTCCGGGGACACGGCGGCCGGGTCGGCGTCTACTTCGAGGCGGCCGCGATGATCGTGACGCTGGTCCTCCTGGGACAGATCCTCGAGCTCAAGGCGCGTGCCCGGACGGGAACGGCGATCCGCGCCCTCCTGAAGCTGGCACCGGGCACCGCCCGGATCGTCCGGAACGACGGGAGCGAGACGGATGTGGAGGTGTCCGGCGTGCATCCGGGCGACCGTCTCCGCGTGCGTCCGGGAGAGCGGATTCCCGTGGACGGGGTCGTCGCGTCGGGATCGAGCGCCGTTGACGAGTCGATGCTGACAGGAGAGCCGGTTCCCGTGGAGAAGGGGCCCGGCGCGCGCATCTCGGCGGGGACCATGAACGGGACGGGGACGTTCGTGATGGAGGCCCGGGGGGTCGGGGCGGACACGCTTCTGGCGAAGATCGTCCGGATGACGGGGGAGGCCCAGCGCAGCCGCGCCCCGCTCCAGAAGCTGGCCGATCGCGTCTCCGCCTGGTTCGTGCCGGCGGTGGTCGCGGTCGCCCTCGCGGCGGCGGTGGCGTGGGGGATTTTCGGCCCGCCACCCGCTTATGCCCGGGCGGTCCTCGCGGCGGTGGCGGTTCTGATCATCGCCTGCCCGTGCGCGCTGGGGCTGGCGACACCGATCTCGGTCATGGTGGCGGTGGGACGCGGTGCGCAGTCCGGGGTCCTTGTGCGTGACGCCGAGGCGCTGGAGCGCCTGGTGACGGTCGACACGCTGCTTCTCGACAAGACCGGGACCCTGACGGAAGGAAAACCGAAGCTCGTCGGGATCCGGCCGTTCGCCGGGTTCACGGAGCGGGAGGTGGCGGGGCTCGCGGCGGCGCTCGAGAAGGGGAGCGAGCATCCTCTCGCGGCGGCGGTCCTCGCGGGGGCGCGCGAGCGGGGGATCGAACGTTTCGCCGATCCGGCGGGGTTCCGGGCGGCCCCGGGCAAGGGGGTGTCGGGAACGGTCCTCGGCCGGGAGATCCGGCTGGGGAACCGGGCGTTTGCCGGGGATGCCGGGTGGGACGCCGGGATGGAAGCGCAGGCCGCCGCGATGCGCGCCGCGGGAGAGACGGTGCTCTATCTCTCGGCGGGCGGAAAACCTGCCGGCCTCCTCGGGGTCGCGGACCCGGTGAAGGCAGGGGTGCCGGAGGCGGTCGCGGCGCTCAAGCGCGAGGGGATCCTTCTGGCGATCGTGACCGGCGACCATCCCGACACCGCGCGCGCCGTGGCCGGAAGGCTGGGGATCGACACGGTGTTTGCCGGCGTCCTGCCGGACCGGAAGGAAGAGATCGTCCGCGAGCACCAGGCGAAGGGACGCATCGTCGCCATGGCCGGGGACGGGGTGAACGACGGGCCGGCGCTCGCGCGCGCCGATGTCGGGATCGCGATGGGCACGGGAAGCGACGTCGCGATCGAGAGCGCCGGAATCACGCTTGTCTCGGGCGACATCCGGGGGATCGCGCGCGCCCGGAAACTCGCCCGCGCCACGGTGCGGAACATCAGGCAGAATCTCTTCTTCGCCTTCGCCTACAACGCGCTGGGGGTGCCGGTCGCGGCCGGGGCGATCTATCCCTTTACCGGCCTCCTCTTGAGTCCGATGCTCGCGAGCCTCGCCATGAGCTTGAGCTCGGTATCGGTCGTGGTGAACGCCCTGCGCCTGAAGCGCGTGCCGCTGTAGCGCGGAAGCGAAAGCGGGCTACAATCCGGGGATGAAATTCGGCCTTCCGCGGCGCAAGCGGCGCGAGACACCCGAGGGGCTCTGGACGAAGTGCGAGGGGTGCGGCGAGATCGTCTTCAAGAAGGAGCTGGTCGAGAACGCCGCCGTCTGCCCGAAGTGCGACTACCACGACACGCTGCCGGCGCGGGAGCGGGTCCGTTTCACCCTGGACGAGGGCTCCTTCGAGGAATGGTTCGCCGATGTCGGGCCGTCGGATCCGCTCTCCTTCACCGTCGGGAAGTCCTACAAGGACAAGCTCAAGGAGGCGCAGGAGGCGACCGGCCTCAAGGACGCGATCCTGGTCGGCAAGGGGGCGATCGAGAAGATCCCGGCCGCCTTCGGGTGCACCGACTCGCGCTTCTTCATGGGGAGCATGGGAAGCGTCGTGGGCGAGAAGCTGACACGCACGATCGAGGAAGCGGGGCGCCTGGGGCTTCCCTTCGTCATGGTCTCCGCCTCCGGCGGCGGCGCGCGGATGCAGGAGGCGGCGGTGTCGCTGATGCAGATGGCGAAGACCTCTGCGGCCCTGGGGCGCTACCGCGAGCAGGGGGGGTTTTTCGTCTCGATCCTCACGAACCCGACGATGGGAGGCGTCATGGCCTCCTTCGCGTCGCTGGGCGACCTGATCCTCGCGGAGCCCCGGGCCCTGATCGGCTTTACCGGCCCCCGCGTCATCCAGCAGACGATCCGCCGCGAGCTTCCCGAGGGGTTCCAGACGTCGGAGTTCATGCTCGAGCACGGGTTTGTCGACAAGATCGTCCACCGCAAGGAGATGAAGGCGACCCTGGCGGCGATCCTGCGGTACGCGACCCACGCCGCGTCGTAACGAAGTGAAGTACGAGGATTTCTTCCGGGAGAAGCCGAAGGCGATCGCGCCCGTCTATGTCTTCGTCTGCGAGGACTCCGTCCGCGCGGAGGAAGGGGCGGCGTGGCTCATGCGCGAGGCGGCGCGCCTGTGGAGCGAGACTCCCGAGACCGTCTGGATCGGGGCGCCGCAGTCCGGCTCCGGTACGGAAGGGGGCGGTGACGTGGAAGAGGAGGGGGAGGCGCCGGCCTCCGGAGGCGCGTCCGCTTCGGTCCTCGCGCGCCTGGAGGAGGCGGCCGGGGGGGGATCGCTTTTCGGCGGGTCGCGGTTCGTCTGGACGCGGCGGATCCCGTCGGTCACGAAGCCGGTCGCCGCGTTCCTGGCGCGATGGGAGAAGTCGCCGGCGCCGAAGACCGCGATCGGCGTCTGGGCGGCCCGCAAACCCCTGCAACCGGTCGGGACGACGGTCGAATTCGCGCGCCTGTACGGGACGCCCCCTGCCTGGAAGCCGGGCGCCGCGGCCTGGGACACGCCGCTGGCGCAGTGGATCGCGCGCCGCGCGCGCGTGAAGCACGGCCGGACGCTCGCGCAGGAGGACGCCCAGCTTCTCGTGGAGCGGGTCGGAGAAGACCTGGATCTCCTGGCGCGCGAGGTCGAGACCCTAGCGCTCTACACGGAAGGGAGGGACCGGATCGCGCGGGCCGACATCGAGGCTCTGGTTTCCGACCGGACGAGCGCCGGCGTGAACGCGCTGGCGTCCGCGATCGCCCGGGGCGACAGGCACCAGGCGTTCGCGGCGGTGGACGGTTATTTCACGCAGGGGATGGCGTTCGGGCGGGAAGGGGATTCGGTGGCGCCCGACCAGGTGGCGATCCCGCTTGTCGCGGGGCTCGCGCAGTTCGCGCTCGATTGCGCCCGGGCGCGCGAGGCGGGGGCCGCGACGCCGGAGGCCCTGCGGGCGATCGGCGTCACCTCGATGACACGCCAGGAGGCGGTGCGCGCGGCGCTCCGGCGTTCCCCGGCGGTCCCGATCGGGCGCTGGTTCGGGCTTCTCGCGGACCTGGATCGCCAGCTCAAGACGGAAGGGTCCCTGGCCGCGACCTCGCGGGCGCGCCTCGAACTGGCCCTGGCGGACATGCTCGGGGGGGGTGCGGCGTGAAGACAAAAACGGAGTACCTCTGGTTCGAGACGAAGACGCACCGCGCCTACCTCAATATCACCGGAAAGGTCGAGGAGATCGTGCGCGCCTCGGGGATCCGGGAGGGGATGGTCCTCGTCTCCGCCATGCACATCACGGCGGGCGTCTGGGTGAACGACGCGGAAGACGGCCTTCTCGCCGACATCGACGAATGGCTGGAGAAGCTGGCCCCGTTCAGGAAGGACTACCGCCACCACCGCACGGGGGAGACGAACGGCGACAGCCACCTGAAGAGCCTTCTCGTGCACCACCAGGTGATCGTCCCCGTCACGGACGGGAAGCTCGACGTCGGTCCCTGGCAGCAGGTCTATTACGCGGAGTTCGACGGCCGCCGCCGGAAGCGCCTCGTCGTGAAGGTGATGGGGGAATAATTTCCGGCGCCCGGGGGCTTGTCGAAAACCGGTTTCCTGCTATCCTGTAAGGCTCGTTGCATTGGGGTTTACGGCTAGGGCAATCAGGAGGGTGGATGGCGGAAATCCTTGTTCGCGAGTTGCTTGAATCCGGGGCCCACTTCGGCCATCGCGTGAGCCGCTGGAACCCCCGCATGGCGAAGTTCATTTACGGGACCAGGAACGGCGTCCACGTCATCGATCTCCGGGAAACGGTGAAGGGGCTCATCCGCGGGCAGCGGCTCCTGGCGCACATCGCCGGGACCGGTGCCGAGGTCCTGTTCGTCGGCACCAAGCGCTCGGCCCGGGAGGCGGTCGCCAAGCATGCCGCCCGGATCGGCTCCCCCTTCGTCCACGAGCGGTGGCTGGGCGGGACGCTCACCAACCACACGACGATCCTCTCGCGCCTGGCGCGCCTCGAGGAACTGGAGCAGATGGAGCGCGACGGCCGCATCAAGACGTTCAGCAAGAAGATGATCGCGACCCTGCAGCGTGAGAAGAAGCGGATCCTCCGGAACCTCGAGGGGATCCGCACCATGAAAAAGATGCCCGGGGCGGTGGTGATCGTGGATCCCAAGCACGAGATGAACGCGGTCAACGAGGCGAAGCGCGCCAAGATCCCGACCGTGGCCCTGGTCGATTCCGACTCCGACCCGAACTGGGTGGACGTCTGCGTCCCCGGGAACGACGACGCCGTGAAGGTGTCCGACATCTTCTTCCGCGTGATGGCCGACGCCGTCGCTGACGGGAAGGCGTCCTACGCCGGGGCCGTCGGCGGGCCGCCCGAGCCGCCCGCCGCGCAGGCCGCCCAGGCGCAGGCCAAGGGCATGCCCGCCGCCCGGTAGGTCCCATGGCCGCGAGCGCCGACGACGTCAGGAAGATGCGGGAGATGACGGGCCTTCCGATGATGGAGTGCAAGAAGGCGCTCGACGAGTCCGCGGGAGACATGACCCGCGCGATCGAGCTCGCCAAGCAGAAGGGGATGATCAAGGCGGGGACCAAGCTCGCCGGCCGCGCCACGGCCGACGGCCGGATCGGGACCTACGTCCACTCGACCGGGAAGCTCGGCGTCCTCGTGGAGCTCCAGTGCGAGACCGATTTCGTGGCCAAGTCCGACGACTTCCAGGAGCTCCTGAAGGACATCTGCCTGCACGTCGCCGGTTCCGGGAATCCCCCGGACTATGTCTCGCGCGAGCAGGTTCCGGCGGACCTCATCGAGCGGGAGAAGACGGCGGTCGCCGCGCAGCACAAGGGAAAGCCGCCGCAGGTCCTGGAGAAGATCGTCCAGGGGAATATCGACAAGATCTACGAGCGGATCTGCCTGGTGGACCAGCCGTTCGTGAAGGATGACGCGCGGAAGGTGGGCGACCTCGTGAAGGAAAAGATGGCCAAGCTGGGCGAGAACATCAAGATCGCCCGGTTCGCCCGCCTCGAAGTCGGAAAATAACACCGGATGACAAAGCGGCTCCGCTACAAGCGCGTCCTGCTGAAGCTCAGCGGGGAGGCGTTCGGGTCGGCGCACGCCGCGGGGATCGACCTCGCCGAGGTCGATCGCATGGCGGCGCAGATCCAGCGCGTCGCCCGGACGGTGGAGCTTGCCGTCGTCGTGGGCGGGGGGAACATCATCCGCGGGGCGAAGTTCAGCGAGCGGGGCATGAACCGCTCCACGGCGGATCATATGGGGATGATCGCCACCGTGATCAACGCCCTGGCCCTGCAGGACGCCCTGGAGCGTTGCGACGTCGAGACGCGCGTCATGTCGGCGATCTCGATGGAAGACATCTGCGAGCCGTATATCCGCCGCCGGGCGATCCGGCACCTGGAGAAGAAGCGCGTCGTGATCCTGGGGGCGGGGACGGGGAACCCCTATTTCACCACGGACACCACCGCGGCCCTGCGCGCGACGGAGCTGGGCGCCCAGGTCCTCTTGAAGGCGACGCAGGTGGACGGGATCTATACGGCCGACCCCAAGAAGGACCGGAAGGCCACGCGCTACGAGACGCTTTCCTACATGGATGTCCTGAAGGGGCGGCTCAAGGTGATGGACGCGACGGCGATCTCGCTCTGCATGGACAACGCCCTTCCGATCCTGGTGTTCGATTCCCACGTCCCCGGCAACATCGAGCGGGCCGCGCGGGGAGAGAAGGTGGGCACCTGGGTGGGCCCATAGAGCCGTCCCGTGATCCGTCTCCTGGCTTCGGCTGGCTGCAAACGCGTCATGCGGCGTCGAGCCTCCTCGACGTATCTGTGCCCCTCGATACGCCTCCGGGGGCTCTTCTTGCCTGACGCGTTTTCGCACAGCCTCTGGCCGACGGATCCGGTTCCCGGGACGGCTCTCTTTGCTATAATTAGGGGATAACAATGAGCACGCCCGGCATCCGCACGTTCGACGACTTCCGCGAGTACAGTCTCTGGTATCTCCACGATGTGGGGCTCACCGTTCCCGAGATCCTGAACAACGAGTTCAAGGTGGTGCTTGCCCCCGCGCGCAGTTCTGAGGTCGAGTTCGGGGATTACGCCGGAAAGCCCAAGTGGCGCGGCCCCGCGGATCTCCCCTCCGGCGAGTGGAACGGCCGGACCGCGAACGAGATCCTCGTCAACCTCGCCAATATCCAGGGGGACACCGAGTTCGGCTCGAACGAGCTGCAGGTGGGCCTGTGGGATTCGGCCCCCTCCGACTACGACCGGAAGATCCTTCTTTCGGTCATGAACGAGGAGTTCCGCCACGGCTGGCAGATGGCCTGGTTCGAGACGGACGTCATGGCCTCGGACGAAGGGCGCCAGGCGGCCCAGTCGCTCCTGGAGCGGCGCGCGGCCCAGAAGGGGAACATGCGGCTCCTGGGCGCTTTCAACAACATCATCCACGACTGGCCCGGCTTCTACTGCTTCCTCGAGTTCATGGACCGGGACGGCGGGAGCCAGCTTTCGCTCCTCCAGCACAGCGCCGTCCAGCAGCTTGCCGAGTCGATGACCTTCATGCTTCGCGAGGAAGCGAAGCACCTCCGCTCCGGCGAGCAGGGGTTCGAGCGGATGATCGCGGGCGGCAAGATCCCGATCGACGCGCTCCAGAAGTACGTCAACCTTTTCGCGCCCCTCGGCTACGACCTGCACGGTGGCGAACGTTCGACGAACGCCCTTATCTACTTCAAGCTGGGCCTCAAGGGATTCTACCCCAGTGCCAGGGACTACCTGGACGGCCCCGTCTCGGACGTGGTCGATGCCCAGCTCTTCGCCGATCTCAAGCACCGCGAGGCGCACAAGGCCGAGTTCAGCTACAAGTACGTCGATCTCAACCTCGACGGCCCGGCGCGCGACATCAACAAGGAGCTCCTGAACGCCATCACCGTGACCTTCTACAAGCGGACGCTCGAGGCGCACTTCGCCAAGTTCAACGACCTGATCGCGAGGCATTACCCGGCCGGGACGCCGCGGCTTGTCCTGCCGTCGATCCGGTTCAACCGTGCCGAGCCCAGCGTCTATGCCGGCGAGCGGTACGACATCCACGGGCGGCCGATCGAGAGCGAAGCCGCCTGGAGGACCTACCTCGCCGAGAACCTGCCGTCGGAGAAGGACCTCGTGCGGATCCGCGAGACGGCGCGCCTGCCCGGCTGGATCGCGCCCCCCGAGATGGACGTCTACAAGGCGCTGACGGCCGTCAAGCCCAACGACAAGGTCATGTTCCAGACCACGTTCGGGATGACCCGGAAGAGCCGGTTCGTCTCGAACCTGTCCAAGGCAGCCGCGGCACCATCGGCCGCGGCATCGGGGAGGCCTGCCGTTGCGCAGAAGAAGGAAGACACCGACTTCTGGCAGTGGATGCAGAACGAAGGGGCGGGTTAGCCCGCTGTCCCGGGGCCCTGCCCCATGATCCTCGTCATTTCCGGAAGCAACAGGGCGCGGTCCGCGAGCGCGGCCGCCTGCCGGCATGTCTGTACGTGTCTCGCGGCACGCGGGCAGGAGGTCCGCATCTTTGACCTGCGCGAGCGGCCGCTCCCGTTTTTCTCTCCCGATGAGCAGCCTGCGCGGCATCGGGATGTCGCGGAGTTCCTGGCCGCGGTGCGGGAGGCGCGGGGTGTGGTCCTCGGGACTCCCGAATACCACGGGAGCGTCTCCGGCCTCCTCAAGAACGCCCTCGACCACCTGGGGGAGACGGCATTTGAGGGAAAGGTCGTCCTTTCGGTGAGCGCGTCAGGCGGCCCCCTGGGGACGAGCGCGCTCGCGCATCTCCAGCAGATCGTCCGGACGATCCACGGGATCAACTGTCCCGAGTGGATCTCGATCGGCGGCGGGAACGCGTTCGGTCCCGACGGCGCTCCGGAGAATCCGAAGATCCGGGACCGCGTCGACCGGGCGTGCGGCGTCTTCCTTTCGATGGTGGACGCGCTGGCGCGGGCTTGAGATGACCTGGCAGAGGGCGGTTGCGGGACTGGCCCTTGCCGCTGGATTGGGGTTTTTCGTTGCCTTCATTCTGCTTGGTGATGTTGCCGGTGAGCGTCCGCGCGGAAAGACTGCTCCGGGACTTTCTCCCGGCCATTCCGTCGAAGTGGAGAGGGCTCGTGATGCGGGTTCCGCGAACAAGCCGGCCGACGGTCGGGTTGCCGCTCCGGGCATTCCTCCTGAAGGGGATGTCGTCGGGAAAACGCTTCCGGATGCGCCGAGTCCCTTTTCCCTGACGCTGCATGTCGAGCTGCCGGCAGGATCGCAACGGAGTTGCACCGTGGCCCTTTACCGGAAGGCAGGCGAAGATGGGGAACGAGTCGCTTGGAGCGTGACGGGAGATGACGGGGAGCATCAGTGGGCCCTGCCGGAAGGCGGGGAGTATTACGTTGTCCTTGAGCATGACAGATGCTCCGTTGCCTCGCCTGTCGTTCCGGTCTCGACAGGGAATCCCCATGCGGAAGTCCACATGCGGGTCGGGCGCTGCACGTTGACGGGACTCTTGAACAACGCCTTTCCTCTTGAGATCCGCCTGGCGTCAGCGAGCTCGACCGACCCGGATCGAGGAGGGTTTTCGGGCTCCTCGGACGAGAAGGGGGCGTTTTCGATCGAGGGGATCCCGGAAGGGGAATACGTCCTCTTCGTCCCGGCGAGGTTCCATCTCGAGCGGATACGTATCGACGGGAATGTCCAGCACGTTGTGCGTCTCTCGCACGGGCGTATCGAGGGACGGGTCACCGACAAGGTGACGGGGACCGCTGTCGAGGATGTCGAGATTGTGTTGAATGCCATATCGCTCGAGAACGCGGATCTGGCGATCGTCCCTCCGAATCTGATGGATCGTTTCGGGCCGGATCCGGACGGCACTTTTGCCGTGACGAGCCTGCCGGCGGGACGCTACCGCCTTTTCGCCTTTTGCGAGGGGTACCGGCCCTGTATACAGGAGACGGCACTTGCCGGACCGGCCGATGCCCGGCGTGTGGATCTTGTGCTGGAGAGGGAGGGGGGACAATGATGCGATTCCTGAAGTGGGCCTTGATTCTTGGAACGGGCGTCGCTGCCTGCGTCGTCGTGATCCTGTTTCTCTTTCTCAATACGATCGTGAAGGCGGGAATCGAGACGATGGGGCCGAAGATGGTCCAGGCCCCGGTCACGGTGGAATCAGTGGATCTCTCGCCCTTCACGGGAAGCGGAAGCCTCAAGGGGATCGTGGTGGGAAATCCCGAGGGGTACAAGACGGAGAGCGCCTTCAAGCTGGCGGAAGTGCGCGTGAACGTGGCGATCTCGTCGCTCCTGTCGAGGAAGATCGTGATCCAGGAGATCTTCGTCGACGCCCCGGAGATCACCTACGAACTGGGCCTTGGCGAGAGCAATATCGGCCGGATCCAGAAGAACATCGCCGAGTTCACCGGCCCCGCGGCCGAAGGGGAGGCGCCTGCCGCCGCGGAAGGGGATGGGAAGAAGGTCCAGATCGACGAATTTCTCGTCAAGGACGGGAAGATCCGCGTCAGCGCCAAGGTGCTCGGCGGAGCGGCCGCGCCTGTCCCGCTCCCTGACATCCACCTCCAGGGGATCGGGAAGGATGAGGGGGGGACCAGTCCCGGCGAGGCGGCGAAGAAGATCTTCTCGGCGATCACCGACGGGATTTTCGGGGCGGTGAAAGGGGTCGGCGGTGCCGTCACGGACGGCGTCTCCGGCCTCATCGACGGGGTCGGAGGGCTGTTCAAGAAAGAAGAGTAATTCAGCGCCCGCGCCGAGCCTTCTCGTAATAGCGCTGATGGTATTCCTCGGCGCGCCAGAAGGTGGACGCCGGGACGAGGGCCGTCGCGATCCGGCGTCCCTGTTTCTTGAGGCGGGCGATCACGGCCTCCGCCTGTTCTTTCTGCCCCGCGGTGTGAAAGAAGATCGCCGAGCCGTACTGGCCCCCTCCGCGGCCGGCGTCATGCATCGCGAAGAACGCCTCGAGGAGCTTCTCGTAGGAGATGAGGCCCGGATCGAACGTCACCTCGACCGCCTCGGCGTGCCCCGTGCCGCCGGCGCACACCTGCTTGTAGGTGGGGTTCTCCGTATGCCCCCCGGTGTACCCGACCGGTGCGTCCACGACCCCCTTCACGCGGCGGAACTCCGCCTCGATTCCCCAGAATCACCCGGCGGCGAAGGTCGCCTTCTCATGCGCCTTCGTCTCCGGCTTGCCTGCTTTTTCGCTCCCTCCGGGAGCGAAGGCCAACGAGACCGAGTTGATTCAGTACCGGAGCCCCGTCGGTTTGGGGCCGTCGCTGAAGACATGCCCCAGGTGCGCGTCGCACCGGGCGCAGTGGACCTCGAGCGACCCGTCGGGGGTCTCTTCCACGTTGGGGGAGATCGCATCGTAAAAGCTGGGCCAGCCGCATCCCGAGTCGTACTTCGTCGCCGACGCGAAGAGGGGAAGTCCGCAGCAGACGCAGGCATAGGTTCCGTCCGCCTTGTGGTTGAGGAATTCCCCCGTTCCCGGCCGTTCGGTCCCTCCCTTGCGCGTGACGCGGTACTGCTCCGGCGTCAGCAGTCCTTGCCACTCGGCGTCGGTCTTGACCACCTTCACGAACGGCGGGTTTTTCGTCGCGGGCACGTTCGCCTCCTGTCTGTCGCGCGCGGGTGTCCCGGGTGCCGAGAGAAGGGCCGCGCCGGCCGCCAGGGCAACGGCGCACGCTCCCGGGAACCGCACGCGCGCGAGCCTCACGCCTTCATTATATATCCAGGATGTCGTAAAGTTCGCGCCTATGGCCGTCACACCGCGCGCGAAGGACTACGCCCAGTGGTATCTCGACGTCGTGCGCGAGGCGCAGCTGGCGGAGAACTCCGCCGTGCGCGGGTGCATGGTGATCCGCCCGAACGGCTACGCGATCTGGGAGAAGATGCAGCGGGAGCTCGACGACCGCTTCAAGGCGACCGGGCACGTGAACGCCTATTTTCCGCTCCTGATCCCGCTCCACTATCTCACCCGCGAGGAGAAGCACGCGGCCGGATTCGCGAAGGAATGCGCCGTCGTCACCCACCACCGCCTGAAATCGATCGACGGGGAGGTGCAGGTCGATCCCGAGTCGAAGCTGGAGGAGCCCCTCGTCATCCGCCCGACGAGCGAGACGATCATCTGGCAGCAGTACAAGGGGTGGATCCAGAGCTGGCGGGACCTTCCCCTGTTGATCAACCAGTGGGCGAACGTCATGCGCTGGGAGATGCGCACGCGCATCTTCCTGCGGTCAGCCGAATTCCTGTGGCAGGAGGGGCACACGGCGCACGCCACCGAGTCGGAGGCGCGCGAGGAGGCCCGGCGCATGCTCGACGTCTATGCCGACTTCGCCGAGAACGTCTGCGCGATCCCGGTGGTGAAGGGCGCGAAGTCCGCCGGCGAACGGTTCCCCGGCGCGGTCGAGAGCTGGGCGATCGAGGCGATGATGCAGGACGGAAAGGCCCTGCAGGCCGGGACGAGCCATTTCCTGGGGCAGAACTTCGCGAAGTCGGCGGACGTCCAGTTCCTGAACAAGGAAGGGAAACGCGAGTATCCGCACGCCACGAGCTGGGGGGTCAGCACGCGCCTTCTCGGGGCCCTGGTCATGGCGCACAGCGACGACACGGGGCTCGTCTGCCCGCCGAAGCTGGCTCCCGTCCATGTCGTGATCGTTCCGATCTACAAGTCGGACGCCGAGAAGGCGGCGGTCATGGCCGAGGCGGCGCGCGTCCTCCAGGAGGTCAGGTCCCTGGGGCTCTCCGTGAAGCTCGACGACCGCGAGGAGCTCCAGCCCGGCGCGAAGTACTTCGAGTGGGAGACGAAGGGGGTCCCGCTCCGGATCGAGGTGGGGCCCAAGGACGTCGAGAAGGGGCAGCTGTGCCTCGTGCGCCGGTTCCTGCGGGAAGACCTTCCGGAGCAGGAGGCGCGGAAGGCTCGAAAGGGGTACTTGCCCCGTGACGCGGCGCTCGCGTCCCTGCGCAAGACCCTGGACGACATGCAGGCGGACCTTCTGGTGCGCGCGCGCGCCTTCCGCGCCGCGCGGACCCGGGTGATCGATACGGCCGCCGCTTTCGGGGAGTTCTTCGCGAAGGGGGGCGGGTTCGCCTGGGTCCACTGGGGCGGCACCCCCGAGGACGAGGAGCGCGTCGCGAAGCAGTACGAGACGTCGATCCGCTGCATCCCGCTTCCCGACCAGATCCCGGCCGAAGCCCAGGGTCCGGGCACCTGCCCTTTCACCGGGAAGCCGAGTCCCCAGCGCGTGGTGATGGCAAAGGCGTATTAGGGCTCGTGTCGAAATAACTGCGTAGATTCGGTGCGAGAGATTGTGGCCGATGACAAGGCGCAGCGAGGAGGCAACCCTGGAAGAACGGGTTTCCGACGAGCTGCAACGCTGCCACGCGGCCACAAGATCCCGTCCCAATGGGTTGCGAGTGCGGCCCGCGCCACACGCTCCACCCGCCAGCGAAATGCATCCTCCGAACGCTCTCGCGCCCCTTCGGGTTGCGGCGGGGCATGCCCGCCTGCTTCGTCGCTCCTCTTCACCGTATCTCCCCTCGATACGCCTCATCGTCGCTCCTTGCATCCGGGCACGCCGCGCTCACAACCGAATCACGCATTTATTCTGACACGAGCCCTTAGCGGGCGCGGGCTATACTGCTCGCGTGACCCGTCTCGCGCAGAATCCGGGAACGACCGATCTCGCGCCGCTTCCGGAAGGGGCCGGAGACGCGCGGGCCCTCCTCGACCGGTCGGGCTGGCTCGCGGATCTCGGGGACGGGCAGCTCACGGTCCTGGCGCGCTACCTGGGGGCGTACCGGGTTCCGAAGGGAGGATCGGTCTTCCGGGAAGGGGCCCGGGAGGCGTTCCTCTGTGTCGTCGTCTCCGGGAAGATCGCGATCGTGAAGGAAGACTCGCACCACGCCAGGCAGGGGATCGTGGCGCTGGGGCCGGGAAAGATCGTGGGGGAGCTCTCGCTCGTGGACGGGGAACCCCGCTCGGCGACGGCGCACGCGCTGGAGGATTCCGCGATCCTCGTCATGACGAAGGCGGGATACGACAAGCTGGCGGACGATTTTCCGCGCCTGGCGCTCCAGCTGATGACGCGCATCTCCCGGACGATCAGCCAGAAGCTCCGTCAGACGAGCGGCATCCTGGTGGAACACCTTCACGCCGACCACGACGCGTAGCGGCCCGCGCATCCCCTCTGTAGAATCCCCGCTTCATGTCCGAGGTCCGCGTCCGCTTCGCCCCGAGCCCCACCGGCGACCCCCACATCGGGAACGCCTATGCGGCGCTCTACAACATGGCAATGGCCCGCCGGAACGGCGGGAAGTTCCTCCTTCGGATCGAGGACACCGACCGGACGCGCTACAGCCCCGATTCCGAGCGGCGGATCTTCGAGTCGCTCCGGTGGCTGGGGCTCTCCTGGGACGAGGGGCCCGACGTCGGGGGGGCGTTCGGCCCCTACCGCCAGTCGGAGCGGCTCCCGATCTACAAGACGCACTGCGAGGAGCTTCTCGCGAAGGGGTCCGCCTATCTCTGCTTCTGCAACGCCGAGCGCCTCGACTGGATGCGCAAGGACCAGATGCGCCGCGGGGCCCCGGTCGGCTACGACGGCCACTGCCGCGTGATCCCGCCCGAGGAGGCGGCGAAAAAGCGCGCCGCCAGTGAACCGTGCGTGATCCGTCTTGCGGTCCCCAGGGAGGGGGAAACGGAGTTTCACGACATCCCGCGCGGCCGGATCGTCTTCCAGAACGCGACGGTGGACGACCAGGTCCTCCTGAAGACGGACGGGTTCCCGACCTACCACCTGGCGAACGTCGTGGACGACCACCTGATGAAGATCAGCCACATCATCCGCGCCGAGGAGTGGCTTTCCTCGGTGCCGAAACACGTCCTGCTCTACAAGGCGTTCGGCTGGGAAATCCCCCAGATGTGCCACCTGTCGCTCCTGCGGAACCCCGACCGGACCAAGCTCTCGAAGCGCAAGAACCCGACGTCCATCACCTGGTACCGCGAGCAGGGGTTCCTTCCGGAGGCGATCGTCAACTTCCTTTCGCTGATGGGGTCGGCCATGGTGGAGGGGAAGGAGGAGGCGGAAGTGTTCTCCCTCGCCGAGTGGGTCGCCAGCTTCGACCTGAAGAAGATCGGCGTCACGGGGCCGGTGTTCGACATGACGAAGCTCGAATGGCTGAACGGCGTCTACCTGCGGAAGCTCCCGCCGGGGGATCTCGCGAAGCGCCTCGTCGCGGAAGGGTTCGCGCCGGAGGGTCTCACCGGCGACACGTTCACGAAGATCCTGCCCCTGGTGCAGGAGCGCCTGAAGCGCCTCTCCCAGTTCAAGGAACTTTCCGATTTCTACTTCACCGCGCCCGCCGCGATCGATCCGGCGCTTCTTGTACCCAAGGGGCGAGACGCCGCCTCTGCCGTGAAGGCCCTGGACGGCATCCTGGCCGCCTGGAAGGCGCTCACCGACTGGTCGGTCCCGCCCCTGGAGGGGGCCGCCGTCGCCGTGATGGAGTCCCTCGGCTGGAAGAAGGGGGACATCTTCATGCTGATCCGTGTCGCCATCACCGGGAAGAGCGCCACGCCGCCCATCTGCGACGTCTGCGTCGCCCTCGGCCGCGACGAGACCGCCCGGCGTCTCGCCGCGGCCCGGAAGGTCCTTCCCGCATGAGCGTCAACGCGGACACCTTTCCGACGCCGTACTACGCGGTGATTTTTTCAAACGTTCGGAGCGACGCCGACCCCGCCGGGTACGAGAAGGCGGCCGAGCGGATGGCGGTGCTCGCCGAAAGGCAGTCCGGCTTCTTGGGGATCGAGTCCGTCCGCGGAGTGGACGGGTTCGGAATCACGGTCTCGTACTGGAAGACGCTCGACGACGTCCGCGCCTGGAAGGCGCACGCCGAGCACCGGGCGGTCCAGGAGAGGGGGCGTGCCGCCTGGTATTCCTCGTTCACGACGCGCGTCGCGCGCGTCGACCGGGATAACAGCTTCGACGCCGACTCCGTATAATCCCCGCTCCGTGTCCCGCACGCTTCTCAAGGACCTCAAGGATCATGCCGGCCGGGAGGTGACCGTCGCCGGCTGGGTCTTTACCAAGCGCGCCTCGAAGAAGATCCTGTTCGTCGAGCTCCGGGACGGTTCCGGGATCGTCCAGACGGTGACCGCGAAGGAAGCGGTCGGCGACGAGAAGTTTGCGCAATGGGCGTCGCTCGCGCAGGAGTCGTCGATTGCCGTCACCGGGACCGCCCGTCTTGAGCCGCGCGCGAAAGGGGGCGTCGAGCTCGACGTGAAGGAAATCCGCCCGATCGCGCCGACCGTCGCCGAGTATCCGATCAACAAGCCGGACCATACGCCTGACTTCCTTCTTGAACGGCGTCATCTGTGGCTGCGTTCGCGGAAGCAGTGGGCGCTCCTGCGCGTCCGGGACACGATCTTCCATGCGATCCACGACTACTTCCGGAAGGAGGGGTTCCTGCACGTTTCGGCCCCGATCCTGACACCGGCCGCGTGCGAGGGGACAAGCACCCTTTTCGGCATGGACTATTTCGACCAGGGGAAGGCGTACCTCACGCAGAGCGGCCAGCTCTACATGGAGGCGGCCGCCATGGCGCACGGGAAGGTGTATTGCTTCGGCCCGACCTTTCGTGCCGAGAAATCGAAGACCCGCCGTCACCTGACCGAGTTCTGGATGGTGGAGCCCGAGGCTGCTTTCTACACGCTGGACGATGTGATGAACCTCGCGGAGGGGCTCCTCTGCCACGTCGTCCGGGCGGCCTTGGCCGAGCGCCTGGAGGAGCTCGCGATCCTGGAGCGCGACATCGAGCCCCTGAAGAAGGTGGTCGGTCCCTTCCCCCGAATTTCCTATACGGAGGCGCACCAGCTGGCCGAAAAGGCGGGGGAACCGTTCGCGTTCGGGGACGACCTCGGGGCTCCGCAGGAGGCGGCGATCTCGAAGCAGTTCGATCGTCCCGTGATGGTCCACCGCTATCCGGCCGAGGTGAAGGCGTTTTACATGAAGCGCGATCCGGCGGACGAGCGCTTCGCCCTTTGCGTCGACGTTCTCGCCCCGGAGGGGTTCGGGGAGATCATCGGCGGGAGCCAGCGCGAGGAGGACCTTGCCGTCCTCGAGTCCCGGATCGCCGAGCACAAGCTCCCGAAGGAGTCGTTCGAGTGGTACCTGGACCTGCGCCGCTTCGGGACGGTCCCGCACGGGGGGTTCGGACTGGGGCTCGAGCGGACCGTCGCCTGGATCGCCGGGCGCGAGCATGTCCGGGAAACGATTCCATTTCCCCGGATGCTCTATAGAATTTACCCCTAGACACCATGGACTTCGTCCAGAACACGCCCGACGACATCCGCGAGATGCTGAAGACGATCGGCGCGGGAAGCGTCGCCGACCTCTTTGCCGACATCCCGGAGGCGGTGCGCCTCAAGCGTCCGCTTGCCATTCCGGCGGGGCTTTCCGAGGTCGAACTCCAGCGCCACATGATGGCGCTCGCGGCCAGGAACAAGAGCGGCGCCGCGATGCCGCTTTTCATCGGCGCCGGGTACTACGACCATTTCGTCCCCGTGGCGGTGGACCACCTCTCGATGCGCTCCGAGTTCTACACCGCCTACACGCCGTACCAGCCGGAGGCGAGCCAGGGAACGCTCCAGTCCATTTTCGAGTACCAGACGATGATTTCGGACCTCACGGGGATGGCCGTCTCCAACGCCTCGATGTACGACGGGGCGACGGCGATGGTGGAGGCGGCCCTTCTCGCCCGCGCGCACACGGGGCGGCCCGATGTCATCGTCTCGCGCGCGGTGCACCCGGAGTACCGCGCGACGCTCGCCACCTACATGCGCCACCTCGACGGCAAGATGGTCGAGTCGCCGCTCGTAGGAGCCCTCACGGACGGCGCGTCCCTCGCGAAGCTCCTTTCCGGTCGCGTGGCCGCCGTGATCGTCCAGTACCCGAACTTCCTCGGCGGGGTGGAGGAGATCGCGGCGCTCGCCAAGGCCGCGCAGGGGGCGGGGGCGCTTTTCGTCGTCGTGGCGAACCCGGTGGCGCTGGGGCTCCTCGAGCGTCCCGGGGCGCTGGGGGCCGACATCGTCTGCGGCGAGGGGCAGCCTCTCGGGTGCTACATCTGGTACGGCGGTCCCGGGTTCGGGTTCTTCGCGGTGAGGCAGGAGCTCCTGCGCCGGATCCCCGGACGGATCGTCGGACAGACGAAGGACCTCGACGGGAAGCGCGCCTTCGTCCTGACCCTCCAGACGCGCGAACAGCACATCCGCCGCGAGAAGGCGACCTCGAACATCTGCACGAACCAGGCGCTGATGGCGCTCCGGGCGACGATCTTCATGTCGATCCTGGGGCCGTCGGGGCTCCGGAACATGGCGAACCTCTCCCTCCAGAAGGCGCATTACCTGGCGGACGCCGTGGGCGCGCTCAAGGGGTGGTCGCTTCCCCTGAAGGCGCCGTTCTTCCACGAGTTCGTCGCGAAGTCCCCGGTCCCCCCGGCGGAGCTCAACCGGCGCCTTCTCGAGAAGGGTTACATCGGCGGATACGACCTGGGACGGGCCTATCCGGAGCTCGCGGGACACGTCCTTTTCTGCGCCACCGAGAAACGCACCAGGGCGGACATCGACGGATTCGTCCGGGCCCTCGGGGAGGCGTCGCGATGACCTCGCCGATCCGGACCGACCTCGAGCCGGTGATCCACGAGATGTCGCGGCCGGGGCTCGCCAACGCGCACCTGCCCGCCTGCGACGTCCCGGAGCGCCCCGCCGCGGCCCTGCTCCCGAAATGGGCGGTGGCCGGGAGTCCCCCTGCGCTTCCCGAGATGGGGGAGCTGTCGGTCGTGCGCCATTTCACGCGCCTCTCGCAGATGAACTTCTCGATCGACACGAACTTCTACCCGCTCGGCTCCTGCACGATGAAGTACAACCCGAAGACCTGCGACGTGTTGTCGATCCTGCCGGATTTCCGCTGGACGCACCCGTACCAGGAGGACGCGTCGGTGCAGGGGGTCCTCGCGGCGATCGAGGAGCTGGAGTCGTCCCTGGCCGAGGTTTCCGGGATGGACGCGATCTCGCTCCAGCCGGCGGCGGGCGCCCACGGGGAGCTGACGGCGCTTCTGGTGATCAAGGCGTACCACGAGTCGAAGGGACAGAAGCGGACGAAGGTCCTGATCCCTGACAGCGCCCACGGCACGAACCCCGCCTCCTGCACGATCGCGGGGCTGGAGACCGTCCAGCTCGTCTCCAACCGCCAGGGGCTGGTGGACCTCGCCGAGCTCGAGAAGAAGCTCACGCCCGACGTTGCGGCGCTCATGATCACGAATCCCAACACGCTGGGGATTTTCGAGAAGCAGATCAACGAGATCGCGGGGCGCCTGCATGATGCCGGCGCGCTCCTCTACATGGACGGCGCCAACCTGAACGCGCTCCTGGGGCAGGTGCGCCCCGGGGACTTCGGCGTCGACGTCATGCACTTCAACCTGCACAAGACGTTCGCCGTGCCGCACGGCGGCGGCGGCCCAGGCGCGGGACCGATCGGCGTGAAGAAGCACCTGGAGCCGTTCCTGCCGGTCCCCCGGATCGAGAAGACGCCCGACGGCCTGCGCCTGACGGAGAAGCGGCCGCAGTCGGTGGGGCGGGTGCGCTCCTTCTACGGCTCGACGGGCGCGCTCCTGCGGGCCTACGTGTACGTCAGGCAGCTCGGCTCGGACGGCCTGAAGCAGGTCTCCGAGAACGCGGTCCTGAACGCCAACTACCTCCTGGCGCGCCTCAAGGGGGCGTACGACCTGGGATACCAGGGACGCTGCCTTCACGAATTCGTCCTGACGGCCACGCGCCAGCGCAAGGAAGGGGCCGCCGCGCTCGACATCGCCAAGCGCCTTCTCGAGATGGGCTTTTACGCCCCCACGATCTATTTCCCCCTGATCGTCCCCGAGGCGGTGATGGTGGAGCCGACCGAGACGGAATCCCGCCGCACCCTCGACCGCTTCGCCGAGGCGATGCTCCAGATCGCCGAGGAGGCGAGGAAGACCCCCGAACGGCTGAAGCAGGCGCCCGCCAACCTTCCGGTGAAGAGGCTTGACGAGGTCGGCGCCGCCCGGAATCCCGTCCTCCGCTGGACCCCTGACGCGAAGACCGCATGAGCGTCGCCGCGCAGATCGGCGTGATCGGCGGGACGGGCCTCTACCAGGTGGAGGGGGTGAAGGTCCTCACCGAGGTCCGCCCGGAGACGCCCTGGGGTCCGCCGTCCGACGCGATCGCGATCTGCGACGTCGGCGGGATCCCGGTCGCCTTCCTGCCCCGGCACGGAAAGGGGCACCGGATCCTCCCGACCGAGGTGAACTCGCACGCGAACATCGCCGCCCTGAAGTCGGTCGGCGTCCGGCAGGTCGTCGCCTTCAGCGCCGTCGGGAGCCTGAAGGAGGAGATCGCCCCGCTGGACTTCATCGTCCCCGACCAGCTGATCGACAGGACGCGCGCCCGGAAAAACACCTACTTCGGCGACGGGGTCGTGGCGCATGTCGGGTTCGCCGACCCGTTCTGCCCGCGCCTGCGGCAGATCCTCCTTTCGGACGTCCAGGCGGCCGGGGTGAAGGTCCACGCGAAGGCGACCCTCGTCTGCATGGAGGGCCCGGCCTTCTCCACGAAGGCCGAGAGCCACCTGTACCGCTCGTGGGGCGGCTCCTGCATCAACATGAGCGCCCTCCCGGAGGCGAAGCTCGCCCGCGAGGCGGAGCTCTGCTACGCGATGGTCTGCATGTCGACCGACTACGACTGCTGGCGCGAGGAGACCGAGCACGTCTCGGCCGAGATGATCTTCCAGAACCTCGCGAAGAACGCGGCGAATGCCGCGCGCGTGATCCGGTCGGTGCCGCGCTCGGTCGCGGAGGGCCGGCGGGAATGCGGCTGCGGCACGGCCGCCCGCCACGGGATCATCACCGCCCCCGAGGCGCGGCGCCCGGAGGCCGCCCGCCGCCTGAAGTACATCCTCCCGGATCTCTTCTAGCGAAGGAGGGAGAGCATGTTCGGCCTTTTCGGGAAGAAGAAAGGCGCGGAGGATCCCGGCCGCCTGCGCGGCGAGATCTGGATCGTCGAGGGGTACCGCCTGGGGGAGAAGTGGAGCCTCGACGAGGGGGAGATCAAGATCGGGCGCGGCCTCGAGGACCCGCGCGCGATCAACTTCCCCGATAACGCGAAGTTCATCTCCGGCGAGCATGCCGTCTTCCGGAAGGGGCCGGCCGGGTACACGCTCACCGACCTCGACAGCACGAACGGGACGTTCCTCAAGGGAAAGCGCGTCAAGGGGACGGTCGCGCTCGCCGACGGCGACGAGATCGGCATCGGCCAGGTGACGTTCCGGGTCCGGATCGGCGCGATCGAGGAGACGGCCGATCAGGAGGCGGAGCTCGTGATCGTCCGGGGGACCTTCCAGGGCCAGCGGATGAGCCTGGACGGCGGCGAGCTCCTCGTCGGGCGCGAGATCGAGGGGGAGGGGACCTTGAGCTTCCCCGACACCGAGAAGGGGATCTCCACCGAGCACGCCATCTTCCGCAAGAACCGCGGCGGCTATTGGGTCCAGGACCTCTCCAGCAAGAACGGCACGTTCGTCAACGGCAAGCAGAAGTCGATCGCGCAGCTCGCCGACGGGGACGAGGTCACCCTCGGGGACGTCGCCTTCAAGGTCCACATCCGCAAGAAGGGGTCCTGATGATCTTCGGCTGGGGATACAAGAAGGACATCCCCCTCTTCCAGGACGCCACGAGCTCCCTCTATGCCGACAAGTACCGCCGGGGGGACGTGATCGTCCTGCCGCCGGAGGGTGACCTCATCATCTCGGGCGACATCCACGGGAACCTCGAGAACCTGAAGCGCATCTTCGAGGCCGCGGACCTCGAGAAAAACCCGAAGCGTCACGTGATCGTCCACGAGCTGGTGCACAACATCTACAACGAGGATTTCCAGGGGGACTACTCCTACGAATGCCTCCAGGAGGTCGCCCAGTGGAAGAACCACTTCATCGACCAGGTCCACTACCTGATGGGGAACCATGAACTGTGCGAGATCCAGGGGCGCGAGATCATGAAGGACGGGATCGCGATCCCGCTGGTGTTCGGCCAGAAGAAGATCGGCTCGTTCGGCTCGATCGGGGGGGAGCTCCGGGAGACGTGCCTGGGGTTCCTGAAGGCGCTTCCCGTGGGCGTCCACACGCCGACGGGGGTCTGGTTCTCCCACTCGACGCCGGAGAAGCTCCTGCGGCGCTTCTCCCTCGACGAGTTCCTGAAGCCCGTCGATCCGGGGGCCACGCGCGGCGCCCGGGCGGGCCGCGACGAGATCGTCGAGGATCTCGTCTGGGGACGGGACTATTCGCCCACCTCCGCCGCCGAGTTCGCCGGCAAGGTGAAAAGCCAGGTCCTCGTCGTCGGTCACACCCCGTGCGGCCCCGAAGGATACATGACCCCGAACGGCTACCACGTGATCCTGGATTCCAAGGATTCGAACGCCGCCATGCTCTACCTGCGCCTCGACAAGAAGTACACCCAGAAGGCGGTCATCGCCAACATCCGCAAGCTCTACCAGTAAAGGGGATCCGTCCCGCTCTCCCGGCTGGCGCTTTGCTCTCCCTGTGGTACATTCCTTTTCGGCACCCATGGCTACCGTCCCCGTGGAACTGAACAAGATCCTGATCTCCGAGACCGGAGGGACGCAGGTGATCGTCCTCCGGGAGCAGAAGGGGGCGCGGCTCGTTCCCATCTGGATCGGTATGCCGGAGGCCCTGGCCATCCACCGGAAGGTCCAGGGAGAGGCTCCGCCGCGTCCCATGACGCACGATCTGCTCGCCGACGCGATCGGGAAGCTCGGCGGCAAGGTGACGAAGATCCTGATCGACCAGTTCGTTTCCACCCCGACGGGCGGGACCTTCCATGCGAAGATCGTCGTCCAGCAGAAGGGGGATGCCGTCATGATCGACGCGCGCCCCTCGGACGCGGTGGCGCTCGCGATCCGGGTGAACGCCCCGATCTACATCGAGGAATCGATCCTCAAGGAGGAAGGGCGCGATCCTTCCCAGCCGCGCCCCGAGGAGGAGGCCGGCGGGGGGAAGGAAGGGAAATGGGACGCGGAGGCGGAGGACGAGGAAGGCGGCGAGGAGGGGGAGGAAGAGGGCGGCCAACAGGAGGGGAGACCATGATCGACCGGTTCGGCAGGGTGTTCGCGTCGGCGGCTGTTCTCGCGGGGCTGTTCGGGGCCGGCGCGTCAGCGGCCCGGGCTGCCCCCGGATTCGGCTTCGGGGCGGAGCTCCGCCACTGGGCGGCCAACCTCGACGGCGACATCACGATCGACCAGAACGCGATCGTCGGAACCAAGATCGATGCCGAGAACACGCTCGACATCGACACGTCCGAGGCGACCCTCGACGGCGAGGTCTGGTTCCGGATCTTCTCGAACCGCTTCACCTTTTCCTGGGTGAATCTCGAGAACGAGGGGACGAAGAACCTGTCGCAGTCGGTCGTCTTTGACGGCGTCACCTACACGGCGGGGACCACGGTCGAGTCGCGCCTGGCCCTGAACATCCTCGACGGAACCTTCGAGCGCCCGCTTCCCTTCATCGGCTCGTGGGGCGACTTCTCGGTGAACATCCTCCTCGGCGTGAAGAAGGTCGACTTCGAGGGGGAGATCAGCTCGCCCGTCCTGACCACCACCGAGACGGTCGAGGCGCCCCTGCCGCAGGTGGGGCTTTCCTTCCGGGGGAAGGTGAGCCCGGTCGAGTTCTACCTTGCCGCCAAGGGGCTCGCGATTGACGTGGGCGATGTCTCGGGTCACATGGTCGACATCCGCGCCGAGGCGGGACTCGGACGCTGGTACGGCCTGGCCGTCAAGGGGGGCTACCGCTACCTCGGCTTCGCCATCGAGTCCGACGATGCGGAACTGGATCTCGTCTACAGCGGGCCGTACGCGGGGCTTTCATACGAATTCTGAGCCTTTCGCGCATCGCAGCCCGTCTGCGGCGTTGCGGCTGGGCTCGGGGTGTCGCAGGCAGACACGACCTCGCCGCCGCGCCTTGCATCCGGGCCGCGCTTCGCGAAAGGTGAAAGCATTTTTTATAGGGATTCGTGTCTGATCGGCTGGACTTCGGATGGGGAGGGATTCGAACCCCCGGACAGCTTGCGCCGTCACCGGTTTTCAAGACCGGCGCCTTAAACCGCTCGGCCACCCATCCATTTACGGCAGAATCCAAAAGCCAAACGGAAAGCAGCAAGCCGTTGGCGTGGACATTGTAGCCGACCTCCGGATCGAGGCACGGGGTTCGGGAAGCGGAAAGCGAGAGGCAAGGATCGGAGACTGACTCCCTGCCACTGTAACCATCAAGCGCGTTCCCGGAATTTCAGGGACGCCCCTTCAAGAATCGCTCCCTCCGTGCCGTTCTTTGGAATAGGGGGGGGCTCACAGGGGGCGGAAGGGGGTTTCATGATCGCGCCGGCGCCGGGTGTCTGGGAACGTCTTCCGGGGGTATATGACGGACGGGGGGAGTTCGCCCTGAAGGCGGCGGCCGGGGACTGGGTCGATCCGGCCCTCGCGCGGTGGGCCCTTCCGGCGGGGCTGGTGCGCCAGCAGGCGGCCTGGATCCGGTTCGAGTGGGAAGGGTCCCGCTATGAAGGAGCCGTCTTCGTGAAGGAGGCGATCGGCGACGCGATCTACGACGCCGAGATCCTCGCCTGGCGCGTCCAATGAAATGAGAAGACGCCCGGCGGTTTCCCGCCGAGCGCCGGTTCGCGCATTCCGGAAACCGATCAGCGGCCGGAGCCGGCCCAGTCGAGAGCGATCTGGGTGAGGAGCTTTGCCCCGTAGCCCGTCGGCCCCTTCACCTGGAGGGGAGAGGGCTCGTCCGACCACATGGGGCCCGCCATGTCGATATGGGCCCAGCGGAACGGGGTCGCGAAGCGGGCAAGGAACACCGCCGCCGTGGTGGCGCCGGCGTGCGATCCCCCGGAGATGTTCTTGAGGTCGGCGACGTCGCTGTCCATCGACTTCTTGTACTCCTCCCAGATCGGAAGCGGCCAGACCTTCTCGCCGGAACGCTCGGAGGCTCCCTTGAGCGCCTTCTCGATGCCGGCATCCTCGGTGAAGATCCCCGCGGCGTACTGACCCAGGGCCGCCGCGCAGGCGCCGGTCAGGGTGGCGATATCGAAAATGGCGGCGGGCTTGAAGCGTTTCCCGTACTGGATGGCGTCGCAGAGGGCGAGCCGTCCCTCGGCGTCGGTGTTCAGGACCTCGACGGTGATTCCGGACATCGATGTCACGATGTCGCCGGGGCGCTGGGCGTTCCCGTCCGGCATGTTCTCGACCATCGCGGCGATCCCCACGACGGGATAGGGGACCTTGAGATCGGCGCATGCCCCGAGGGCCGCGATCACGGCCGAGGCGCCGCCCATGTCTCCCTTCATGTGGTGCATCCCGCCGGAGGGCTTGATGCTGATCCCGCCGGTGTCGAAGGTGACGCCCTTGCCCACGAAGAGAAGGGGCTTTTTCGCGTTGGCCGCGCGCGGCCGGTGCTCGAGGACCACGAGGCAGGGGGGATTCACGCTTCCCTGGCCTACGCCCAGGATGGCGCCCGCCCCGAGCCGCTCGAGCTGCTTCTTGCCGATCACGCGGAACCGGAGTCCCTTCTTCTGCGCCCACAGCCTCGCGCTCGCCGCGGTGGTGAGAGGGGTGATCAGGTTCGCCGGCCCGTGGCAGAGGTCGCGCGCGTAGCACTGCGCCTCGGCGAGGGCCTTGCCGAGCTTCAGCCCCGCTTCGGCCCTGGAGCGGTCTCCCTTGCGCGGGACGGACAGGAGGACGCGTTTCACCGGCAGGGGGGGCGTCTTCTTGCTCTTGAAATGGTCGTAGGTGTAGGCGGCGAGGACCGCGCCCTCGGCGGCATGGCGGGCGGCGGTGTCGGGGGCGAGCCCCGCCGGCCAGCCGATCCAGACGGAAGCCGACTTCGTGCCGCGCGTCCGGCGGATGCCGGCCGCGACGGCGTGGCGCAGGCGGTCGGCGCGCACCTTCCCCTCGCCGCCCAGGCCGCACAGGACGAGATAGCGGGGGCGTTCCTTGCCGCGGGGGTTCTGGACGTACACCTCGCCCGCGTCGGCCTTGAAGACGCCGGCCGCGAGGAGAGACTCCGCCTCCCGCTTGAGGCCGTCCGGAAGCTCGGGAAGGAGGAGCTTCTTTCCGGCGTCTTTCGAGCGGGCGGCGCAGACGATGAGGGTGTCGACGTCCCCCGTGCCGTCGCCGGCGACCGAGAACGTGAAGGGAACGGGGGCGGGCTTCGTGATCATGGGATCCTCCTCAAGGATGCTAGGCGGTCTTCTGGGCGACGCGCTGGACCTTCAGGGCCTGCAGGCCCTTCTCGCCGCGGGTGCATTCGAACTCGACGCGCTCCCCTTCGGCGAGACTCCGGAATTCCTGGTTATCCCCGGGCTCGATGGACGAGTAGTGGACGAAGACGTCCTCGCCGTTCTCCCGGGTAATGAAGCCGTACCCCTTCTTGCCGTCGAACCATTTCACGGTGCCGGTATCCATGGCGCCTCGTGGCTATTTTTTCGCTTCGACGGCCTTGGGAGCGGCGGCCTTCCGGCTCAACTTCACGCGTCCCTGCTCGTCGATGGCCAGCACCTTGATGTCGAACGTGTCGCCCATCTTGACGACGGAGTTCACGTCCTTGACGAAGGTATCGGAGAGCTCCGAGACATGGACAAGCCCTTCCTGGCCGGGGAGGAACTCGACGAAACAGCCGAAATCCTTGATCCCGGTGACCTTCCCCTTGTAGATCCGGCCGATCTCGGGGACCGCCGTCATCCCCTCGATGAACTGGCGGACCTGCCGGACCGCCTCGGCGTCGCGCGACCAGATGGTGACCGTGCCGTCGTCCTCGACATCCACCTTGGCGCCGGTCGTGGCCTGGAGCTCCCGGATCGTGCGTCCGCCAGGGCCGATAAGGAGCCCGATCTTGTCGTTCGGGATCTTGACCCGCTCGAGCCGCGGGGCGTTGGGGGCGAGGTCGGGCTTCGGCTTGGGGATCGCGGCATGCATGGCCTTGAGGATCTCCATCCGGGCCTCGCGCGCCTGCGCGATCGCCGCCTCGATCAGCGGGAAGGTGAGCCCGGCGATCTTGAGGTCCACCTGGACGCCGGTGACCCCCGCTTCGGTGCCGCACACCTTGAAGTCCATGTCTCCGTGATGGTCCTCGTCCCCCTGGATGTCGGTGAGAAGGCAGTGCTTCGCGCCTTCCTGGATGAGCCCGACGGAGATCCCGGCCACCGGCCGTTTGATCTGGACGCCCGCGTCCATCAGGGAGAGCGTCGCCCCGCAGGTGGAGGCCATCGAGGTGGAGCCGTTCGATTCCTGGATGTCGGAGACGATCCGGATCGTATACGGAAACGCCTCGTGGTCCGGCAGGACCCCGCGCACCGACCGCTCGGCGAGGTCCCCGTGGCCGATCTCGCGCCGCTTGGGCCCGCGGTTCGCCCAGGTCTCGCCCACCGAGTAGGCGGGGAAGTTGTAGTGGAGCATGAACGTCTTGAAGACTTCCTCCGAAAGCCCCTCGACGCGCTGCTCGTCGAAGCGGGCGCCCAGGGTGGTGACCACCAGCGCCTGCGTCTCGCCGCGCGAGAAGAGGGCCGAGCCGTGGACGTTGGGAAGCACCCCGACCTCGCAGGAGATCTTCCGGAGCTGGTCCCACTTGCGGCCGTCGACGCGGGTCTTCCCGGTCAGGGTCTGGTGGCGGAACACCTGGGCGTAGACCGATTCGAACGCCTCGGCCAGCCGGTTGGGGGGGAGGTCGGGCTGCGCCGCGGCGAAATGCTCCTTCACCTCCTTCTTGAGGTTCGAGAGGTATTCCTTCCGCTGGAGCTTCGAGACCCCCTGCATCGTGAAGAGCTCCGCGATGCGCGCGCCGACCATCTTCTCGATCGTCTTCCTGGCCTCCTCGAGCCCGGCGGGGGACTCGGGGATCTTCTGCTTGGGGACGCCCGCCTTCTTCACGAGCTCCTCCTGCAGGTCGATGATTTCCTGGACCGCCTTGTGGCCGAACTTGATCGCCTCGACGAGCTTCGCCTCGGGGACCTCCTTCGCCTCGACCTCGATCATGACGACCTTCTCGCGCGTGCCGGAAACGAGGAGGTCCAGCAGGCTCTCCTCCATCTCCTGGATCGTCGGGTTCAGGATGAATTTCTCGCCGATGAGCCCCACGCGCACCGAGCCGACCGCGTGCTCGAAGGGAATGGACGAGATCCGCAGGGCCGCCGACGCGCCGCTCATGGCGAGGACATCGGGCTCGTTCACCTGGTCGGCGGCAAGGACGTTGGCGACGATCGCCACCTCGTTCTTGTAGCGCTCGTGGAACAGGGGGCGCAGGGGACGGTCGATCGAGCGGGCGGTGAGGGTTTCTTTCGTCGTCGAACGTCCTTCACGCTTGAAAAAACCGCCCGGGATCTTCCCGGCGGCGTACATCATCTCGCGGTAGTCGACGGTGAGGGGGAAAAAGTCGATCCCCTCGCGCGGCGTGGCCGAGACGGCCGTGACGAGCACCACCGTGTCGCCGTAGCGCACCCAGACGGCGCCGTCGGCCTGCTTGGCGATCTTGCCCGTCTCGAACGTGAGCGTGCGGCCGCCGATCTGGCGGGAAACCGTGACGGCGCCCATTACTTGCGAAGCCCCAGCTTCTGGATCACTTCCTGGTACTTCGTGCGGTCCGTCCGGTGCAGGTACTTGAGGAGCGACGAGCGCTTCCCGATCATCTTGAGAAGCCCCCGGCGCGACGAGGCGTCCTTCTTGTTCCCCTGGAGGTGCGCCGACAGCTGGTTGATGCGGTCGGTGAGGAGCGCCACCTGGACAGGGGCGGACCCCGTGTCCTTCGTGTGAAGACTGAACTCCTTGACCCGTTGGGGCTTACTCGCGGCACTGGTTGACATGATTCCTTCCTTCCTTGACGTTTCCGAGTCGCTTTATTTTGGGGGAATTCTAGGGGCGGGGCGGGACGGCTGTCAATCCGAAACAGGGACGGCGACCCCCTCGGCGACGAGGCGCTCGCAGAGGGAGAGGAGGTCCCGCTCGGCCCGGTCCGGGGTGACGTCCCAGGCGGCGAGGATCCCGTCCCGGATCTCCGACAGGGGTTTTCCCGCCTCGATCCCGCGGAGGATCTCGGCGGCGGTCTCGTTCTCGAAGAAGTGCTGGCGCCGGCGCGACGGGACGATGGCGACCGCCTGGGTCCCGACCGTCTGGTAAGCGCAGTCGGGCGAGATCGCCAGGCGCGAGGCGAGGGTCAGCGGAGCGGTCACAGGTGGTCGTGGAAGGTGGCCGGGGCGACGACCTTCACGGCCTTCTTGTTCGAGATCGTGCACGCCTTCACCTTGAACTTGGGGCGTCCCTCGACCGATACGATGAGCGGGGCCGAGGCGGGCTTCGTGGTCTGGATGATGTCTCCCGGCGCGAGGCGCACGAGGTCGGAGACGGTGATCTCGGTCTGCGCGAGGTGGACCACGACCTCGATCTGGCTGTCGGAGAGGGCTGCCGCGATGGCGCGCCCCTCGGTGCCGCCGGTGCGCCGGCGCATGAAGTTGTAGATGTTCTCGAGCGCGAACGACGGCATGATCGGTTCGATCGTCGTGAACGGGATGCAGAGGTTCATCATCCCGCGGGACTCGCCCATCGCGATCTCGAAGGAGATCAGGACCGCCACCTCGTTCGGGGGCACGATCTGGCGGTACTGGGGGTTCGATTCGATCTCCTGCAGGGTGAAGTCGATCTCCTTGATGCGTGACCAGATGTTCTTGAGCTGGGAAAGCATCAGCTCCGTGATCTTCCCCACGATCTTCTGCTCGATGTCGGTGAGGGGACGGTCCGGGATCGAGGTCGCCCCGCGGCCGCCGCCGAGGAGCCGGTCGACGACCGGGAAGATGATCGACGGGTTGATCTCCAGGATCACCTGCCCCTCCAGGGGCGGCGCCTGGATCAGGGCGAAGCAGGTGGGGGTGGGAAGGTTCGCGGTGAACTCGGCGTAGGTGAGCTGGACGATCGAGGAGAGCTTCACCTCGACGACCGAGCGCAGGTACCCCGAGAGGGCGCCGCCGACGTTCCGGGCGAACACCTCGTGCAGGTTCTCGAGGGAGCGCATCTGGTCCTTCGAGACGCGCTCGGGACGCTTGAAGTCGTAGGTGGCGAAGGTGCTCGCCTTCTGCGGGTCGCCCGACTCCTGCTTGGAGATGGCGGTGACGAGCGCGTCGACTTCGGCCTGCTGGAGGGTCTCTGTCATCTCGGTTTCCGCTGTTGCATTGAATCCCGGGCCCGCCCCTGTGTCAACCGGGCGAGCTCGACGACATGCTCCCGCTCGCGCGTGAGCCCAGTCTCCCGGGCCATCGCCTCCCAGTAGACGGCGTCCCACTCCATCCGGTCGAGGAGCTGGAGCCGTCTTTCCTTCTCCCGCGTCAGGCTGGCGATCTCGGACTCCATCTGGCGGATCTCGCGCGCGAGTTTCTCATTCCTGATGTAGATCCTGTAGAGCGGGATCGTCTCCGGAAAGAAGAGCGCGACGACGAGCCAGAGTGAAAGGGCCCCCACGACGGCGGCCTGCCGGAGATCGAAAGCGAACGGCCGGAACCCCGCGATCCGGGACCGGAACCGGTCGAGCCAGAGGCCGATCCGCGGGGGCTCGAGCTCGGCAGGGAGCAGGTCCAGTTCCGGGGCGGGAAGGGGCGCTGGAGCGGCAGGTTGGGAAGCTCTTTCCATGACACTTCCCTCCCCCTGGATGGGGGAGGGAAGTGGTGGGGGTGAAGGAGGAGGCGCCGCTGGTTCCGCCCCGGGCCCGTCCTGGAAGCTGAACGCCATCAGGCGTTCCTTCCTGCGGTGCGTCCGGACGCGAGCGCCGGCCCTGCGTAGCGGGCCTTCCGGCCCAGCTCCTCCTCGATCCGGAGGAGGCGGTTGTACTTGGCGACGCGCTCGGCCCGGGCCGGCGCGCCGGTCTTGATAAGACCCGCGCCTGTCGCCACCGCCAGGTCCGCGATGAAGGTATCCTCCGTCTCGCCCGAGCGGTGCGAGACGATCGCGGCCATGCCGCTTGCCTGCGCGAGGCGGATCGCCTCGAGGGTCTCGGAGACCGACCCGATCTGGTTCAGCTTGATCAGGATCGCGTTGGAGGTCCGTTCGGCGATCCCGCGGCGCAACCGCTCGGGGTTCGTGACGTAGAGGTCGTCCCCGACGAGGAGCGTTTGTCCGCCGATCGCCCGCGTGAGGTCGCGCCAGCCGGACCAGTCGTCCTCGGCGAGACCGTCTTCAATGGAAAAAAGGGAGTAGTCCCGCGCCCAGCGCGCGAGCGTCCCGATCATGGCGTCGCCCGAAAGCTTCTTTCCTTCCAGGTGGTAGCGGCCGTCGCGGTAGAACTCCGTCGAGGCGACGTCGAGCGAGAGGCGCACCTGGCGGCCCGGCGCGTATCCGGCCTTCCGGATCGCGTCCATCAGGAAGTCGAGCGCGGCGCGGTTTCCCGGGAGCTTCGGCGCGAAACCGCCCTCGTCGCCGACGGCGGTCGCGAGCCCCTTTTTCTTGAGGAGCCCTTTCAGGTGATGGTAGATCTCGACGCCGGCCCGGAGCCCTTCCGAGAAGCGCGCGAACCCCAGCGGCACCAGCATGAACTCCTGGACGTCGAGGCCGTTGTCGGCGTGCGCGCCGCCGTTGATGACGTTGAGGAGGGGGACGGGGAGGGCGGCCGCTTTCGGATCGGCGAGTGACGCGTAGAGAGGTCTGTTTCGGGCCGCCGCCCGCGCACAGGCGAACGCCATGGATGTCCCCAGGATCGCGTTGGCGCCGAGCCTCTTCTTCTGGGCTGTCCCGTCGAGTGCCAGCAGGCGCGCGTCAAAATCGGTCTGGCCGGAGAAACCTTTTCCGCGGACGGCGCGGGCGATCGGGCCGGTGACTGACGCGACCGCCTTCCGGGTTCCCTTGCCGAGGTACCGATCCGCGTTCCCGTCCCGCAGTTCGACCGCCTCGTGGGATCCGGTGGAAGCGCCCGACGGAACCGCCGCGCGCCCGCTCGCACCGTCGGCGAGAAGAAGGTCCGCCTCGACGGTCGGATTCCCCCGTGAATCGAGGATCTCCCGTGCCGTGACCGAGCGGACGCGGAACGCCATATCTGCCTCAAATATCGGCGGTTTGGCCGGAATGCTCAAGGTGAATAAGCAGACCGCTGGTTGCCGGAACGCGGCATCGGGCTATCATCAGGGTGCATGCACCGTTTCCTGACCGCGTCGATCGAGATACTCCGGATCCGCCGCTCGGGGGTCCGGCTGCACCTGTCGTTTGTCGCGCTGGCGGCCCTGCTCCTCTTCTCCGCGCCGGACGCGGAGGGGGTGGCGCGATCGCTTCGCATGCTCGGATTCCTGTTCGGATGCGTGACGGTGCACGCGGTCGCGTCGCGCGCCGCCGGGAGGCTCGCCGGCGGGGCGTTCGAGCCCGTGCTTCTCTGGCCCCTGGGGAACCTCGCGCGCGATCCCGTGCCGGCCTCGGTCCATGTGACCGGAGCGGCAGCCGGCGGGGGGATCTCGAGCCTGCTCGCGCTCTACGGCCTCTTCTCGGCGTTCGGCCAGGAGGGGGCCGCGAGGACGGCGGGGCTTCTTCTCTCCATGAACCTGATTCCGGCGCCTCCGTTCGACGCGGGGCGCCTGGCGCGCGCCTGGCTGGTGGAGCGCAAGGGGCCTTCCTGGGGGCACCGCGTCGCGGCCTCCGCGGCCTTCCTGGCTGCGGTTTTTCTCTGCCTGGCGGGAGCCCTGTGGGGAACGCTCGAGGCGATCGCCATCGCGCTCTTTCTCGCCGGCTGGAATGCCGCGGAATGGCGCGATTTCCGCCTCGCGCGGGCGTCCGGGGAGGCCGGCGGCCCGGCGGACGTCGAGCAGGATTTCGTCGCGGAACTGGAGCGGGAGGAGGCCGAACGCGCCCGGCGCGCGCATTCAGGGCTCCGGGCGCGCTGGGGCCGGGGCGTTTCGGCCGTCCGGGACTGGGCGGCCGACCGGGCGGACGCGCGCGACGCGCGGCGCGAACGGCGGCTCCGGGCGCGCGTCGATACGCTCCTCGCGAAGGTCGGGCGTTCCGGCATGGACGGCCTTACCTGGCGCGAGCGGCGGGAGCTGAAGCGCGCCAGCCGCCGGTACAAACGCTTTCTTGCGGGTCGGGATTGACCCGCTTCGATCTCCATTCCCATTCCTGCCGTTCCGACGGGGCGCTCACCCCGACAGCGCTCGTCGAGCGCGCGATCGCCCGCGGGGTCGCCGGACTGGCGCTCACCGACCACGACACCGTCGCCGGCTGGGATGAGGCGGGGGCGGCCGCCGGGTCACGCCTGGATCTCGTCCGCGGGATCGAGCTCACGACGCGCGCCGGGACGAACGTCCATGTCCTGGGGTACTTTCTCGGGAAAAACCCCGAGGGGATCCTGGATCTCCTGGCTTCCCTGCGGCGCGCGCGCGTCGAGCGGGTGCACCGGATGGCCGAACAGCTGGCTGCCTGCGGCGCCCCGATCGTCGCGGACGGGATCCTGGAGCGGAGCGCGGAGGAATCGGTCGGCCGCCCGCATGTGGCGCTGGCGCTCGTCGCCGCGGGGCATGCTGCCGACATCGACGACGCCTTCCGGCGCTACCTCCGGAAGGGAAGGCCCGGCTTCGTGCCGCTCGCGGCGCCGTCCGTGGAGGAGGGGGTGCGGCGGATCCGGGCTGCGGGCGGGGCGCCGGTCGTCGCCCACCCGGCGAACTACCCTGACGACGGGTTCATCGAGGGGCTCGTTCCGCTTGGATTGGCCGGGATCGAGACGTATCATCCCGACAACGCGGGCCGCGAGAAGCGGTACGCGGCGATGGCCGGACGGTGGGGGCTGGCGGCGACGGGAGGATCCGACTTCCACGGACATGACGACGAGAAGCATGCCGAACTGGGGACCTTCACGACTCCGCCGGAGGAATTCGACAAGCTCCGACGCTTCTGCGATTGACCCTCTGGTGCATTCCGCATGACGGCGACGCCCGCCTTCCTGGCCCTGGAGGACGGCACGGTCTTCGAGGGGGAGTCGTTCGGCGCCGCGGCCGAGCGGGCCGGCGAGGTGGTCTTCAACACCGGAATGACGGGGTATCAGGAGATCCTGACGGACCCCTCCTACCGCGGCCAGATCGTCGTCATGACGTATCCCCACATCGGGAACTACGGGATCAATCCGGAGGACATGGAATCCGCCCGGCCCCACGTCGCCGGTTTCGCGGTGCGCGAGGCGAGCGCGGTCACGAGCAATTTCCGCTCGCGTGAGGACCTGTCGGACTTCCTTGTCCGGCACGGCGTCGCCGCCATCTCGGGGATCGACACGCGCGCGCTGACGCGGCATCTCCGGACGCGCGGCGTCGTGCGCGGGATCCTGGCGGCCGGGACGCATGACGCCGCGGCGCTCGTCGCGCGCGCCAAGGCCTCGCCGCGCCTGGAAGAGCAGGATCTCGTGAAGCAGGTCACCTGCGCGAAGGCCGCTCCCTGGAAGGAGGAGGCCCCCTCGCCGTTTTTCCACCCCGTGGGCGGGGACGGATGGGCTCCGGCCCGCCGCTTCAAGGTCGCCGCGCTCGATTACGGGATCAAGACGAACATCCTGCGGTGCCTCGCGGACAGCGGGTGCGACGTCACGGTGTTCCCCGCCACGGCGAGCGCGGCGGACGTCCTCTCGATCCGTCCGGACGGGGTCTTCCTCTCGAACGGCCCGGGCGATCCCGCCCAGCCGACCTACGCCCACGCGTGCGTGAAGGGGATCGTCGGCAAGGTCCCGGTGTTCGGGATCTGCCTCGGGCACCAGATCCTGGCCCTGGCGTTCGGGGCGAAGACCTACAAGCTGAAGTTCGGCCACCGCGGCTCGAACCATCCCGTGAAGGACCTCGGGACCCAGAAGGTCGAGATCACCACGCAGAACCATGGTTACGCCGTGGACCCTGCGGGGCTTTCCGCGGCCGGGCTCGACGCGACGCACGTGAACCTGAACGACGGGACCGTCGAGGGGATGCGGCACCGGTCGCTTCCGGTCTTTTCGGTCCAGTACCACCCGGAAGCCTCGGCGGGGCCGCATGATTCGATGTATCTTTTCCTGCGGTTCCGCGAGATGATGGAATCGAAGGCGCCGCTGGGCGCCGGGGTCAAGGCAGGAGGGATGGCATGAACCAACGCCGGCAGACCATCGTCGACGCGCGGCTGCAGCTCCACTACTTCTGGCTGTGGATCCTCGTGGCGCTCGGGATCGTCACGGTGATCGCGATCTTCGCGCTGTCGCGCTGGACGGAGGGGCTGATCAAGGACCCGACGGTCGCCGACACCCTGCAGAAGGTCCTCTGGATCACCGGCGCCTACATCCTCGTCCTCTCGATGATCTTCGGCTCCTATGCGATCTTCCACCTGCATCGCGTGGCCGGGCCCGTCTACCGGCTCAACAAGAGCATCAACGCCCTCTTGAGCGGCCAGTACACGGAGCCGGTGACGCTCCGGAAGAAGGACTATTTCCACGAGCTGGCGGAGAATCTCGATGTCCTGCGGAACCAGCTGCTCGCCGACCGGCAGACCCTCGAGACGGTCCGGGAGAAGCTCGGGGCCTCCGACCATGTCGAGGCGACGAAGCTCGTCGAGAAGCTTCTCGCCCATTCCAGGCCGCAAGGCTAGCGTCCGGCTGCCGCGGGACGCGCTTCGGAGAAACGCATGGGCGCCAAGAGGACTCCCAATACGTGTGTCGTGGGGCTCGCCTGGGGGGATGAGGGGAAGGGGCGGATCACCGATCTCCTGGCGCCCGACTTCGATCTCGTCGTCCGGTACCAGGGGGGCGGGAACGCCGGCCATACCATCGTCGAGAAGACGAAGTTCATCCTGCATCTGGTGCCGTCGGGGATCCTGCACCCCCAGGTCCGGTGCGTGATCGGGAACGGCGTTGTCGTCGAGCCCGGGATGCTGGTGGACGAGATCCGCGAGCTCGAGTCGCGCGGTGTCTCGGTGGCGGGGCGCCTCTTCCTCTCGGAACGGGCGCACCTGGTGTTCCCGTTCCACAAGCGTCTTGATGTCCTCGCCGAGGGAAAAGGGCAGAAGATCGGAACGACCGGCCGGGGGATCGGCCCCTGCTACACCGACAAGACGGCACGACTCGGGATTCGGGTGGTGGACCTCTTCAACCCCGGTTACCTGAAGGAACGCCTGGGGCGCTCGATCGAGATGAAAAACGTCACCTTGCGTGCCTTTGACCAGCCGCCGATCGATGCCGAGGAGACGTTCCGGCAGGCGCTCGCCGATGCCGATCGCCTGAAGCCCTACGTCGCCGACACCGTGAAGCTGGTCCACGAGGCGATCCGGGGCGGGGAGAGCATCCTGTTCGAGGGGGCGCAGGGGAGCCTCCTCGACGTCGACCTGGGGACGTACCCTTTCGTGACCTCCTCCAACGCCACGACCGGCGGGATCGCCGCGGGCCTGGGGATCCCCCCGCGCTCGGTCGAGAAGGTCCTCGGGGTCGTGAAGGCGTACACGACGCGGGTGGGGGAGGGGCCGCTTCCCACGGAGCTCACCGACGACACGGGAAACCGGATCCGCGAGAAGGGGAAGGAGTACGGGGCGACGACCGGCCGGCCGCGGCGCTGCGGCTGGTTCGACGCGGTCGCCGCGCGCTACTCGGTCATGATCAACGGGGTCGATTCGCTGGCCATGACGATGCTCGACGTCCTGGGCGGGTTCGAGACCGTGAAGATCTGCACCGAATACGCCTGCGGCGGCGAGACGATCCGGGATTTTCCGGCGGACGTCCCGAAGCTCAAGACCTGCACGCCCCGCTACATCGAGCTTCCGGGCTGGGGCGACGAGATCGCCTCGGCCCGGCGCGCGGGGGAGATCCCCGCGAATGCCCGGACGTTCATCGGGACGGTCGAGAAGCTCCTCGGCGTCCCGATCGAGATCGCTTCCGTCGGCGCGCACCGGGACAGCGTCATCCACCTGAAATGACGGACGATACGGACACGCGAAGCGTCCGGCGCAAAACGTCCAGCGATCCGCTTCGCGCTTCGCGCTTCGCGCTTCGCGGATGCCTGCTTCTTTTGACGCTGGCGGGTTGCGGCAAGAAGCCCTGGGACGAGCCGCCGCCGCCCCCTTGGGGGCATTTCGCGGAGTTCGAGCGCCGGTTCACCGCCGGCGATTTCCGGGGGGCCGTGATCCTGGCCGAGGAGCACAAGTACAAGAAGACCCTGGAGCGGGAGCGGATCCTGTTCATGGTCGGGGAGTCGCATTTCAACCTGGGACGGCGCTACAAGGCGTGCATCCATTTCCTGGATCTTATGGACGCCTACCCGTTCTCGTCGCATTGCGACGTCGTGGCGGTGCGCCTGTTCGCCTGCGCTGACGAGGCGCACGGCCGCGGCGAGACGAGCGTGCGCCTGACGAACACGCACCGGACGATCTCGGTCCGGCGCCTTCTCGAGAAAAGCCTGCAGGCGAGCCCCTTCGGCGGCGTCTCGGCACAGGCGCGGTTGCTTCTGGGACGCATCCATCTGGACGGGGAGGAATGGGCGGAGGCGGGGCCGCTCTTCGAGGAGTTCTACGCGGCGCAACCGCACGGTCCATGGGCCGAGGAGGCCCTCTGGAACGCGGCGATCTCGTACAGAAATCACTATCAAGGAAGGGATTACGATGCGTCGCCTGCCTTGAAAGCGGAGTCGGCGTGCCTAGAATACGTGGTGAGGTTCCCCGGGGGGCGCTTCCGGAGCCGGGTGGACGATCTCCTGCGCGAGATGCGGACGCTCAAGCGGGAGCGCTTCGAGAGGCGTGCGTGGTTCTACGCCAAGCGGGGCAAGGGGTACGAGCCGGCGGTGGAGTTCTACGAGAACGCCGCCCGGGACGCGGGGAAATAGACCGGAGGCATCGATGGCCGGACGCAAGAAAGAGACCCCGCCGGACGACCCCCAGCCGCAGATGGGACGGGGGTTCCTGTTCTGGGCGCTCCTCCTGGGGGTCGCGCTTTTCGGGTTCGACTTCTACCTTCACCGGAACACCGAGACGATCCCGCTCTCGGAAGCGGAAGGCCTGATCGGCCAGGGGAAGGTCGAGTCGGTCACGCTCCAGGACGATTCGATCGTCCTGGTCCAGCCGGGGGCGGACGGAAAGCCCGCCCGCCGGCGCGCCTACGTGCATCCGGAGCTGGTGAAGTCCCTTCACGAGCGCCTGCAGGCGGCGACACGGGACGGCCTCGTGAAGTCGTACGCGTATGACCCGTCGAGCCAGATCTGGTACTTCGTGATCGCGAACATCCTTCCGGCGGCGTTCATCTTCGGGCTCATCTACTTCCTGTTCATCCGCTCCTTCCGGGGGCCGGGCGGGCCGGCCGGGCTTCTCTCCTTCGGGAAGAGCCGGGCGACCCTGGCGGGCCAGAACAAGACCGGGATCACCTTCGCCGACGTCGCGGGGATCGACGAGGCGAAGGAAGAGGTCCAGGAGATCATCGACTTCCTCAAGAACCCGCAGAAATTCATCAAGATCGGCGCGCGGATCCCGCGGGGATGCCTTCTCGTGGGGCCGCCGGGAGCCGGGAAGACCCTGCTCGCGAAGGCGATCGCCGGCGAGGCCGGGGTCCCCTTCTTCGGGATCTGCGGCTCGGATTTCGTCGAGATGTTCGTGGGGGTCGGAGCCTCGCGCGTGCGGGATCTCTTCAAGACGGCGAAATCCAAGTCCCCCTGCATCATCTTCCTGGACGAGATCGACGCGGTGGGGCGCCGCCGCGGCACGGGCCTCGGGGGCGGCCACGACGAGCGCGAGCAGACCCTGAACGCCATTCTCGTCGAGATGGACGGCTTCGAGACCGACAGCCAGGTGATCGTGATCGCCGCGACCAACCGCCCGGACATCCTCGATCCGGCGCTCCTGCGTCCGGGGCGTTTCGACCGGGAGATCACGGTCGACCTTCCGGATCTCCTGGGGCGCTACCAGATCCTCCAGGTGCACGCCCGCAAGGTGAAGCTGACGGCGGGGGTGGACCTCATGACGATCGCCCGCGGGACGACGGGGTACTCGGGAGCCGATCTCGAGGCCCTGATCAACGAAGCGGCCCTTTCAGCGGTGATGCTCGGGAAGGGCGCCGTCGAGATGGGGGACCTCCTCGAGGCGCGCGACAAGGTGAAGTGGGGGCGCAAGAAGAAGAGCCGCATGAAGTCGATGGAGGAGGAGGACAAGCGGATCACCGCCTTCCACGAGTCGGGGCACGCCATCACGGCGAAATTCACGCCCGAGGCGGAGCCGGTACACCAGGTGAGCATCATCCCGATGGGGATGTCGCTCGGGCACACCTTGCAGCTGCCGGAGAAGGACCGGTACCACCTCCAGCGCAAGAAGATCCTCGGGAACATCTGCGTCCTCTTCGGCGGGCGGATCGCCGAGGAGATGTTCTGCCATGACATCTCGACCGGCGCTTCCAACGATATCGAGAAGGCGACCGAGCTCGCGCGCCGCATGGTCTGCGAGTGGGGGATGAGCGAGCGGATGGGACCGATCAAGTACACGGATTCCGAGGAGCACGTCTTCCTCGGGCGCGAACTCTCCAGGACCGAGACCCACAGCCCCGCCACCTCGGAATCGATCGATCGCGAGATCCGGCATATCCTGGATTCCTGCTACCAGAAGACGCGGCAGATCCTCTCGGCGCACGCCGAGGAAGTGAAGAAGCTGACGAATGCCCTCATCCAGTACGAGACGCTGGACGGCGAGGATGTCGACCGGCTGCTCGCCGGCGAGGACCTGGCCGCCTACAAGGAGCGCAGGCGCCTGGAGGCCGCCCTCACGCAGGGAGCCCGGCGCGCCTCGGAAGCGAAGGACACCCCGAAGGCCTGACCATGAAAACGCGGGCGATGGCGATCCTGAACGTCACGCCCGACTCCTTCTCGGACGGGGGAAAGAATCTCGATCCCGACGCGGCCGTGGACGCCGGGCTCCGGATGCGGGACGCGGGGGCCGCGTGGATCGACGTGGGCGGGGAATCCTCCCGTCCCGGCGCGCGGTCTGTCCCGGAGGAGATCGAGAAGCGCCGCGTCGTCCCGGTGATCGAGCGGCTGGCCCGGCGGATCGGGATCCCGATCTCGGTCGACACCGCGAAGCCCGAGGTGGCGCGCGCGGCGCTTGACGCGGGGGCCGTGATGGTGAACGACATCCGGGGTTTTCGCGATCAGGCCATGCGCGCGCTCGTCGCGAAGCGGGGCGCCGCGGCCATCGTCATGCACATGCAGGGGGAGCCCGCGAGCATGCAGGTGTCCCCGGCCTACGGGGATCCTGTCGCGGAGATCTCGGCCTTCCTTGCCGGGCAGGCGGCGCTTCTCGCGGCGGCCGGCCTCCCCCGGGAGAAGATCCATCTCGATCCCGGGATCGGGTTCGGCAAGACGCTCGCGCACAACCTCGAGATCCTGCGCCGGATCGGCGAGTTCTCCGCGCTGGGACATCCTCTGGTCGTCGGGACCTCCCGGAAGTCCTTCCTGGGGGCCGTCACCGGCTCGCCGGTCGACGACCGTCTCGCGGCGACCCTGGGCTCGGTGGCGTGGCTCGCCCTGGCGGGCGTCGATCTCGTCCGGGTGCACGACGTGAAGCCGGCCGTCGACGTGATCCGGGTGCTCGCGGCGATCGCCGAGACACCGACCCGAAAGGCGCTTTCCGCATGACCGAGATCGTGACGCGAGGGGTCGAGGTTCTCGTCATCGCCGCCGTCGTCTACGGTGTCCTGCGATTCCTGCGCGGGACGGTGGGAGGCGGCATCCTGGTGGGGCTGGCCTGGATCGCCGGGATCGGCGGGGCCGGGTGGGCGCTTTTTCACCAGCTGGGCCTCGATTTCCAGATCCTGCCGACCGTGGCGAACTGGTTCCTGACGCTGGCGGCGTTCGCGCTTCTGGTGATCTTCCAGCCGGAGCTCCGGCGCGGGCTCGTCCGCCTGGGCCGGAACCCCTGGCAGGAGGTGTTCGCCGCGAGCGAGCTCCAGACCGTCGACGAGATCGTCGAGGCGATGACGCTTCTGGCGCGCGAGAAGATCGGGGCCCTGGTGGCCCTGGAGCGCGAGGTGGGCCTGCGGAGCTACATCGAGAGCTCGAAGGGGGTCAAGGTCGACGCCGAGGTGACGGCGGCCCTGCTTCGGACCCTTTTCTGGCCGAACACGGCCCTGCACGACGGCGGGGTCGTGATCCGCGAGCGGCGCGTGGCGGCGGCCGGATGCTTCTTCCCGTTGAGCGACAATCCGGCTCTCCCGGCCGACTGCGGAAGCCGCCACCGGGCGGCGCTGGGACTGTCGGAAGAGACGGATGCCGTGGTGGTGGTCGCTTCGGAAGAGACGGGGGCGCTCTCGGTCGCGATGAACGGCCGGCTGACGCGCAACCTCGCGCCCGAGGCCTTGAGGGACCTGCTGAAGCGCGAGTACGTGCGGCGCGACCGGCGGTCCCGGAAGAGGGATCATGGACGGGTGGCTGAAGAGACTCCTCACGGAAGACCTGGGGCTTAAGGCGGTTTCCCTGCTCCTGGGGGTCGGGATCTGGTACGGCGTGTACCAGATGACCCTGGGGAGCGAGCCGCTTCCGGAGGTCGCCGTCGAGATCCTGGCGCCGCAGGGCACCGACTGGGCCATCCAGGTGCGCCCGTCCGTGGTGCGCCTGAAAGTGTCCGGGCCCAAGCACCTGGTCGAGAAGCTCCAGGACCGGCCGGTTTCCGTCCGGATCCCGCTGTCGGAGAACACGGTTCCGGACGGCGCGGAGCGGCGGATTCCGGTCGAGGCGTCCCACCTGTTTCCCCGCGTTCGGGGGATCACGATCGAGAGCCGCCCGGCGGAGATCATCTATTCCGTCGACGCGCGGGTCGAGATGCCGTTCGACGTGGTGGCCGACGTCGCGGACCCGCCGGCCGGTTTCACGATCGACAAGATCCTCGTGAACCCGCGCACCGTCACCGTGCGGGGACCCAAGTCGTTCCTGGGGGCCGCCAAGGCGAAGGGGGCGACCCTGAAGACCGAGCGCCTGGATCCGGGATACCAGGGAGAGGGGAATTTCCCCTTCAACGGGACGCGGATCATCCAGAGTCTGGAGGGCCTGCCGGTCTCCTGCGCGCCGGAAGCGCTCACGGTCCTGGTCGCGGTCTCGCACGCGCGCGAGCACAGGCGGATCGAGAGGATTCCGCTCCAGCGGTTGGTGAACCCCCGCGATCCCCACCGGACGGTCGAGATACCGGCCGAGATCTCGATCGCCGTCAAGGGGCCCCGGGTCGTGCGTCTCGACGGCGGACGCGAGAGGTTGTTCCACGAGCTTTCCGCGGAAGATGTCGCCGCCTATGTGACGATCCCCGCCGCGCTCGCGCCGGGAAAGCATCCGGACATCCCCGTGACGCTGCGCCTGCCCGACGGGGTCGCGCTCGACCAGGCGTCGCCCACGGTGCCCGTCGAGATCAAGTGATGTCCCCGTCGCCCCGGCATTTCGGGACGGACGGCGTCCGGGACGTCGCGGGGCGCGGGCTCCTGGCGCCGGACGCCGTGCGGCGGTGGGGCCGGGCGATCGCGAGGTTCGTCGGGGGCCGGGGCGTTCCCGGGCCGGTGATCCTGGGCCGGGACACGCGCGCCTCGGGGCCCGGAATCGCCGAGGCGGTCGCCCGGGAGCTTTCCGCCGCAGGTGTACCGGTTCTCGACGCGGGCATCGTCCCGACGGCGGTCGTCTCGTTCCTGGCGCGTGACGCGTCGGCGGCGCTCGGGGTCGTGATTTCCGCCTCGCACAACCCGGCCGAATACAACGGGATCAAGCTCCTGGCCGGGGACGGCCGGAAACTGTCCCCGGAGGACGAGGCGGCGATCGAGGGGATCTGGGAGACCTTGCCGGCGGACGCGGCGCCGGCAGGGTCCGACCGCCGCCGGACGCTCTCCTGGGAGCCGCGCTATATCGACCGCCTCAAGGGGCATTTCGGGGGGCTGGACCTGGCCGGTCGCGAGATCCTCCTCGACTGCGCGTCGGGGGCCGCCTTCCGGATCGCGCCCGCGGTTTTCGCGGCGTTCGGGGCGCGGGTCGCCCGGTGCGACCCGGAGCCGGACGGACTGAACATCAACCGGGGATGCGGCGCGCTCCATCCGGATTTCGTCGCCGGCGAGCATGCCCGCCGGCGGCCGTTCCTCTCGTTTGCCTTCGACGGGGACGCCGATCGCGTGCTGCCGGTGGACGAGGAAGGGGCGGTGCGCGACGGCGATGACATCCTCGCCTTCGCCGCGGCGGCCTCGCGCCGGATCGGCCCGCGGACCGCGCCGGACGCCCCGGTCCGGGTGGTCGGGACGGTCCTGTCGAACGTGGGACTGGACCTCTTCCTGGAGCCGCTCGGGGCCCGCGTCATCCGGTGCGACGTGGGAGACCGGAACGTCACCGAGACAGTGGAGCGCGAGGGGGCCCTGATCGGCGCCGAGCCTTCGGGCCACGTCGTGATCCCTTCCTGGGGGCCGACAGGGGACGGGATCGTGACGGCCCTCAACCTCCTTTCGCTGATGGGGCGCTCGGGGCTCGGGTTCGCGCCCGCGATCGCCGGATTCCGCCGCGCGCCGAGCATCGCGCTGAATGTCCGCGTCTCCCGGAGGCCTTCCTTCGAGTCGCTGCCGCGCGTCGCCGCGGCGCTTTCGGAAGGGCGGACCGCGCTCGCCGGGGCCGGGCGGGTCCTCCTGCGCTATTCGGGCACGGAACCGCTGGCGCGGGTCCTTGTCGAGGGGAAGGACCGCGCCGCCTGCGAGCGGGTGGCGGAGCGTCTGGCCGAGGCGATCCGCCTCGAGGTGGGGGCATGAGAGGGCGCATGAGAACATGGGCTCTGACGCGGCGCGAGGGATTGCGGCCGATGGCAAGGCGCGGTGAGGAAGCAACCCTGAGAGTAGATGGGTTTCTGACGAGCCGCAACGAAGCCACGCGGCCGCAAGACCCGCGCCCCTCCGGGTTGCGGCGGGGCATGCCCGCCTGCTTCGTCGCTCCTCTTCACCGTATCTCCCCTCGATACGCCTCATCGTCGCTCCTTGCATTCGGGCACGCCGCGCTCGCAACGCGTCGAGATCCATGCTTCTCATGCACCCTCTGAGACGCGCCATGCTCCTCGGAGTGAACGTCGATCACGTGGCGACGGTGCGCCAGGCGCGCTACCGGGGCCAGGCGGCGACCTTTCCGGTTCCGGAGCCGGATCCGGTGGAGGCGGCGCGCCAGGCGCTTGCTGCCGGGGCCGACGGGATCACGGCGCACCTGCGCGAGGACCGGCGGCATATCGTCGATCGGGATGTCGCGCGCCTGCGCCGGGTCGTTCCCCGGAGCCGGAAGCTCAACCTCGAGATGTCGGTCGCCCCGGACGTCGTGCGCCGCGCGCTCGCCGTGCGCCCCGACCAGGCGACGCTGGTCCCCGAGCGCCGGGCGGAGGTGACGACGGAAGGGGGACTCGCCCTCATCCGGGACGCCCGCCGGATCGCGGACGTGGTGACGGCGCTGAAGCGGCGCGGGATCGGGACAAGCCTCTTTGTCGATCCGGATCCTGCCGCGATGCGCGCCGCCGCCGCGCTCGGGGCCGAGGCCGTGGAGCTTCACACGGGGACCTACGCGAACGTCCGCGGCGCGGCGGCGGTCCGGGAGCTCGCGCGCCTCGCGGCGGCGGCCCGGACGGCCGCGGATCTGGGGCTCGCCGTCTATGCGGGGCACGGGTTGAACTACGCGAATGCCGCCGCTATCCTCCGCGTTCCCTTGATCACGGAAGCGAACATCGGTCACAGCATTGTCTCGCGCGCCCTCTCCGTCGGGATATTCCGGGCCGTGCGCGAGATGAAGAAGGTCCTCGGGAGGTAGCGCATGTTCACCGGTTCGATGGTTGCCCTGGTCACGCCTTTCGCGAAGGGACGCCTGGATCTGGCAGCGCTCGACCGTTTCATCGATTTCCAGATTTCGGAGGGGACCGAGGGGCTCGTTCCATGCGGGACGACGGGCGAAGCCTCGACCCTTTCCTTCGACGAGTACCGGGCGGTCGTCGCCCGCGTCGTGAAGCGCGCCAAGGGGCGCGTGCCGGTCGTGGCGGGGGCCGGGTCCAACAACACGGAACACGCGATCGCGTTGGGACGGGCCGCCGCGAAGGCCGGCGCCGACGGGATTCTGGTCGTGACCCCTTATTACAACAAGCCGACGCAGGCGGGTCTTTTCGCGCACTTCTCGGCGGTGGCGTCGAAGGTCGACCTGCCGCTCGTCCTGTACAACGTCCCCTCCCGGACGGGAGTCTCGATCGCGCCGGAGACGGTCGCACGCCTCTTCGGGATCAAGAACGTCGTCGCGATCAAGGAGGCCTCGGGCTCGATCGAGACGGCGACCGAGATGATCCAGGCGTGCCGGATCCCAGTCATTTCAGGGACGGACTCGCTGAACCTGCCGCTCCTTTCGATCGGTGCGGTGGGAGCGATTTCCGTCGTGTCGAACGTGGCGCCGCGCGCGATGCGCCGGATGTTCGACGCCGCGCGCGCAGGGGAATGGGAGGCGGCCCGCGCCGTCCACTACCGCCTCTATCCGCTGGCGAGGTCGCTTTTCGTGGAGGGGAGCCCGGTGCCGGTGAAGGCGGCGCTCGCGATGATGGGGATGATCCGCAACGAATTGCGCCTGCCGCTCGTTCCCATGTCGAAAAGGCTCGAGAGCGAGATCCGTGCTGCCCTCAAGAAGGCCGGCGCGCTGTAGAGGCTATCTCATAAATTAGGCTCTGGCGCGGCGCCAGGAATTTCGGCCGATGGCAAGGCGCGGCAAGGAGACAACCCTGAAAGAATGGGTTCTCGACGAGTCGCAACACAGCCACGCGGCCGAAAGGCCGGCGCCCCTTTGGGTTGCGGCGGGGCCGGCCCATCTCCGGTGTTGCTCCTCCTCGCCGTATTTCCCCTCAATACGGCTCGTCGTCGCGCCTGGGATCCGGGCCAGCCGCGCTCGCAACGCGCCGAGATCTAATTTATGAGATAGCCTCAAACAGCGACAAGCACTTGATTTTTCAAGGGGTTCGGTTAAAGTCCTTTTGACTCCATGAGAACAAAAAAGGACATCGTCCGGCAGATCTCCGAGGAATTCACGCTCACGAAGGTCGATACGAAGAAGGTGGTCCAGCGGACCTTCGACGCGATCATCGACACCCTGGTGGCGGACGGCCGGATCGAGCTCCGCAATTTCGGGGTGTTCCGCGTGAAGCGCCGGAAGCCCCGGAAGGCCCGGAATCCCCGAACGGGCGAGTCGGTCCAGCTGGGATACCGCAACGTCGTCACCTTCAAGCCGGGGAAGATCATGGAAGACCGGGTGAAGAACGCCGTCATCCCGGCGCTCGAGAAGAAGGCCGGAAAACCCGACGGCAACGCCTGACCGGGCGCGCCTCCCTGAAGCCGACGAAAGGGACCCATGGCCACCTACGATGTCGTGATCCTGCCGGGCGACGGGATCGGCCGCGATGTGATGGCCGAGGGGGAGAAGGTCCTCCGGGCCGCCGCCGGGCGGTTCGGCCTCTCCTTCCGGACCGAGACGATCCCGTGCGGCGGGCAGTACTACCTGGAGCACGGCCGTGACTGGCCGGAGGGGGCCGAGGAGCGCTGCCGCAAGGCGGACGTCGTCTTCCTGGGGGCGGTCGGTTGGCCTGACCCGAAGACGGGGGCCCCGGTCCTCATGAAGGACGGCAAGATGGCCGGATACAGCCCGGTGATCGGCCTGCGGACGGGTCTCGACCTCTACGCGAACGTGCGCCCGGTGAAGCTCTACCCGGGGATTTCCCACCGGATCCACGGCGTCCACAAGCCCGTCTGGGACGCCGACAAGGTGGACATGGTGTTCGTCCGCGAGAACACCGAGGGGCTCTACGCCGGGATGGGCGGGATCCTCGCGCCCGGCCGCCGCGAGAAGGTGGCGGTGGATACGCGCGTCATCACCCGCGAGGGGTCCGAGCGCGTGATCCGGTACGCCTTCGAGCTGGCGAGGAAGCGCCCCCGCGGCGCCCCGAAGGACGGGAAGAAGCGCGTCACCTGCGTCGTGAAGGACAACGTCCTCAAGGGGTGCCAGTTCTTTGCCCGCGTCTTCCGCGAGATCGGGAAGGAATACCCCGAAATCGGGCAGGAGACGGCGATCGTCGACGCCTTCACGCAGTGGCTGATCACCGGGCCGGAACACTACGATGTCATCGTCACGACCAACATGTTCGGGGACATCGTGACCGACCTCGCCTCGGTCCTGCAGGGGGGGATGGGGATGGCCGTCGGGTGCAACATCGGCGACAACCATGCCATGTTCGAGCCGATCCACGGCTCGGCCCCCAAGTACACCGGACTCGACAAGGCGAACCCGATGGCGACGATCCTGACGGTGGCCGAAGGGCTCCGGTGGCTCGCGGAGCGGAAGAAGGACGCCGCCCTCAAGGCCGCCGGCGACGCGATCGAGAAGGCCGTCGTGGATCTCGTGGCCGAGGGGAAGACCCTGACCTATGACATCGTCGGCGAGAAGCGCGCTGCCGGAACGACTCGTGTGGGGGACGCGGTCTGCGCTAGGCTGACGGCCGGACGCGGCAACGCGAAGCCCGCCAAGCGCGCCGCGCGGAAATAGTTTTCCGCCTGAAAAAATGAAGCGCCGACGAGGGGATTCCCCGTCGGCGCTTGTTCTTTGGCGGTTCCTATTTCGGGGCCGGACAGGCCGGGAACACCTCCGCCTGGGCGGGGCACTTCACGCAGATCGTGGGATCCTTGGGACACGTCGTCAGCGCTCGCGGGCAGTCGGTGGGGCTCTCGGGACATTTCGTCACCTGGAAGGGGCAATGGGTCGCCCAGACCTCGCAGTTCGTGGGGAGCATCTCGCATTTCGTCGGCACTTCATGGCATATCGTGTCCGTGGACTGTGTCGTGAAGTCGAAGCGACGACGCGATTCGGCGGCCAGGACTCCGGAAGCGATCAGGCCGGACAGGAGCAGGATTTTCAGCCGGTTCATTTCAGCCTCCTTTCGAGCGGATGATGGAGCAACCGTTTGAATGGCGGATGAATGCCGCGGGAATATCGGAAAAATTCAGCGATCAGGTACCCGAGTTGCCTGGAACCATCCCGGGAACCGGATCCGTCGGCTCGAGGCCGAGCGAGGGCGCGTCAGGCAAGGAGAGGCGACGCAGACGTATCGAGGGACGCAGGATACGTTGAGGAGGCTCGACGCCGCATGGCGCGCCCGCAGCCGGCCGAAGCCAGGAGACGGTTCACGGGATGGTTCAGAAAAAAGCGGGGAGGGCTCGAAGAGCCCTCCCCAAGGGCGCGGTTACGTCGGGATCCGTCCTGGCAGGAGGGGCCGGCACCCCATTCTCTCCGATCAACCCCTAATTGACCGACCTTCCGCTTTTGCCCGGCCTCTCGCGCCGCGGGGAGCCAAGTGCCCCTGGATCCTTTCCCGCGTCCTCTACCACACCTGAATAGCGCGTGAACCGGGCGCGTCAAGGATGACGGAAAGAATTAATTCTGGTTCTTCCGGCTTCTTCGTGGGTTCCCGGACGTCGCCCCGGCGGACGCGGCGGCGGGCTCGCGCCGGCCCGCCCCTCACCTCCCGGTGCTCGACCTCGAAACGGATGGTCGCCCGCTCCGTCGTGCCCCCCCC
>CAYVXZ010000015.1:0-74199 GCA_964455625.1 uncultured Planctomycetales bacterium | reverse complement strand
TGAGGGTACTATGCTCGTAGTTTTGGTGTCTGCCCCCTTTTTCGGTGAAGAGCCTCGCCCCAGTCGTTTCGCTGTTGCGAAACGACTGGGGGCGGTGGGACTCGAACCCACGGCCTACGGATTAAAAATCCGGTGCTCTACCGACTGAGCTACGCCCCCGCGAGACGGCAGGGATTCTAGCAGACCGGTTTTCGCGGGGCCGCGCATTTCCGGTCCCGGCGGCGGCGGACGACGGATTTTTCCGGTTTCCCGGGGAAATTCCCGTTTTTTCCCTTGCGCGCGCGCGCGGTCGCGCTACTCTTTCCGTGGTTTGAAGTGGGGGAAAGTGGGGGATGTGGGAGGAGCGGCATGAGGGGGGGGCCCTCGGATGTTCTTTTCCGGCGAATACCGTCACGCGCTCGACGACAAGAAACGCCTGTTCATTCCCGCCAAGCTCCGCGAGCCCGTGGGGAACGAGCCGCAGAAGGGGTTCTACATCTCCCGGGGGATGGAGCAGTCGCTGTTCCTCTTCACGGCGGGGGGGTTCGACCTCCTGCGCCAGTCGTTCTCGAAGTTCTCCTTCACGAATGCCCGGCAGCGCGAGTTCCAGCGGATGTTCTTCGCCAACACGGTCTTCTCGGAGCTCGACGCCCAGGGGCGGATCCTGATCCCCGACTCCCTGGCGGCCCAGGCGCTCCTCAAGAAAGAGGTGTCGATCGTGGGGGTGGACAACCGAATAGAGGTGTGGGATGCGGCGCGGTGGGAGGCATACAAGAAACGATCCAGCCGGCGGTTCGAGCGGACCGCGGATGAGCTCTTTTAGGTCCTTTGGGCCGTAGCAGGAGGATGACCATGGAAAGACCCGATTCGGTGGACACGGTGAAGGGGTGCCTGAAGATGGTGGTCGGTTTCGACGCCGACCGCATCGAGGTCGCCCGGACCGTCTCGGAGGACCTGGCGGCCCTGGTGGAGCGGGCCGAGCGGGTCCGGCGCCTCGGGCCCGCCTTCGCTGCGGTCGATGTGAGCCCCTACGTGGCGCACATGCTGAAGCTCTCCGGACGCGAGAGCCTGGTCGAGGCTCCTCCCGCTGTCACGACGCGATAACCAGGGGTCAGGGTTGAGGGGAGAGGGGTCAACGGTCGTTCTTTTTTGATCCCTGACCCCCCGCCCCTCTTCCCTAGAATTCAGCTCCCCATGCATCGCCCTGTGATGGTCGAGACGGTCCTGCGCCTCCTGGCTCCCGCCGGAAAATCCCTGTTCATTGACGGAACCCTGGGCGGCGGCGGGCATGCCGCGGCGATCCTGGCCGCGGCGGGGCCGCAGGCGCGGCTCCTGGGCGTCGACCGGGATTCGGCACGGGTCCGGCAGGCGGAGTCCGTCCTGGCCCCGTTCGGGGACAGGGTGCGGCTCGTCCACGGGAGATTTTCCGAGATCGACCGGCTCGCCGGACCGGACTGGAAGAAGGTCGACGGCATCCTTCTTGACCTGGGGATCTCGAGCGACCAGGTGGACGATCCCGCGCGGGGGTTCAGCTTCCGGGAGGACGGGCCGCTCGACATGCGGATGGACCCGGGCGAGGGCCCCTCCGCGGCGGACCTCCTGGCGGACTCCTCCGAGGAAGAGATCGCGGACATCCTCTTCAGGTACGGGGAAGAGCGCCGCTCGCGCCGCATCGCGCGCGCCATCTGCCGCGAACGCGCCCGGGCGCCCGTCGTCCGGACGGGGGAACTGGCGCGGATCGTGGAGCGGGCCCTCGGAGGGCGGCGCGGGGCCCGGATCCATCCGGCGACGCGCGCCTTCCAGGCCCTCCGGATCGCCGTGAACGGGGAGCTCGCCGAGATCGAGGAGGGGCTTCCCCGGCTCTGGAAGCGCCTTGCCCCGGGCGGGCGCCTCGCGGTCATCAGCTTCCATTCCCTCGAAGACCGGATCGTGAAGGCGTTCTTCCGCAGGAAGGGGGCCGCGGGGCGGGGGGTCATCCTCACGCGCAAGCCCGAGCGTCCCTCCCCCGACGAGACCGCCGCCAATCCGCGCGCACGAAGCGCGAAACTCCGGGCCGCGGAAAGACGATAAGAAAGGGGCCCGGCGGGGGGCGAGAAGACCCGCCGGAACGCCCCATGATGCTCGACGACATGCCGGATACCTTTCCGAAACCCCGCCGGCGGTTCCTCACGCCCCGCCGGTTGCTGGTCACCGGGATCCTCGGGACGATCTGGGCGTTCTCCACCGTGGAATTGCGGGCGCGGCAGATGCGCCTCGGGTACGACTTCGCGTCCGTGAGGAGCCGCCACATCCAGCTGTCGCGCGAGGTGGAGGCGCTCCGCTACGCCTGCGCGCGCCGCGCCGCGCCGACCGAGATCCTGGCGCAGGGGAAGGACCTGGGGCTCGACCTGCGTCCCGAGCCGCCGCGTGAGACGCGTCCCGCGCCCCGGCCGCAGGCCGCGCGCAGGCGGCCCGGGAGGCCGTGATGGAGACCGGTCCGGGGCCGTCCGCCAAGGCGGGGACGCTCGCGCGCGCCCGCCCGTTCCTCTGGATCCTGGGGATCGCCGGGGTGATCCTCTGGGGCCGCGCGTGCTGGATCCAGGTGTTCCGCCATCCGTTCTTCCGCGAGAAGGCCGACCGCCAGCACGTCGGGAAGATCCTGCTCCCCGCCTCGCGCGGGACGATCGTGACGCGCGACGGCCGGAAGGTCGCCTGGAACCTGTGGCGGGATTCGGTCTACGTCGTCCCGACGCTCGTCGATTCCCCCGACGAGGCGGCCGCGCGCCTGGCGGGGGTCCTCGGCGGGAACCCCGCCGAGATCAGCCGGCGGATCTCCGAGAAGAAGCGTGACGGAAAGCTCTTCCTCTGGATCAAGCGGTGGGTGGGGCCGGAGGAGGCCGGCAAGGTAGAAGCGATGAAGCTTCCCGGCGTCGGGATGCGCAAGGAGCCCCTGCGCCAGTACCCCTGGGAAGAGAACGGCGCCGGGATCGTCGGGTTCGTCGGTGTCGACGGGAAGGGGCTCGCGGGCCTCGAGCGCGCCCATGAGAGCCGTCTCGCGGGGACCGACGGCCTGATGCCGCTCTACCGCGACGCGCGGGGAAAGATCCTGATCACGGCCCCCTCCGACGAGGTGACGCGCCCGACGGACGGCGCGGACCTCGCGCTGACCCTCGACAGCTGCGTCCAGGCGATCGTCGACCAGGAGGTCGACGCGGCCTGGACCGGGATGAAGGCGGCGCGCGTCACGGCGATCGTCATGGAGAGCGCCACGGGGGAGATCCTGGGGCTCGCCGCGCGCCCGTCGTACGACCCGAACGCCTTCCGCCAGGCGGACCCGAAGGCGTTCAACCACGCCGGGGTCTCCTTCGTGTACGAGCCGGGGTCCACCTTCAAGCCGTTCGTCCTGGCGCTGGCCCTCGCGGCCGGCAAGGTCAACCTCGGGCAGAAGTTCGACTGCCACAACGGGGAATGGAAGGTGGGGAAGCGCGTCCTGAAGGACGCCCATCCCTACGGATGGCTGACCGCCGCGGATGTCGTGGTCCATTCCTCGAACATCGGGATCGCGCAGGTCGGGGCCCTGATTCCTCCCGCCGACCTTCGGGCGGGCTTGAGCGCCTTCGGATTCGGCCGGAAGACCGGCGCGGGGCTTCCGGGGGAGGAGGCGGGGATCTTCCACGCCCTCTCGAAATGGAACCGCGAGACCCTGCGCTCGATCCCGATGGGGTACGAGATCGCCACGACGCCGATCCAGCTTCTCGCGGCGTTCAACGTCTTCGCCAACGGCGGGACCTGGGTGCGGCCGACCCTGATCATGGGCGAGGGAGCCGCCGCCGGTACCGCGCGGAACGTCCTTCCGGCCGGCGTCGTCCGCGCGATGCGCGGGGTCCTGGAGGACGTCGTGCTGCGGGGCACCGGGACGAAGGCCCGGTCGGAGTATGCGGTTGCCGGGAAGACCGGCACCTCGCGCAAGCTCGGCGCTGACGGGAAGTACCGCGCCAACGCACATATCGGCTCGTTTGTCGGCTACGCCCCGGCGGAAAACCCCCGCATCTCGGTCCTCGTCGTGGTGGATGAGCCGAAAGCGGGGGAATACTATGGCGGCGCGGTGGCGGCGCCCGTGGCGCGCGAGATCGTACGCCGGACGCTCTCGTACCTGGATGTCCCTCCGTCGCCGGAGCCGAAGCCCCGGGCGCCGGAACGGACGGGGCGGACGGCGCAAAAGGCCGTTTCTCGCGGGACGCACGGTCGCTGACGCGGCCGCCTGGTTCGAGGGTCGCATCGATGCCCGTCCGCCTGTCGCTGGACCGTGCCGCCGAACTCGTGTCCGGAACCCTCGTGGCGGGCGGGGCCGGCGCATGGGCGACCGGCGTCTCCCTCGACTCGCGCCAGGTCCGCCCCGGGGACATCTTCGTCGCCCTTGCGGGGCTCAAGAAGGACGGCGCGGTGTTCGCGCGCGCGGCGGCCGCGAAGGGTGCGGTCGCGGTCCTGGCGGCATCGCCGGTCGACGCGGGGCTTTCCGGGATCGTCGTGTCCGATCCCCTGGCCGCGCTCCGGATCCTCTCGGCCGCCTTCGCGGGAAACCCGGAGAAGGCGCTCCGGTTCGCCGGCGTCACCGGCACGAACGGCAAGACCACGACGACCTTCCTGATCCAGTCGATCCTGGCGGCGGCCGGCCGTCGGGCCGGGATCGTGGGGACGGTTTTCTGCGGCTTTCCGGAGGAAAGGCGTCCCTCCGCGATGACCACGCCGGATCCGCCGGTCCTGTACGGGGAATTCGCCCGGATCCGGGACGCCGGCGGGACGGACATCGTCATGGAGGTCTCGTCGCACGCCCTGGCGCAGCGGCGCGTCGAGGGGATCCGCTTCGACGTGGCGGTGATGACGAATCTCACGCGCGACCACCTCGACTACCACAAGACGATGGAGGCGTACCGCGACGCCAAGGGGATCCTCTTCCGGGGACTGGCTTCCGGAGCGGCGGCGGTCCTGAACGCGGACGATCCCGCTTTCGGATTCTTCCGTGAAATCTCCGGCGGGCGTGTGGTGACCTTTTCCCTGGCGGATGCCGGGGCCGACTACCATGCGTCGATCCGCTCGATGTCGTCCGCCGGCACGGTGCTCGCCGTCCGGGGGCCGGGGGGGGCTTTCGACCTCCCGATCCGCCTCGTCGGGCGCTACAACGCCGAGAACGCGCTTGCCGCCGCCGCGGCCGCGGAGGCGCTCGGGGCGCCGCGCGCGGCGGTCCTTGCCGGCCTGGCGACGGCGGCGGGCGCCCCCGGGCGCCTGGAGAGGGTCTCCGGCGACGGTCCGTTTCCGGTCTTCGTTGACTACGCGCACACCGACGACGCCTTGCGTTCGGTTCTCGCCAACGTGCGGGGGCTCTCGCCGTCGCGCCTGATCGTCCTGTTCGGATGCGGCGGCGACCGCGATCCGGGGAAGCGCCCGATGATGGCGCGCGTCGCCGAGGAGCTGGCCGACGCCGTCTACATCACCAGCGACAACCCGCGAACGGAGGATCCGGAATCGATTCTCGACCAGATCGAGAAGGGATTTTCCGGGAAGCGTCCCGTGCGGCGCCTCGCCGACCGGCGCGAGGCGATCCGTGCCGCGATCCGGGAGGCCCGTCCCGGCGATTGCGTCCTGATCGCCGGCAAGGGACACGAGGACTACCAGATCTTCAGGGACAGGACCGTCCACTTCGACGACCGCGAGGAGGCGAGGGCGGCCCTCATGGATCTGAATCCCTTCCCTGCTCGAAAGGTTGATCGCGAGAAATGATCCGCTCGACCCTCGCGGAGATCTCCCGCTGGACCGGCGGGACACTTTCGGGCCCCGCGGCCGGCGGCCGGCGCGTGACCGGCGTCTCGACCGACACGCGGGAGATCCGGCGGGGGGATCTTTTCGTCGCGCTCGCGGCGGAACGTGACGGCCACGACTTCCTCGCGGCGGCGTTCGCGGCGGGGGCGGCCGGGGCGCTGGTGCGCGCGGGGCATCCGGCGCTCGCGCGGCTTTCCGGGGACCCGCGCTCGCGGCTCGTCCGGGTGGGCGATCCGGGGCGGGGGCTCCTGGCGCTCGGCGCGGCCGTGCGGCGGCGCCTGCGGGCACGCGTGATCGCGGTCACCGGCTCCTGCGGCAAGACGACGACGAAGGAGATCCTCGCGCACCTGCTGGCGGGATACGGAAGGACCGTCGCCTCCCCGAAGAGCTTCAACAACGCGATCGGCGTCCCGCTGACGCTGTGCCTTGCCGACGAGCGGACGCGCTTCCTGGTGGCGGAAATCGGGACGAACGCGCCCGGCGAGATCGCGGAACTGGCCCGGATCGTCCGGCCGGATGTCGGGATCGTCACGATGGTCGGGGCGGTGCATCTTGAGGGGCTCAAGACCCTCGCGGGCGTCCGGAAGGAGAAGTACGGCCTGTGGCGGTTTCTCGCCCCGGGCGGGACGGCGGTCCGGAACGCCGACCAGGCGTCTCCGGGCGAGGTTCGGCGTCGCTGGAAAGGGAAGATGGTCTCGTTCGGTCTCGACCCGGCCCGGGGCCCCGATTTCCTGGCCGACCGGTTGACCCCGCACGGCGGGGGGTACCGGTTCCGGACGGCCGGCCGGGATCTTTTCTCCCCGCTGGCCGGGCGCCACAACGTGGCGAACGCCGCGGCGGCGCTGGCCGCGGTCCGGAGCCTCGGACTTCCCCCGGAAAAGGCGGAGCGGCGCCTGCGAACGGTCCCGGTGGCCCCCGGACGCCTCCGGTGGCGCGCGTCGCGGGGAATCCGCGTCCTCGACGACAGCTACAACGCGAATCCGGAATCCGTCCGCGCGGCGCTGGACGTTCTCGCCGCGGGCGGGCCGGCCGGGGGGCGCCGCATCGCCGTGCTCGGGGACATGCTGGAGCTGGGGCCCCGGGCCGTTTCCGCCCACCGGGAGGTGGGTCGCGCCGTCGCGCGGCTCGGGATCGACCTCGTGGTCGGGGTCGGCCCGGGGATGCGGGAAGCGGTCCGGGAGGCGCGAAAAAAGGGGTTTTCGACGGGGCGCGCCATGTCGATATCCGATGCGGACGCCGCGGCCGGTAGAATCCCCCGGCTCCTCGCGTCCGGCGACCGGGTGCTCGTGAAGGGATCCCGGGGGATGCGGATGGAAAGGGTCGTCGAGGCGATCATTCGATAATGCTGTATTGGCTCTTCAAGGCGCCGTTCGAGCTGTTCGGGAAGACGATCGCCGTCTTCCAGTTCATCACGTTCCGCGCCGCCATGGCGGGGATCACGGCGTTCCTGATCTGCTGGTTCGCCGGCCCGGGCTTGATCCGGTGGTTGCGCGCGAAAAAAATCGGCGAGCGGACCGACAAGACCGACTCCGAGAAGCTCGCGGCGATGCACCAGGGGAAGGCGGGGACCCCCACGATGGGGGGGATCCTGATCCTCCTGGGATGGCTCTCGTCCCTGGCCCTCTGGGGCCGCTGGGACAACGCCTACATGGTGCTGGGGGTCGCGACGACGCTGGCGCTGGGCCTGATCGGCGCCTTCGACGACATGATCAAGCTGGAGGCCGTCAAGCGGAAGGGGCTCTCCATCAAGGAGAAGTTCGTGCTGGTGGCGCTTGTGACGGGGCTCACGGCGTTCCTCCTGTACCGGGCGGCGGGGTACGCCGGGCGCGAGGAGAAGGACCTCGCGCTCTATTTCCCGTTCCTGAAGGGGGGGGTCCTCTGGATCGGCTGGCTCTATTTCCCCTGGATCATGCTCCTCCTCATGGCCTGCACGCACGCGGTGAACCTGACGGACGGACTGGACGGACTCGCGGCCGGGTGCGTCACCTTCCTGCTCCTGGCGCTGGCGGCCGTCACCTACATCGGCGGGCACGCCAAGTTCGCGAAATACCTGGACCTGCCGCATGTCCCCGGGTCCGGAGAGCTGGCCGTCTTCTCCATGGCGATGGCCGGCGCGACGCTGGGATTCCTTTGGTACAACTGCCATCCTGCCGACATATTCATGGGGGACACCGGCGCTTTGGCCCTGGGCGGCGCGATCGGGTTCGCGGCCGCGGTGGTCCACCAGGAGTTCTTCCTGCTGATCGCGGGAGGGGTGCTCGTGGCCGAGGCGATGTCGGTGATGCTCCAGGTGGCGTCCTTCCGGCTGACGGGGAGGCGCATCTTCCGGATCGCGCCCCTGCACCACCATTTCCAGTTCATGAACTGGGCGGAGCCGCGGGTGATCGTCCGGTTCTGGATCGTGGCGGCGATGCTGGCCCTGGCGGGCCTGGCGACGCTGAAACTGCGTTAGGAGGTCGAGGATGTCGAGCCTGTCGGCGGTCGTGCGTGAATTGAGCGGAGACCACCCGTCGCGCCGGGGCGCCACGCCCGCGGCCGAGATCCTGTGGGGGGCGGGCGGGCTCGTCTTCCTGGGGCTCCTCATGGTCTACAGCGCCACCAGCGTCACCGCCCCCGGTGGATCGACCGCCTTCCTGAAGCGGTCGCTCGTCTGGGCGGCCCTGGGCTGGGGGGCGTTTTTCATCGCGCGCCGGACCGACTACCGGTGGTGGCTGGCGAATTCCCGGTGGATGCTTCTCGTCGCGTTCGTCCTGCTGGTGGCGGTCCTGGTCCCCGGGATCGGCGCGCAGGTGAACGGCTCGCGGCGCTGGTTCCGGTCGGAGCTCTGGAGCTTCCAGCCGTCCGAGGTGGTGAAGTTCGTCCTGCCGCTCTTCGTGGCGGGTTTCCTGGCGCGCAAGTGGGGCCTGCGGGAGAGTCTGGGGCGGGGGCTCCTGCCGCCGCTTCTGGTGCTGGGCGCGACGGTGGGCCTCCTGATGTGCGAGCCCGATTTCGGGACGTCGGTCCTCGTCACGGTCGTGGTGATGTCGCTTCTCGTGGTCGGCGGCGTGCGGACGCGCGGCATCCTCTGGGTGGGGGCGGCGGTCGTCCCGCTCCTCTTTCTCGCCGTCTGGAGCTCGCCGTACCGCTGGCAACGGCTCACGACGTTCCTCGATCCCTGGGCCGACCCGCAGGGGAAGGGATACCAGGTGGTCCAGTCGCAGGTGGCGCTCGGCTCCGGCGGGGTCCTGGGGAAGGGAATCGGCGCCGGCCAGCAGAAGCTGCACTACGTCCCCTCGATCCAGGCGGATTTCATCCTGGCCCAGATCGGGGAGGAGACGGGGCTCGCCGGGGTGACGGCGATCTTCATCCTGTTCGCGGTGCTGTTCCGGGGGTGCTACCGCGCGGCGCGCGGCGCGCCCGACGCCGCCGGGGCGTTCGCGGCGCTGGGGATCCTGTTCACCCTGGGGTTCCAGGCGATGATCAACATCGCCGTCGTCGTCGGGATGGCGCCGACGAAGGGGATCCCCCTGCCCCTCGTGAGCTCCGGCGGGACCTCGCTCGTCTTCACCCTGGCGGCCCTCGGTGTCGCCGCCAACATCTCGGACCAGTCGCAGCCGTCGCGAAGAGACGGGGGCGCGAAGGACGCATAGCGGTTCCCGGCCCCTGCCTCCGGAAAATTCACGGCGCCTTGTTGGCGGCCGCCACGTTCGCAGGGTACAGTCCCCGAACGTATGCCGAGGGGGGCCCGCCGACAGGAAGGTTCCCTCCCTCCCCCTCGATGGGGGAGGGCTGGGGTGGGGGTGGCGCTCGCGGCGCTTTTCGCTTGGCTCATCCATTCCCTTGCCTCTCTCGGACCGCGGGACGGCCCGCGAGAATCGCCGCTCGCCCAGAGCCTGTCGAAGGGCGAGCGGATCAAGGATACCTTCGCCGAAAAAGCCCGCGCCTATGTCGAGACAGTCAGCCGCGACATGTCCCGAGGCGAGGTGTACGGCACCATCGACGGGACGACGCGGAAGCTGACCTTGGACGAGGTCGAGCGGATGCGGCAGGTAGAAGCGATCCGGCAGGAACTCCGGAATCTGCGAAACGCTTACGCTTCGCTGGTGAAACTGCGGGAAATCGCCGCGACCAACAGCCGAGTGGACTTCAAGGCGGCTGAAAGTCGCTTCATCGAAGCGAAGGGAAGAACACTTGCAGAGCTCAAGAAATTCCCGGCGGACATCGCGAGAACGGAGATCAGTTCATTTACAGGCCAATTGGGATCAGACCCCGGCGCCAACGCCCTTTTTAAAGAGGTTGCCGATGCGCTTTCGTAAGCTTCTGAGGGATTGTCGAATTTTCATATTTGTTTCTGTTCTAGCCGTGGTTCTAGGGGACCTTGTTCAGGCTGATCCGGGAGGTCCCTGGCAGGATCGGATTCCCACTGGGCATTCTTTACAGCTCTACCCCGATGGCCGCCTGTTTAGATCAATGCCTGGTGAACCCGGGAATAGCGGAACCAGTATTCTTAGAACATTCGACGAATTCCGCATCCAACATCGGCTCAGGATTGCCACGAATAGTCTTCAATACTCGAATGATAGGCCTGCTACGAGGACGCTGTCAGGGATGGCGGCGCCAGTCACGGTTTTTGCCGATCAGTTTTCAGCTTCCAATGTGAGATTTGATGTCAGTCCGGATGGAGGTGTTATTTCCGTTGGGGACAAGATGAATTCCTGGATCCGGTTCCGAAGGAAGGATGCAACCGGCTGGGGCGGAGTCGTTCAATTCATACAGGACACAGCTGTTCCTGTTCCACCAGACAAGACCGAGTACACCACATATCTTTTAAAAGACGTCCAAGTGGACTCTGGAGGCCATACGCACATCTTGATTTCTAAAACATACGTTTTGCGATTGACCTCTTTTCCTTACACGATTTTTTCAAGTTATCGAGAAATGCTCTACAGCTTCGACTTTCAGCCCCTGACTTTGATCCTTGGGAGCCATGAGGACAATGTTTCTATAAATCATCCTTTTGGCAGGCTGGGCATTAAGCGGGACGGATCACTCGTATTTGCCCTGTGGCCAAAGTGGACAGGTGGATATCAAATTTCCGATCTCTATGTCACCGCGATTGGTGGTGGTCCTCAGCTCATAGCCCAAGGGGTCCATGATTCCTGGCCAACTTTCGCGCCAACGTGCGGCGTCGACTCCACTGGCGAATTTCACTTCGCGTACACCCAAATGCCTGGTTATGCCAGTACTTACTGTCGCTTGAGCGATCTGCTCACCCGCGAAGTGCTTCCCGACTTCATGGGGTTGACCTTTCCTGTCGCTTTCGACGGGGCCGATCGCCCAATGATTTATGACTCTGACGGACACGCGATGAGGTTGGACGGTAGTAATATTCAGGGAAACCACTGGTTTATCACCGACAATTTTCCTTTTAACTCTTATTTGCCAGTGGATGCCGTGGATCCGAACCTGGGGTTGGCTTCTGATCCAACCGTATATGTTCAATTGTCGAAAGGACTTTCGGCCAGTGTTTGCAATGGAAACATCGTGCAGGGTGTTCCGCTCTTCACGAGTAGAGGGCGCGGTTTCTCGGGGGACTTTAGTTTGACATACAATAGTTTGGGAATCGAGCCCGGCTCCCTCAGTAAAGGGTGGACGCACTCCTATGATTGGCTTTTGACGGTTTATGGAAGCGTGAATCAAGGCGTTTTAACGCCCTGGGAGTATGAGGTTCGCTTTCCTGACGGGAGAACAGTCCGATATAGGTTTGTAACCTACGGAGGCACCCTTTTTCGTCCCAGCCCCTACTACTATTCCGGCTCTTATGGTGAGTCGTCGCATATCGACATCTCATCAGGGAATCCCATTCTCATTCTTAAAGATGGGACGAAGATCACCTTCAACGACAGGGGTAGGCCTGCCCAGATCGTTGACACGCAGATCGTGCCAAATATTCTGATATTGGAGTACGGGGATAACCCAGGTTCCAATCTTGCTGAGCTCGAATTTCCGGGCCAGAGCGAGTTCCTGCTAACAAGAGTCACTGATTCCGTTGGGCGACAAACAGAGTTTCGATATGACTCCCAGAACCGTCTGTATGAGGTGGAGAACGCTCCGGGGGACATCTGCCGTTTTACGTGCGATACGACAGGACGCCTGACAGAAATTTTATGCCTTCCAGTACAGTCCCTGCCGCATACCGTTCAGTGGAAGTTCGAGTATTGGGACGTCTCGGACCCTGTGACCGGAGCGTATCGAGATCTATTGCGGTCCGTTATGTCGCCGCGTGCTGTAGTTGGAAACTACAAGACCGATATGTTTTATACCCCTGACCGTACGGTTTGGTGCGTGAAATTGCCTCCGGATGCTTACGTGAATGAACAAGGGAACCTGATCCAGATGAATCCGACGTGGAGCTTTGAGTACGATCATCCTGACTTCAATGCCGCACCCGGCGCTGTCCCGAAGACACTCGTAACTAATCCCCGGGGCAACGTCACCACCTACGAGTACCAGTATCGCCGCTCGATCGTAACGAAGAAATCGTACCCGGACGGATTCTTCGAAGAATGGACTTATGACAACAATCCATATCTCCCCGATGGTTACACGCCCAATCCGGATTTCCACCGGAGCCCGCAAGCCTACCGTGGCCGCGGAGGAAACAGCACCACCTACACATACTACCTTCCGCCAAACCCGCCAAGCGCGACCCAGCCCTTTGCAGTCGCCCGTGTCCAGACGATCCTCCGACCCGGGAACGTAACCCCGACCAGCTACGCCTACGGCGTCTTCAACCGGCTCCAAACGGTCACCGACCCATTGGGAAACCAGACCGTTTATGCCTTGGATCCCGGCACCGGCAACGTCACCTCGATCACGCATCCGGCGACTCCGACCGTCTTGTCGGACGGCTCGATCGTGACGCAGTCGGCCACCGAGACGTTCACTTACCTGCCGGACGGTTCCGGCCGGATCGACACGCACACCTCGCCGGCGGGAGGCATCACCGACTACAACTACGGCGGCCCGAACGACCCCTTCAACACGGGGCTTCCGACAGAGGTCATCCGGCCAGGCCATGCCCTGCCCGCACAAACCAAGTACGACCTGCTCGGAAACGTCACCGGCACGGCCCCCCCGGGCCGCCCCTTCACGGATCTGATCCTGGACGGCCTCTATCGCATCAAGGAGCGCCGCGAGCCGCAAGTCGGCTCCTTCACATCGATCACGAAGTACACCTACGACGAGGACTCGAATCTCCTGACAGTCGAGGATCCTCGCAATAACGTCACGACCTACACCTATGACAGGCAAGGACGGCGCAAGACCGTCACCCAGCCTGCACCCTTTTCGGCTACCTCCACCACGGATTACGACGTCAACGGAAACGTCCGGAAGATCGTCGACTTCAAGGGGAACGCATCGACCTTCACCTACGACCCACTGAACCGCCCGCTGACGCAGGTTTTGCCGGGAACCCCGAACCGGGTTACCTACTTTGGCGAGGACACGGGCGGCGGGGGGATCGCCAACGGCTACGACGCGAACGGCAACCTCGTCCTGATGACCGAGGTCGGAGACGTTTCGAATCCCGATCGGGTCACCCGCCACCGATACGACGTCCGGAACAACCGCACCCACACGGTCCGCGTCGACAACCAGGGAATAAAGCACTTCGCCGAGCGGTCGCAGTACGACCAGAACGACCGCCTGACGCAGTCGCTCCTTTTCGAGGGGGTCGATCCGGTCCTGGGTACGGGCGGGACCTTCAGGAGCGGGAACGGCTACACCTACGACGCCCGCAACCGCCGACAGACCCTGCGCCAGGCTACCGCGGTCAGCACCGGTGATCTCATCGTCGGCTCCTTGGACACCCAGCACCGCTACGACGCCAATTCCAATCTCCGCTTCACCGAGGATCCGCTCTCGGTCCGCTCCTGGACGGTTTTTGACGCCTCTGACCGTCCGGTCCAGCAGCTCGCCGACGACCTGCGGATCCTGCGGCATACCACCTACACCGAAGACGACCTTGTGGACGAGGTCTGGACCCCCAAGCCCAGCCTTGCGGGGCCGGTCTTCACCTTCAATACGGTGGATTTCACGCGCGTCGCCAAGAACGACTACGACGACCAGCAGAGGCTCTTCCGGACGACCGACGCCGACGGCTATTTCACGACAACCGGGTACGACGGCGCCGACAACGTCCTCGTGGCCACTGATCGGCGTGGCTTCACGAAGGAATGGCTCTCTTACGACGCCCTGAACCGTCCCGGGACCCTTCGGGAGCAACTCGACGTCGGGAGCTACGTCCAGACCGTCTACACCTACGACAACAACTCCAACATGGAGACCCTGCTCGACCCGAACACGGGACTCCACACCTTCACCTACGACGGCGGGAACCGCCTCCAGAAGCTCGAATACCCGCCGATGACGGGCGGCCGCCGGAGCGAGGAGTGGACCTACACCCCGCACGGCGAGCGGTACGAGCACAAGTGGAACAGCCTCACCGGCAGCCTTTCTCAGAAGCAGACGATGACCTACGACGCCTTCGGGCGCCCGACCCGGGACTTGGCCCAGACCGGCTCCGGGATGACGTTGAACGACGTCCAGCGCCTCTGGGACGCCGCCGGGAACCTCCTCAAGACCGAAGACGTCACCACGGGGGCGAAGACCGTCTACGGGATCGAGTCGGGGGGAGACGTCACGGGCGGCTATGACGCCCTGAACCGCCCCGTCCTCTCCCAGTATTTCCAGGGGGGGATGCTCCTCAAGGCAGTCTCGACCGCCTGGGACAACGCCAGCCGGCGGGACACGGTCCTCGGGACCGACGGCGACCGGACCCGTTACGCCTACGACGCGAACGGCCTCATGCAGAACCTCTACTTCCAGCTTCCTTCGGGCGGGGAGCTCCTGCAGGAGACGCAGACCTATGACGCTGGGCTACGGCACAAGACGACGCAGGACATGATCGCGAGCCTCGTCACCACCCGTACCTACGACAACCGGGAGCTCTTGGGTCAGATCGAGACGAAAAAGACCGCCGGGACGCCGATCTCCAATATCGTCTACACGCGCGACCCGGAGGGGAACCTCCAGACAAAGACGACCGTCGCCTCCGGCGAGACGAACGCCGTCGCCTACCTTCACGACGGCCTCGGGCGGATCCTCCACGAGCAGTGGGCCGGCACAGTCCCGTACGCCGCCTCCTACGGTTACGACGCCAACGGCAACCGCACTGCGAAGAAGGTGATCGCCCTCACCGGGAAGTCGGTGCAGGGGACGGGGACCCTCCGCAAGATCGTTCCCGCTTTTGAGATCGTCACTTCATTGCCTATGTTCGATGAAGAAAACCGTCTCACGGACAGTCTTGTCACGAAGACGAGCTACAGTACCCTCACGCCGACCGGAACGACCGTTTCGAGCACCGCTCCCGGCTTCGCGCAGGGGGCGCTTGTCGACGGGGCGACCCCCAACACCTACGACCCGACGAAGACTTGGGCCTCCCTCGACCAGTCCGGCACCCACACCGCCTGCCTCGACCTTGGCTCCGTCACGAGCGTGGGGCAGGTGAAGTGCTGGCTTCCGACGACGCACGGCCTCTTCCAGCGCTTCAAGGTGACGTATTGGAACGGATCGGGCTATTCAGACATCCCCGCGGAGGGGGTCTTCGGGGCCGTGGCGGTCTCCGGCGGCTGGTACCGGAACACCCAGCACGAGGTGACTTTCAATTGCTTCTCGGTCAGCACGGACAAGATTTGCTTCGAGATGGATTCGGGCGGAGGCGCGCCCGGGCGCCCCAACCAGGCCGCTCTTAACGAGCTCCAGGCCTTCAAGCCCGTCACCACCGTCCAGCACGCCTATACGAACATCTACGACGATGCGGGGAACCGTATCGTCCGGAACGATTCGACCACTGGGATCACCGAGACCCATAGCTACGACGGCTTCAATCGGTACGTCGGGTATGACCGCTCTGGAAGCAACCCGACCTCGGTCGACTATCTCTTGACCCCGGAAGGGGACCGTCTCGCGCGTCTTACCTCTACTGGCAACACCTGGTTTATTAACGACGGGTCGGACGTGCTGTCGGACTACACAGGCTCACCGGGGAGCCTCTCCCCGAGCCTCTTCTACGTCAACGGCCTCGGTATCGACGACAAGCGGATCAGATACACCCTGGGGGGCACCCGGCACACCTACAACACCGATCACCTCGGTACCCCCATCCAGATCCTGGACACGAGCGCCAAGCCGGCGAAGAGCCTGCGGCTCAATGCTTGGGGCGAGGAAGTGCCCAAGGGTGGCGTGCTCCATGTCCAGCCGGTGCCGTATCCCGGAGGGACGGCTTTCAGCGATCGGCATCACTTTACCCAGCGTGAGAGGATGCCCGAGTCGGGGCTGATGTATTACAGGAATCGGTTGTACAGCCCAGATGAAGGGGTGTTCATCCAAAAGGATCCTCATTTGGGGAATCGTGTCGTGGAAACTTACCAGTACGCGCGCAACCGGACGCTCAGCATGAGGGACCCGCAAGGGGACGACCCGGTTTCAATCGCGATCGCCGTAGGAGCCTACTTTGGATGGAAGGCATTGGAATCGGGTGTTGAGACAGGCGTAGAGGCCGGCGTCGCCAAGGCAACGGGTGACACGAAATTCAATCCCCTATTGACGTTCGGAAAGAATTTCGTTGTCAATTCGACGGTCGGCATCGTTCCGGGAGTGACGGAAGCCAAAATCGGCACGAAAATGTTGATCGGGAGCGGAAAGTTTGCCTTGAGAAGCGCGGGAGACGCGGCTGTCGATCAGGCGGCCAGGGGTGGAACTTTCTCGGAAAACCTTCTGGTAAGCGGAATCGGAAATCTGGGCGGGGATGCACTGGGAGCTTTAGTCAGAAAAGGCGCCATCCTTGTTACGGATTCGAAGACAGGGACGGTACGCGCGTTTTTGGCGGACGAGACGGGGGCCGTGACTGTCTTGGATGTCGACCCGGCCACCGGGAAAGGAATCGTCAGGGGGATTGCGAACCCCGTTCCTGAAGATTTGGCATTTGCTCGGGCTTTAACCCCTGTACAGGTGGCTCAGATCAAAGCTGGTGAAAACCCACTTTTGAGTCGCTTTCCGGGATCAAGAGAAGCATTTGTTACATCGTCGAGAGAACTTCCGGCCAACTTCTCTCGAAAGCAAATAGCTAATCTATTAGCCATTGGAGAAGAAAATGTTGGTGGGATACTTCGTTTCCGCCTAAAAGACCCGACAGGCTTGGCATCTCCTATTCGACGGAACATTCCAGGATTTGTCGGTGGGGGACGAACGGGTGGGGGCCTTCCAGAGTTTGTAATTCCCAATCGATCGGTTCGGGACTTGGAATTTGTGTTGGAGGAGATCAGATGAGTCAGATCTCTCCACGCCTTATTCGAGGCACCTGTACCTATGCCAAGGGGGAATTCATTCCAGATGCTGGTATGAAAGAAATCAGAGAGATTCTGAAGCGTCTAAAACTCTTGGCGAATAACAAACAGGGATTTAGTTATCCTGATTTTTATCTCGATCCTGCTGATGGCTCTTATTGGGAGTATGTGCAGTTCGAAGACTACGACACAACCCTTGCACAAGTGACACGAGAATACATAGAGAAGAATTACCCTGAAATAGACTGTGATCGCACTATTACGTAAAAATCCCGCGTCCCCTTCCGGCGGTTCGCCTGTCCGCGGGACGTTCGGCGCGCCAGCAAGACCTGCCGGACGCGCGCCTACACTGCGAACCGTCTGCGGCGAGGCGGAGCCTGCGCCAGTTGTTCCCTGGATACGTCAGACCGCGCCTCGCCTTGCCGGTTCAGCCCCACGGCCAGGCTCCCGCCGCGGGGACGCGTGCTTGTGGTGCATCCATGCGTGGCATAGGTCCAAAAAAATACACACGACCCGCCTCCGCCCCCCGCCACCCACCCTCAAGGTGTCGGCCGCCTCGCTCGTGTACTGTGCGGGGCTCGCCCAGTCCCTGGACGCTCGCCCCGCGGCAAGGTTTCTTGCTCGCGGCCTTTTTCTCTCTTGGGCCGGAGGCTTTCGTGGTGAGGGGAGACTGACGCGGTGATCTTTTTTCGTTTGGCGTTTCGGTCATTGACGTTTGTTTGGAGCTTGGCTTTTGGCGTTTGGTGTTTGCCGGTGCAGACCTGGGCCTCCCTCGACCAGTCCGGCACCCACACCGCCTGCCTCGACCTTGGCTCCGTCACGAGCGTGGGGCAGGTGAAGTGCTGGCTTCCGACGACGAACGGCTTCTTCCAGCGCTTCAAGGTCACTTACTGGAATGGCTCCTCCTACCAGGACATTCCTGCGGAAGGTGTCTTCGGCGCCGTCGCCGTCTCCGGCGGCTGGTACCGGAACACCCAGCACGAGGTGACTTTCAACTGCTTCTCGGTCTCCACGGACAAGGTCTGTTTCGAGATGGATTCAGGCGGGGGGGCGCCGGGCCTTCCGAATCAGGCCGCTCTCAACGAGATTCAGGTCTTTAAGCCCGTCACCACCACCCAGCACGCCTATACGAACACCTACGACGATTGCGGGAATCGCATCGTCCGGAATGATTCGACCACGGGGATCACCGAGACCCACGGCTACGACGGCTTTAACCGCTATATCGGCTACGACCGGATAAGTAGTAACCCCACGTCAGTCGATTACCTGCTGACCCCGGAAGGGGACCGGCTGGCGCGTCTCACCTCTACCGGCAACACCTGGTTTATCAACGACGGATCGGATGTGCTCTCCGACTACACGGGAAGCCCCGGCAGCCTTTCCCCGAGTCTCTTTTATGTGAACAGTCTCGGGATCGACGACAAGCGTATCCGGTACACCCTGGGAGGCACCCGCCACACCTACAACACCGATCACCTCGGTACCCCCATCCAGATCCTGGATACGAGCGCCAAGCCGGCGAAAAGCCTCCGTCTGAACGCCTGGGGTGAGGAAGTCCCAAAGGGCGGCGTGCTCCATGTCCAGCCGGTGCCGTATCCGGGGGGGAGCGGTTTCAGCGACAGGTATCACTGGAATCAGCGTGAAATCCTGTCGGAATCGGGCCTCTCTTGGTTTCGGTTCAGGGTGACCAATCGCGACGAGGGCGTCGCCTACCAGAAGGATTCCGTCCTCGCGAATCGGGTCCGGGGCACCTACGCCATGATGGGGAACTCCCCGCTTGATGCCATCGACCCATACGGGGCCGACTACACCTACGTCAAGGGAGGGCGGGCGTACTGGCAGGTGCAATCCGACGGCTACCTGTGGAACTCCGATGTCGGGCGTCCCTACGAGGTCGGAACCGTCAAGAACGGTCAGGTGCATCTAAAGGCGGATTTTGGCGGCGGATCGTTGTCTGTCGGGAATTTCAAACGGGCCGGGGACGATTTCTGGAATCTTGGATATCCGGACATTTCGGGTCACAGCCCGTCGGGGCAGATATTGAGCATACATGGGGCGTTGAGTCTTTATGCTGGCGGCCGGTTTTCGACTTTCGCGCAGAGAAATCCCTACACCTCGGCCACGTTGGGGGGGCTTGGAACCGGAACCAAAGCGATTGGCGCCGCCGCGTTTGTCTATACCCCGACGGCGCAAGAGATGGCGGATCCTTCCTTCGTGGCCGCCAAAGGATTAGCGCAAGGAGGATTGATCTCCGGCGTTGCGGCAGGGGCGGTTTATGCCGCTCCGTATGTCGGCACGCAGGTATCCAGCCTCCTGCAGGGGGCACGGGGTTATTTGCTTGTTGGGGGAGCGGCGGTTGCGAGTCCTCAGGTACAGCAGGAAGCATGGTTAAAAACAAAATTGCTATATGAGATTGGCCAAAAGACATTGTCGGATGCGAAATTTTTGCAGTACTCAAGGATTTTCGATCCCATAGAAAGGGGTAGGGCTCTCGTGGCGAATGAGGGGTGGTTACGGGCGATTTTACCCGAGGGACGCGGCTGGATTTTAGGAATTGGGAAAACGTTTCAGGAGGGTCCCACGCCGGGTGGCTGGTTGGGATTAGGAAGCCTGGGTGCTGGATCCGCATACTACTTCCGGGAATTATTTGACTGGTAGGAAGACAATGAATTTCTTTGAAAAGGGGGCTTTCCTCTGTGCATGTATCTTCGGGTTTGCAACTGGGTGGTGGCTTTCGATTCAAATTGGGTTTTGGGGATGGTGTATTGGCATCGTGCTCGGCTTTGGTCTGGTTTTTACTGGTCTGAGCGGGATTCGTAGGACTCTTGATTTTTACTACAAATTCAGACCTTTGCGGCCAGTTTGCCGGAATGGTAATTGTCACGCAGAGGACTACCGCTACCAGGAAACCACAAGCAGGGGTGTGGTTTTCGTCTGCGCTTGTGGCAGTAAGTATCTTTTGGCAAAAAGACAATTTTTTGAGCTTTTACCTGACGGGCTGGCACGAAATTACATGAGGCGAGATTGGTTCGGTCGTTGGAGGTCGGAATGCAGTATGTAAACCAATCCCATGGATTGATCTGCGTCCCCTACGGGTCTCCACATCCATGCTTCGGCCCTGCTCACGGGGCTGTGCGCTTTTCTGGACGCCGCAGCAGAAGTACATGAAGCTGTCGCCGCCGATCTACAAGTGACATCCGCCTGTGTCGTCTTCGCGGGGGGGGGGACCGGCGGCCACCTCATGCCCGGGATCGCCGTGGCCGAGGAGATCCGCGCGCTCGATCCGGCCGCGGCCGTCCTCTTCCTGACGCGCGCGAATTCCCTCGAGGAGGGGATCCTGCGCGAGAGGGGGTTCGAGCCCGTCGCGATCCCCGCCTCGCGCCTCGGGCCCGGCCTGGCCGGCGCCGCGCGGGGCCTTCTTGATCTCGGACGGTCGGCCGTCCGGAGCCATTACATTCTCAAGACGCGTTCCGCCCGGGCGGTGGTGGGGCTGGGAGGGTACGTCTCCGCTGGGCCGCTCCTGGCGGCCCGGATGCGGGGGGTTCCCTTTTTCCTGATGGAGCAGAACGCGATCCTGGGGAAGGTGAACCGCTTCTTCGCGCCGCGCTCATGCGGGACGTTCGTCCCCTGGGAGGGGGCCGTCCCGTCCGGGTTTCCGCACGTCGCCCCCTTGGGAAACCCCGTCCGGCGCGCAATCCGCGACCTTCCTGCACGCGATCCGGGAAAGTCGCCGTCCGTTCTCCTCGTCCTCGGGGGGAGCCAGGGGTCGCGCGCCGTGAACGAGATGCTGATGCGGATGCTGCCGGTCCTTGGGGAACGGGGAGAGAGGGGAGAACGGTGGCGCTTCCTGCATGTGGCCGGCGCGACACAAGCCGACGCGGTGCGCGCCGCCTACGCGCGGCACGGCGTCGAGGCGGACGTGCGGCCTTTCGTCACGGAGATCGACCGCTGGTACGCGGAGGCGGATCTCGCGATCGCGCGGGCCGGCGGCACCACGCTCGCGGAGCTGTGCGTCGCCGGGATCCCGTCGATCCTGGTGCCGCTCCCGACGGCGGCCGACGACCACCAGCGCGCCAACGCCAATCTGCTTGAGAAAGCGCGGGCGTCTGTCATCATTGAGGAAGGGCCGGACGCCGCGGAGCGGTGCCTCGCGGCCCTGGACGCGATGCGGAAGGACCCGGGGAGGATGGCGGCGATGTCCCAGGCGGCGCGTTTACTGGCGAAGCCGCATGCCGCGTTCCAGATCGCCCGACAGATCCTGGAGAAGTCGGCGGGAGGCGCCGCGTGAGCGGGGTGGCGGCCGTTCCGCCGCGCCTGGCGGCGGGCGCGAAGCTCGCCGTCCATCTCGTCGGGATCGGGGGGACCGGGATGCGGGGCCTTGCGACGATCCTGCGCGGGATGGGGATGGCGGTCACGGGGTCTGACCGGGACGGCCTGCCCGCGGACCTCGCGGCGCGCCTTGCCGCCGCCGGGATCCGGACGTTCGCCGGGCACGCGGCGGATCACCTGCCCGCGGACGCGGGGCTTGTCGTCGCGAGCGCGGCGATCCGCGAGGAGAACCCCGAGTGGCGCGAGGCGGCCCGGCGCGGGATTCCCGTCCTGAAATACGCCGAGGCAGTGGCCGAAGTGGTGCGCGCGAAGAGGCTCGTCGCCGTCGCCGGCTCCCACGGGAAGACGACGACGTCGTCGATCATCGCCTGGATCCTGAAACGATCGGGGGTCTCGGACGCGTTCCTGGTCGGGGGGCAGATCCAGGGGATCGGCGAGAGCGGCTGGTGGGGGGGCGGGGGGCATTTCGTCCTCGAGGCGTGCGAGTACGACAGGTCGTTTCTCCACTACGACCCGTTCGTCGCGGTCGTCACCAACGTCGATGCCGACCACATGGACTACTACAAGACGATGGAGGCGCTGAAGGAGGCGTTCGCGGCGTTCGTCGCGCGCGTCGGCCCGGAGGGGCGCGTGATCCTGTGCGCGGACGACGCGCCGAGCGCCTTCCTGGCGGAGTCGGCGCGGGCCGCCGCCTGGACGGCGGGGTTTTCGGCGTCGGCCGACTGGCGCGTCCTCGCGCACGCGCTCTCGCCGGAGGGGAGCGCCTTCCGCCTGGCGGGCCCCGACGGCCACGCGGAGGAGTTCCGGACAGCCCTGTGCGGCCTCCACAACATCCGGAACGCCGCCCAGGCGGTCGCGGCGGCGGCGGCCTGCGGGGCGCCCGTCCCCGCGATCCGGGAGGCGCTCGCCTCCTTCCGGGGGGCGGAGCGGCGGATGCATCTCCTGGGGACCGTGGGCGGTTCCCCCGTCATCGACGACTACGGACACCATCCGGCGGAGCTCGCGGCGACGTTCGCGGCGGTGCGCCAGCGCTATCCGGGAAGGCGCCTGCGCGTGGCGTTCCAGCCGCACCAGTACGCGCGGACGGAATACCTGTTCGACGATTTCGTGAGGGTCCTCGCTGAAGGTCCGGACGACCTGCTTCTGGGGCCGGTCTACGGGGCGCGCCACGACGGCACGGCCCCGAAGGCGGATTCGGCGGCGCTGGCCGCGGCGATCGCGCGGACGGGAAAGGCGTGCCGTCTCGAGACGCTCGACGGGATGGTCGAGGCGCTGGGACAGGCCGCGCGCCCGGGGGACGTGATCCTTGTCATCGGGGCCGGAGACATCGGAAGGGTGGGACATGACCTCGTCCGTCGATACGGCGCGGTGGAAGGCGCTTGACGGCGCCGTCCGCTTCGATTTTCCGCTGGCGCCGCTCACCACCTTCAAGATCGGGGGGCCCGCGGAGGTCTTTTTCGTCCCTTCCTCCATCGACGCCTGCGTCGGGGCCGTCGCCCTCGCGCGCGCCGGGGGGATGCCGGTCCGCTTCTTGGGAGGCGGGACCAATACGCTTGTCTCGGATCGGGGCGTGAAGGGGCTCGTCGTGCGCCTTTCCTCTCCCGCGTTCACGCGGATCGCCTTCGGCCCCGAGGAGGCCGAGGTCGGGGCCGGGGCGGGGTTTCCCCAGCTGGTCCATGAAGGGGCCCGGCGCGGATGCGCGTCGCTCGCGGGCCTGGGCGGGATCCCCGGGATGGTCGGAGGGGCGATCGCGATGAACGCCGGCGGCCGTTACGGCGAGATCGGCGCGGTCGTGAAATCGCTCCGGGTCCTCGCGGCGGACGGCGGGCTTGTCGACCTTCCCGCCCGAAAAGTCCGGTTCGGCTACCGCTCGACGGACCTCGCCGGCGGGCTTGTCCTTTCGGCGGTGCTCGTTCCCGAGCGCGGGTCCGTCCCGGAGGCCCAGGAGCGCCTTTCGGGGATCATGGCGTACAAGAAGGAAACACAGCCGATGGGGGATGCGAGCGCCGGGTGCATGTTCCGGAACCCCGGACCGGGGAAACCGGCCGCGAGCCGGCTCATCGACGAGGCGGGGCTCAAGGGGAGGCGCGCGGGGGGGGTCGTCGTCTCGGAGCGCCACGCGAATTTCTTCGTCAACGAGGGGGGCGGCACCGCCGAGGATGTCCGGCGCCTGGCCGACACCGCGCGCGAGGAGGTGCGCCGGCGGACCGGAATCGACCTGGAGCTGGAGGTCCAGATGTGGGGCTTCGATGAGTGAAACGAAGTTGTTTCCGTGTTTCGTGGTTCGTCGTTCATGGTTCGCCGTTCACGATCCACGATCCACGATTCACAATCCACGAAAATGAAGATTTGCGTGCTGTATGGCGGCTGGTCGGCGGAGCGTCCGATCTCGCTCCTTTCCGGCCGCGCCGTTGCGGCGGCGCTCGAGGAGGGGGGGCACGCGGTGACCCGCGTCGATCCGCGCGACGCGTCGCTCTCCGACATCCCTGAAGACACCCACGTCGTCTTCATCCTGCTTCACGGCGGGTTCGGCGAGGGGGGCGAGGCGCAGGCGGTCCTCGAGGAACGGGGGATCCCCTACACCGGGAGCGGCGTCGCCGCGAGCAAACTCGCGATGGACAAGGCCGCATCGCGCGTCGCCTTCCAGGCGGCCGGGCTCCATGTCGCGCCGGGATTGACCGTCCGCGTGACTGATCCTGTTCCCGATCCGGTCCGGATCGAGAAGGAGATCGGCCCGATGCCCTGGTTCGTGAAGCCGACGAGCGACGGCTCGAGCCTGGGGGTGAGCAAGGTCAAGGTCGCCGGGGACTTCAGGCCCGCCCTGGAGAAGTCGTTCGGGATCGGCCCCGTGGCGCTTGTCGAGCGCGGGATTGTCGGACGCGAGTTCACGGTGAGCATCCTCGAGGGGAGCGTGCTCCCCATCATTGAGCTCAAGCCGGACCGGGAATTTTACGATTACACGGCCAAGTACGCGCCCGACGGGGGGACGCGGTACGTCGTCTTCCCGACGATGGCCCTCCACGAGGAGGAGGCCGTCCGCGACGCGGGGGTCAGGGCCTTTTCGGCCCTGGGCTGCCGCGGGGCGGGGCGCGTGGACGTGATCCTCGGCGCGGGCGGCGTCCCGTACGTCCTGGAGGTGAACACCATCCCCGGGATGACGGAAAAGAGCCTCCTGCCGAAGGCCGCCGCCGCGGTGGGGATCTCGTACGGCCAGCTCTGCGAGCGGATCGCCGAGCTGGGGTTGGGCCCGAAGACGACAGAGTGAGGCCGCCCCGGAAGCGGCCTCCACCCGGGAGGCCGCATGGGGGCGGGAAAAAGGGCGCAGAAGGTCAGGTCGTTCGTCTCGGGGGCCGGAAGGCTTGTCTCGCGGGCCGCGGCCCCGCTTGCCGCGGGGGTCCGGAAACTCGCCGCCTGGGCGGGGGAGACCCCGAAGCGGGTCGCCTTCTCGGCCGGGATACCGGTCGGTCTCGTCGTGTTTCTCGTCTCGCTCTGGGGGATGGAGCGGTCGCTCGCGGCGCGTTCCGAATACCGCGTCCCGCTCGAGGGGATCCGCTGGGAGCCCGTCCCCGCGTGGCTGTCGCCGAAGGCGGTGAAGATGCTCTCGGAGGCGGCGAGCGACTGCGGGAAGGAGACGTCCGCGTCGATCTTCGACGACGCCCTTCCCGAGCGGGTGGGGAAGCGTCTCGAGCGGCTTCCGTGGGTGAAGCGCGTCGCCGAGGTGAGGAAGGACGGGCCGGCGCGCCTCGCGATCCGGGTCGAATGGCGGGAACCCTTCCTGTCGGTCCAGTGCGGCGGCCTCTATTTCCTCGACCGCGAGGGGAACGTCCTCCCCATGGAGGGGTACCAGGCGGGGGCGGGGGCGATCCCTTCCCTCGTCGGCTTTGACCGGAACGCCCGGACCTGTCCGGCGCTCGCCGACAGCCGCGTCCTGCAGGCGGTCTACGAGGCGATGGGGATCTACGAGCGGGACGGAATCGCGCGCGACTTCCCCCAGGCGGCGATCCGGTCGGTCGACGTCTCCGGTTTTTCCCGCTCCGCGTCCCGGGGCGGGGTGCCGGGCGAGTTCACGTTCCGGACGCTCTCCGGGATCTCGGTCCGCCTCACGGACGGCCGCGGACCGGGGCGCCTTCTCCTCGCCGAGCAGATCGCGAACCTCCGGACGGTCCTCGCGCGGGACCCCCTTCTCTCCGGGATGCGCGAGTACGTGGACGTCCGGTTCGAGCAGCCCGCCTACCGCTAGAGTATTTTTCTCGTTCAGACTACCGGAAGGCTCGCTCGCTTGCCCTTTCGGCGGTCGCATTTGACGGGGGACGCTCCCTCGCGGCGTCCATGCCGCTCGGTCGCTCCGATTCCGCCGGGCCTTTCACATCCTGACCGGCCCGGCTCCATCAGGCCCCCGCAAACGCTCCCGCCTCCGGGCCGCTCGCTTCGCGAACGCGGCTGGCGACAGGGCCGTAGGCATGTGGATGAGAGAGCTGTCTTACAGCTCCCGAACATCAATAACAAAACACTCTAGGATTTCCGCCCCTCTTTTCTCAGTCTGTAGTACGTGTGGAATCCGTGAATGATGACTGCGACGCAGGTGGCTTTCAGGATCAGGAGCCAGACGGGCCGCCACCACGCCCCGGTCCGGGACTCGATCAGGTCGGAAATCCCGAAAGCGAGAAAGGCGGCAGCCAGGATACCGAAGATGCGCCGCAACCGGCCCGACGCCCGCGCCGCCTGGATTCCGAGCGTGAGACTGACCGCGAGCCACAGGCCGGCCTCGATGAGGTTCCCGTTCGTTTCGAGATCATTCATTGTTCCGGGCAACCCGTATTCGAAGATACACCGAATAGGGTGTTTGGGGAGGCAGGACCTGCAGTTCGCCCGTCCTGCTGACAGGTTTGGTTCCGGGTGTTAACGATCTTTGTGAATGCGGCCCGATGAACCTTCGCTTGTCTGATCGTCGGCGTCGCGCAGGCGGTAGATCCCCAGCCATCCCGCGTCGGACTTGCACTTGCAGTCCTGACCGGCCGGCGTCGCGCCGCAAGCGATCCACAGGCGGGCGGAAAGCGGCGCCACCGCCGAGGTTGTCCCGGGGAGGATGCGGCTCCAGAGAAGACTCCCGTTCCGGTCCAGAAGGGCCGCGCATCCGGCCCCGACGGAGCTTCCCCATGTCAGGAACCCGTCGGTAGCGTGGCGGATCGCCATGACCGGGACGGAGGTCTCGAAAAGCCTCCTGGTCTCCCACAGGCGCTCTCCATCCTTGACGGAAAGGAACTGCGCCCATCCGCCTCCTTCCCACCCGCCGGACTTCCTCTCGCCGCCGCTCACCAGGATCCCGTCCGGGGTGACGAGGGAGCAGGTCGGGTAACCCGGCAGGCGGGCCTTCCAGGCCGGCTTTCCGTCCATGCCGAAAAGCCGGACGTCGCCGGTGTGCTTGTCCGCCCCGCCCGTGAGGATCCCTTCCGGAGGGGATTCGAGCCCGAGAAACCATTCCGGAAGCCCGCCGACGTTCCACTTCTCCTTTCCGTCCATCCCGAAGAGGGCCGTCCATCCCGCGCGGTTCCCGGAGCCGCCGACGCAGATCCCCTCCGGAAATCTCCGGAGAAAGGAGACAGGTGCCGTCAATTGCTCGCTCGTCCAGACCGGCTTTCCTTCATGCGACAGGAGCCGGAGCCATCCGCTTCGCCGGAAATAACCGGCGGCAATGATCCCTTCCGGAAGGGTCTCGAGGGCGGTGACGGGCCCCGGAAACCCGGCATCCGTCCAGAGAAGCGCACCGTCGCCCTTCTTGAGACGGCCGATCCAGCCGTTCCCTTCCGTCTGCGCCCCTCCGAAGTGTCCGCCGACGAGGATCGCATCTGCGGCGTCCCGGCAGAGGCTCACGAACGCCGGCAAGTCATCGCGCGTCCAGAGCGGCTTCCCGTCCGTTTTCAGGAGGGAGACCCATCCCCCGCTTTTCAGGTTTCCATACGCCAGGATCTTCCCGTCCATGGCGTGAAGGGCATCGGGCGCCCCGGGAAGGGCGGCGAGGAGGAAAGGGTCTCCCGCCTGTCCGGAGGGATCGACCCGCACCATCCAGGCTGCCTTTTGCGGGGTCGTTCCCCACACGACCGCTTCGCCGGCGAACGTGAGGACGCCGCGGGCGGGGCCCGGAAGGTCCTTCCTCTCCAGGATGGCGCCGCCCCCCGAGAAGGGGGCCAGGATGGCGCACGCCGCTTGGCGGACCTCCAGGTCGTCATGCCCCGTCCGGGCCGCCTTCAGGGCGACCAGGGCCGCCTTCAGCTCCCGCGTGTCGGCGGACCCTTCCAGTTGGCGCAGACGCGCGGGCAACATCTCCCGGGCTTCCTGGCGTGCCTCGAACGACCCGTCCCCCAGGCGGTGGATCAGGTCGGCGGTGTCCGGTGACCCGGCGGCGGCACCGTTCGCGACGAGCCCGAACGCGCAACAGAAGAGGGGGAGGCGATTCACCGGCCACCGTTGCGGCGGAACTCGTCGATCAGGAGGGATTGCTCCGCGACGAGGCGCATGAGGCGGGTGTTCTCCTCCTGCAGGGTCTGGACCCGGCGGATCTCTGGAACCTCCAGCCCCTGATAGAGTCTACGCCATTCGCGGAGGGTCGCCTCTCCGATCCCGTAGCGATCGCAGACCTCCCTGCGCTTTCCCTTTCCGGCATTTTTCAGGATCTCGGCAATCCGGCCTGCCGTGCATTGTTCCATGCACACCTCCTTTCCTGTTGATACAACGCACCGGGTGGGAAGGACGGGGCGGCGGCGAGGCGCGGGCCGGAAACCGTATCAGCGTGATACGGAGCTTCCGGATTCCTGTCCGAAGCGGTTTGACGGGCCGGCGGGGAAGGGTAGAGATAATGTACATGTCCATGACCGGGCGGGATCGTGACGGGATGGCGTTGATCCTGGTGAGCGGCATCCTGACGCTCCTGGCCGTCGCCGTGGCGTCCCTGGCCGGGTTCGCCCGGGCGGGAGGGCTGGCGGCGGGGGCCCGGATTTCGGCCGTCCAGGCGGGGTCCGCCGCCGAGAGCGGTCTCGCCTACGCCGCGGCGCGGCTGTGGGAACATCCCGTGGAATGCGAGGTGACGCCCACCCGGGCGAATGCCGCCGACGACTGGACCTGCCGCGACGCCGCGATCTCGTCGGAATCCCCGGCCCTGTCGAAAAATCCATCCTACGCGCGGGGGGACGTCTGGATCGACACGGTCCTGACACCCGACGGCCGTTTCACGGCGGGGACCGACAGCGTGGACCCGGCCGGGGATCTCGAAAAGGACGGCCGGCTGGACATCTACAGCGGCCGTCTGCGTGGAGGGGCGTCCCCGTTCGCAGACCGGTTTTCCCTGCGGGTGGTGGCTCCGACAGGGTTCGTCTGCATCAACAGCGGCGAGCTGGGAAGTCCGATGGGGGATCATGACATGGATGGTGTCCTGAATGACAAGGACACCAACTATTCGACGGATCTGGATGCGGACGGTATTCCCGACTGGCGGGATCCGGATTTTCGGGGAAACCGTCACCTGGTGAACCTTTTGAACAATCTGGGGGTAGTTCTGGATCTTTCCGATACGCACGATGCACCGTACGCTCCGTTTCCCGCCTATCCCCAGCCGCATGCGACGGATCTCATGGGGACCGTCCGGGCCTCGAATTTGGGCCGGATCGTGGTCGAGCATCGGCCCCGAGGAGGATACTCCTCTGTAGCCGAGCTAGAACCGTTCTTGAACAAGGCGGATTACGACAAGGCAGCTCCGTTTCTCATGACAATGGGGCGCGTTGTCCCGATCCCGCAGGCGTGGGACCCGGTCGGCAATCCGATCGTGGGATACGAGTTCCACGCACTGGTGGATTTCCACCGGGCTCCCGTGGGGGTCCTGAAGGCGATGTTGAGGAATGTCACGGCCAGAGGCAGCACTCTTTCAGGAGAAAAATTCGTGAGATTGCAGAAGACCCGTACCGGCATCGTGGCTTGCGATGAGGCGGATCGGGTAGCCGAGGCGCTCGATACGGCGCGGAAAATTCAGCCGATCCGGACCTGGAAGGATCTGTTGACCGCTTTGCATGCCGCATGGGTGGCAGATCCGGGACTTTACGATTCGGATCGATTCATCGAAGAAGTCAACGCCAGTTTGGGAACTTCCTTCGATACGGTCCAAGGGTTTCTGAAAGAAGACCTGGTCCTTGCCCTGCTTAATCCGAACTATCAGTGTCCGGATGTTTTGAACGGAAGCGCCGGTTCTCTGGAGGTCGAGCGCGATCCCGCAGCGCTGAACCGCACCAGGCCGGTTGCTATCTTCAAGGGGGCACTGGTCGCGAATGTGATGAACACGCTTCCTTTTTGTATCGCCCCAGGTGGCGGACCGCTTCCCCCGCCGCCGCCGCCGCCGGGCGGCGGTTTGGGCTTTGAACCCGAAGAGAACGCCCCCGCAGGACTTGTTCAGATCCGGTCCATTCCATCCCGCATGACGACGGGATGCTTCCTGACACCGGCATACGATTCCTTCTGTGTCGAATCGGCCGGTTGGCTGGGTGGCGAGGGGAGGGACGCGGTTTCAGGGATCGTGCGGATGGACCTGTCCCTGGAACGTGAAGTCGCGCTCACGGGCCAACAGGATTTCGACCCGATTCTGGGGATCGGGCCGAATCCCTCTCTGTGGCGTTTCCCGGGAGGGGATGTCTTTCACGACGCATCCGTGCCGATCGAACGGAAGCAGGTCCAGTCGTTTCCGCGATTCCCTCTCGTCTCTCCGGACCGCACGAACTACCTGCCCCTGGCGACTCCCATCGATCCCTGGTTCCCCGCGGAAGAGTACGGCTACCCGCGTACGGGGCAGGGGGGGATCCAGCTTTCCGCACGCCAGTTGCCTTCCGGGGATGAAACCTTTGCGATGCCATACAATGAGGACGGTATCCCGGACCCTGTGGTCAACCGGTACGATCCGGCTACGGCGGACGATAATATTTTCGATCCATTCCATCGATCGGCATTTCCGGTCACTTTCAATGTGCTTGGTGGCGGTTTTGCCCGACAGAACCGGCTTGGTCCCTGCGGCCGCCGGGATGAGAACAAGAGGTTTTCTTCCGCCCCGGGGGATCCACTCACGTATTTCGAGAAACACGAATGCGCTTGGGACAGTCCGCCTTTCTCGAATGCGCCCCTGGGGCCGCTCGATTGGATACAGGAAGGAACCATCATGTTCTGGTATCCGATCGCCGGGGCGGAAACACCGGCTTCCGCGTTCACCCTGCGCTACGACAACGGGGGATCCCAGACGATCCAGAACGTCACCTATCTGGGGCGGGAGTATCTCTGTGTCTCCGTGAATCATGTCACCGGTGGGGTATCGCTGGCAACCTACAGGCCCGGGCCTCTACAGACGTTGGCGGACCCGGTGGGGTACGCGTATCCCTCCACGGGAACGGGTATGGAGGGAACCGGGTGGCGCATGGCGGCGATCACACTTCAGCGTAGTGGGGCTCTCGTCAACGCGTCCGTCTATCTGGACGGAATTCCGGTCGGCCCGTCCCTTCCTCTGCGCTTTTGCTACAACAAGCCTCGAGTTACGTCCAAGATGTGGCTGGCCTGCTTCGGGGGACCTGTCGACGACCTGATCTTTCTCGACAAGGTGCTGTCTCCGTCAGAGATCCGGGCGAAGGCGCTCGAGTCCCGTTTCAGTCGGGATGGACAATACCGCTCGCCGCGGTTCCGGTTTGATTCGAACCGTTTTCCTGGAGGAGCATTTGTTTCCCGCCTTTCCTGGGATGCCTTCATTCCGTTCATCACCTCCGGGTCGTTTACGTTCACCGTGAACGGGTATGACGAGACGGACAGTTTGATCGGAAGCTCGAGCTCTGTTTCCTGGAACGGCGCCGGCCCGATGTCTGACGTCCTTCGGGGGCTTCCCAAGGTCCATTCTTTCGACGTGACGGTCGACATCACGACGAACCCGTCGCTCGAGATCGACGGCGTCAAGATCCTGCGCGACACGCCGGTCCTCGAGGAATTGCGCGTCTCGTACGTTCCGGGAAAGCCCCGCTGGTCGGGCTACGGCGTCCGGTAACCCGTGTTCGGGGTAGAATCCCCCGATGGGCCAGGGGGCTCCCCGTCTTCCGTCGGTCTTCCGTTATCGCGACTACCGCGCCTTCCTGCGGGACTATTTCGCCGCCCAGAAGCGGCTCAACCCGCGTTTCTCCTACCGGTCGTTCGCGCTCCGGACGGGGCTGGGGTACCACGCGCATCTCCAGCGCGTCCTGAATGGGACCGGGGACCTGTCCCCGGCGCTCGTCGCCCGCTACGCGAAGGCGTTGCGCCTGACGCCCGGGGAGGCGGACTACCTGGCGGCCCTCGTCTCGGCGGGTCCCGCCGGGGTGCGTGTCGTCCGCAGGCGTGAATCGACCGAGCGGATCCTGGAGACGATCCTGGTGCACCATCTCCTGGAACGAAAGGATGCCCGGACGGACCCCGCCTGGGTCGCCCGGATGACCGGGGGGATCGTGGGGGAGGATCGCGCGCGGGAGATCCTTGCGGACCGGAAGAAGCGGCGCCGCGCGAAGGGCCCGAAAGGCGGCGTGGCGTACTTCCGGGGCGATCCCGCGGCGAAGCCGGACCCGGTCCGCCGGCTCCACGCATTTTGCCGCGCGCTGTTCGAGGGGGCCGACGAGCCGAAGTCCGATTCCTGGACGATGGTCTATGCCACCCCGGAGCAGGCCAGGGACCTCTTCGAGGAGATCAAGATCAGGGTCCGCCAGAAGAGTCTCGAGTGGCGCCGCGAAGGAGACGCCCGGAAGAAGGATGGCCAGGAACACTACAGCTTTTATCTCTCCCTCTGCAGGCCGTTCAGGACGCCTTCGGCGGGCGCGTAGGAGGTCGTCAGCGGGGCTTCAAGGCGGACAGGGGCATCTTTTCCTCGATCCGGACCGTACCGTCCGCGTCCCGGACCTGGAGGGAAATCAGGACCGGTGCCGCGTCCCAGTCGATCCGGATCGTGCCGAAATTCCTCTGCGGGAAGACCGGCCCCGTCCGGTAGCGGTTCGGGGCCGGCTTGAACGTCTCCGGGACGCTGTGGGTGAGACCGCTCGAGGTGACGTCGTAAAGCGGGTATCCGGCGGGCCCTTCGGCCATTTTCGAGATCTCGCCCAGGTGCCGGTCCCCGGACAGGAAGACGACGCCGGCCGCCTTCGTCCTGGCGAGGAGCTCCATCAGGCGCGCCCGGGCCTTCGGGAAGTTGGCCCATTTCTCGTACGGATGCTCGTCCGTCAGGACCTGGATGCTGGAGCCGATCACGCGCAACTGGGCGTCGGTCCCGGCGAGCGACTTTTCCAGCCATTTCCATTGCCCTTCCCCGAGGATGTCCGACTCCTTTCCCGGTTCGTCCCGGTGATATCGGGTGTCGAGCAGGATCACCTGGACCGTCCTTCCCGGGGGGCCGTAGAGGCAGGAGGCGTACACTCCCTCCTGCTTCCAGCGCGGGCTGTCGCGGGGCTCCTCCAGGAACGAGAGAAGGCACTCCTGGCTTTTCTCCCTGGCGGGGTATTCCTTCCCGGCGTTGTTCCGGCCGAAGTCATGGTCGTCCCAGGTGCCGATCACGGGGCAGGTCCTGCGGAGCGCCTGGTAGCCGATCTCCTGCTTCTGCCGGTCGTAGAGCCGCTTCATGCGGGTCATGTCCTCCGTGTCGGCGTAGACGATGTCCCCGAGCCAGATCCAGAGCTGGGGCTCGGTCGCCAGGATCGGCTTCCAGAGAGGCTGGGGGTTCCGGGGGTCGTTGCAGGAGCCGAAGGCGATCCGCGAGAGCGGGGCGGCGGCGGGTCCCGGCTCCTCCGCACGGACCGGAACGCCGGCCGCCAGGGCGACCAAGAGGACTGCCGTCCCGAGACGGGTCGTTTTCGGTCGGACCATCATTCCTCGGCGGGTCCGACCGTGTAGAGCAACCCCTCCGATCCCCGCGTGAGGAAGAGCAGGGCGAAAGCGGTGGCGTGCAGGGAGGGCTCCTGGCGCGTCCCCGTCCAGGAGCCGTCGGCGGCCTGGCGTTTGAGCAGGGCCTGGCATCCCTCGGGGTACCACGCATGGTCCCCGAAGGTGTCGCGGCCGGCGAAGACGCCGGCCCGCTCGAGGGCGTAGATCCAGTAGTAATAATACGAGTCGTCCCGGACCCAGCTTCCCTTTTCGGCAGGGTGCTTCTCGACGGAGAAATTCCTGGCGAGCCAGGATGCTCCGCTTGCGACGGCGGTTTCCGTCTCTCCCGCGAGCTTGTGCTTCGGCGGAAGGTTCCGCCGGCAGATGGCGACTCCCGCGATCCCCACGGCGGTCATCGACCCGTACGGCGGAGCCAGGTCTCCCTTGGGGTATTTCTTGATCCAGTAGGGGTGATCCGCCTCGGTGTATCCCCAGCCGGCCGGCTCGTTGTAATTCCCCTTTTGCCGGAGTCCCAGGAGGTACTTGAGCGCCTTTTCCCAGGTGGAGTCCGGGATGTCGACCCCGGCATTGGCGCACGCCTGCAGGCCCAGGAGGGCGTACTGGGCCGACGACATGTTGTCACCCAGTCCGTCGAAGGGCGGGGGTTTCTTGTATTCCCACGGGGCGGCGTAGTTCCAGGAGCCGCTTTTCGTCTGGGCGGCGATGAGCGCGGCGGAGATCCTCCGGATGCAGGCGCGCGCCTTGGATGAAGGAGGGGAGGGATGGTCCGCCTCGCTCAAGAGCATCGCGGCGATCCCCAGGTCGTAGACGCCTGCGGTCTCGAGCCGTTTGGCATCCGGCATGGCGGAGCGGAGCGGTTCCTCGGCCGCGGGAAGACCGGTCTTCAAGAGTGCGTAGGCCGCCAGCCACCGCTCTCCCCAGCCGTTCCCCTGCCAGGAGGCGCGGGCGGGCAATTCTTTCGGAAGGACTTGTTGCAGTTCCTTCTTGAGCCAGCTTTTTCCCTTCGCGACGGCCTCGTCTGTCCTGACCTGAAGTTCTGCGGGAAGTCGCGCCTTCTTCTCATTACCGGGTTTCGCCAGGACCGGAACGGCCATGCAGGGCAGGATCGCCAGGGAAACGAAAGCGACGCACGTTTTCAACATGCAGGGATCCTACAGCATGCCGTCCCGGGTCGCCCACCGGCAGTCCGGCCATCCGGGCCGGTTCCTGTACCGTATCGATACAGTTTGGCACTTGATCCGACATGGCTAGGGAAAGCGGAACCTGTTTTCGGGCCATACTCGATGCATGCCCGTCCTGAATGTCCAGGTGGTCGGTCCCTCCCTGTATCGCCTGGATACGGATTTCCGCGACTTGCGTGCTTGGGCATTTGCCGCGCGGTATGCCCCGGACAATGATCCTTCATGGAAAAAACGCATGTGCGAGCATCTGCCTTCGGATTCGCCATCATGTCCGCTTGGCTGATCGCCGGGGCTGATACGTTCCCTCTTGTTCAGGACGGAGAGGTTTCCCAGGACCACTTCGGGACCTCGATTGCCCAGGCCGGCGATGTGGACGGGGACGGGGTGGGCGACCTCATCGTTGGCGCTCCGGGCCATCCGATCGGAGCAGGCGCGGGAAGGGTATACCTTTTCTCGGGGCGCTCCGGGGCCCTCGTCCGGACCTGGAGCGGCACCAGGTTCCGCTTGTCCAATCGGTACTTCGGCGGCTCGGTCGCGGCTGCCGGGGATCTGGATGGGGATCGGGTCCCGGAGATGGTCGTAGGGGCTCCGGGGGCGCCGTTCAACCCGGCTCCGCCTCCGGGTCAGGTGCTTGTCCTTTCCGGGGCCACCGGTGATGTGCTGCATCGACTCTCGCTGGAGAATCCCGCAGACAGGTTCGGATCCCAGGTCTGCGATGTCGGGGACACGGACGGAGACGGCATCGGGGATATCGGTGTGTCGGCCGTCGGGGCCGGAACAGTGCACGTTTTTTCCGGCGTCACGGCCCGGCAGCTGTCCGTGCATGTCCATCCGGGCCGCGTGATCTGCGGCGCCGGCGATGTCGACAGGGATGGCCTTTCCGATCTGGCGGTCGGACATGCGGACGGTGTTTTCGTCTATTCCGGGATGACGGGGCGGCTTGTGTGGTCCCGTTCGGGACCTCCCGGCGGCGGCATGGGCTCGGCTCTGGCCGGTTTGGGGGATGTGGACGGGGATGGCGTTCCGGATCTCGCGGCCTCGGCGCCTCATGCCGCCGGTGGAGGGCACATCATCCTTCTCTCCGGCCTGACGGGGGATCCCGTGTGGGTCCGGACCGGTGGAGAGGGAAACCTGGGTTTCGGGCTGGCCCTGGCGCGCGTTGATGACAGGAATGGAGATGGCCGGTCGGATCTGCTGGTTGACAGGCGGTTGGCGGACGGAACCCGCGAGGTCTGTCTGTGCGATGGCGGGACAGGAGAGATCCTGACGGTGATCACGAACCCGTCGGCCGGGGCCGACTCCTTCGGGGTTTCCTTTTCCGGCCTGGGAAATGCCGGCCTTGTCGTGGGGGCGCCCGGGTTCGACGGTCATGCCGGGGTGAACGCGGGACGTGTCTGGTTCTTTGCGAATCGAGCAGATTAGGAATGCTTGTGGCAAGGCGGATGATGCGCGCCGCGCGGGTTTATGCTGCCGGACTCCTCGGGCTCTTTCTTCTGACCCAACCGTGTCGGGCGGCGAAGGCGCCCGCGCCCCCGGCGGCGGCCCCGTCCGCGAGGACCCTGACGACCGGCGTTCCGCTGGCGAACGGGATCTTCCTGACGGTCTGCGACGCGCCGTACCTGACGGCGGGAAAGACCGCCTTCAAGGTCGCTTTCGACGTCACCTGGCGCGACGAGCCGGCCGGCGAGGAGGGGGTCCGCCTCATGGCTTTGGGGTCGGTGGTCCAGCTCGACCCTGGGCACCGGAAGCTGGTCGAGAAGGCCGGGGGATGGTGGGATCCCACGAACATCTACCCGGAAGTGGCGGCGCAGGATTTCGTCCTCCCGGCCGGTCGGGAGGATCTGGGGATCCGGATCGTCACGGAGATGCTGGCCGGCATCCAGACGGACGAGGCGCGCCTGGAGCGTTTCTTCGAGGCGTTCCGGCCGGCCGCGCTGAAGTTCGCCTCGCCCGGGCCGAAGCGCGACATCCTGGCGCGGGAGGCGTTCGCCGAGCCCTTTTCCGCGGGAAGCCTGGTGCCGGTGAAGGAGGCCGTGAAAGCGCTTTCCTTCGAGCGGTTCCTGGCGTTCCGGCGCGGGCATTTCACGCCGCAGCGCGCCGCGGTCACGGTGGTCGGGGCGTTCGGCGGGGATGATGATGTGAAGACCCGCCTGGAGAAGGCGCTGGCCGGGATCCCGGCCGGCCCGGCCCGGGCCCCCAAGGCCGCTCGCCTCGAGACCGTCCGGTGCGGCCGGCATGTCGCCGTCCGGTCGGACGCCAAGGCGATCTGGATCGGCTATCCGGTGCCGTTCGGGATTCCGCATGTCGAGACGGAGATGGTCGCCCGACTCGTGGAGGCGCGCCTCAAGGCGGAGGGGTGGAAGCAGGCCGCCTGCCAGGCGGACCGGGTGTCGGGCGGCGTCCGGCTTTTCCGGATCACCCTGCCCGGCGGCGGGGGGGAAGGGAAGCTCAAGAAGATCGACGCCTGCCTGGGGGACTTCTCCTGGATCGCCCCGGAGCCCGTGCGGAAGCTGGCCGCGCTCCAGGCCGGTCAGGCGACCCGCGCCGGGCATCTCGCGAACCCCTACTGGCTGGGCTGGTCGATCGCCTTCCACGCCGAACCCCTGGGATGGAGCGCGTCCACCCCGTGGCTCGAGATGGACCGCCTCCGGACGATGGAGGCCGACACGGTCCGACTCGCGGCGCGGATGATCCTCGATGCGAGGAACCGGGTGGTCGTGGAGGGACGCGGCCCCGGGGCGGACGAGGAGATCGAGGTGATCGTGGAGTCGACGCGTGCCTGGAAGCCCGGGCCGGAGCCGTCGCGCCGGGGGGCCTTGTCCCCCGAGCAGGTCACCTGGGAGGCCCTGCGGAAGAGGCTGTGGCCTGACCAATGAGGGTCTCCTTCCTGCCGGCCGCCGGGATCGCGCTGTGGACCGCTGCGGCGTTCGCGTCGGGAAGCCTGTTCGAGATCTCTCCTGAAACGGAAAAGGAACTCTCGTTTTCCATCTCGGTCCGGCGCGAGCCGGACGGTTCCACGCGGATCGAATGCCCCGCGACGTCGCACCGCCGCCGCGCGGATCTCTACCGGGTCGACCTGGTTGTCCGGAACAAGGGGTGCAACGACAACATGACGGTCTCCCCGATCCGCGTCCCCCTCCAGATCGAACCTTCACCCGATAACAGGCGGGCCGTTCGCTTCGTTCTTTCCGACGATTTCGTGCAGGGCACCGGGCTCCTGTTCCGGTACGGATGCCCGGAGAAGGAAGAGATCTATTCCGCGGATCTCCGCGACTACGTGGTTCCGAAGTGAAAGGGGGCGAGATGACGCATCTCACGGGAAGGGTTCTCCGGGTCGTCCTGGCCGCGGCGCTTGCCGTTCCCTTGGGGGGTTCCCTGGCAGGCATCACAGACACCGGAGGAGGGGGAGGTGGTGGGAGCCATCCGCCGCCCTTCGTCCCCGCGAGCCGCCGGACGCTTCATATGGGCGGCGATCCCGCGAACCGGATCGATGTCGTCTTCGTCGACGACAACCTGGAGAAAGCCCGGACGCTCGCAAACGATCTGCTGGCCGAACTGGGCGCTTATCGCGTCTGGTTCAATATTCATTTTTTCAATCCGGGGACGGACAACGTGTCGCCTTACCTGGTCTTTCCGTTCACCCTGGACATGATCTGCTGGGACACGCATCCGAATCACCTTTGGCAGTTTCTGGGACCCCGATTCGGCCTTGCGCTGGAAGGGGATGCGGCGGTGCTGGGGCCGGGCGAGGTGTACGGCGGGAGCAACAACACGACGCAACAGGATCCTGCCCGCGTGAAATGGATCGAATGGGTCGAGAGGTACTGGAATGGCGGCATCGGGGACCCGATCGGTCTCTTCCAGTCCCCGGTCATCTGGTGGTGGCACAGGCCTCAACAGCAATGCCGCTTCAGTCACGGGATCGGGGGGGACGGGCTCGGTTTCCGGCTTTGCCGGGTTTGCCGCGAGCAGGTGATCCAGGGGATCTTCGACAGGGTGGACGCCTACGCGCTGAATCCCGGAACCCCGCGCGTTTACGACCGGGTGCGGCCGGAGGACATCATCACGATCGCCCCTTTTCGGGAAGAGGCCCAGTTGGGAGCGCCCGGGCTGGATATCGATGAGGACGGGACACCGGACATCGGATTCGCGCTGAACTGGTATCTGAACGGGGTTTCCTGCGGCGAGGGAACGTCTATCACGATCCGGGGGACGGACCTCCGGCCCGGGGAAAACCTCCTGGAGTTTCGCGGGGAGCACTACGACAACGAGAGCGTCATCCGCCAGAAGGAGCGCTCGGCGGGGTCGCACGCCTGGATCCTGTCTCGGGAGGCCGAAGCCTCTCTTTTCGTGAGCCGTTCAGAGGCGGTCGAGCCGCCCCCTTTCAGCCCTCCCGTTTCCTGGTCCTGGGCCACCCAGACGTTCCTTGTTGATCTCGACGGAGATGCGATCCCGGAGATCGGCGAGATCTATTCCGGAGTCGTCCGCTTCTACCGGCGTGACCCGGAGGAAGGGACATTCCGGAGAGTCGATTCCCATACTGTTTCTATAGACGCGGTTCCCGCGGTCTCGGTCGAGTCGGGGAGGATCGTCGCGTGCGACGTTGACGGCGACGGGCGGGAAGATCTGATCCTTCCCGTGAAAGAGAACCCGTCCGATTCCTGGAACTCCCCGGAGGGGGTTCGGCTCCTGCTGAACCGGGAAGACGGGTTCGAGGTGCGCGCACTGGCCGTGACCTCGCCCGGACGGCCTGCGGCGAACTGGTCCCTTTTCGCATGGGACGCCGACGGGGACGGGGATGTCGATATCGGGGCGATCGCCTCTTGCCCGTCGACTGATCTCGCATCGGCAGGCGCGCTCACCCGGGGAGCCTCCGCCTCGTACTTCAGGAACCAGGGAAACGGCGATTTCGTCGAGATGTCGGCGGAAAGCGGGTTCGCGGCGATCCTGTCGCCCGATCCGTCCACAGACCTGGTCAAAGCCGTGCACATCGTCCCCGTCCGGCTGGCCGGGGAGACACGGAGTTCGCTCTTTGCCATCCGGGAGATCAGCAATCGTCTGGACGAGCATCGTTTCGAGGCGATGACGGGGCGCTTGGGCGCGTCGGGACGGTTCGGCTGGGTCTCCGGGGGGATCGTGGATGCTGCCTTCAACAGGCGCTTCATGCAGGTCAATCCGGTCCTTCCGTTTCACGAGCATGTCTTTCCGTTGAGCCTGTGCGCGGAAGATGTCGATGCCGATGGCCGGGAAGACGTCGTGGCGGCTCCCGTTATCGACGGCCGTTCCGTGGGGGCCACTTTCAGCACGAAGACATACCTCTTCTCCGGGAATGATCAGGGCGCCCTGGTGGAGTCGTTTATCCCGCCTTCCCTGGCGCGGGCCTGCCTCGCATCGGAAGCCGTCTGGTACCGGTCGACTCCCCGGATCTTCGACATGGACCTGGACGGGACGTCAGACCTGCTGCTGGCGGCATACGACCATTCCACCTATGCCGGCCGCGATATTTCCTCGCATCTTTACAGGTCGGGAGGCGGGGCGTTTACGGACGTCAAACAGGCGATCCTGGCGTCCGCGGCCTTGAGGCGCCTCTGGAGGACGCACGTGGCAGACATGGACGGGGACGGCCTGCCGGATCTCGTCGGGGTTGATCCATTCAGCCCGAGGGTCGTCCTGTCGTCACTTCGGCAGTCGGGTGTATCCGATCGGCATTGGCTGGGTGTCGAGGTCCGGAACCGCTCCGGCTCCTATGCGATCGGCGCGTCGGTGAAGGTGACGGCAGGGGATCTCGTCCAGGAGCGGACCGTCTACGCCGCGGACGACGACAAGAAAAGGGTGTTCGGTCTCGGGACTCGGGTCGCGACGGTAGAGGTCGATGTCACTTGGCCCGACGGGAAGACAGCCCATTTGGCCGGCGTTCCGATCGACCGGACGATTGTCGTCCCTGAACCGGGAACAGTCGCGGCCGGCATGGAGGAGCCGCAATGAAAGGGAAGAGAAGGCTGTCCGGAATGATCGCCGTCTTCATGGCCTGCTTCGCTTCGGGATTGTCCGGTGGCACGTCGGACACCCAACTCCAGGGGGATGATGATCCTTGCTCTTGCCGCCCGATCTGGTACCCGATCCAGTACTGGTTGCAACAGTGGACGGTTCTGCCGCAGGCGACGCAATGCCCTTCGAGTCCGACCGCTTGCCCGCCCAGCCCCACGCTTTGCCCGCTTGTTTATACGCATTGCCCCGCGGAGTACACCTTCTGCAACGTCCCGGATACGAACTGTCCCGTCATCGTCACCGAATGCCCGGAGGTCGAAACGGTCTGCGTCCAGACGCCATCTCCCACGATTTGTCCCTATGTGGACACCTTATGTTCCGCTGAATCCACCAAGTGTCCTCCCGAACGATGTACTCCGACTCTTACAGTACGTCCGCCTTTCGTCAACTGCCCGGCGAGAACGAGGACAGGAAAGTGAAGATGCCTCCGGGACGCTTGGGTGTCGCCGGATTGGCGGTCGTCGGGGCATTTCTAGTGTGGGTGATATTCCTGCGGGAGGCGCCTCCGGGACGCCGGGACGCGGGCCGGCCTGCCAAAACAACGCCACGGGACAGTCTGAATTCCTTCCCGGGTGCTGGAGAGCCTCAGGCGCAGGCTCCGTCCTCTGCGACAACGGGCCTTCCTGCCGGCCCCGGTTACATCGTCCGGTCAGCGAGAGAGCGGTTGGACAGTGCTTTCAGTCCGGTCGAGAGGACGTTTCCTCCCCAAGCCGGCGAGACGGTCACCGAGAAGAGAGGTGTGGCGTTTTTCTCGGCTCGGGACGGACGCATCGAAGTGAGGAAGATTGTCTTCATGGATTGCCCCTACCAGGTGGAAAGAATCCCTCCCTCGGTGTCGGGGGAGACGTTCTGGCTTCGCCTGTACGCTGCCGACGGGGAGATCCTGTACGAGAAGCCGTTTTGTGCCGGCTCGCTGCCTGCGGCGGATCCCCTCCAGCGGGCCGCCGGCGGTGGCACTGAAATCGAGGGGGTCGTCTGCATCCCGCTCTTCGAAGGCGCCCGAACCCTCGTGTTCTGCGACCGGCAAGGCCGGACACTCTGCAACTACCGATTGTGACGGGCATGACGAAACTGGCGGACAGGGGGACGCTCAAGCGCCTGGGGCTTTCGCTGCTCGTAAGCGTCTTCACGTTTTTCGGCGGGATGCTCCTCCTGGTGCGGTTCTTTCCGTGAGGGGAGCCTGTGGGCGCCGGAGGCGCCCTGGCCGGCCGGGTCCTGATGGTCCTCCTGCTACCGGGACCCCTGATCGCCGGGGCGGTCAACCACTGGATCGGGATACGCGTGACGGGGCCTGAAAACATGCTGGTGCAATTCCTCGTGTTCTACGGAATCGTCGGTCTCGTCTTCCGGAAGCGGCCGGAATGCGCGCCACGCGGCGGTTTGAAGCGGGCCTGATTCCGATTACGCTTGCCCCGGATGCGCGGATTCCTGGCGGCGGGGGCGGTGGTGGCGTGCCTGGCGGTGGCCGGCGGCGCCTTCGGGGCGCACGCCCTGAAGGACCGCCTCGTGCCGGAGCGCCTGGCGGTGTTCGAGACGGCGGTCCGGTACGCCTTTTATCACGCCATCGGCCTGATGATCGCGGGGGTCATGACAGGGGACGAGCGGTTCCGGCGGCGGGCGGGATGGGCGTTTGCCGCCGGGACGCTCCTCTTCTCGGGGAGCCTCGCGGTCCTGGCCGTTACGGGCCTGACATGGCTCGGGGCGGTGACCCCCTTGGGCGGGCTCCTCTTCGTGGTAGGATGGCTCCTTCTCGCATGGAGCGCCTTGCGCAGGGACCTTTCATGAGACGGATCGCCTTCGGAGCGGCCTGCGTGCTGGCTTGTGGCCTTTCGGCCGCGCCGCCCGTCGAGGAACGAGAGGTTCCGGACGTCCATGCCTTCACGAACGCCCGGATCGTCGTCGCGCCGGGGCGCGTCGTCGAGAAGGGGACGCTTGTCATTCGCGGGGGGCTCGTGGCGGCCGCCGGGGCGGACGTTGCCGTCCCGCCCGACGCCAGGGTTCACGACATGGCGGGGCGCACGCTCGCCCCTGCTTTCGTGGAGCCGCATGCCGCCTGGACCGCGGTCCTCGGCAAGGAATCGCGCGGGGCGAGCCGCCCCGACGCGCGCGAGCCGGTCGAAGGGTGCGAAGGATGCCTGGGGGACCATGACTGGACGGCGCGGGGCGGGAAAAAGCCCGAGAAGCCGCCCGGGCCCGCTCCCGAGCCCGTGCGCGCCTCCTTCCGGGTGTCGCGGTCACTCCCGGAGCGGTTCGGGAAGTTCGAGAATCTCTGGAAGGCGGGAATCGGTGCGGCGCTGCTGGCCCCCGAGGAGGGGGTCCTCCGGGGGACGGGATGCCTCGCGCTCCTGGCGCCCGGGGAATCCGCCCGGCGGATCCTGAAGGAACGGGCCTCCCAGCATTTCTCCTTCGAGCATTACGACGGGACCTACCCGAGCGCGATGATGGGATCGGTCGCGCTCCTGCGGCAATCGTTCCTGGACAGGGACTGGCTGCGCGAGTGCGCCGGGATCTACGCCGGAAACCCCGCGGGGCTCGCGCCTCCGCGGACGGACGGCGAGATCTCCGCGCTGGTCGAGGCGCAGCGGGAATCGCTTCCGGCGGAATTCGACGGCCCCGCGTGGCACGACGTCTTCCGGGCGGCGGGGCTCGCGAAGGAAGCCGGCCTTTCATGCCGGGTCATGACGGGGTCGGATGGCTGGCGTCACGCGGCAGACCTCGCCGGGCTGGGGGTGCCGCTGCTGGTGCGTCTCGATTTCCCCCCCGTTCCCGAGGCGGCCGACGACGACCGCTGGGAGGACCTGACGCTTGCGGCGCTCCGCGCCTGGCATCACGCCCCGGAGACCCCGGCGCGCCTGGCGGAAGCGAAGGCCCGTTTCGCCTTCACGACGCACGGCCTTCCGGAGCCGTCCCAGGTGTTCGAGCGTGTCCGGTCGGCGGTCGCGCGCGGGCTTCCGGCGGACGCGGCCCTCGCCGCCCTCACGACCGTCCCTGCGGGGATCCTGGGGGCGGACGCGTCGCTGGGGACGCTGGAGGCGGGAAAGATCGCGAACATCCTCGTCTTCGAGAAGGCCGAAAAGGGGATCTTCGACAAGGACGCCGCGCTCGCGGAAATCTGGGTGGACGGCGAGCGGCATCTCCTGGACGAAAAGCTTCCCGAGCCCTCCGGGACCTGGTCGATCCGCCTGCGGGAGGACGGCAAGCCGGAGGAGCGGACGCTCACGATCGAGGTGAAGGGGAAGCCGGGGTACCTGACGGTGCCGGGAGAGGGAATCCGGATCTCCTTCGCGGCGGGTGTCCTTTCCGCGGAGATTCCGGCCGGGGAAGCCGGTCTTGAAGGCCGGCTCTTCCTGGAAGGGCGCGTCGCGGAGGACCGCTGGGCCGGCCGCGCGCTCCTGGACGGAAAGACGGCGTTCGCGTTCGAGGCGAAGAAAGAGGAGAAAGAGAAGAAGGACGGAAAGGGAGAGGAGACCGAGAGGGAGAAGAAGGACGAGGCGGAAAAACCCCCGATCCCGGCGGTCCGCGACCGCGGCCCCCTTTCCTCGGCGCGGGAGGTCCTGTTCAGGGGGGCCACGCTCTGGACCTCCGCGAAGGCCGGAATCCTCGCCGGACACGACCTCCTGGTGCGCGACGGGAAGATCATTGCGATCGGGAAGGGGCTCGCCGCGCCGAAGGGGGCGCTCGTGGTCGAGGCGAACGGGCGGCATCTCACGCCCGGCCTCATCGACGCGCACAGCCACACGGCGATCATCGGCGGCGTGAACGAGTATGTCCCGAGCTCCTCGGCCGAGGTCCGGATCGGGGACGTGATCGACGCGGAGACCCCGACCCTCTACCAGCAGCTCGCGGGCGGGCTCACCACGGCGCACCTCATGCACGGCTCGGCGAACGCGATCGGCGGCCAGAGCGCGTTCATCAAGTTCCGGTGGGGGGCCCTGCCCGGGGCGCTCGAGTTCCCCGCCGCCGTCCCGGGAATCAAGTTCGCGCTCGGGGAGAACCCGAAGCGGGTCGGGAGGAGCCATGACCGCTACCCGCAGACCCGTCCCGGGATCGAGCAGTTCATCCGGGAACGGTTCCTGGCGGCGGGCGCCTACCTGAAGGAGCGGCAGGAGTACGACGCGCTTCCGAAGGGGAAGAGGGCCGGGCGCTACCCGCCGCGCCGCGACCTGTCGCTCGATCCCCTGGCCGAGATCCTCCAGGGGAAGCGCCGCATCCACTGCCACTGCTACCGGCAAGACGAGATCCTGATGCTGATCCGCGTCGCCGAGGAGATGGGGTTCAAGGTCGGGACGTTCCACCACGTCCTCGAGGGGTACAAGGTGGCCGATGCCATCGCCCGGCACGGGGCGGGGGCGGCCACCTTCAGCGACTGGTGGGCGTTCAAGGTGGAGGCGTTCGATGCGATCCCGGAGAACGGGGCGCTGCTCGCGCGCGCCGGGGTCTGCGTCTCGTTCAAGTCGGATTCATCCCGGCTCGCCCGCCTCATGAACCGGGAGGCGGCGAAGGCCGTCCGCTACGGAGGCATGTCCGAGGAGGAGGCGCTCGCGTTCGTGACGATCAACCCCGCCCGCCAGCTGGGGATCGAGTCGCGCGTCGGGAGCCTCGAGGTGGGGAAGGACGCGGACCTGGCCCTCTGGAACACCCACCCGCTCGACGGCCTCGCTGTCTGCGATCAGACTTGGGTGGACGGCGTCCTCTATTTTGACCGGGAAAAGGACCGCGCGATGCGCGCGGAACTCGCGGCCGAGCGGGTGGCGCTTGTCGCGCGCGCGAAGGAGGGACGCGAGCCGGACGAGAAGGACGGCCGCAAGGGGAAGGGAAGAAGGGGGAAATGACGCGTTCGCGCATGTTCCTGGCCCTCGCGCTCCTCCTGGCGGCGCTCCCGCTTTCCCCGGTCTCCGCCGCGGATCCGGAGCCGGTCGCCTGGGTGAACGCCGTGATCCATCCCGTGTCGGGCCCCGTCATCGCGAAGGGGGCGATCGTCGTGACCGGGGACCGGATCACCGCCTGCGGGGAAATGTCGGTGGCTGATGGCATCGCGCGCCGCGTGGATCTCGGCGGACTCCATGTCTGGCCGGGGCTTGTCGCGGCCGAGTCGGTCCTCGGGCTCCACGAGATCGGGAGCCTCGAGGAGACGGTCGACACGAACGAGACGGGGGAATTCAACCCGAACGCCCGGGCCGAATCGTCGGTGAATCCCGATTCGGAGCTCATTCCCGTGGCGCGCGCGCGGGGGGTCCTCACGGCGCTCTCGGCGCCCAAGGGGGGGCGCATCGGGGGGACGTCGGCGCTCCTGCGCCTCGCGGGCCGCTCCTGGGAGGAGATGACCCTGGCGGCCCCGGTCGGCCTTCACGTGCGCTGGCCCGCCTTTCCGGGGCCGCGCCTGGACAAGGACAGGGAAAAGGAGAAGAAGTCGTCCGGCGGGAAGGAGCGGGACGACGAGGAAAGGCTGCGGGAGGAACTGCGGGATCTGGACGAGATGTTTTCGCGGGCGCGGGGTTATCTCGCCGCGCGCGAGGCGGCGGCGGCGAGGAAGCCCGGCGTTCCTCCCCTGAAGACGGATCGCAGGCTCGAGGCGATGATCCCGGTCGTGACGGGGAAGACCCCCGTGATCGTCCGGGCCGATGCCGTCGCGCAGATCCGTTCGGCCGTTCTCTGGGCCGAGGAGGCGAAGCTCCGGCTCGTCATCTTGGGCGGGCGCGACGCCTGGCGGATCGCGCCATTCCTGGCGGAGCGGAAGGTCCCCGTGATCTGGACAGGTTCGGACGACCTCCCGGACCACGCGGATCTCGGCTACGACGCGAACTTCGCGGCCGCGGCCAGGCTCCACGAGGCGGGCGTCCCGTTCGCGATCGCGCTGGACGGGGCCGGCTCGAACGCCGGGAACCTGGCCCATGTCGCGGCGCTGGCGGCGGCATACGGGCTTCCGGCCGACGAGGCGGTCCGGGCCGTCACGATCCACCCCGCCCGCATCCTGGGGATCGCCGACCGCCTGGGAAGCCTGGAGCCGGGAAAGCTGGCCACTTTCATCGTGACGGACGGCGACATTCTCGACATCCGGACGCGCGTGACGCGCGCCGTGATCGACGGCAAGGAAATCGATCTCGCCAGCCGCCACACGCGGTTGTACGAGCGGCACGCGCCGAAAAGATAGCGCGGACGGATCACGCGCCGCCGGCACCTGGTGCCGGGATGATGCCGTCTTCCTCGAGGACCTCCAGGATCCGTTTCGCCCGGTGGAGCCAGGTGTGGTGCGCGCGGACCTTGCGCATGCCGCGTCCGGCGATGGCCCGGCGCTCCGCCGGGTGCGCCAGGTAGTAGCGCGCCTTTTCCGCGAGGTCGTCCAGGGTGTCGTAGATCACGAGATCCTTTCCGTCCACGAGGAGCGCCGTGAGGGCGGCGATGCGGTTCGAGAGGAGGAACCCCCCGCAGGCGAGCGTCTCGAGGATCCGGGGGCCGACGCCGGTGGGGAACATGGGTTTCGAGACGTTGAGGCTGATCGCGGAGGCGTTGATGATCCGGGGGAGGAGCGTCCGGCGGTCGGCGGGACCGCGGTACGTCATGCCGGGGATGTCGAGCGTCTTCCAGCTTTCGGAGCCCCAGACCGCGATCCCCGTCTCGCGTGCCAGGCGCCGGACCGCCTCGACGCGCTGGCGCATGGCGATATGGATGCCGATCCGGATCATCCAGGTCTCCTTCTCCGGCGGGAGCCCGTCCGCGAGGAACGTGACCTTGTGCTTCCATTCCAGTTCCTGGAGGAGTTCCGGGAGCCTGTAGTTGAAGAGGTCCGCCGCCTGGAGCCGGACCAGCTCGTCGAGCAGGTTGAGCATCCGCTGGCACGCCTCCGATTCGGCGGGGGGCGACGCGTCGCGCTTCCGCATGAGGTTCCTCTGGAGCGCGTGATATCCGTCGAGGGGATTGGCGACGAGCGAGGTCGCGACGCAGGAGACCGGCCCCCCGATCCGGTCCGCCTCGTCCGGGGGGATCTCGAGGGGCCTGAAGCAGTCCGCGTCGATGCCGAACGGAAGATGCTCCACATGGGCGAACCCCAGGTGGCGGAGCGGGCGGACCTGGTCCGGATCGCACGTGAAGACGTACCCGCCGCCCTTCTGGGGGGGCGCCGCCAGGTGCGTGCGGACCGACTGGTACCAGTGGTCGAGGCTGACCCCGACGTAGGGGATCCCGCGCCGGGCCAGCTCCTGCGGAAGCGTGTCGCCGAACTTGACGTCGAGGACGAAACCCGGCGCGGGGGCGTCCTGGCCGGCCCGCCATGCCTCCTCGCGCGAGACCTGCCGGGTCGTAAGCCCCAGCGCCGAGAACGCCAGAAGCAGGTCCTCCGTGAACGGGCTCCCGGCGATCCCCCAGACGGTTCCGCGCGTCATCGGGTCATTTTCCGGCCGCCGCGCCTGTCAGGATCTTCAGGCTCTCCGGCCCGCAGTTGAAGAGGAGGTCGAGCGCCGAGAGGTTCGGCGTGAACTCCCCCGGGTAGGCCTGGGGGTGGCGGGGGTGCGTGAACTCCTGGAACGAGAGGTCGATTCCGGCTTCCCTGAATTTTCCGGTCTCCAGGTAGTCCCGGCCATGGACACCCGAGAGGTAGGCATTGGCCCCCGCCTTCCGGCAGAGGTCGATCACGTAGTCCGTCCCCTTGCCCGAAACGGCGAGATCGGAGGCTCGCGCTACCGGGACGTCGATCCCGAACGCCGCCAGGATCGCCCGGATCAGCGCCTCGTTCAGCTCCGCGAGCGACTCCCAGGGGCGCGCGTAGATCGCCTCGAAGGGCGGGGCGTAGCGGGCGAAACAGGGGGTCTTTCCGTAGTGGATCGCGATCGCCTTCCAGTGCTTCCGGGCCCAGGGGAGGGCCTTGTTGATCCGTACCTCGCGGATCTCCTGGTCGAACTTTCCCTTGGTCAGCACCGGCACGGTGAGCCATTGGGGACCGGTGTTCGTGAGGATGCGGTTGCGGTGGATCCAGCCGAAGGGGCCGCGCTTGACGAACTGGACGTTGTCGACGATCACGAACCGGTCGGCCCGCGCGATCTTGTGGAAGAATCCCAGGTAGGGAAGGTAGTTCGGCTGATGGCCGACAAGAAGCACGCCCGATTATAGGGGAGGGGGGGCGGCGGTGGGGTAAAATGGACCTGCATGGACCGGATCGCCAAGTTCGCGCGCCTGTCGCTCGGCCGACGGAGCCGGCTTCCGGAGGAAATCCAGATCGAGGTGACGAACCGCTGCAACCTCGACTGCCGGATGTGCCCCCGGACGCGCTGGGGGATGCCGCTTGAGGACATGGCCTGGCCCGTTTTCGGGAGGGTGCTGGACCAGCTGCCTCCCGGTGTCCGTGTCGTGACCCTGACGGGGTGGGGGGAGCCGCTTTTGCACCCCCGGCTCTTCGAGATGGCGCGCGCCATCCGGGAGCGTCGCCCCCGGGCGCTGGTCCGCTACACGACGAACGGCACCTTTCTGGACGACGCGCGCCAGGCGGAAACCCTCGCGTCCGGGGTCGCTCAGGTGAATCTCTCCGTGGATCTGTTTCCCGCAGGGGGGGACCCGGAGGGGGCGGGGCATCCGGAGAGCCGGAAGGTGCTTGACCGGTTCGGGGAGCTCGCCTGCCGGCGTGACGAGGCCGGGGCCCGGCTCGACCTCTATCTGCAGGCGGTCCTGATCGCGCGGTCGGAGGCGCGTCTGGAAGAACTGGTCCGGTTCGCGGCGGAGCACCGTCTGCAGGGGGTCCATCTCGCGCGGCTCCAGTCCATGCACGGCGAGGCCGTCTCGCGGATGTCGTTCGCGGAGGAGCGGGAGTTCCTGCGCGCCGCGAAGGGGATCGGCCGGCGGTGGAAGGTCCCGGTCTGGTCGGCGATCGACCATTCCGTTCCGATGAAGCTTGCCGGTCGCTTCGACGCGCTGTGTCTCCGGACCGACAACTATGCCTACGTCGACGTGGAGGGGAAGGTGACGCCGTGCTGCAGCCTCTGGCACGTGAAGCTAGGCGATCTCATGCGCGATTCCCTGGAAGCGGTCTGGCGTTCGGCCGCCTGGGACGATTTTTTCAGGCGGCAGGTCGAAGTGTGCGGTACGTGCGATGCGCTGAAGCATCGTCCCTTGCCCCAGCCCGCCGGCCGGGAGCCGGCCCTCGCATGAGCCTGAAAATTTCCTTCATCGAGCCGCCGCCGGTGACCGAGCGCGCCCCGGAGCGGTTCGCCGGATGCACCTACGAGCTTTACCACTTTCCCGATCTCGTGAACCTGAACGCCCTCACGGTCCTGGCCCGGGAAGGGGCGGACGTCCGGTACCTCGACAGCGCCCTCGATCGTGTGTCGCGCGCCGGGTTCGAGCGGTGGCTGGGCTCGGACGATTCCGACGTCTACGTGATCCACGGGGTGATCCTCGCGAAGCCCACCGACCTCGCGGCGGCGCGGCTGATCCTCGAGAGGCGCCCGCAGGCGCGGATCCTCTTCCACGGGCCGGAGCCGACGCGCGTACCGGCCGACTACCTGGTGAACCCGCGCGTCACCGTGATCCGCGGCGAGGTGGAGCCGGTGATCGCGGGATGCCTTCTCCGGGGGGATCCGGCCGGGACGAGCCGCCTCGAGAACGGCGCCGTCGTGCACGCGCCCCTCGGGCCGGACGTCCCGTTCGACGACCTCCCGATCCCCGAGCGCGATCATCCCGCCTTCAGGAAGTACCTCTACCGGTTCGCCAACCCCAAGTTCCGCGCGCATCCCTTCATGACGATGATCGCGTCGCGCGGCTGTTCCTTCCGGTGCACCTACTGCGTGCCGACCTCGAGCTCGTTTTCCCGCGAGATGGAGGCGTACCGGCTGGGACTCGCGAAACCCAAGGTGAAGGCCGCGTCGGCACGGCGTGTCGTGGAGGAGTTCCGGGACCTCGCGCGCCTCGGGTTCAAGTCGGTGATGCTCCTCGACGACCAGTTCCTCTGGGCGAAGGGCAGGACCCTCGAGATCTGCGACGGAATCGCCCCGCTCGGGATCGAATGGGGATGCCTCTCCCGGGCCGATTTCCTGACCGATCGCGAGGTGGTGGCGGCCCTGGCGCGCGCCGGATGCCGCTCGATCGACATCGGGGTCGAGAGCCTGAACCAGGAGGTCCTGGATTCCGTGGACAAGGATCTCAAGGTCACCGACGTCCACCAGGCCGTGGAATTGCTGGCGCGTCACGGCATCCGGGCGAAGCTCAACATCATGATCGGCGTCTCGCCGGTCGAGACGGAGGAATCGCTCCGCGGAACGATCGATGCCGTCTGCCGGATGCCGGTCACCGAGGTGATGTTCTCCGTGGCGACCCCGTTCAAGGGGACCCCGTACTACGACACCTTCAGGAAGGACGGCTATCTGGTGGACGATACCGAGTCGATCGATCCGATGGGGAAGGCCGTGACGCGCCTTCCCCATCTGGCCCCGGAGAAGATCGAGGAGATCGCCCGCGACGCCTACCGGGCGTTCTACCTGCGTCCCCGGATCGCGCTCGCGCGCCTCCGCTCGGCCCGGTCGGCCGGGGACCTCTGGCAGGACGCCAAGGTCGCCGCGAAGCTTCTCGCCGGACGCTGATGGCGCCGTTCGTCTCGATCCTCGTCCCGTTCCACGACGACGCGCGGACCCTCCGGGAGACCCTGGATGCGATCGCACGCCAGACCGTCCCGCCGGACGAGATCGTCCTCGTGGACGACGGATCGACCGATGGGGGAGGCGCGATCGCCCGTGAGCGGGCCGCGCGTGATCCCCGGATCGTCGTCCTCGCGAAATCCGCCGGCGGCGAGGCGTCGGCCCTGAACGCGGGACTGGACCGCGTCTTCGCGCGGCCGGCCCCGGAGGGCTTTGAAGCGTTCGTCGGGATCGTCGAGGCGGACGTCGTTCCGGCCCCGGACTGGCTCGAGCGGCTCCTCGCGGCGCTGGCGGATGCCCCGGACGCGGCGGGGGCGGGCGGCATCCTCGCCGGGGACCCCCGTGACCCCTGGATCGCGCGCCTGGCCGGCTACGAGGTGGAGGAGCGCTTCCCCGCCGTCCAGTCGGACGTGGTCCACGTGACGTCGGCCGCGGCGCTCTACCGGCGGCGGGCGGCGGAGCGCGGTGGCCGCTTCCGCGAGGATCTCGTGAACGCGGGGCTCGACAGCGAGTGGAACGGGCGCCTCCGCGCCGCGGGATGGCGCCTGCGCTTCACGCCGGAGGCGCGCGCGACACACCGGTACAAGCCGACCCTGGCCGGGTATCTCGGGCGGCAGTTTTCCTACGCGCGCTACCGGCGGGGAGGACCGGATCTGTTCCTGTACCCGCGGGACCGCCTGGCGGCCCTGGAGATGGCGTGCACCTGGGCCTTCCTGGCCGCAGGTGTCGGGCTCCTCCTGGCCGGCCTTCCGGCGTGGCTTCCCGCGTTTCTGGCGGTTCCGGCGATCCAGATCCCGTTCGCCCTGCGCGTCCTTTTCCGGCGCGGCGACCTGCCGGCGGCGCTGGGGGCGCTTGCGGCATTTCCCGTGCGCTACGTCGCTGCCGGGATCGGAGTCCTTGCCGGGCTTGCGGCCAATGAAAACGCCCCGGCGATCGCATCGCCGGGGCGTTCCGAAGCGTCTTAGGGGGACCTTCTACCGGCTGGCGGGCGGGTCTTCCTTTCCCGCCTTCTTGTCGTCCTTGGCGGCCTTCTTCTGGGCCGCTTCCTCGAGTTCCTTCTCGAGCTTCTCGACGAGCTTGTCGGCGTCCTCGCGCTTCATGTTCTCGCGAAGCACCTTGATCTCGCCCTTCTTGTATTTTTTCTTGTCCTTCTTGGCCTCCTTGGCCTTCTTGTCTTCCTCTTCGCGGAACGACTCGAGCCGCTTCTTGAGGTCCTCCTGGACGACGACGGCCCAGGATTTCGCCGGGTCCTTGCCGTCGGCCCAGACGGTCTCCTCGACCACGGCATTCCGGTCCTTCATGGCGTCCTTGGCCGCGTCGGGGATGAGCCCGCCCCCGAGCCCGCCTCCGCCGCCTCCCGCCATGAGGGAAGACGCCGCAAGCGCCGACAGGCATCCGGCAAGAAGAAACGATCGCTTCATGGCATCCTCCTCTGTCCTAATCCGCCACCGGGATCCAGACCTGTTCCTGGATCGTCCGTTCCTGCTTCTGGTTCGGGTCGCGCACCCGCAGCGTGATCCGCATCTGCGAGGGGAGCTTGATCGTGGAGGCCGTGATGTCGTAGCCGGTCGTGTAGGAGCTGCAGGAATTCAGCCGCAGGTACTCGGGCCAGCCGGCCGTGAAATAGGCGCCGAAGGTCGCGGAATCCCAGGTCGGGTATCCCTGGATACCCGTGTTCGGGGCGGCGGTCGCCGTGACGCGGTCGAAGAACTGCCCCTCCGTGTTGGAATCCGTATCCGGGTCGTAGAAGATCTCCACGCCGAAGAAGCTGACGTACTGGCAGAGCTCCGCGCCGTCGGTGTCCCAATCCGGAAAATCAGGTGGACCGTCCTGGTAATCCGGCGTTGGGAGATTGATGTTGCTGACACCGCTGGATTCCGGGGGGGCATAATCATTTGAGGAAACGTATTTCATCAGGGTCCCGGTCGTCCCGGGGGCCGTCGTGCTTCCCCCTTTCACCCAATAGATGACCCAGCGGGTTGCGGTCTGGTCGGGGGTCGCGGGATCATTCGTGGTGGTCTTGAAGCAGAGGCGGTCGAACCGCCAGGGGGAGCCCGCGATCGTCTTGGGCTCGTCGAACTGGACGAAGAACTGCTGGGTGTTCGGCGTGCCGTTCGGCGTGAGGAGGGGCTTCGTGCCCCGGATCTCCTTGCGGAGGGTGTCCATGGCGACCTGGGCCGCCTGGTAGATCTGGGTCTCGGCGGAGGTCTTCGTGAAGATCTGGACGGCGTTCACGAAGATGAAGACGGCGACCCCCATGAGCATGAGCATGAGGGCGATCGCCACCATCAGCTCCACGATCGTAAAACCGGTTTTCTTTCTGGTCATGCCATCCTCCCTAATGGGCCATCGGGATCCAGACCTGCTCCTGGATCATACGCCGCTCTTGCCCCTTTTCATCCTGGATTTCGAGGGTCACCCGCAACTGGGACGGGATCCGGACCTGCGTCGTGAAGGCGTCCCACCCCGTGAGATACATGTTATACGCGGGATTCGCCGGGGGGTCCTTGTAATAGGTCGCGTTGACGTGGAAGGCGGAGGTGCCCGCGGCCCCGACCGTGGAGAAATAGGGGCCGTAGAGCGCCCCGTCCCAGGGATACGCCAGGGCCGCGGCGCGGCTGTCGAGGAAGAGCCCGGTCGTGGCGGCGTCCGCGTCCGGATCGTGGAAGATCTCGACCTTGAAGAGGCTCACGTTCTGGCAGAGCTCCGCCCCGTCGGTGACCCAGTCGGCGGTCCAGCTGGAAGGGCGCGTCGGGGGGGATGCCGCGAGCGCCGCGAGATCCGCGCCGGCCCCGTCGGTGCAGGGGGGGATGAGCCCCGGCGAGACGTATTTCATGAGCGTTCCGTGCATCTGCGCCGCGGCGTCCCCGCCCTGGACCCAGTAGAGGACCCAGCGCTCGGTGTCGGTCTCGGGGGCAGCGGGGTCGGCGGTCGTCGTCCGGAGGGCAAGCCTGTCGAACCGCCAGACATCCGGGGCGTTCTGGTCGGCGTCGAAGAGGACGACCATCTGCTGGCTGTTCGGGAGGCCGTCGGGCGTGAGGAGCGGGCGGCAGACCTGGATGTCGCTGCGGAGGGTGTCCATGGCGACCTGGGCCGCCTGGTAGATCTGGGTCTCGGCGGAGGTCTTCGTGAAGATCCGGACGGCGTTCACGAAGACGAAGACGGCGACCCCCATGAGCATGAGCATGAGGGCGATCGCCACCATCAGTTCGACGATGGTGAAACCCGGGCGCTTGTCGCGCAGCGCGCAGCGCGAAGCGCGAGGCGAATAGCGCAAAGCGGCGCGCTGGACGCTTCGCGCTGGACGCTTCGCGGTCAGATGCCTCACTATTGCGTGAAGCTCACCAGGAACTGGAAGAGCCGGACGCAGTTCTGCTCGCGCGCCTCGTCGCGGTCGACCTGGTCCCCGGCCGCGCCGATCCCGGTGAAGCCCGGGCGCCACGACTTGAACGGGAAGAAGGTGACCGCCATGAGGCCGGGTCGCATGTCCTTGCGGATCCGGTCCTCGTACTTGGGCGGGGAGGGAAGACCGGGGGGCGGGGTCGGATTGTCGGGATAGAAGGGGTTGGGGATGAGCTCGCATTCCGACGGGAAGGGAGTGCAGGGGATGTAATTCGTCGGATTCTCGTCGGCCGTGTCGCCGCCCGGCGTCAGGTCGTTGAAGATCTGGCCGATGAACTGGAACGAGTAGGTCGAGAGGGGATCCGGGAACTCGACGTTCCGTTCGTTCCGCGCGGAGGCGGTCGTTCCGGAGAGCGTCCCGAGGCGGACCACCTCGATTCCCTTGTTCTCGCGGGTCGTGTCGGTTGCGCCTCCGTTGGGAAGCGTTTCGGTCAAAAGGGAGCTTGTTGTCTCCCAATCGTTGGGTTCCTGAAGTGCCATGTCCGGCCACCACCAGCCGCGGTTCAGCGTGACGCGCGGGGCGGTCGCCGGGCTGGTGTAGGGGGTCAGCATTCCCTGGCCGGCGCCGGTCTTGTTCGGATTGTCGGGCAGGCTCGGCCAGGTCACGGTGCCGAGATTGGCGCCGCCGGGGGCCCCCTTGAAGTAGTCCGGCATGTTGTACTTCGTCCCGGCCGTGTCTTGCCAGTGATTGGGATCGTCCGGATCCACCGGGAATGTCCGTGGCAACCGGTAGGTGGCCCCGGTCGCCGGGAGGCCGTCGTGGAACCACCGGACCCAGTAGCCGTTGTCGGCGTTGTCGTCCTCGACATCCTTGACGTTCCGGCGGATCGAGTCGACGAGGGCGTCGCGGATCGATTGCACCACGTAGCCGGCCACGGTGTCGTCGACCGACTTGGAGGTGGTCTTCAAGCCTTCGGGGAAGACGCCGATGATCGCGACGACCCCGATCAGGAAGACCGCCATGGCGATCAGGATCTCGACCAGCGTGAAGGCGGCAGTCCGGTCCGTTTTCCGCATCTCGACCTCCTGTTTCCGGTTCATGGAATAAGGGCGCAAGATCCCCGAAGCGTAGGGGGCGGGCAGGGCTCGGGCAAGCGGTTTTGCACGGTTACGGGCTGACCGCGAAGACGACGCTCACGATCCCGGTGGTCGGAACGATGTCGAAGTAGGCCGATTCCCCGTTGATCGGGTCTTCGACGCGGAAGTCGTATTTCGTGGGTCGTCCCTGGGGATCCAGTGTCTGGAAGTCGGACGTGTTCTCGCTGCCGGTCCCGGCTCCGGTGAGATCGGTCTTGAGGATCCGGCAGCTTCCGTTGGCGGCGAAGACGAAAAGGCCGATCCCTGAACTCCAGTTCGCGTGCGTCCCGACCCGGGGATGGATCTTGTCCGGAAACTCGAACGACTCGATCACCTTGTCGTCCTCCTGTCCCGCGGGGAGGGGATGGGTGTGCCAGACGCCGGGGCTGGCCTCCCCCAGGATGGTCCCCAAGGGGGGCTGCGAAGCCGCATCGGGCGCCAGGAAGGTCTGTGAGGTGACCCAAGGCAGGAAATCGCCGTTCACGCCGTCTTCGTCGGTGGTGTAGTCGCCGTCCCCGTCGGAATCGACCATCTCGATCTTCCAGCGCACCTCGGTGGTGAGTTTCGTCCCGTCGGTGGCGATGTCCTTGCCGCTCTCGGTTTTCGTGAACGGGACGAGCCGCACCATCACGGGGCGGTTTCGGGTCATCGCCTGGAGCCGTCCGTGCATGAGCGCCATCTGGACGATCCGGGCGCCGTCCCGCAGGCTTCTTCCCTTGAACATCGTCGAGAAGGCGGGGATCGAGATCGCCGCGAGGACAATGATCACCGCGATCACGACGACCAACTCGACGAGGGTGAAGCCTTTTCGTTCGCGAAGCGAATCGCTGGACGTTTCGCGCTGGACGCCTCGCGATCTGGCGGTCATTCGTTCCCCTTCACGATGATGTCGTCCCTCTGGTCGTCCTCGTCGGACCCTTTCGAGATCAGCACACAGTAGGGATCGTACGGCGACGTGGCGACATCAGGCCGCCAGACGGCATACAGGATCGGCCTCTGCCAGGAGTCGAGCGGCCATCGCTTGTACGTGTCACCTTCCGAGAAGGAGAGGTCCTTGTCCTGGAGGAACCCGACGAGCTTCCCCTGCGGGGTCTTCATCTGCCCGGGCAGGGGGGCCTTCATATCCGTGTAGGTGCCCCAGCCTGTGGCATTCCGGCCGTACCCATGCCAGAGGCAATAGAGGGTCCCCGTGTCCGCCAGGTAGGCGTAGAGGCCTGTGTCCAGGGGGTCGGTGAACCCCTTTGCCTGGGGGTAGTAACCGAATTCCGACTTGTAGTTCTGGAGCGCCATCTTGAGCCGTCCCAGCGTGGCGGTGGTGCCGCTCTTCCTGGAGCCGTCCATGACCAGCGGGACCACCGTGACGAGCGCCGCCGCGAGAAACCCGATCAGGCCGATCACGATCAGGAGCTCGATCATGGTGAACCCTTCGACCGTTTTCCGTTTCATTCCAAAGGGTAACGTACACCCGGCCCCGAAGGGTGTCAAACGGTCGGTCAACCCCGGCAGGAGTCGGCGTCGTGGACATGCCGGTTCCCGCAGGCGGCATCCGGAGGTTCCACGTGGATCGTGGCGAGATCCAGGTGCGCGAGATGATGGGAGAGCTCGCGGCTCACCGCCTGCGCGATCCGGTGCCCTTCCGCGACGGTTGTCTCGGGGGGGACGGAGATCGAGACCTCGGCATGCAGGCGGTGCCCCACCCAGCGGGCCCGGACCGCCCCCACGGCCGATACCTCCGGGACATGCCGCGCGGCGTGCAGGATCTCGTCCACGACCTCCGGCTCCACGCCGTCGAGCATGCGCGTGAGGACGGTCTTTCCGGAATGCCAGACGATCCAGAGGATGAGCCCGGTGATGGCCAGGCCCACCAGGGGATCGGCGAGCGGGAACCCCAGCCAGACCCCCGCGGCGCCCGCCAGGACCCCCAGGCTCGTGAGGCCGTCCACGCGGGCGTGCTGGCCGTCAGCCACCAGCGCCGCGCTCCGGATGCGCGTCCCGACGCGAATCCGGTAGAGCGCCACGAGCTCGTTCCCCGCGAAGCCGATCAGGGACGCCGCCGCGACCGCCCCCAGGTGCGTCACCTCCCGCGGATGGAGCAGGCGGTCGACCGACTGCCAGCAGGCGACGGCGGCGCTCGCGAGGATCGTGAGGATGATCGCGACCCCCGCGAGGTCCTCGAGACGCCCGTACCCGAACGGGAACCGCTTGCTGGGGCGCTTCCGATCGAGCGCGAAGGCGATCCAGAGCGGGATCGCGGTGGCGGCGTCGCCGATATTGTGGATGGTGTCGGCGGCCAGGGCCACGCTTCCCGAAAGCCAGACGACGACGCACTGGAAAAGGGCGGTCAGGGCCAGCCCGAAAAACCCCCAGGTGACGGCGCGCATCCCGTCGCGCGAGGCGGCGAGCGCCGCGTCGACCGAAGGGGTCCCGTGGCAATGGGAATGCGCGTGGCCGGAGCCCACAGGGACATGCTAAACGCCAAACGCCAAGCACCAAACGGCAAACAAACGCACAAACAGAGAAACGCCAAACATGCGGACGGCAGGGCGAACAGCGGAATGAGTGCGTTTCGGTCATTTCTGTTTGGGTGTTTGCTTGGTGTTTGGCTTTTGGGATTTTGGCGTTTGCCGTATCCTCGATGAATGTCTCCGGTCAAGAGGAAGCGAAAGGTTGCGCCGCAGCGCACGGGGCTTTCCCCCGCCGAAGTGGCGGCCGGATCCGCCGGGGTCGGCGTGGACAAGGCTCCAGCGGACGTCCGGGATCTCGCCGCGCGCGTCGCGTCGGACGGAGGGGCGGTGCTCGCCGCCTACCGCGAGCCGTTCGGCGGGGCGTGGGTCCTCTTCGCGGTCCTGCCGGTCTCGAAGGTCGAGCCGACGCCGTACCAGCGCGACCTCTCGCCGACCCACGTCGAGCGCCTCGCCGGCGTCATCCGGAAGATCGACCGCTTCCTCGACCCGGTGATCGCGACGCCGCACCCGGGCGGCTACTGGACCCCGAACGGGATGCATCGCCTCTCCGCCCTGAAGGAGATGGGGGCGGCCTCGGTGACGGCGCTTCTCCTGACGGAACCGGAGATCGCCTTCAAGATCCTGGCCTTGAATACCGAGAAGGCGCACAACCTGCGCGACCGGTCTCTCGAGGTGATCCGGATGGCCCGCGCCCTCGCGGCGGACCCCGCGTCGGCCCGAAAACCGGAAGAGACGTGGGCGTTCGAGTTCGAGATGCCCGCCTATCTGACGATCGGCCTCTGCTATGAGGCGAACGGCCGGTTTTCGGGCGGGGCGTACCTTCCGGTGGTCCGCCGATGCGAGGCGTTTTCCGGGGAGCCGATCGGCCGATCCCTGGAAGAGCGTGAAAGGCGGGCGAAGCTTCTCCTGGAACTGGACACGCTCGTCGCCGACTGCGTCGCGCGCCTGAAGGCGGCGGGATTCGACCGCGGGTACCTGAAGCCGTTCGTCGTGGCGCGCCTGAATCCCCTGCGGTTCGTTCCGCCACAGCGGGGCAAGAAAAAGCCGGCGCCGCATTCATTCACGGAGACGATCGGAAAGATGATGGCGGGAGCCCGAAAATTCGACGCCGGCAAGGTGAAGCCGCAGGATATCGCCGCGATGGGGGCGTCCGCCGGCGCCGCCTCAACCGAGGAGTAGGCCGGTATCGATCCGCTGACGCACGGGCTGGCGGGCGGGATCCTCGCCCGGGCGGGCCTGTCCCGGCGTCACGGGAAGGCGGCCACGGCGGCGCTCGTCCTGGGGTCGGTGGCCCCCGATGTCGATTTCTTCTGGGCCCTCGCCACCGGGACCGAGAGCTTTCTCTGCCGCCGGATGCTGACGCATTCCCTGCCGGGGCTCCCCCTGGTCGCGGCCGCGTCGGCGGGGGTCGTGAAGCTGTTCGCCCGCGCGGTCCCCTGGACGTCCCTTTTCGGGTTGGCCTTCCTGGGGGCGGCCGGGCACCTGTTCCTGGACCTCGTCAATTCATACGGCGTCGTCCTCCTTTATCCGTTCAGCCGGGAGCGGTTCGAGCTTTCATGGATCTTCATCATCGACCTGGTCCTGACGGGATTCCTGGCCGCGCCGGTGATTCTCGGGCTGTTTCCCTGGGCATGGGGCCGGTCGGAGCGCGCCGGTCGCGTCTTCCTCGCGGCCGCCGCGGCCTGGATCCTGCTGTGCGCCGCGGGGGAGCGCCGCGCGATGGCGCTCCTGGCCCGCGCCGCGACGAAGGAAGAAGGGAAGGGCGCACCCGAAAACCTGTGCGTCTTCCCCGAACCGTTCGGCCCGCACCGCTTCCGCGGCGTGGCGTTCGTCGGGGACGCCTGGGAGGAGTGGATGATCCGGCCCCTTGCCGGTGCCTGCGAGCGGATCGGACGCCACGAGACGGCGACCGCCGATCCGGTCGTGGAGGCGGCCCGCGCCACCCCCCGCGGGCGCGAGCTCGAGTGGTTCTTCCGGGCGCCGGTCTGGCGCGTCGTCTCTGCTGACGAGGCGGAGGTGTACGACCTGCGCTTTCGCTCGGCGGTCCTCGTCCGGGACGCGGCGCCATTCACGTACCGGGTCCGGACGGCGCCCTGACGAGGACCGTCTTTTTTTCTACAATAGTCCCTCCATGTCCGTGACGGAGTCATACCGGCTGGTCGGGCGTGAGGCGCATCCGGACCCCACCGTCGTGACGGTCGCGGGCCGGGTCGAGATCGGGAAAGGCCGTCTCGTCGTGATCGCCGGCCCCTGCGCCGTCGAGAGCGAGGAGCAGACGGTCCGGATCGCGAAGGCGGTCGCGCGCGCCGGGGCCCACATGCTGCGCGGCGGGGCGTTCAAGCCCCGGACGTCCCCTTATTCCTTCCAGGGGCTGGGGGAGAAGGGGCTCGCGATCCTCGCCGCGGCGCGGCAGGCCACCGGGCTCCCGGTCGTGACGGAGGCCCTGGATGCCCGCTCGCTCGCGCTCGCCGCCGAGCACGCCGATGTCGTCCAGATCGGTGCCCGGAACATGCAGAATTTTTCCCTTCTCAAGGAATCGGGCCGGATCCGGAAGCCTGTGATGCTGAAGCGCGGATTCTCCGCCACCGTCGACGAGTGGCTGATGTCGGCCGAGTACATCCTGGCCGAGGGGAACGCGCAGGTGATCCTGTGCGAGCGGGGGATCCGCGCCGCCGCGACCGGGAACCACGGACGGAGCACCCTGGATCTGGGGGCGGTTCTCGCGGTGCGCGCGATGAGCCACCTGCCGGTGATCGTGGATCCCAGCCACGGCTCGGGCGTCCGGGAGCGGGTGGCGCCTCTCGCGCGGGCCGCCGCCGCCGCTGGCGCGCACGGGATCATGGTCGAGGTCCACGACCGCCCGGAAGAGGCGCTCTGCGACGGGCCGCAGGCGATCCTCCCCGACCAGTTCGCCGCGCTCATGAAGGATCTGGCCGCGATGGCTCCGGCCCTCGGCTTCTCGATCTGATGCGCGTCGCGCGCGCCCCGGGGCCCCTGACCGGGCGGATCTCCGTTCCCGGCGACAAGTCGGTCGCCCATCGGGCGCTCATGATCGGGGCGCTCTCCCGGAAGGGGCTCGCCGTCCGGAACCTCCCCGCGGGACTCGATGTCGCATCGACCGCACGGGTCCTCTCGGGGCTTGGCGCCGGAATCCGCCGGGACGGCGCGAACGCGGTCGTGGCGGGCGGGACGCTCTCGGCCCCCGCAGGTTCCCTCGACTGCGGGAACTCGGGGACAACGATGCGCCTCGCGATGGGGATCCTCGCAGGGCACCCCTTTTCGGCGACTCTCACGGGGGACCCGTCCCTCTCGGCCCGCCCGATGGGGCGCGTGGCGGAGCCCCTGGGGCGGATGGGGGCCGTGGTGTCGCTGACGGACGGCCATGCCCCCGTCACGGTGGCGGGACGGCGTCCCCTCGCGCCGCTCGCGACGCGCCTTGCGGTCCCGAGCGCGCAGGTGAAATCGTCCTTGATGCTTGCCGCGCTCTTCGCCGACGGCGAGAGTCGCATCGAGGACCCGTTCGGGACGCGCGACCACACGGAACGGATGCTTTCGTGGCTCGCGCCCGATCGTGTTCGCGTCGAGGGGGATGCGGTCACGGTTGTCCCCGGTGCGATCGAAGGGGGACGGACGCTCGACGTCCCCGGCGACTTCTCGTCGGCCGCCTTCTTTCTGGCCGCCGCCGCGATCGTCGAGGAGTCTCGCCTGACAGTCGAGGGGGTCGGCCTGAATCCGGGACGGACGGGGTTTCTCGCGGTCCTCGCCCGCATGGGGGCGGACGTCGCGGCGGTCCCGGTTCCGGCGGAGGGCCCCGAGCCGGCCGGATCGATCGTGATCCGCCAGACGCCGCTCGCCGGGACGCGCGTCACCGACCGCGAGATCCCGTCCCTCGTGGACGAGATCCCGATCCTCGCCGTTCTCGCCACGCAGGCGCGCGGCGAGACCCGCATCGAGGGGGCGGGGGAGCTTCGCGTCAAGGAATCGGACCGGCTCGCCGGCGTCGCGGCGGGGCTTTCGGCGATGGGGGGGAACGTCCACCTCGATGGCGACACGCTCGTGATCCATGGCCAAGGGCCGACGCCGCTCACCGGCGCACCGGTCGAGACCCTGGGCGACCACCGCCTCGCGATGGCGTTCACGGTCGCCGCCCTTGTCGCCAGGGGGGACACGCTCCTTTCCGACGGCGAGTGCGCGGCGGTGTCGTATCCGGGTTTTTTTGCGGATCTGGCAAGGCTGTCCGCTGATTCCGGAGGTGGGCGATGAAATCCAGGCCGGCCGCGACGGAGTACGCCCCTTACTACGCGGGTTATGTGTCCCGGGTTCCGGGGTCGGACGTGCTGGCCGTCCTTGCGCGTCAGCCGGAAGAGATCGGCCGGATCGGGGCGGCGGTGGCCCCTGACCGCGAGCTGTTCCGCTACGCGCCGGGCAAGTGGACGATCCGCGAGGTGGCGGGCCACATGATCGACGCGGAACGGGTGTTCGGCCACCGGGCGTTCTGCATCAGCCGGGGGGAGCGCTCACCGCTTCCGACGATGGACGAGGACGGCTACGTCGCCCTGTCGCGGTACGCCGGGACGCCGCTCGCGGAACTCCTCGACGAGTTCGCGGCGGTCCGCGCGTCGAACCTTGTCGTCCTGCGCCGCCTCCCGGCGGACGGCTGGTCGCGCACCGGGACGGCTAGCGGCAACCCCGTCTCCGTGCGCGCCCTCGCATACATCATGGCCGGCCACATCATCCATCATTGCGGCGTCCTGCAGGCCAAATACGGCGCGCCGGTCTGATTTCTTGAATCACTCTCGGCGCCCTCGGAGGGCCTCTCGGCGGGCGGGGGTTCGAGGGGACGCTCGCCGCGTGACGCACTCTCCCGCGGCGCGGTTCGCTCCGCTCCGGCCGCGCACTCGGCGGAGCCGACAAGGTTTTACCCGATCCACGGAAGTCCGCGCCTCGGCCGGCCGGAGAGGCCCCTCTCACCCGCCCGCCTGCGGCCCTTTTCTCGGGCGCCTGTCCATAACCGCGCCCCAGTTGTAAATTTGGATCAGGCCCGCCCACCTCCGGAGGAATCGCCTCGCTGACGCTCGGCTTCTTCCTATTCGCCCCGTCTTTTCTCTCAGTTAATGCGCCGGTACACTGCTGAACGATTGCTGGACCATTTGGAGGCGAGCGATGAAAAAACTGACAAAGGCGGGGATAGGTTGGAGCGGTTTAATGGACAACCTGGTTCCTGTCGTAGAGGAATGGGCTCCCGGAGAGCTTTCTGACGAACTCAAATACCGGAATTCTTTAGCAGATTACCTAAGGGAATGCGCCCCGGAAGCCCGTATCGAGAAGGAGTATCGGGATGGCGGTACGACGGCGGACTTGTTTTTGAAATGGCAGGGAATCGTTCAATCGGAAGAGGTGTTTTTCGAACTAAAGTACAATCTCAGCAAAAAGGCTGCCTATGACCGCCTTATTGGTCAAGTTCATGCGTTGGATCCCAAGAAGCGAAATATCCTCATTGTGCTATGTGGAAAAACGGATCCCGCGCTTGCGGGCCGTCTCAAAGATCAACTTCGGGAGTATGAATCAGGCATAAATGATTGGGATTATGAAACACGAATCGTGCTGAAGTAATTTTCAATACCCGAAACACCAATACTTGAAACTGCGGAGACGGGGAGCCGACAGGGAAAAGCTGGCTCTGCCAGAGTCGGCACTCCATTTGGGGGTGGGTGGGGAAAGTCTGATTTGAAGAGGCGGCACGAGCGCGGCCGCCGAAAGGGGCCGCAGGCGGGCATGCGAGGGGGCCTCATGCGCAGGCCGGTGGCAGGATGCCACGCATCTCCCGTCCGCGAAGCGGACGGGTGCGAAGGCCGTCGCGCATGGGAGGAAGGAGCGGGCGGGATGCCCGCGACGACCGTCCCCCGAGCATGACCGCCGAGAGGCCCCCGGCGGCCGCTACGCCTTCGCGCCTTTCAGCAGGTCCCGGATCTCGCGGAGCAGTTTCACGTCCTCCGGCGTGACGGCGGGGGGCGGTGGCGGGGGCGGGGCCTCTTCCCTGCGACGGAGGAGATTGATCGCCTTTACCATCATGAAGATGGCGGCCGCAACGATGGTGAAATCGATCAGGGTCTGGATGAACTGCCCGTAGTTGAGGGTGGGGGCCCCGGCCTTTCTCGCCTCGGCGAGGCTGGGAAAGGCGCCGCCGCCCAGGTTCACGTAGAGGTCGGCGAAATTGACCGCGCCGAGAAGTTTCCCGACCGGGGGCATGATGACGTCCCCCACGAGGGAGCTCACGATCTTGCCGAAGGCGCCGCCGATCACGATCCCGACGGCCATGTCGATGGCGTTCCCCTTGACGGCGAATTCCCGGAATTCCTTCACGATCCCCATGCGTCCTCCTTTTCCGCGGGCCGCTTCCCGATTACGATCCCGGGAATGAAAGCCCCTTCACGCCTTCCCGCGATGACCTACCGGCCGCTCGGCCGGTGCGGCACCAAAGTCAGCGTCTTCGGACTGGGAGGATGGACGACGTTCGGGGGGTCGGTCAAGGACCGTCGCGCGATCCGCGCGATCTACCGGACCGCCCGGGATGCCGGCGTGAACTTCTTTGACAGCTCGGACGCCTACGAGCGGGGGGCGGGGGAGACGGAGACGGGACGGGCCCTCGCGGAGTTCCCGCGCCACGAGCTGGTGGTGGCGACGAAGCTCTTCTGGCCGATGAGCGACGACGTGAACGACCGGGGGCTCTCCCGGAAACACATCATGGAATCGGTCGAGAAGAGCCTGAAGCGGCTCGGGATGGACTATCTCGACCTCTACTTCTGCCACCGGTTCGATCCGGAGACCCCCCTCGAGGAGACCTGCCGCGCGATGGACGACCTCGTTCGACAGGGGAAGATCCTGTACTGGGGGACGAGCGAGTGGACGGGGGCCCAGATCACGGAGGCGGTCGGGATCGCGCGCGAGCGGAACCTTTACCGGCCCCAGGTCGAACAACCCCAGTACAGCCTGCTCGCGCGCGAGAAATTCGAACGGGACGTCCGGCCGGCGGCGGAGAAGGCGGGGATGGGCCTCGTGGTCTGGAGCCCGCTCGCCTCCGGCATGCTCACGGGAAAATACGACGCGGGGGTCCCGAAGGGGACGCGTCTGTCGCGGATCGGCTGGCTCAAGGAGATGGTGCGGACGGACGAGAACGTCCGCCGGGTGCGCGCCTTCGCGCCGGTGGCGGCGTCGGCGGGGGTTTCGCGCGCCGGACTGGCCCTTGCCTGGGCGGCGGCGCAGCCGGGGGTCTCGAGCGTCATCCTGGGGGCGACGACGGCCGCGCAGCTCTCGGAAAACCTCCGGGCGCTTTCCGTGACCGTGACGCCGGAGCTAGCCGGCCGGATCGAGAAGACGTTTCCCCAGGCCGGGGCTGCCGCTGCCAGGAAGTGAGCGTTCCTCCGCCAGGTCGGCGAGCCGTTTGACGTAGAGCGCCGTCCCCATCGAGAGCAGGATCGCCCCCGAGAAGACGTAGACGCCGGGCCTCGGCGAGATCTCCGCGAACGGCTTCATCTTGATCAGCACGATCATGATGGCCACGATGAAGACGTCGAGCATCGACCAGCGCCCCAGCCGTTCGAGCCAGGTGAGGACCGTCCGGCGCCGTCCGGTCGAGAGCGGCACGCCCCAGACCATCCAGAGGGAGGCGAGCTTGGCGATCGGGAAGACGACCGAGAAGAAGAAGATCACCGCGGCGAGGATCAGCTCGTTCTGGCGGGCGAGGTCCGCCACGCCCGTCAGGACCGAATAGTCGCTCTGCCAGAACCACATCTTCTCCACCTCGAGAAGCGGCATGCAGAGGCCGGCAACGAGGAGGGCCGTCGAGGCCGCGATCAGGAAAGGGACCTCGCGGCGCCGGGGGTAGTGATGCTTCAGGGAGCGCGCAGGCATGGAACGCGGGACATCCTATCCGATCCGGAGCGAGGCGGGGATCCGGCCGCCGCCGGCGATGTCGGCCGCGATCCGGCTCAACAGCGCGTCCCGCTCGATATCGGTGTCGTCGTGGATGAGGGGAAGGGGGCGTTTCGGCGAGGGAGGGGCCCCGGCCGCGGCCCGGACCGCGGCGTAGACATGCCGCGTGGCGGGGGAGAGGATCTTTCCGGGGTCGCAGGAGCCGGTCATGAGGCGCGCCCGGAGGTCCGCCGCCTGCACCGCGAAGACGAGAGCCACCGCCAGGTAGCGCTCCATCGTCTCGACCGAGCGGCGCGCCAGGATCGCGGCGTTCCATCCCTGGCTGTTGATGTTCTGGTTGAAGTGCTCGGCGTGCGTGGGATAGCGGTCGGAGATCGGATGGCCGTACCAGGTGAGGAGGGGCATGATCGAATTCCCGACGATCTGGAGGCTCTTGAGACCCATGTTCACGCGCCGCGCGGAATTCCCCACGAGGGAGGGAGGAAGCCCCTCGCTGAACTCGGGCGAGACCAGGATCGCGATCTGGGTGTCGAGGTGCTTGGCGACGAGTCCCAGGTGGAAGCGGAGCTGGTCCATGGCGACCGCCACCGACTCGGCCAGGAAATTTCCGGAGTTGAGGATCCGGCCTCCGGCGGCGTCGACGAGCGGATTGTCGGTCGCCGCGTTCATCTCGACCGAGACGGTGCGCTCGATCGCGTCCAGCCCCTCGAGGACGGGGGCGAGGTACTGGGGGAGGCACCGCAGGGAATAGCGGTCCTGGACGAGGGCGTGCTTCGGCTGGGGGAAATGCCCTTTCATCCCCTCGTGCGTCATGCGCGAGCCGGCGAGGAGCCGGCGCATCGCGGCGGCCGCGGCAACCTGCCCCGGGTGGGGTTTCTGGCGATGGACGAAGGGGTCGAACGGGATCACGGAGCCGTTCAGGGCCTGGATGAAGAGGGCGTGCGCGGCGAGCGAGAGATCGACGAGCGTCCGCGCGCGGCCCGTCGCGAGGGCGGCGATCCCCGTCATGACGGAGGTGCCGTTCACGAGCGCGAGCCCTTCCTTCGCCTCGAGGTGCATGGGGGCCAGGCCCAGGCGCGCGAGGACCGCCGTCGAGGCGAGCGTGCGTCCCCGGTATTCGACGAGAAAGCGCCGGTCGAGCCCCGTCACCGACCCCGCCAGGTACGCGAGCGGCACCAGGTCGCCGCTCGCCCCGATCGAGCCCATCTCGTGCATGACGGGGGTCGCGCCGGCATTGAGGAAGAGCGCGATCCGGCGCAGGATCTCGGGCCGGATCCCGGAGACGCCGCGCATGAGGGAATTGGCGCGAAGGAGCATCCCGGCGCGGACCTCGCTGGCCGGGAGGCGCGGCCCGGTCCCCGCCTTCAGGAACCAGACGAGGTTCTCCTGCATCGCGCGGGTGTCGGCGAGGGGGATCGCCTGTCCCGCGTTCGAGCCGACGCCGGTCGTGACGCCGTAGACGCCCTTTCCGGCGGCGAGGGTCGCAAGGACATGATCGCGCGAGGCCGCGAGGCGCCTCCGGACGGCCGCGTCCCGGGCGAGCGCGACGCGCGCCCCTTGCCTGGCGACGCGCGCGAGATCCCCGATCGCGAGCCCTTCCCCCCGGATGACGACCGTCCCGACGCGCCGATCGGTCATGACCGCGCGATGGTACCCGATTCCCGCATGCCGCGGGCGATCCGGCGGAGCTCCGCGAGGAGCCCCTCGATCTCCGCCCGGCCCGTGAGGGGGTTCATGACCGCCGTGCGGAGGGCGCGCTTTCCCTTCACGACCGCCGTCGTGATCCAGGCCTTTCCGCTCCGGTTGAGGCGGTTCCGGAGGTCGTAGTTGAAGGCGTCGAGTGCTTCCGCGGAGGCGTTGTCCCACCGATAGCGGAAGCAGAGGATGTTCGCCTCCGGGGCGTGGAGCGGCTCGAAATCGGGCGCGGCCCGGACGCGCGCATGGAGCCCGGCGGCCGTCTCCACCGTGGTGTCGATCATCTCGCCGAAGACCCGCGCGCCGTGGCGCGTGAGGGAGAGCCAGATCTTGAGCGCGTCCCAGGGGCGCGAGCACGCCAGCATCCGCTCGCCGGCGTTCATCTCGGGGGGGATGTCCCCCGACGTCCCGAAGATGTAGGGGGCTTCCTGCCTGAACAACCGGTCCATATCCGGGCTGCGCGCGAAAAGGATCACGCTCGCGCTCATCGGCATGAAGAGCATCTTGTGCGGGTCCCAGGCGAGCGAGTCGGCCATCTCGATCCCGTCGAGGAGCCCCCGGTGGCGCTCCGAGAAAAGGAAGGACGCTCCGTGCGCCCCGTCCACATGGAACCAGAGCTTCTCGCGCCGGGCGATCCGTGCGAGGGGGCGCAGCGGGTCGAACGAGCCGGTCGACGTGGTCCCCGCGGTGGCGACGAGGGCGATCGGATTCCGGCCTTCCTTCCGGCAGGCGGCAAGCGACGCCTCGACCGCCTCCGGGGTCATCCGCAGGCGGTCATCCGTCGGGACCTTCACGACCGAGCGGCTTCCGAGCCCCAGGACGCCGCAGGCGCGCTCGATCGAGTAGTGGACCTGGTCGGAACAGAGGACGGCGGGCCTCTTCGCCGGGTCGACCCCCGCTTCCCAGGCCGACCCGTCGCGGCTCCGGGCGGCGAGGATCCCGGTGAGGTTCGCGATGCTGCCGCCGGTGACGAAGGAGCCGGCCGCGTCGGGTCCGAATCCCGCCAGGTCCGAGAACCACCGCAGGACCTGCCGCTCGAGGTGCGCCGCCGACGGCGCCCCTTCCCAGGCGGCGACCGCCTGGTTCACGGCCTGGGCGATGGCGCCGCCGGCGGCCGCCAGGGGAAAGGCCGGGGCCACCTGGTGCCCCAGGCAGGCAGGGTGATGCAGGGCGACCCCTTCCCGCAGGATCCGCCGGAGGTCTTCCCAGACCGCCTCGATCGGCCGCCCGTCCGGAGGAAGCGGCGCGGCATAGGACGGGGCCAGCTCCGCGGGGGAGGCGAAGCGGTCGATCGGGCCGCGCGCGCGGACCTCGTCGAAATGCGCGGCGAGAAGCTCTCCCGCCTGCCGGAACAGGTCCGCGATGTCCTCCTCATAAGGAGGGAAACCGGGCATGGGCGGGGGATGATACCCGAGTGCGGCGTGCGGGTCAGGCCTTCGCCAGGGGCTTGATCTCGGCGGGCATGCTCCAGAGGTACCCCTGCGCCTCCGGGACGCCGAGGTGCTTCAGGATCTCCATGTCCTCGCGCGTCTCGACCCCCTCGGCGACCACCAGGGAGCCCAGTCCCGCGGCCGTGTCGAGGAGGCGCTTGAGAGACCGCTCGCGCGCCTTGTCGCGCCCCACCCCGAAGATGCACTTCCGGTCGATCTTGATGACATCCGGCTCGAGGAGGATCAGGTTCTCGAGGCAGCTCTTTCCGAACCCCACGTCGTCGATCGCCACCTGGATGCCGCGGGCCTTCAGGGCCCGGACGGATTCGAGAAGATGCGACGGGTCCCCGATGATCTGCTGCTCGGAAAGCTCCACGCAGTAGCGCTTGGGGTCGGCCTCCTTCGGGAAATCGTCCAGGATGTGGGTCACGGGGATGTCGATCAGGGTCGACGGGAAGATGTTCAGGTGGCAGTGGATCTCGGGCGGCAGGTTCAGGGAGGCCGCCAGGCATTTCCGGAAGCACTGGTGGTCCACGAGCGTCATGATGTTCACGGCCTGGGCGATCCGGAAGAAGTCGGCCGGCGACTCGAAGGAGGGGAGGGAAGAGCGAGTGAGGAGCTCCACCCCCACGGTCTTCTCGTCCGAGAGGCGCACGATCGGGTGCGCGACGATGCGGAAATGGTCGCCGCGCTGGAGCTCCATCACGATCTTCGACATGGCGTTCCCGTGGGCCGCCTTCTCCTCCAGGGCGTCTCCCCAGTCGTAGGAGGCGCGGTTCTTTCCGGCGTGCTTGCTCTCGTAGAGCAGGAGGTGCGTGAGCGACAGGAGCTCGTCGATCGACGCGACCGTCTCCGAGACGAGGACCGCCCCCAGGCTCGCCGTCACGTGGACGGGGCTCGAGGAATGCATGATCGGGGCGCTCGCGATCGCCAGGCGGATCCGCTCGGCGACGGCCGACGCCTCCGCGGGGCGCGTGTCGGGGAGCAGCATCATGAACTCGTCCCCGCCGATCCGGCAGGCGTGGTCGGTGACGCGCAGGCATTCCTTGAGCTTGCGCGCCACCTCGGCGATCACGACGTCCCCGACGGCGTGGCCGTAGCGGTCGTTGATCTGCTTGAAGTTGTCGAGGTCGATCAGGATCGCCGCCAGGGGGTGCTTCGCCAGCACGACGCGCTGGATCTCCTGCGTCAGCACGCGCTGGAGCCCGCGGCGGTTGAGGAGGTCCGAGAGGGGGTCCACCAGGGTGAGCCGCTCGAGCTCGCGGTTGGCGGTCTCCAGGCGCGTGTTCAGCTCGTGGAGCTGCTTCTCGGCGATCTTGCGGTGGGTGATGTCGTCCCCGGAGCTGATCGTGGCCGTGACGCGCCCCTGTTCGTCGTGGATGGCGGCGTTCTTCCAGGCGATGAGCCGTTCGGCTCCCGCGCGCGTGAGGACCGCGATCTCGTGGTAGCGGACGGCCTCGATCTCGCCCGCCATGATCTGCGTGAAGACATGCTTGGCCCCCTTGCGGACGCGCTCGGGCAGGAAGGTGTCGAACCAGTTCTTCCCGACGATCTCGCCTTCGGAATATCCCAGCAGGGCGCACCCCTTGGGGTTCACGAGCTGGACCCGCTCGTCCCGTCCGATCACCACGACGATCACGTCCACGGTGTCGAGATACGCCTGCGCCGTCTCCTTCTCGCGGCGCAGGGCCTCTACCATGCCCATCTGGTCGGTGATGTCGAAACAGGTCCCCAGACACCCCGTGATCTTCCCTCCGGCGTCCCGCAGCGGCTCGATGTGGGTCCGGAACGAGCGCCCCTTCCAGGGCATCTCGTAGGTCACCGACTCGCCGGCGAGCGCGCGGAGATGCGCCGCCAGTGGGAGGAAGGCGGGGTCCTCGCTTCCGAGCGCCTCCTGGAGGCGCCGTCCGGCGAACTGGTCGGGGCGTTCGCCGATCGACGCGAGCCCCGCTCCCATGGAGGCGGTGATGCGGAGCTCCGCGTCGGTGGTCCAGAGGATCACCGGCATCTGACCCACGACCGCCTCGAGGCGCGCGGCGCTTTCGCGGGACGCTTCCTCGGCGCGTTTCCGCGTGGCGACCTCCTCCTGCAGTCGGCGGTTCGCCTCCTCCAGGCGGTCGTTCTGGGTGACGAGCCCGCTCGACCATTCCCGCGTCTGCATGAAAAGCGTGAGGACGGCGGCGCCCAGGAGGAGGAAGGCGAACCCCGCGGTCCAGAAGTGCCAGGTCGCGGCCAGGGGCGGCCCGTCGGCCCGCGTCAGGCCGGTGCGGCCGAGGGCGTCGTCCAGCCAGAAGAGGGCGACGATCCCGAGGGCCAGCGTCGCGACGAGGAAGACGAGGGGGCGGGGCGCGCGGGGGATCGCCATGGCGACCCATCATCATAGCCCGCCCCGGTCAGGATGCGGCGGATTTCGCCCGCGCCGCCGCGAGGGCCGCCAGCGCGTAGAGGAGGACCGCCAGGAGAGCGACCCCCTGCGTCCCCGTGAGGAGGCTCGCGAACTCGAGGACCCCGCCGCAAACCGCCCCCAGGAGGTTCGCGCCGAAGGCGCGGCGCGGCTCGCGCGCCGCCGCGAAGGCGTCGGCGAAGAGGGTCCCGGCGAAGAAGAGGGGAAGTCCGAAGAGCGCACCGGCGGCCGGCGCCCGGAGCATCATCGGGAGATCGAGGAGCGCCCCGCGCGGCACCGCCAGGCACAGCGCGAGCCCCGCGAAGAGGCCGATCCAGCGCGCCGGCAGGGGGACGAGGGAGGAAAAGCGGGCCGCCGCCAGCGACACCGTCAGCACCGCCGTGAGGACGATCGGGTTCACGAGCCAGGTGGAGCCGAAGAGGAGCCCGCACCGGGTGAGGGCCCAGGTCTCGACAAGCAGGAACCCGCCCCCCAGGAAGAAGAAGAGCGCGAACGACGGCCCGCCCAGGAAGCGGCGCAGGATCCAGGCGGCCCCGCCCAGGATCGCCGCGAGCGCCACCACGTAGGCCGGGGTGATCGCGCGGTTCCGGTAGTAGAGCTGGGGCCAGTCGTCGGTGGGGACGCCGACTCCCGCGGGGTCCCGGAACTCGGCCGAGGCGTCAACGAGGACCGAGGCGAGCTCCCTGACGGTCTCCGGGCGCGCGCGGACCCCCGGGCCGGCGAGGAAGATCCGGTTGTTCCCCTCGCCCGCGAGGACCACCGGCTCCGTGCCCGTCGCCTCCTTGAGGATGGCGAAGAGCTTCCGGCCGATCCAGTCGCGGTTGATCGCGAAGTAGAGCGCGAGGACGCCGTTTTCGGGATCCACGAGGCGCGCGGCGTCCCGAAGCGATTCCACCGTGTAGACGTAGTTGTCGAGCCGGATGTTCGAGAGCCACCCCATGATCCGCTGGGAGTCGAGGAAGCTGTAGATGACGTGGCTGTAGCGGCCGGCGGGCGCGGTCCGAACGAAGGCGCGGGCGTCGGTGACATGGGCCGTCGCGCGCGGGTCGTCGTACGGGCGGTCGGCGTTCCGCGTCGCGGCGATCCGCTGGATCGCCGGGTCGATCTCGACGGCGTCGACGTGACGAGCCCCCTCGCGGAGGGCCGCCACGACGTCCACGCCGCCCCCCGCGCCGAGGACGAGGACGTCACCGGGCGGCGCGAAGGCGAACGGGACATGCCGCGGCACGTTGAAGGCGGCGCGTTCCCGCGCCGTCATCCCCGCGGGCGGGGGGGCCGTGGGCTTCATCGTCACGCGCGTGATGTAGTCGGTGTTGACGTTCACGTTCAGGAACCCTTCCGTCGCGTCCTCCTTGAGCTGGATCCGGTAGTAGGGGGACCAGATCTCGGCGCCCGGCTCGGGCCAGGCGGCCCAGCCGACGAAGAGGATCCCGGCGAGCGACACGGCCCGGACGGCCGGGGTTTCCGCGACAACGAACCAGAGGATCGCGAACGCCCCCGCGAACCAGAGGATCGGCTGGACCTCGGCCGCCGAGAGGGCCCACTGGACGAGGACCCCGAGAAGGCTCCCGAGGAGGTTCACGATGTAGGCGCGCCGCGCCGGGACGGCGGAAAACCCCGCGCCGATCGCCAGGCCCATCTCGACGAAGAAGGCGGTGTTGAGGGCGAACGCCGCCAGCGCCAGCGCCACGGTGCGCCAGTCCTTGATCCCCCAGATGAAGTAGTGTCCCACGAACTTCCGCAGGAAGAACGCGGCGAGCGCGAGAAGCGGAAGGGCCGCGAGGATCCAGAGCCACCGGCGCGAGCCGGAGCGATCGCCCCGGAACAGGAAGGCCGCACCCGCGCCTGCAAGAAGAAGCGCCGCCCCACTGGCGATCACCGCGCCGGGCAGGCGTCCGGCCAGGAACGCCCCGATCCCCCAGACGGCCAGAAGCAGGAGCGCGAGCCCCGGGAGGGGTCGTCCGGGCCTTTCCTTGATGAGGCCCGAGGCGCCGATTCCCAGTCCCAGGAAGCTCGAGATCAGGATCAGGTTCGCGAAGAAGGCGAGGATGTTGACCTGCGACGGGCTCCAGCGGATGAACGCAGTCTCGAGGAAGAGGGCGAGAAAACTGACCCAGAAGAGGCGCGCCGCCGGCGTCATGCGCGCAGGAGTGTACGGGGGGGAGCGGAGGGGAGGAACGGGATTGTGCGCGGATGACTCCGCCCGCCAGCCGCCTCCCGGCGGCTTCATTCCGTTTCGCGGAGAGTGGGCCAGATCCAAGACGCAAGACGGGTTGTCGGGGGGAATCGACCCAAGCGCTCGGCCGACATCGTGCCGGCCTCCGCTCGGGCCTGGGCGACGGCCTCTCGCGGCATCCATGCCGCTCGGCACACGTATGTGTGCCGGCCGTCGCCCGTTCGATTCCCGTGCCCGCCGCCTCCCGGCGGCTTCCTTCCGAATCGCGAAGCGATGGCCAGATTCAAGGCGCAAGGCGGGTCGTCGGGTCTGGCTCTACATCAAGAAAGGGGGCATGACATCCAAAACCGATGCTAGGGTTTGATT
>CAYVXZ010000014.1:0-75202 GCA_964455625.1 uncultured Planctomycetales bacterium | reverse complement strand
AATCAAACCCTAGCATCGGTTTTGGATGTCGTGCCCCCTTTCTTGATGTAGAGCCAGACCCGACGGCCCGTCTCGCGCCTTGAACCTGGCCATCGCTCCGCGAAACGCGGGAAGGCGAGCGGAGCGAGCGGGACCGGCGGGAGCCGGTCCGGGCGAGATTCGAAGGAAGGCGTCCGGCGTCCTGCGGACGCCGAGGCGAGCGGGAGCGAGCCGAGAGGACGCCGACCCGGGGTCGCGGAGGATGCCGGGAGGCATCTGAACGTGACCGGATCCGCCGGGCGCGCGTTTCGCGGATCAACGGCCGGAAGGCCGGACCTACTCTTCCGCCTCGAGCCCTTCTTCCAGCTGCTTGCGGATTTCCTCGTCGAGATCAGCCGCCCCTTCCCCGGAGCGTGAGCGGTTCTTCTTCCTTTTCTCCTTCTCGTCGAGATTGACGAGGGTCTTCCCCTTCTTGTCCGCCTTGGCGATCATCTTGTCGCGCGCCTCCGCGGCCTCCTCCCCGGACCTGCAGGTCTTCTCGAGCCGGTAGAGGCCGTCCAGGCGCCGGACCTTTTTCCCCTTGGGAAAGTCCCGCGAGACCCGCTCGATCCGGATCCCCCGCGTCCCGTCGTCCATCTCGACCTCCAGGACCCCCCAGACCAGATTCGTGGCCTCGAGCTCCGCCTTCCGCCTGTCGGCCAGCTCCAGGGAGGGGTACCGCCCCATCACCTTGAACACCGTCCCGTCAGGCTCCTCCCAGGAGCTCTTGAAGTTCTTCCGGTCGGGGCTCGCCCCCCCCATGAGGACGTAGGAGAGGGTCCATTCCTTCTGGTTCCGTTTCTCGTAGACCAACTGGTCATCGAGGTCCTGGCTCGGGCCTCACCCGGCGGCGGCCGGACGGCCGGACACGAGCCCCAGAACCAGGAACGAAAGCAGGACGAGGCGTTTCATGACATCAGTTTAGACGCGCGAAACGGACCCTGCGACGACAAAAAAAAACCCTTTTTCTCACCGGTCCCGGTCAGGGGACGAACAAGATTCGGCGGTTCACGAGCAGGATCAGGAGGTTCGCCGCCCCGTGGAGCGGGATCGACGCCAGGACCGATCCGCGCCAGGAAACAAGAAAGGCAAAAAGGACCCCTCCCGCCGCCGGCGGCAGGAGCGACCTCCAGTGCCCCTCCCAGTGGAGCGCGACGAACGCGGCGACGACGACCGGGAATGCCGCGCGCGGGCCCCAGGCGGCGCGCAGGGACGGCAGCATGATCCCCCAGAACAGGAGATCCTCGACCGCCGGCCCGATCCCCCCCAGGATGACCGCCGCCTGCCAGGTCGGGACGTTCGCCCCCCCGAGGACCCCGACGCGAAGGCCGAGAACGTCAATGAGATCGGCCCCCCGCCACGCGAGGACAGCCTGGCGCGCGCCCACGGCGAGCCCCGCAAGCGACGCCGCGACGAGGACGCCCGTCGCAAGGTCCCGCCGCCAGGTCGCGCGGGGAACGCCCAGATCGTCGATCGTCCGCCCGTACACCCGTATCGACACGAGGAGCGCCGCGGCCGCCTGGCAGGCGCGACAGGCGGCGACGCCGCGGATCCCCTCCGTGATCCAGTAACCGGGGAACTGCCCGAAGAAGCGCCAGAGCGCCTCGATCACGAGGACCAAGGCCAGGATCTGGAGGAACTCGTCCATTCCGAGGGGTGAGGGGCGAGGGGTGAGGGGCGAACAGCGGTCTCTCTCTGACCCCTGACCCCTCACCCCTGACCCCTGTTTGTTCAAGCCAGGCTGATCCAGACGCTCTTGGTCTGGGTGTAGTGCTCGATCGCCGACGGGCCGCACTCGCGGCCGAAACCGCTCTGCTTGTACCCGCCGAACGGGAGCGCGTTGTCGTACAGGTTGTAGGCGTTCACCCAGACGGTGCCGGCCTTCAGTTTCCGCGCGATCAGATGGGCCTTCCGGACGTCCCGGGTCCAGACGGCGGCGGCGAGACCGTAGACGGTCTCGTTCGCCTTGACGGCCGCCTCCTCGGCGTCCTTCACGGGAATCGTGGCCAAGACCGGCCCGAAGATCTCCTCGCGGGCGATCTTCATGGCGTTCGTCACGCCGTCGAAGACGGTCGGCTTCACGAAGTATCCCTTGCCGCCGACGTCGCACCGCTCGCCGCCGGCGACGAGCCGCGCCCCTTCCTTCTTCCCCGCCTCGATGTAGGAAAGGACCGTCTCCATCTGCTTCTTCGAGACGAGCGCCCCCATGCGTGTCTTGGGATGCATGGGGTCCGCGGGGACGAGCTTCCCGACGCGCTCGACCAGCTTCGCCATGAAGGCGTCGTGGATGCTCTCTTCCACGAAAAGCCGGCTGCCGGCGGCGCACACCTCTCCCTTGCCGTAGAAGATGCCGTTCACGGCCCCGCGCACGGCGGCCTCCATGTCGCAGTCCGCGAGCACGATGTTCGGGGATTTCCCCCCCAGTTCCAGGGTGACGCGCTTCAGGGAATCGGCGGCGTCCTTCATGAGCTGGATGCCTGTCTTCGTTTCCCCGGTAAAGGCGATCTTGTCGATCCCCGGGTGCGCGACCATCGCCCCGCCCACCTCGGCGCCGGGGCCCGTGACGATGTTGAGGACGCCGGGGGGAAGCCCCGCCTCCTGCGCGATCTCGCCGAAGCGGAGCGCGGTGAGAGGCGTCAGCGACGCCGGCTTCCAGACGACCGTGTTCCCGGCCGCGAGAGCCGGCGCCACCTTCCAGATCCCGAGCATCAGCGGGAAGTTCCAGGGGGTGATCGCCCCGATCACGCCGATCGGCTCGCGGAGCGTGTAGGTGAAGGCGTCCGCGGACGTCGGGATCGTCTCGCCGTGGATCTTCGTCGCCCATCCGGCGAAGTAGAACAGGCACTCCGCGCTGTGCGGGATGTCGACGTACTGGCTCTCGAAGATCGGTTTCCCGTTGTGGGCGGTCTCGAGGACCGCGACGTCCCCCTCGTTGTACTTGAGGAGAAGCTCTCCCAGCTTCCAGACCAGCTTTCCGCGGTCCTTGGCGGACATCTTGGGCCAAGGGCCCTCATCGAACGCCTTGCGGGCCGCGACGACCGCCTTCTCCACGTCGGCTCGCCCCCCGGAGGCGACCTTCGCCACCACCTGCTCGGTGGCGGGGTTCACGACGTCGAAGGTCTTCCCCGTCGAGGGGGCCACCCACTCGCCGCCGATGAAGAGATCCGTCTTCGGAAGCCGCACGAGGCGCTCCTACTGTCCCTTGAAGCTCGGCTTCGTCTTCTCGACGTACGCCTTGAGCCCGATCTTGGCGTCCTCGCTCGCGAAGAGCTGCTGCTGGAACTCGCGCTCCATCGCCAGGGCGTACTCGAAAGGGACCTCGGCACCGCTCTGCACCGACCGCTTGATCATGCCGACCGCCTTCGAGGCCTTCCCCGGCGGGACGAACTGCCGCGCGTAGTCGTAGATCCGCTCCATGAACCCCTCGTTCTCGAAGATCTCCGTCACGATCCCGAGGTCCTTCGCCTCCTCGAACTCCATCAGGCGTCCCGAGACCATGAGCTCGATCGCGCGGGTCTTGCCGACGATCCGCACGAGCCGCTGGGTGCCGCCGGTGCCCGGGAGGACCCCCAGATTGATCTCCGGGAGGCCGATCTTCCCGGCCCCCTTGCGGGCGATCCGGATGTCGGCCGCCATTGCGATCTCCATCCCGCCGCCCACGGTGTGGCCGTTCATGGCGGCGATCACCAGCTTCGGCGTCTGCTCGAGGCGGCTCAAGGTCTCGTTGGCGTGCAGGCAGAAGAAGTACTTGAAGCGTGGGGTGACCTCCGACAGCATCTTGATGTTCGCACCAGCGGAAAAGAACTTGTCGCCGTTCCCGCGGATCACGATCACGTGGACCGAGTCGTCGAACCGGGCCTTCAGAATCGCCTCATCGATCTGCCTGAACATCTCGTGGGTGTAGGTGTTCGCCGGCGGGTCGCACATCTCGATCGTCGCGACTCCCGCCTCGGCCGAGTAGTTCACAAGCTTCCGGTCCGCCATCGCACGGCTCCTTTCTTTAGGGTCCCTGGAAGCGGGCGATTCTAGCGGGGCGGGGTCGGCGCTGGCAACGCCGGATCGTCGATGCAGGTGGCCGCGTGCTTATCGCACATAACAAACACTCACGTCGAAGGGATCATTCAGATAAGCGGTCAGGAACGCCGAAAAGGACGGAAAGCAGTCTTGCACATCGAGAGCGCCGTCATCCGCACGGACGCCAACAACAGGGGTTGGCCGTGCGACATCCGGGAAAAGGCGAATCGCGTAGTACGGCGCCCCGACGGAGTGATCGGCGAACAGGAAGTAGCAGTTCGGATCCGGGATCGTGCCGCACCGGTCCGGAAATGCACGGGCAAGCATGATCAAATCCTGGATCGGCCAGAAGCAGAAGAAGTCGCCGTCGTAAATCAGGCGGCTCCCCATGCCGTTCAAGGTCAGGAAATAGGCACGCATGTCTGCCGGGAGGACCACCCCGTGTCGGGAATCGAAAGCGGCGATATCTGCAGGCGACGCGCCACTACCCCTTTTAGTGCCTTGAGAACACTACCGTTTGACGAAGCGGGAAAGTGGATCTGCTGGACGTTTCACTTTTCCGCCAGATCCGTTTCCAGGGCGGCGGCAGCCCTGGCGAGCGATTCCTCCTGCTCCTTCAGGGACCGCGCCCTGGCTTCCCTGGCCTTCCTGTCCGCCGATCTCTGCGCCTTCTCGGCCCCGGCCTTCGACTCCGCCGCTTCTTCGGCGGCCTTTTCCTCTTTCTCATGCTCGATGACGGACTGTCTGACGTGCGAAACCCCCTGGAAGATGCCGCCGTATCCTTCCAGAAGCCAGCCATCCAGGCCCGGGTGGTAATCCGGCCCCGGAAGGCCGGAGTCCGGAACGGGCGGCTCTTCTGACCCGCCGGACGGAGGGGGCAGAGGAAGGACCTTTCCAAGATTCACGGGAAGAGGAGGAGGGGGCGGGGGAGGCTGGATCTGGATCGGCGCCACAGGGGACGGTCCGGGGGGAGGAGGAACGGAACCCGCTCCTCCGGCGCCTGACACCCCCCCCGCCAACAGATTCGAACTTCCGATCAGGGCAAACGCCAACGCCGAAACCCCCGACTGTCTCTTCATGACCTCCTCCTTTCAGAACCGGTAATCCAGGCTGATCTGCGACACGTTCTGGTCGTACTGATAGAGACGCACGTTCGAATTCGCGTCCATCAGCTGATACCGCACAAAAACGGAAGCCTGCGATCCCCCAAGCCAACGGCGCATCTGGAGTTCAACAACCCGCACCGTGTCCTTCCGGCGCGTGGCGAAGGCTGGTTCCGCCTGGGAGTTCCCGTGCGAAAACCTTTCGCGCTCGAGCCTGCAGACGGCCTCGACCGAAAGGTTCCCGGGAAGGATGACGGAAAGGTCCGCCGATCCCTCGACAGAGCTCGAATCGAAATCGTTCCCGTCCGTCCGGTTCGTCCTGCGGGTCACCCCGAGCCGGGGTTTCACCCTCCCGCCGAGAACGGTCCAGGATTCCGTCAGCGCGACGGCATCGGATGATCCGTCCCGGTCGAACGCGGCCGCGACTTCCGGATAATAGTCGGTCCGGGCATGCTCCCAGGAGAGCTCCGCCACGCCGCCGTGCCAGAAGAGCGCCGCGGGCCGGACCGCCGCGCGGTTCCAGAAAGGTTTGTCTCCGACCCGCGTGTAACGCTCCGTCGCGGTCAGCGCGGCACCGAAGGAGAGGCCCATCCGGGCGCGCGCGTCCAAGCGGACCATGTTGTCGGCCTGGTCCAGCTCGTCCAGCCCGTCGAAATGCGCCTGGGAGTAGGTGTAAGAAGCGGAGATTTCCTTCCCGTCCTTGTACGAGCGATCGTAGCCCAGGGTCAGGCCCGCCCGCGCGAACGCCGCATGCTTCCGGGAGAAGCCGGGAGGAAGCTCGCGCCCGACGCCCAGGATAATGGCGTTCGAATTGTATCCCGCTTCGGCGCGAAGCGAAGCGCTGGGGCCGGCCTTGTCCTCCCCCGCCTCCCGCAAGGCCTCCCTCAACTCCTCGTTCCTCGTCCGCTCCCGCTCTCTCTTCGCAGCGAGGGCCTGCGCCTTCTCCCCCTTTTCCCTCGCCAAGCGCTCATTTTCCTCTTCCTTTTCCCGTTCGGCCTCCCGCAGCCGCTGCTCCCTTTCCACGTCGGTCTCTTCCTCTCCCGTGATCTGGCCCCGCAGGACGGCCAGGAGCTTCGCCCCCTCGACGGCATCCTCGCGCACCCTGGCGACGAGTTGAAAGAACGGAGCGATAGACGGCTCGAGGCGCGGATCCCGCCGGACTGCTTTCTTCAGGTTCAGTTCCGCGCGGGCATAGTCCTCGAGAAGCAGATAGGACCGGCCCAGATAGGCGCTCGTCGCCGCGCGTTCCGGGCCCGCCTGCTCGTATCGCTCGAAGGCGCCTGCGGCCGCGTACCACTGACCCAAGCGGAAATGCGCACGCCCCCTCCCGTAAAGAGCTTCCGGATCGCCGGGATCGGCACGGGCGGCTTCCTCAAACCGGAAGAGCGCTTCCTCCGCGCGCCCCGCTTCGAGCATCGCGATCCCTTCGGCAACCAGGCGCCCGGATTCGGGGGAGGCGGATGCCCCCCGGAATCCGGCCATCACCCAGAAAGCGCCGAAAAGGACGCCGGGAAAGGTGGTCCGAAGCCTCATACCCCTGATTAGACCTCCTGCCGGAATGGAAGGAGCCTGCCAGGGGGGGGCCGACTTGCGGATTCCGCGCCATGAAACGCGCCCGTTTTCCCCGTCCGCGCACAAGCCATCAAGCCCCCGCACAAGTGTTGACCTGATCAGGGTCCGAGGCCGCACGTGATGAGGGCCGATCCGGCATTTGTGCCGCGCGGGTGTGGACAGGCCCAGGATCCCCAAAGTGTAAACGATTCCCATCGGTCTCCCCCTTTCCCGGCTTCAGCGGGATCTTTCCTGAAGGGCTCCCTGATAAACAGAAATCTTTTCATGGGAACCAACCGCCAGGTTCGGGCACCGGGTCCCATCGCTCGCGCACGAGGTACGGCCCATCGAGCAATGCGTCGGCGGTGTATTGCATCGAGTCGTATCTGCGGGGCACATCGTCTCGAGGGGAGGACACTCCGTAGTGATCACTGGACATGCCGTCGGGGCTTCCGGACACAGGCTCGGCACGCGAGGACACCATGTCGCCACGGCGGGGCAATACGTCCACATTTCCGGACATCGCGTGAATTGGCATGTCGTCAGGACCTCGGGACACCATGTCTCCCTCTCCGTGCAATGGGTGATCCGCGGCGGACAAAGCGTGTGCTGTCGAGGGCAAAACGTCTCGAGTGGATAGCTCGTGTCGCGAAGGGAAGTGGGGTCAAATGGCGGATCTCCCCCAGCCCAACCATGACCGCCGGCCATCGTCGTCCAAAAACCGAGCGCGCTGATCAGGCACCGAACCGGAATTCGGCCGCCTCCCTTCGATGGTGTTTTCATTGCGCCCCCCACCCGGTCCAGATCCCGGAGCGGCCCGCGCGACGGAACGTGAACCAGATCGACTCGAAGACGGGGGAATCCCAGACCGGCCCCGGATGATCGGTACAGTCCAGCAGGACCTGGTACTGGAACGACCTGACATCCTTCAAGGTCGAAAGATCTTCCGCGGGACCGGACGGCCCGAGCAGGTGCACATGTCGGTCCCCTCTTGCATCGGTCCAGGCCATCTGGACCTTCAACGCGCCAGGAGGGAAGCCGAGCGGGTGATGACCGGTCCATTGAGCCTGATGAAAGAGGGCCGGCTCGTCGAAATCGTAGCGGGGCGACAAATAGCATCCCGATTTGACAAACAGGCCCGCATCCCGGCGCGCCGCGATATCGGCCGTCCCCAGGATCCCGGCGTGAAACCTGATTTCGTCGACGGCCTGGCAACTGTGTTTCGTGTTGCCGTCGCGGACGCCCCGCAAACTTCCTCCCGCTTTCGCCATGATTCCCGGAACGACGATTTCCATCGGCTGGCCAGGCCAGTCGTTCCGGCCATCGATGAACACGCTCACGCGAGTCGAGCCGGGCACGACGGTGGCATCCAGCGTCACCGCGACGTGATGCGCGCCGCGGGAAGCCCCAAGGGCCGACATCCGCTCCTCGTCCAGGTCCCAGGCCGTCCTTGCCGGCATGATGGTCCTGGAATTCCTGGCATCGAGCCAGCCGTCCACGTGCACCCGGCAAACCATCTTGCTCGGTGAGTCCGCCGATTTTTCAAGACAGATCCAAAGGGCGCCTTGCTTCTCGTCCATCGGGAAAGGGAAACGCCAACTCCCCACCACCGCAAGCGAGCCCGGAACCCCCATCCAGCATTCGCACGAGACACGCGTCATCGCTGTGAGGGCTTGATGCGACTCGCGCCACTCGCACCAGGCAGTGGGCGAGGGGGCAGTGGGCCTGTCCCACAACACCCAATCCATATCCTGCAGCACACCCCGCGAGACCTTCCTGTGGACCTCTCCCGCGGTGCCTTCAGTCCTGGACTGGCGCCCGGGGGCGAAGTCCTCCGGAAAAGTCAGGTAGGCCTCGGCCCCCTGGAGGCCGGTCTCCCGCGGGGCAAGCCCGATCCCCCCGAATCCCCGCGAGCTGCCGAGGGGGGAAGTCGCGGCCGCCTCGGCCGGCGTCGACACGGACCGTATGTTCCAGTTCGGCAGGACGATGGCATGCGGGTAGGTCCGGGCGCCATCCGCCATCGCGGGGCGGCGAAATTCCGGCTCCGGATCGTCTCTCACGGCGATCCCGCGTGCGGCCAGTTCGACCCCTCCCGTCAGGTTCTCGAAATCCTCCTGGCACGTGAACTCCAGCCGCTCGACGCCACTGTCCAGGATCCCCCGGGCCATACCGATACCGGTGCCGCCCGACAGTCCGCATGACTCGACCTCGAAGATCGAAGGCGGAACCAGCGTCCCTCCCTGCGGCGCGATTCGGGCGGAAAGCGATTCTCCTTCGTCATCGGACCCGTTCTCGTCCCCTCCTCCCCCCTCGCCCCCCCCATCTGATCCCTCATTCCCATGTGAACCGGTGGAGTCGCTGTCCTGATCGTTATCGCCGCCTGCCGTGCCACCGAATGGCTCGAACGGATTTCTCCATCCGTCGCCTGGAGCCTTGGGATACGGAAGTCCGCGCAGGTCACCGTCGAACGAGACGAGACCGTATTGCCCCGAGCCGGCGCGCCGCTCCAAGCCCCATCCCCCCCACGTCGATCTCATGGACTCCCTGATTGGAGAATCCAGCGAGACGGCATGAAAGGCGATCTCGGCCTTCGCCTCCACCCAGCCGTTCTGAAGCACGGGATATCCGGCCAGATCGGCGAAATCTCGCGAGAATATCTCCGGCGCCGCGCTCAGGAAGCGTCCGTAAAGCTTCTTCCAGGAGAGACCGCCCGACCGAGAAGCCGCGATTTCGCGAGCCAGCCGCTCTGCCTCGTCCGAGAAAATGACGAGGCGCATGTCTGCATAGGGGAGGCGCGTCCCGCCGCCTCCCGTCCTGGAGCATGGAATGCTCCATCCGTCCGCCTCTCCAGGAATCCAGTCGGCAGCCGATGCGCCTTGGTACGTCAGGTACATGAACAGGGATTGCAGGACCTCGAACGGAGCCACCGACAGGTGTACCGGAATGTAGCGCGGCGGCGGATCTCCGACCCGGCCGCCGTCCCGGCAGTCGTCGCGACGGTACGCTCCGAACGGAGGAGGCGCCTGGACCGTGACAAAGGGCATGATCCTCTCCCATTCGTCCTCCCGGTACCCTGCAGTGATCAGGACCCGCCGGACGTCATCAAGGGACCGATATCCCCCGACTGGACGATTGCGGAGAAGATCCATCCCGAGCCACGACAGGTGGAGTACGGTCCCGGGACTGGACGGATCTCCGGCCAGCCTATCCTCGCGGCGCGTCCAGGCCCCGCCGGACGCCGGCCTGACGACGGCGCCAAAATTGTTCAGCACGTAGACCAGGGATGCTTGGTACTCAAGCGAAATGTCACGGTGATCCGGGACGCCGTTCTCGTTCCGGTCGAGCGCATCGAGAAAACCGGCGTTCAGGGGGATTCGTCCGCCATCCGCGACAATCTTGAGGGTGAACCGGTCCCGCGCGCTTCCTGCCTCACCGCGCAACCTTCCGCTTCGGGGACTGAAACATCCGTTCCCGTCGACGTCCTCGAACCTTTCGTCATGGTCGCGGATCCCGTTTCCGTTCCGATCGTCCCACGGCTCCCCGTGACTGTAGGAAGGCGACTCCGACATCCGGGCGGAAATGGAGGATTCATCCCGAAAGGACCAGTCGTCCCCGCGAGAGATGGCAGAGGTTGTATTCCCCGTAGGCGCCGAGGAGACCAGCCGCGCCGCGGCATAGCTCATCCCGCTCTCGGCGGCGAGCCCTGCCTGCACGGAGGCCTGGAGGACCTCGGAACGGATCCCCCCCAGCCGACCCGCCTGGACAAAGGTCAGTCCGAGAAAGGCGAGCAAAACCAGGAGTCCGGAGACAAGGACCAAGGCAATTCCACTCGGTCGCGTATGTTTCTTCATGAAGTCCGGATAGAGCGAGACAGATGCCAGAATAATAAAAATACAAATCAATAAAATAAATGACTTGCGATCAAACAAAACAAAAAATGATTGACAAAATATAATAATTAGCTAATAATTAGCTAATTTAATGAATAAAAATCGTCTCACTGATCCCCTCTCTCTCGCCTATCTCAAGACCGAAGCGGAATTTACCCGGGCGCTTGAAGCCGCCCTCGGGGAGCGACCTGACGATCCACTTGTAGGGGGGCTTTCGACCCTGAAGCAGGGGCTTCTCGACCGGACTATCCTCCCGGAAGCGCTCGAGACCGCGGCGCGCGCGCCACTCTCTTCCCCGAACGCCGATCCGATGCTTGTGGCCCTTTTCCTCCTGCATTGGGCGAACGCCGCCCTCGTGGCGGGACGCGCCCCGGAGACGGAGATCCTGCTCAAGCGGGCCGACGGGATCCTGGAAGGGGGGGCGCCCCCCGAGATCACCGTCTACCGCCTGCGGATCTCGGCCCAGATCGCCCTGGCCTCCGGGGACACGGCGGAAGCCGAGCGCCTTTATCGCGACACGCTCCGGATCCTGCCCCGCACATCCCCGCGGTGGAGGGGCGCAAGCCTGAACGTCTGCTTCTTCCACGCCACCCTCGGGCGGGCCGACGAGGTGGCGGACGAGATCCGGTGGCTTTCCTCGCAACGCGACGAGAACTTCAAGCCGCAGGAGGTGGCGCTCGTCCGGTTCGTCGACGCCGTCGAGACGGGGCGACTCGACGAGGCGGCCGGGGTCCTGCCCGAGCTCGAGAACGACCCGTCGCTTCCCCGCTATTTCGGCGAGCGGTTCACGTCACGGCGGATTCTGTACGGGCTCCTGCGCGGGGAGCTCCCGTCCGGCGGAAAGCTCCCCGCCTGGGCGCTCGCGACGCGCCTTTTGGCGGCCCGGCGGCCGCACGAGGCGCTCGCGGAGGCGCGCCGGGAGACCGGCGAGGACGCCGGCAGGCCCCGCGCCTTTTTCGGGACGGGATTCCCGGGATTCACGCTTTTGCGGACGGAGCTCGCCACGGGGAACGCCGCCGCCGCACGCCGGATCCTCGCAGAGCGCCGGCGCCTCGGAAACGTCCATTACCTCGACCCCTTTTTCGAGGCGCGCCTCGCGCGCCTGGCGGGAGACGCGCCCGGGGCGGCGGGCCTCCTGGCCGCCGCCTTCGCGAACGCGGAGCGCCACCGGGCCCTGGAGAGGCTCGATTTCGAGATCCGCCTTGCCTGCGAGTTTCCCCCCGCGTCGCTCTTCGCGCTGGCGAGATCTCTCGAGGCGCGCCCTCCGGCGCCTCCACGGAAGGCCGAGGATCCGGCCCCCGGTGCCAGCAGCCTGGCCGGAGAGACCCCCGCGATCCGCAAGGTCCGGGATGCGATCGCGAGATTCGCCCCGCTCGACGCGACGGTCCTCGTCACTGGTGAGACCGGCACGGGAAAGGAGCTCGTCGCGCGGGCACTCCATGAGGCGAGTACCCGCCGGGAACATCCGTTCATCGCCGTTGATTGCGGGGCGATCGCGGAAACGCTCCTCGAGTCGGAGCTCTTCGGTCACGAACGGGGGGCGTTCACGGGGGCGGACCGCCCCCGCCGCGGCCTTTTCGAGGCGGCGGGTGAGGGGACCCTGTTCCTCGACGAGATCGGGAACATCCCGCCGGGAATGCAGGCGGCGCTCCTGCGGGTCCTGGAGAACGGCGAGATCCGTCCCGTGGGCACCAGCGCGACGCGGACAGTCCGATGCCGCGTGGTGGCGGCCACGAACGTCGATCTCGAACGGGCAGCGGTGGAAGGACGGTTCCGGCAGGACCTCTTCTTCCGCTTGAGCCGGCTGTCGCTCGTCCTGCCGCCCCTGCGGGAACGGTCCGCGGATATCCCGGTCCTGACGAGGCGATTCCTCGATGCCGGACGACCCCCGGGGCAATCCGCGTCGCTCTCGGAGGCGCTGGTGCGGGAGCTCTCCCGTCGCCCCTGGCCGGGAAACGTCCGTGAGCTCAAGAACGCCGTCGAGCGGATGCGTCTCCTGCACTCCGACAAGCTCTCCTACGACCTGGCTGATCTCGATCCGTCCGCGACGGCCGTCACGGACAAGACTGTTCCGTCAGGCCCTGTCCCGGACGCCGCGGCCCCGCCGGCTCCCGCCGCGGACCGCTCCACCCTGCGGCGGCGCGAGCGCCTGCGCGATATGTTCCGGAAGCGGAGGACGCTCACGCGCATCGAGATCGCGCGCGCCTTCGGCATCTGCGGGAACACCGCCACCGAGGACCTGAAGGCGCTTCTCGCCGAGAACCTGGTCGAGAAGGTGACACCGAACCGCTCGCCGCGGACGCACTACTTCCGCCTGCGGAAGGCGGTGAGCCGTCCCTGAAACATGAAACGGCCTCCCCCGTTCCCGGAGGAGGCCGTTCGCGAAAATCTCGACGGTTATTGTCCCATGAAAAGATAGACCTTACCTGTCACGTGGCCGGACAGATCGACGCAACCGGGGGCCCCAACCAGGACGTCCGCCCGACCGTCGCCATTGACGTCTCCGGATGACACGGCATATCCGAAGCCGCCCGTCACTTGGCCCGCTTCACCGAGGACAGCCGATAACAGGTGATATCCGTTTCCGGAAAAGACATAGGCCTTGCCCGTCGAGCCAAGTCCGTGCCCGCGTGCACCGACGATCACGTCACTGCGACCGTCTCCGTCAACGTCCCCTGAGGAGAGCGAAGCATAACCGGTTCCGAAATAGGCCTCCTCTTCCTCCCCACGCCAGGAATGCAACCTGACAAAGCTTCCTCCGGCGAAAAGGGCCACGGTACCCGTCCTGTAATACTGGGGAACGTCGGAACGTCTGTACCCGATCAGGTAATCGTCGTAGCCGTCGCCGTTTACATCACCCGCCGTCGAGATATTGATTCCAAGGGACTGCTCGCCTGGCTGCGCCCAATGCCCCCACAATTCGGAACCGTCCCTCCCTGATAGCAACCGCACGGTCCCGCGACCAAGACTGAAATCGGGGGCGCTGACCATGAGATCGGGGAAGCCATCCCCGTCTACATCTCCAGCCCAGGCCAAACGATTCTCATAAAAACCCAGACCAGCGTTGATGTCTCGGATCACCGTCCCTGTGGAGCCTGACCAGATCCGGATGCCGCTCCAATTGTCAATCGCCGCGCAGTCTGGGATGGAGTCCCCGTCCAGGTCACGCCCGCCGATGACGATCCGAGCCCCGCTGTAGCCCCACGATCTCAACAGGGAACGGTCGTAACCGGAAAAAAGGGAAATGGTGGGAGAGGTCGTACGGGAAAGCACCAGAAAATCGGCGTGGCCATCCTGGTTGACATCCCCTGCCTCCGACAGCCAGGCTCCGAAATTGGCATAAGCCGCTTGTCCCCATAGCCGGCTCAAGAGGCTGCCGTCGCTTCCGGAGATGAGACAGACCAGTCCCTGACTCACACCGGACGGTCCGTTCGCCTCGGACTTGCTGACAAGGATATCCCCCATCCCGTCTCCGTTAACGTCCCCGATGACACAGTGACGGAGTCCCCAAGAGCAGGACGTGCTCCCCGGCTGCACAGGCCCCGTCCACGAAAAGCCCGGGGCGAGCGCTAGAGCCGACGCGCAGACTCCAAGGACAGCGATCCCCATCGCGATTCTGATGCGCATCCCGATCTCCTTTCTTGGAACCACGTCTACTCCGCGTTGACGCCTTTGTACCCCGCGCCCGGTGCCGCCACAAAAAATCCCGGAGGGACGATCCGCTTGTTCGGGGGGACGAAATGAAGGTCCGTTCCCTCCTGCGACGCCCGGATGTGGGTAGACTGCCGACGATGGGGCGATTTTCAGTCGAACAGATCCTGGTCTCGCGCGGGGCACGGGATATTTCGGGCCGCTATGTCGTGCGCGCGCTCGTAAAGGGGTTCAACCGGAATCCTGCCCTTTGGGGGACGCTGTTCCAAGCCGACCTCCTGTTCCGGGCCGTCGGGAAGAGGAGGGACTCGAAAGGGATGGCTGTCGGCATTATCGAGAAGGACACTCCCGTCTATCTCCTGGGGGAGGCGCCCCTCCTCCCAGGGGATTACATCCTCTCGTGTCCCGGGCTGACACGGCAGACCACCCGTTTCCGCCTGCAGGCGGAGGCCTGCGCCCCTGTCCGGACCTATTGCCGGGACAGGACGGTGCGCCCTTCCCACATCGACCGGATCACCCTCTACTCCTCCTCCGGGGCTATCGCGGGGTTCGTCTCCACGCTGAAGATCCAGGCCTGTTGCCGGGAGTTCTTCCTGAAGGATGCCCCCACGATACCGAACGACTATGGCCTCTCCGTCATCCTCCCCCTGGACCGCCCGTACCGCACGATTGTCGACGGGCGCTCCGTCACGGCCAAGCCTGGAGAGTATCAAGTGGTCGATCCTCTCGCCTTCGACGCCCCGCATCCCCGGACCCCTTTCCCCATCCACGTCCGCCGCATCGGAATGCAACAAACGATGTTGCGCGCCCTCCGGACGGCCGTCGGACTCGGACACGCGATGGGCCCTTTCGGTTTCGATCCATCCCCCCGGCCGATCACGCCCGCGATCGCCGCCGCCATCACCCGCCTCGACAAGACCCTGGCACGGAACGGGGAGATTGGCGCGGCACACAGCGCCATGACGGCGCTGGAGCAACTCCTGCTCGTCCTACTCAATACGCACCCCAACGCCCTCCGGGAGCGCTGGTCGCAAAAGCCCCCCCCCAAACCGCTGGATCCCAGACTGGAGGCGGCGGCCGGATACCTCAAGACACACGCCGCCGCCCCCTACAGCGCTACGACCGTGGCGCGCCATGCCCACATCAGCCCGCAGTCCCTGCGCTCCCTCTTCAAGCGGCATTTCGGAAAGACGCCGAACCGTTTTCTCCAGGAGATCCGCGTTGAAAAGGCCAAGGAGCTCCTGAAAAATCCGGCCATGAAGATCCGGACGGTTGCCGCCGCCGTCGGCTACACCGACGTGCGCGGCTTCCGCCGCGTCTTCCTGCGCCACGCCCGTCGACAGGCACAGACGTTCCGCCCCGCCTGAACTGGCGTTTTCCAGTCACTCCTTGTCGTGTGAGACGTCCTGCTCCTGCGCCTCCGGCGCGTCGATCCGCTCCTGCTTCTCGCGGAGCTTCGCGAGCGCCGACTCGGCCTTCTCCTCGGTGGGACACTTCTTCCCGAGATGCCAGACGGTGTCGTACTTGTCCTTGAACTTCCGGGGATGGCTTTTCGGGATCCGCTTCACCTCGAACCGCTCCGCGCCGTCCTCCCGGACGGCCCGGAAGGCGCCCCAGCAGAGGTTTTCCCGCTCCAGCTTTTCCTTCCGTTCCGCGGCTTCCTCTTCCGTCGGGACGGTGCAGACGAGGCGCCACGTCCGCCCGTCCTCGCCGGTGAACTCCGCCCCCTTGTTCTTCTTCTTTTTCTCCTCGACGACGTACTCGAGCGACTTCTCCCCCGGATCGGTCACCTCGAAGACGTTCCAGGCGGGGGGCGGGGCCGACCCGCCTCCCGGCATCATCCCGCCCCGGCCGCCCCCGCGGCCGGCGAACGCGTCGGACACGAGGTGGACCGCAAACACCAGGACCCAGAGGGCGCTGCGCATGATCCCTTGTCGCCCGCGACGACGCGAAAAGATCAGGATTTTTCCTGAATGCGGATCACTCCCGCGTCGGAATGCCCTTCGGCTGGAGGCGGGGTCCGGCGGATCAGGCGAACTTCTTCTCGAGCTCCCAGAGGGCGCCGTCGAGGACCGTCTCGGCCCACGGGTCCCCGGCAAGCTCCGCAGCGGGATAGGCGCGCAGGTAATTCAGGGTCGTCCGGTCGCCGTTCTTCCCGAGCATCCGGACGGCGGCGGCCCGCACGCGGACGTCCGCGTCCGCCTCGGCCATCTGCATGAGGCGCTCGCGGGCGCGCGGCGTCTCCTGGGTCCCCAGGAGCCCGGCTCCCCCCATCCGCTCGTCGGCGTCCGCGGAAGTGGAAAGGCCGAAGGCGCGCTCGGCGAGCTCCGGCGCCACCGCGATCCGGTCGGGGGATTCGAGTGCGGGAAGGGTCCGGAGCGCGAGGCGCCTCTCCGTTTCCTGGATCGGCCCGCCGTCGAGGAGCTCTCCCAGGAACCGCCCCGCCTCGGCCCCGCCGGCGCGGAGCGTCATGAGCAGGGCCGCCTGGCGCGCGCCCGCCTCGTCGGCGGCATAAAAGCGGTCGATGAAACCGCGCGCCTGGTCGGCCCCAAGGGCCGCCACGCGGTGCGCGAAGGTCGTCATGCGGTCCTCGTCCCGGTCCGTGGCGCGGCGGTAGACCTGCCCCGCCGAATGGAACGAGGCGTCACGCGAGCGGCGACGGTCGGTCTCTCCGGCAACCGGAGCGAACTGGCTCCGGAGCTTCCGGAACATCCCTCCCAGACCGTTGAGTCCTTCCATACGGAGGGAGCCTACCCCCCCCCGCGCATCTGTCAAAAGCGAAAGCCGGGCATGGATGCCGGGAGGGACCGGTCGTGCATTTCGTGCACGTCCTACTCGCCGGACGCGCCGAGCCGCTCACGGATCTGGCGCTCGGCGTCCTCGAGAGCGCCGGCCACCCAGTACTCGACGTCGAGCCCCTCGCGGGGATAGGCCGCCAGATGCGCCAGGGTCGTCCGGTCGCCGTTGCGGCCCAGGGCCCGGATCGCCGCGGCGCGGACCCAGCTGTCGGCATCCTTCACGGACAGCTCCATGAGGGTGACCCGCGCCTGCGCGGTGTCCTGCCAGGCGAGGATGCCGGCGGCGCCCTTCCGCTCGTCCGCCTCGGCGGACCCGGCCATCCGGAAGGCGGCGCTCACGGTCTCGTCGTCGGCGGGAAGGCCGCCCGCGGAAGGGAGCCCCGGTAGCGAGCGCAGGACGAGGAGCCGCTCCTCCGGCGGCACGATTCCATCGTTCAGGATTTCCTTGAGGAAAGATGCCGCGTCAGGACCGCCCGCCTCGATCGCGAGGAACAGGGCCGTCCGGCGCCGTTCCCCTTCGGCGGCGCGGAACTCCTCGATGAAAAAGCGGGCCAGGTCCGGCCCGATCGCGCGGAGCGCTTCCATGTCGGCGCGGGAGCTCTCCATCATCCGGCGCGGGTCGTGCATCGCGAGGCGCGCGTCCAGGATCTTCAGGGCCCGCTCCCTGGCCCCCTCCCTGCCGTCCGGCGCCGCGGAAGCGGACGGGCGCGGCGCCTCCCGGACGCCCGCCCCGGGACCGAGCGGGAGGGGTTCGCCTCCCGCCCCGCGGATCCGGGGGCCTCCGGAAGGGGACGGCGCCTTCCGTGCAGGGGGACCCTCCTCCTTTGTCCCGGGATTGACAGGCCCGCGCGACGCGAACATCCACAGGAGGACCCCGGCAACAAGCACCGCCGCGAAACCGGCCATGAAGCTCAAGGGGCGCGACATCCGCACATGGTATTCAAAACCGGACGATTTAGGATGGGCGGATGCGCCCTCACTTCGTCCTGATCACGGCCGCGATCCTTGCCGGGTGCGCCGCCAGGGGGACGCCCGAATCCCGGTTCGACCGGCTGATCCGCGCGGGAAGACCGGTCTCCCCGAACGATGCGGCCCGGCGCCTGGGGGCGGATCCAGTGACGACCCGGGAGGAAGCGCTCCGGTGGCGCGCGCGCGCGGCGGCGATCCTCGGCCGCTCGACGGAGTCCGGATACCTGGTGTTCGACGCCCCGTCCCTGGCCCCGTCTCCCGCGGACGCCGCGATCGAGCGGAAAAAGCCGGACGCCCCGCCGCTGGCGCGCGACCGGAAGGTCCGGGTGAAGGTGCGCCTTCCCGACGGATACGCCCCGGACCGGCGGTATCCCCTGATCGTCTTCCTCCATGGATCCTGGACCGCCTACGACAAGGCGAGGAATTTCTGGGAAGGGACCGCCGGAACGGACGCCATCGTCGCCGCGGTCGACTCGAACCGCGCCAAGATCGACGGCGCGGGGTGGAACCACTATCCGGAGATCGGCTCGGTCCTCTCGGCGGTCCGGGAGATGAAGCTCCGCTACGCGGTGGACCCCGCGCGCGTCTTCCTGTTCGGCCACTCCAACGGCGTCGGGGGGATCTTCCGGATCGCCGCCTTCTGGCCGGACGGGTTCGCGGGGATCGCCGCCTTCTCGTCGGTGATGACGGCCGGTCTTCCCGAGGAACGGATCCCCCTGTCGAACTGGGGAGCGAGACCCGTCTTCCAGTGGCAGGGCGCGAAGGACGAGAACGGGACGTCGCTCGTGGACCGGGGCCGCGCCTTCTCCGGCTGGCTGAAGGAAAAAGGATTCAACCTGACCTACCTCGAGGACCCGGAGGGGACCCACCGGATGACGGTCGAGGGGATCCGGGCGGGCTGGGACGCCCTCCGCGGGTCGAACGCCCCGCGAAACCCGCGCGCGGTCTCCTGCCGGTCGCCGGTGACAACGACCGCGATCGGCCTGGCGGAGCCGGCCCCCGGACTGGCCCACACGCGCCCCGGACGCTGCCATTGGCTGGCGGCATCCGTGATCGAAAAGCCCGCCGACACCGGAAAGGATGCCCCGCCGCCGATGTACGCGATGAAAGGAACGGTCGACGGGAACGCCGTCTCGATCGAGACGCGCGGCGTCCGCGAGATACGGCTCTTCCTCAACGACGCGCTCGTGGACCTCGACGCCCCGGTCACGGTGACCGTGAACGGCCGCGCGGTGTTCTCGGGGCCGGTCCCGAGGTCTCTCGCCACGCTCGCCGCCGACATCCTCGAGCGCGCCTGCCCGGAGGAGGCCGCCGACGCCGTCCTCGCGATCTCCCTCGATTAGCCTATACTTCGCCCGTGAAGGTCTATCTCGAATCGCTCGGGTGCCAGATGAACGTGCTCGACAGCGAGCTCGTCCTCGGGGAACTCGCCAGGCGCGGACACGACCGCGTCGCGGGGCCCGAGGAGGCCGAGATCGCGATCCTGAACACCTGCTCGGTGCGCCAGCACGCCGAGGACAAGGCGGTCTCGATCCTGGGACAGTTCGCCGGCCAAAAAAGGAAAAAACGCCTGAAGGTCCTCGGCGTCATGGGGTGCATGGCGCAGAACGAGAAGGGACGGCTCTTCGACCGGATCGCGGAACTCGATTTCGTGGTGGGCCCTTCGCGCCTGGGGCGCGTCCCGGACCTCGTGGAGGAGGCGCTCGCGGGGAAGAAGAAACTCCTCGAGACCGCCGGCGACATCGACCGCTTCCCGGTCCCCGACCACCGGCACCGCGAACGGAAGCTCCAGGCGTATATCGAGGTCGCCTTCGGATGCGACTACGTCTGCACCTTCTGCATCGTCCCGTTCACGCGCGGGCGCGAGGTGAGCCGCTCGATTCCCGAGATCGTCGACGAGGCGAGGAAACTCGTCGCGGACGGCGCGGTCGAGATCACGCTTCTGGGGCAGACCGTGAACGCCTACGGGGCATCCCTCGCGGACGGCTCGACCTTCGCCAGGCTCCTGGCGGCGGTCCACGATATCCCGGACCTCAAGCGCCTCCGGTTCATCACCTCGCACCCGAGATCCGCGACCCCCGACATGATCGCGGCGATGCGGGATCTCCCGAAGCTCTGCGAGTACCTGCATCTTCCCCTGCAGTCGGGATCCGACCGGATCCTCGCCGACATGAAACGGCTCTACACCGTCGACGAGTACCGCCGGATCATCGCGAACGTCCGCGAAGCCGTTCCGGACGTGGAAATCGCGTCCGACTTCATCGTGGGGTTCCCCGGCGAGACTGAGGAAGACTACCAGGCGACCGCGGCCGCGCTCCGGGAGCTCGAATTCTCCCAGTCGTACGTCTTCAAGTACTCGACGCGCCCCCGGACGAAGGCGTCGCACCGGGAAGACGACGTCCCCCTCGAAACGAAAGAGCGCCGGAACATCGGGCTCCTCGAGATCCAGCGGCAGGTGTCGCTCGCGCGGAACCAGTCAAAGATCGGGAAGACCGTCGAAGTCCTCGTGGAGGGGCCGAACCCGAAAAACGCCGCCCAGTGGATCGGGAGAAGCCGCCAGAACCAGGTCACGGTCTTCTCGGGCGACGGCATCGCGGCCGGCGACATCGTCGACGTCACCGTCGACGCGGCGACACCCCTGACGCTTTTCGGAACGACAGCGACGGAAAACTAGCCGGCTTTCCGGACCCGTCCGGACTTGATGCAGCGGGTGCAGATCCGGAGGCGCTTCACGGTCCCCTTGATCACGACCTTCACGCGCTGGAGGTTCGGGATGAATTTCCGGACGTTGACGCCGGTGGTCTTGAGGCCGACGCCCCCCTTCTTCTTGGGGAGCCCGCGCCGGGCGATGGTGTTTCCGAAGCTGACCGTCTTTCCGCACAGGGCACACGCGCGCATAAACGCCTCCTACTCTCCCTTGGACCTTCCGCCCCCGCCGCCCCCCTCCATGCTCCAGCTTCCGGGGCCGCTCGCGAGCACCATCAAGACCCCGCCGCAGACGGCGAGATTCTTGAGGAACATCATCTGATTGTCCCATCCATCGAGCCCGTTCCACAAGACCCAAAGCCCGGGGACCCAGACGGCGAGGAGCAGCCACGCCCCCAGCTGCGTCTTGAACCCCAGGAAGAGGAAGACGGCGCCCGCCAGCTGGAACAGGATCGCCGCGACGGCGAAAAACGACGCCGCCTGGATCCCGTTCGAGGAGAGGAAATGGACAGTCTCGGAAAAGTTCAGGATCTGGCGCCCCCCGTAGAAGAAGAAGAGCGCCGCCAGGAACATCCGCCCGAAAAACGCCGCGAAGTTCTTGAGAAAATTCACGAAGGCGAGCTTAAGGAACCGACTTCAGGAACTCAAGAAAGCTCTCCGCCGTGTGGCTCCCCCCGTCGCGGGCGAGCTCCACGAGGCCGTCGGAGGTGAGGATGACGTAGAGGGGGCGCGCGATCTCCCGGAAGCGCTCCTCCTGGAGCTTCTGGTACTCCTTGGCGCGCTCTCCCGTGTCGGTATCGAGCTTCACCGCCACGAAGCGCGCTTTTATCTCGTCTGTCACCGCCTTCTCCCGGAAGGCGTTTTTCTCGTTGTCCAGGCACACCGATCAGGTGATCCCGGTAAAGTCGAGGAGAAGGTATTTTCCCGTGGCGGCGGCCTCGGCCTGCGCGGCGTCCCAGTCCTTGAGCCACACCTCGTCCTTTACGCCGCCCCCGGCGCGGCCGTAGTCGAGAGGCGGCAGGAAGGCGTCCAGGAGGGGCAGCGACCGGTCGGAAAACCCCTGCCCGATCCAGAGCGTCAGCGCGGCAAAGGCCGCGGCAAGGAAGCGCCGGAACCAGCCGACCGGACCGGGGACGTCTCCCGGAAAATAGCACCAGCCGGCGAGGTACAGCGTCACGATCCCGGTCGAGAAGCACCAGGCGGCAAGCACCACGGGGCGCGACAGGATCCCCCACCCCCAGACGTTCTCCGCCTTGGCGAGGTAGGCCGCCACCGCCATGATCTCGACCCAGGCGAAGACGACCTTCGTGGAATGCATCCAGCCCCCGGCCTTCGGAACGGACGCGACATACGACGGAAAGAGCGACAGGAAGAAGAACGGCGTCGCGAGCGTCGCCGAGAAGGCCAGAAGCCCCAGGATCGGCCAGAGCCGGTCCCCCCCCGCCGCCAGGACCAGCAGGGTCCCCACGAACTGCACCGTGCAGGTGAAGGAGGCAATGCTGAACGCGAACCCCATCACCATGACGCCCAGGGCGCCGCTCCGGTCGGCTCCGCCCGCCGCGTTCACGACGAAGGCGGGAAGCTGGATCTCGAAGAGGCCGAAGAGCGACAGCGCGAAGACGAAAAAGAGCGTCGCGATCGTGAGGTTGACCCAGGGGTTGGCCACGAGGGCGACGATGTTGACCCCGATCACCGCGGAAAAGAGGAGCCCGATCCCGGTGAAGGTCCCGACGATCCCCAGGGCGTAGAGCGCGGCAAGCGCCACCGGCGGCTTTCCCCGGCGCGCGGCTTCCTTGGTGAAGAAGGAAACGGTGATCGGGATCATCGGATAGACGCACGGCATGAGGAGCGCGGCGAGCCCCGCCCCCACGGCGGCGAGCAGGAACGACCAGAGCCCCCCCGCGATCGCGGTCTGGACGGCGTCCGGGCGTCCCGCCCCCTTGGGCGCCGGGGCCGCCGGCGGGGCTTCGCTCACGAATTCCGGCCGCGCCGGGCCCGCCGCGATCGTCACGTCCACCGAGAAGGAAAGCGAATCGGGCGGGAGGCACGCCTCGTCGGTGCAGGCCATGAAATCGAGAGAGCCCGCCACCGCGTGCGTCCCCGGCGCGAGCCCCCCGGACGCCTTCACGGTCGCGGTGAACGCGACCGCGCCCTCGTGGATGAAAAGGGGGTCCGCCCCCTCCCCGTGCCGATGCGGCTCGGGTTCGCGCCAGGCCCCCTGGACGGCGAACGGGGTCCCGTCCGCGAGCGCCAGTGCCGTCGGGTATCCGACCTCCCCCGCCGGCTTCACGGAATAGATGTGGTAGGGCGGATCGATCCGCGCGGTGACGACGATCTCGAACGACTCGCCGGCGCGGACGTCGGCGCGGCCCGCGGCGGCCGAGACGGAAACAGGCTGGTCGGACGCGGACGCGGAAAACGTCCCCGCCGCCAGGACCGTCAGGGCCGTCAAAAGCCGCTTCATGCCCACGCACTATAGAACCGCCGGCCTGCCCGGAGGTTCCTTTTCCGCTACAATCCCCGTCCCATGTATCGGACACAGACGTGCGGCGGACTGCGTGGGACCGACGCCGGAAAGGCCGCTGTCGTCGCGGGATGGGTCCATTCCCGGCGCGACCACGGCGGCCTCCTCTTCTTCGACCTGCGCGACCGGTTCGGGCTCACCCAGGTCGTGGTGAACCCCCAGGAGAACCCCGCCCTGGCCGCGACCGCCCACACCCTCAAGTCCGAGGACGTGGTCCGGGTCGAGGGGCAGGTCCGCGCGCGGCCGGCGGGGACCCGGAACGAAAGGCTCCCCACGGGCGAGATCGAGGTGACGGCGACGGGGATCACCGTCCTCTCACGCGCCGCTCCCCTCCCGTTCGAGATCGACCTCGCCGGAAAATCGAAGGTGGCCGAAGAGACGCGCCTCGCGCACCGCTACCTGGACCTCCGGCGCGGGCAGATGCAGGGGAATCTCGCGCTCCGCCACAAGACCGCGATCGCGATCCGGAAGTTCCTCGACGCCGAAGGATTCCTGGAGATCGAAACGCCGTTCCTCTACAAGAGCACGCCGGAGGGGGCGCGCGAGTTCCTCGTCCCCAGCCGCACCAACCCCGAGCACTTCTACGCGCTCCCGCAGAGCCCGCAGGTGTTCAAGCAGGTCCTGATGATGGCGGGGATGGACCGCTACTTCCAGATCGTGAAATGCTTCCGCGACGAGGATTTGAGGGCCGACAGGCAACCCGAATTCACCCAGCTCGACCTCGAGATGTCGTTCGTCCACCAGGACGACATCCTGGATCTCATCGAGCGGCTCGTGGCGCACGTCTTCCGCGAGACGAAGGGGATCGAAGTCCCGTTGCCGCTCCGCCGCATCCCCTACCGCGAGGCGATGGACCGGTGGGGTTCGGACAAGCCGGACCTTCGCTTCGGGATGGAAATCCGCGACGTCACGGACCTCGCCCGGGGCGCCGCCTTCAAGGTGTTCTCGGACACGGCCGCGAAAGGGGGCGTCGTGAAGGCGCTCGCCGTTTCCGGCGGCGCCGCGAGGTACGGCCGGGCCCAGGTGGACAAGCTCGCCGAAAAGGCGGTCGCGCTCGGCGCGAAGGGGCTCGCCTGGGCCAAGATCGAGCCGACCGGCTGGACAGGGCCGATCGCGAAGTTCTTCGACGGGCCGAGCCAGAAGGCGTTCAGCGAGAAGGCCGGCGCGAAGGAGGGGGACCTCCTTCTCTTCGCCGCCGACGCGTGGGAAAAGGCGTGCGCGGTCCTGGGGGGCCTGCGCCTCCACATTGCCGGGGAAATGGACCTCGTCGACCGCTCGACATTCGCGCTCGCCTGGGTCGTCGAGTTCCCGATGTTCTTCCGGAGCGAGACGGAGGGGAAGTGGGTCGCGGGACAACACCCCTTCACCGCGACGCACCCTGACGACATCCCGAGGATGGAATCGGATCCGGGCTCGGTCCGCTCGCTCCAGCATGACCTCGTCATCAACGGGAACGAGATCGGCGGCGGATCGGTGCGGATCCACGACTGGGAGATGCAGAAAAAGACCTTCGGCATCCTGGGGCTCGACGAGAAGCGGGCGCGGGAGCTCTTCGGCTTCCTCCTCGACGCCCTGCAGTCCGGGGCCCCTCCGCACGGCGGGATCGCGCTCGGACTCGACCGGTTCGTGGCCCTGCTCGCCGGCGAGGAGAACATCCGCGAGGTGATCGCCTTCCCGAAGACCCACAAGGGGACCTGCCTCATGACGGGGTCGCCCAGCCGGGCCGCCGAAAAACAGCTCGACGAACTCTCCATCCAGCTCAAGAAGAAGCACCAGTAGGGCGTCAGGAAAAAAGCGTCGGGCCGCCCGCCTGTCCGGATTTCCGGCGGGCTTTCGGCCTGGGCTCTTTCACCGGCATGCCGTCCGACGCCGCCTCCTTCAATTCCTTCAGGAGATTGAGGGCCGCCAAGGGCGTCATCGCGTCGATCTCGAGCTCGCGAAGCGCCTCGCGGACCGGGTCATCCGGGTCCGCCGGGGCGGGCTCGGGCTTTTTCAGGGCCGCGCCATCGGAACGCTTCTCGAGGCCGGCGAGCACCTCTTTTGCCCGCGCTAGGACCGCAAGCGGCACCCCGGCCAGCTTCGCCACGTGGATCCCGTACGAACGGTCGGTGGCGCCGGGAACCACCTTGTGGAGGAAAGCGACCTCGCCCTTCTCCTCCCGGACCAGCACGTTCAGGTTGGCGACCGCGGGGCTCTCGTCCGCGAGCGCCGCGAGCTCGTGGTAGTGCGTCGCGAAGAGCGAGCGCGCCCGGACGGACCCCGCCAGGCGCTCGGCGATCGCCCACGCCAGGGACACGCCGTCGTAGGTGCTCGTCCCCCGGCCGATCTCGTCGAGAACGACGAGGCTCCGGTCCGTGGCGGTGTGGAGGATCCGGGCCGCCTCGCTCATCTCCACCATGAAGGTGCTCATGTCGCGCGTGATGTCGTCGGCGGAGCCGACCCGCGCGAAGAGGCGGTCCGCGATCCCGACGGTCGCCGATTCGGCGGGGACGAAGCTCCCCATCTGGGCGAGCACCACCAGGATCCCCGCCTGGCGGATGTAGGTCGATTTCCCCGCCATGTTGGGGCCGGTGATGACGAGGAGCCGTGTCTTTCCGTCGATCGTGATGTCGTTCGGGACGAACGGGATCCCGGACCGCGCGGCGAGGACCGGATGACGCAGGTTCCTGGCCGACAGGACCGGTTCCTCCACGATCCGGGGGCGGGTAAAACCCTGCTCGGCGGCGACGAGCGAAAGCGATGCCGTCGCGTCGATCTCGGCGAGGGCCCGCCCCGTCGCGAGGATCCGCTCGACAAACGGGGCCAGCTCCTCGCGAAGCGCCAGGAACCGCTCGTGCTCCCACGCCTTGGCGCGGGCATCGGCGGAGAGGACCTTCTCCTCTTTCTCCTTGAGGGCCGGCGTGATGTACCGCTCGGCACCCTTCATCGTCTGCTTGCGGGTGTAGTCGGCCGGGACCTTTCCCTGATGGACGTTCGTGATCTCGATGTAGTAGCCGAACACCCGGTTGTAGCCGACCTTGAGCGAGTTGATCCCGGTCCGCTTCGCTTCGTCCGCCTGGAAACGCGCGATCCACCCCTTGCCGTCGGCCAGCACCGACCGGAGATCGTCAAGCTCGGGCGAGACCCCCTCGCGGAAGATCCCCCCTTCCGTGATCTCGAACGGAGGGTCGTCGGCAAGCAGGTCCGCGAGGATCCGCCCGGCCTCGCCAAGCGGATCCAGGCGCCCGGCGAGATCCCCGAGCCCCGGCGCGCGCGACAGCGCGCCACGGATCGCCGGGATCTTCCGGCAGGCGGCCCGCAGCGCCGAGAGCTCCCGCGGGTTCACGCGGCGCGTGGCGACGCGCGCGCCGATCCGCTCGAGATCCGCCAGCCCCGCGATCGCCTCGACCAGCTCCTCGCGGAGCGCGTGGTCCGCGGCAAGGGACCCGACCTGGTCGAGCCGTTTCTCGATCGCGCGCTTTTCCTTCAGGGGGTGCGTCAGCCAGCGCCGAAGCGTCCGCCCCCCCATCCCCGTGCGGGTCCGGTCGAGAAACGCGAGCACGCTCCCCTCGACCGCGCGCGAAGCGGTCTCGAGGAGCTCGAGGCCCGAAAGTGCCCCCGGATCGATCTGCAGGGATTCCGACGGCTCGTACGCGACGAGCGCCGTGACGTGCGCGAGCGGCGTCTTCTGCGTCTCCTTGAGGTAGTCGAGGACCGCGGCGGCCGCCCCGAGCCCTCCCGCCAGCCTTTCGGCGCCGAAACCGGCCAGCGTCTTCGTCCGGAAATGATCAAGGAGCGCCCGGCGCCCCGCGTCGCGCTCGAAGATCCAGTCGGGCCGGTGCGTGACCCGTCCCTCGGCCAGGGGGAGGATCTCCGAAAGCCACCCCGGCGCCGGCCCCCCCCGCAAGGCATCGGGAAGCAGGAGCTCCGCCGGACGCTTGCGGGCGAGTTCGGTCGCGAGGTCCCGCGGGTCCAGGTCCGCCGCCTCGAACCGCCCCGTGGAGAGGTCCGCCCAGGCGACGCCGAACCGGTCGCCGGCCGCGGCGGGGGCGACCGCGACGAGCAGGTTCTCGCGGTTCGCCTCGAGGAAGTTGTCCTCGAGCGCGGTTCCGGGGGTGATGACGCGCGTGACCTCCCGACGCACGATACCCTTCGCGGCCTTCGGGTCCTCCACCTGGTCGCAGATCGCCACCTTGAACCCGCGCGCCAGAAGCTTCCGGATGTACCCGGTCGCGGCGTGATGCGGGACCCCCGCCATCGGGATCTCCGCCCCCTCCTTCGCGCGCGCGGTGAGCGTGATCCCCAGGATCCGCGCGGCGGTCTTCGCGTCCTCGTAGAAAAGCTCGTAGAAATCGCCCAGCCGGAAGAAGACGAGCGCGTCCCGATGGGCCGCCTTCACCTCGCCGTACTGGGTCATAAGGGGCGTGGCCATGGCGGATCAGAACAGGGACTTGTCCTTCTCTCCCTCTTCGCCCTCCCCGTCGGCGGCCTTCGGACCGGCGCGCCTCGGCTTCCTGGGGAGTTCCGCCCCCTTCTCCTCGTCGAGCGGCCGGGTCACGAGCGCGCCCTCCGGGTTCTTCGTGAGGATCTCGATCTTCCTTTCGGCCGCCTTCAGGACCTCGTGGCACTGCCGGAGGGCGGCGATCCCCTTCTCGTACTTCTCCAGCGCCTCGTCGAGCCCGATCTGCCCCCCTTCGAGCTCGCCGACGATCGATTCCAGCTCCCCGAGGAGATCCTCGAACCTCGGCGCCTTCTTCCCTTTTTCCTTCGCCTCTTTCGCGCTCATTCGGTCTCCTCCACGCGGGACCAGAAGGCCCCCTTTCCCAGGAGCGTCCGGACGCGCATCCCCCGGGAGACATCCCCCGCCTTCCGGACGACCTTTCCCGATTCGCTCCGCGTCACGCTGTAGCCGCGATCGAGGACCTTGAGGGGGCTCAACGCCGACAGTTTCCCCGCGAAACCGTCGACGCGCGTCCGGCCGCCCTCGATCAGCCGCCCGGCCGCCTCCTTCAGGTTTCCCGCGGCCTCGTCGAGCCGCCGCTGGGATGTCCGCACGAGTTCGAGCGGGATCCGCATCCCGAACCCTTTCTCGAACCGCTCGACGCGGCTCCGGGCCAGGGTCAGGGCCGAGAGGAGCCCGCCCCGCAGCACGCCGGCCGACCGGTCAAGGGTCGTCACCAGCTCCGCGTAGCGCGGCACCACGATCTCGCCGGCCGCGGTCGGCGTGGGGGCGCGCCAGTCCGCGACGAGATCCGCGATGGAGACGTCCACCTCGTGCCCCACCGCGGAAATCACCGGGATCGCGGAGTCGTAGATCGCGCGCGCCACCGGCTCCTCGTTGAACGCCCAGAGGTCCTCGAGACTGCCTCCCCCGCGCCCCACGATCAGGACATCCGCCGCCTCCCAGCGGTTCAGGTCCCGGATCGCCTGACTGATCTCCGCCGCCGCCCCCTCCCCCTGGACCTTGACCGGGTAGACGAGGATCCGTGCCGGCGGAAAGCGGTCGGTGATCGTCCGGATCATGTCGCGGATCGCGGCCCCCGCCGGCGAGGTCACGATCCCGATCGTTCCCGGGAAGCGCGGCAGGGGCTTCTTGTGCGCGGGGTCGAAAAGCCCCTCCTTTTCCAGCTTTTCCTTCATCTGGAGGAAGGCGAGCTGGAGCCCTCCCACCCCCTTCGGCTCGATCTTGTGGACCACGAACTGCGCCTGTCCGCGCGCCTCGTAGAGCGAGACGTCCCCGTTCAGGAACACCTCGAGGCCGTCCGCCAGGTCGAACGCGAGCCGCCCCGCCTGTCCCCGCCAGAGGACCGCGGAAAACTGCGCCTCGGCGTCCTTGATCGTGAAGTAGACGTGCCCCGACGGGTATTTCTTGAGGTTGGTGATCTCCCCCACCACCCAGACGCCGCGGAATCGCTCGTCGAGCGACATCTTCACGATCCGCGCGAGCTGCCCCACCGTGAGGACGTCGCGCGCGGTGCCGCCCGGGACAAGCGGGACGGGCGGGCGGATCGGGACGAGCGTCATGCCGCCAGTATAAGAGAGTGTTCCCAAACTGCGATCGTGGCCTTCAGCCGTCAGCCACGGCACGGCTGAAGGCAGATGGCTGACGGCTTGCGGCGCATTGCAATCACTTCGTTCAGAGTCACAATGAATGCGCTTATGCCGCGCCTGATCGTCGAGGAAGGGATGCAGAAGGGGCGGGAGTTCCGCTTCTCGGCCGAAGCCTCCGTCGGCCGGGGGAAGGACAACCTCGTCACGGTCGAAGACCCGCGGGTGTCGCTCCGGCACGCGAAGATCGTCCTCGAGAACGGCCGGTACGTCCTCAAGGACCTCGCGAGCCGGAACGGCACCTTCGTGAACGGCGAACGGGTCGCCGACGCCCCGCTGGGGTTCGGCGACAAGGTGAAGATCGGCGCCATTACCCTCTCCTTCTCCGAGGACCCGAAGGGGAAATGGGCCGGCCGCACGCTCGCGGGATACGAGCTCCTCGACATCGCCGGGGAAGGGGGCATGGGGACCGTCTACAAGGCGCGCCAGGTCTCCCTCGACCGGATCGTGGCCCTGAAGCTGATCCACGAGCACCTGATGAAGGACCCCCGGTACGTCGAGCGGTTCCTCGCCGAGGCGAAGGCGGCCGCCACCCTCAACCATCCCGGGATCGTCCAGGTGCACGACGTCGGCTCCGAGGAGGGGGCCTATTTCTTCTCCATGGAGTACGTCGACGGGATGACGCTCGCGGAACGGCTCCAGAAAGGACCGGCCCTCGCCATCCCGGAGGCGACCGATGTCGTCCGCAAGATCGCCGAGGCGCTCTCCTACGCGCACGGCCAGGGGATCGTCCACCGGGACGTGAAGCCCGAGAACATCCTGCTCGCCGCCGACGGCCAGGTGAAGCTCGCCGATCTCGGGGTGGCGAAGCAGTCCCGGACGATCGAGTCGGCGGAGCCCGGGCCCGACGGGAAGCGGATCCTCATCGGCACCCCCGCCTACATCGCCCCTGAAGAAATCCTGGGGAAAGGCTCGGGCCCCGCCACCGACATCTACGCCCTCGGGGCCACCTTCTACCAGATCCTCGCCGGACGCCTCCCCTTCATCAGCGCCTCGGCGATGGAGGTCCTCCGGATGCATGTGGCCAACACCCCGCCCGACATCCGCCGCTACAACCCGGAGGTCCCGCCCGAGCTCTGCCGGATCGTCTTCCGGATGATGGCCAAGGATCCGCGCGACCGGTTCGCGAGCGCCCGAGAGGTGGTCGAGGCCCTGAAGAAGCCCGCCCATGCCGGGCGCGCCGCCCCCGCGCGATCCGGGTCCCGCGCCTGGATCGTCCGGGGAACGGCCGCGGCCGTCGTCGTCGCGGTCGCCGCGATCGCGCTCCGGGCGGCCTTCCGGCCGGACCCCGGCGCGACCCCCCCGTCGGACGCCCCCGGGACGGCGTCGCCCCGGGAGGATCCGCAGGCGCTCTACCAGGAGGCGACGGGTCTCCACCAGGCGGGACGCCACGACGAGGCGGAGGCGCTCTACCAGAAGGTGATCGACCGGACCCCCGCGACGCTCTGGACCGAGCTCGCCGAGGACGCCCTGCAGCGCCTGCGCGAGGACAGGGAGGACGCCCGCGTCGAGCGCCTGCGCTCGGCGTACGACCGGATCCTGCGGGAGTCGTCCGGGAACCTGCCGCTCCTCCACGAGCGGCTCTCCGCCTTCCGGGCCGAATGCGTGGGGACGCCGCTCGCCCCGGACGTCGACGCGGAGTTCGAACGCGCCGGCCGCCGGCTCGACCAGGAACGGAAGCTCGCCGACAGCCAGAAACGCGAGGAGGAGGCGCTGGAACGCGCCTTCCAGGAGGGGATCGGGACCATCAACGCGGATCTCGCGGCCGGGCGCTTCGGCGCCGCCTGGTCGACCCTGGAAACGCTCCACGCCAGCCACGGGAAGCTCCGCTGGAAGGACGCCGTCGCCACGGTCCGCAAGCGCCTGATCGACCAGATGAACCAGCACCTGCGCCAGGAGCGCCTCGAGTGGGAGGACCTGAAGGACCGGAAGCGCTACGCCGACGGCTGGCGCCGGACCCAGGAAATGGAGCGCGCGCTCGCCGGGACGCCGCTCGAGGCGCAGGCCGCGCTCGCCCGGAGCCGCGTGGCGAGCGAGCTTTCGGCGCTCTTCGCCGCCGACGCCGCCCCCGCCGACGCCATGGTCCGGACCTTCCGCTTCCGGGAGACCGCCGAGACGATGAAGGCGCTCGCCGACGCCTACGCCGGGACCCCCTGCGCGGAACAGGCCCTGCAGGCGATGCAGGTCCCCCGGATGCTCGCCGACATGCACGCCGCCGCCATCGAGCGGATCAGGACGACTCCCCCCGAGGAGAGGAAGTCATTCCCCCAGGACCCCGGCCGCCCGCGCGCGCGCGTCATCGACGCCGACGAGGCCGGCCTCACCTTCGAGTCGGTCCCCGGAGCGGGAGCGGCCGGCATCCGCTGGCAGAAGCCCTGGGCCCAACTCCCGCCCCAGCAGGCGTACGCGATCTACGACGCGCACCTCGACAAGCGGAAGCGCCAGAGCCACGAGTGGCTTCTCGCCTTCTGCACCCAGTTCGAGCTCGCCGACGAGGCCCGGGACCACATCGACCGCCTGGGCGGGGCGCTGAAGTAGACTCGCTACTTCTTCGGGTCCCCGCCTTTCGGCTCCGCCTCCTGGATCTTGATATCCAGCGGGACTTCCACCCCGACGGATTTCTTAGCCCCGGCGTCGCCTACCTGGACGGTCATGACGACAATCAGAAGGCCGTCCTTATCCTGGAACATGGCACCGACGCAGGGCTCCTTCTTCCGCACCACGATCTCGGTCGCAAGGGTCCGCGTCGAGATCTCGGGCATTCCCACGTTCAAATCGACGCCAGGAACCGGCTTCCTCCCCGACAAGGTCTGAATCCTGAAATCCAAGTGGCAACGGAGGGTTTCCCTGTCCGGCCCCTGTTTCACGGTCACGCCCAGACCCGTTTTCAGGGGTTCTTTGCACTCCACGAGCCGGAAGTCGCCGGACGGAAGGCGTTCCATGTAAGAAAGCTTCTGCGATGTAAAAACCGATCCATGTTCATTCATCGGCATGGACAACTTGGGAGCCATGAGACAATCGACTCTCCCGGACGTTTCTATCTTCCCATCCTTAATGGACACCTGCGCCGACCGCGTCGAAATCGACGTGTTCCCCGAACACACCACGGAATCCGACAGGTTTCTGCCGGCCTGCATGACGGACGACTCAACCTTCAAGTCATCCACACAAACAATCTTGAATATCCGTGTCTCAACAAAGCACGTCGGCTTGGTCTCTTCCGCCCGAGCCGATGCAATCCCCAATTTATCCTGAAAATGCGCCCCTTCTGGCGGTTCGCCTGCTCCGCGGGACGTTCGGCGTGCGGCAAGACCCGCCGGACGCGCACCTCACTGCGAACCGGCGGCGGCGAGGTGAAGCCTGCGCCAGTCTTCCCTGGGAACGCCGGTCCGCACCTCGCCTTGCCGGTTCAGCCCCGCGGCCAGGCTCCCGCCACGGGGCGCCATCCATGTGGGTTCAGATTTCCTCATGCCGGCCCCGCTCTTTTATTAATTGGCTTTAGCCCACCCACCCCCGGATGAATCGCCTCGCTAACGCTCGGCTTTTCCCCATAGGCCCCCGCCTTCCGTGCCGTTGTTGAATGAGTTCCTTTTTTGGGCTGTGGTGTGGAAGGCGACCGCCGACAGAGGCCGCAGGCGGGTCTGCGAGGGGGCCTCATGCGCAGGCCGGTGACAGGATGTCACGCGCTTCCCGTCCGCGAAGCGGACGGGCGCGAAGGCCGTCGCGCATGGGAGGGAGGAGCGGACCGGATGTCCGCGACGACCGTCCCACGAGCGGGCCCGCCGAGAGGCCTCCGGCGGGCGCATGGCGAATCGTCGTCAAAAGGGGCGCTTTTCAGGGGATAAGGCCCTGTTCCTTCAGATAGCGCTCCAGGGCGGCATGCCGCCGGGCGAAGACGCGACGCGTCATCGGGATTACGAAGAGGCGCAGCGCCAGGGAACCGCCCAGCCGCCCCGGAAGCTCCATCTCCAGCCTGTCGCGCAGGAGCGTCCCCTTCTCGCACGGCTCGAACTCGTGCGTGTGGAAGAAATGGCGGAACGGCCCCCGGATCATCCGCTCCCCGAAACGCCGGGGCGGCTCATACAGGACATGCTCGAACGCGAGCGTCACCGGGACGAGCGCGACGCGGTACCGGACGACGACGCGCGCGCCCGGCCGGACATGCCCCTCGTGCGAGACCAGTCGGAAACCGGCCCCGATCCCGGCGTGGAGCGTCTCCAGCATGGCTGGATTCTCGTGAAGCGCGAAAAGCCGCTCCGGGGAAACCGCGAAGCGCCGTTCGAAAACCAGCGTGACCATGCAGGAACCGCCGGACGTCAGACCGTGACGACCGCAGGGGATTCGGCCGGGTCGGCCCCGCCCTGCCAGCCGTCCGCCGTCTTCCATAAAGGAAAGACGCGGGCGATGAAGCCGACCTTGCGCGTCGAGCGGCGGATGTGCCAGCCGCGTTCCACGAGGTCCGCCTCGATCTCGGGGGATACCCCCGCGCCGAACAGGACCTCGCGCCCGACGGCGTCGAAGCGCTCTTCCTCCACGGCCGCCTGCGGATCGAGACCGTAATCGGCCAGGTACATCACGACCTGCGCGAGGGCCGCGGTGATGCGCGCGGCGCCGGGGGCGCCGGTCACGAGCTGGAGCTTCCCCCCGCGCAGGCCCACCGCCGGCGCCACCGCCGTGAAGCGGGCGCGGCCCGGGGCGATCGAGTCGGGCCGTCCGGGACGCGGATCGAAGCAGCTCATGCAGTTGTTGTAGGCGAAGCCGTGCTTCTCGCTGAAGATCCCGGAGCCGTACCCGAGCGAATGGTTCAGGGAGACCGCGTTCCCCCCGGCATCGACGATCGTGAGCTGGGTCGTCCCCATCGGTTCCTCCCCCGGAGGCTGCGTCGGGACCGGACGTCCGGCGAGATCCTTCAGGTAGCCGTCCGACAGGAGGCGCGCGGCATCGAGCGGGAAGAAACGGGGATCGCCGACCGTGCGCGCGCGCGCGTCGTGCATGCGCGAGAGGATCCCGCACATCCGGTCGTAGAACTCGGTCGACGTCCGGTCGAGCCGGGCGAGCCCCGCCAGCTCCGCGAGGCGCAAGACCTGCAGGAACGGGATCCCCCCCGCCGGGGCGCCGGGCGCGCAGAGCTCCAGGTCCCCGTAGCGCGCCCGGACGGGGTCCTCGATCTCGGCCCGGTAGGACGCCAGGTCCTTCGCGTCGAAGAGGCATTTGCCGGACAGCTCGGACATGATCGTGCGCGCGATGTCACCGTGATAGAAATCGTCCGGCCCCTTTTCAGCGAGCCGCCGATAGGTGGCGGCAAGGGAGGGAAGCCGCATCCGGTCCTTCTCCGCGTACGGCTGGCCGTCCGACTTGACGGCATGCAGGCGGCTGGCGGTGTTGGACGAGATCCGGTCGAAGGCGCTGGGGCGCCCGGCGAGACCCGGCCGCCGCCAGTACTCGTGCATCTGGCGCGTGACGATCCACCCCTCCTCGGCCAGGGCCGCGGCGGGTTCGAGGAGCTTCGCCCAGGGAAGCTTCCCGCGACCGGCGTGGATCCGCTCCATCCCCCGGACCATCCCGGGGACGGTGATCGAGGCATGTCCGACGTCGTTGACCTTTCCCTTCAGGAGATATCCGAACCCGTCCGGCGAGACGGATTCCAGGAGGCCGTCCCACATCCGCTCGGACACCTTCGATCCGGCGCGGCCGTGGAACGAGACGACGGTGACCTTCCCCGTCGCCGCCTCGAACAGGGTCGCGGCGCCGAATCCGCCGATCCCGGAGCGGTGCGGATCCACCACCCCCTGCACGAACGCACCGGCGACGGCGGCGTCGAAGGCATTCCCCCCCTCGCGCAGGATGCGCGCGGCCGCTTCCGACGGCTCGCACTGCGGGGAGGTGACGATCCCCCGAAAGGAAGAAGCGTCAGGCTTTTCCAACTGTGAGCTTCTTCTCTCCCCCATACTTGGCATGCCAGGGTTTCGCCCCCTGTGCCAGCACCTTGTTCAGCGCCTCGATGTTCTTGACACCCCGGTCCGCGAGCCAGTCCTCGAGCGCCTTGACCCCCTTCGTGGCGTAGACCGGGATCCCTTCCTTCCAGGTGGCCCGGCCGCACAGGACCCCCGAGTAGGTGACGCCGGAATCGTTCGCCAGCTCCATGCTCTCGATGAAGACCGCGTCGTCGACGCCGGCCGAGAGGTAGATGACGGGCTTCGTCGCCGCCTCGGCCCCCGCCTTGAAGTGCGCGGCCGCCTCCTTCTTGGTCCAGAGGGACTCTCCCTTGCACGCCTTCGACCCCTTCACGAAGTTCATGTCGACCGGGATCTCGATCTTGAGGACGTCCACGTGATACTTGTCCTTCGTGAACTCCTTGATGCTTTTCAGGACAATCTCCGGCTTCGTTTTCGCGTAGGCGGCGTCCTTCGCCTCGCCCCCCTTGAGGTCGTATCCCACGAACTCGAGGAAGAACGGGATCTGGTGGTATTCGCACTCGACACCGACACGCTCTACGAAGGCGTGCTTGGCGGCGTTCACCGCCGGCTTGTCGTCGGGATGGTAGTAGGTGAGAAGTTTTACCGCCTCGGCCCCCTCGGACACGATCCGTCCCACCGTGTAGTCGGAGATGAGCCGCGGGACGCGCCCCGGGGTCGTCTGGTCGTAGCCGGTCTCCTCGTAGGCGAGAAGCAGGCCGCACTTCTTGTCGCGCGCCTTCGCGGCCGGAAGCCCGTAAGTGGGATCCAGCAGGATGCCGCTCGCGTGGGGCGAGAGGACCTTGGTGACCGCCGTCTTGAACTCGCTCATGTGGGCGGCCGTGACCTGCGCCGGATCGACCCCCTTCGCCTTCGCGATCGACTTGTGGAGGGACCCGCGCTGGTCCATCGCCGCCGCGCGGATCACTCCGTTCGCGTCGGCGAGCTTCTTCATCCGCTTCAGTTTTCCTTCGCTGATCTGGACCATGACTCCCCCCCTCAAAAAACCGGTTTCGGTGAGCGGCGCATGTTCAGGTGACGGACGGCAGCGTGCGACACGGAGCGGGATTGTACGCGCGGCGGGAAAACCTCTTCAAGATGCGGTTGGCCGCGCGGCCTCCCGGCATTTGACGGAAAGCGCTAAGATCCGGCATGCCGCGCGGCCTCCCCCCGGGCGCCCTGGCCCCCGACTTCGCCCTGCGCGACGCCGTCGCCGGCGGGGAATACACGCTCGGGGCGCTTCTCGCGCGCGGCCCCCTCGTCCTCGCATTCCTTCCCGCCGCCGATTCCCCCCAGATCGCCGCCGCGCGCGGCGCCTGCGGACGCGTCCGGGACGCGGGAATGACCCTCGCCGCCATCGTCTGCCAGGATGCCTACCGGGCGGTGGCGCATTTCGCGGAGACCCCCGAAAAGCCCCCGTTCCCCGTCCTCGTGGACGCCGCGCGCGCGACGGCCCGGGCGTACGGCGTCACCGGGAGCCTGTTCCTGCCGGCGCGTCCCGCCGTCTTCGTGATCGCCCCCGACCGGAGGATCCTCGCCTGCCTGCCCGGGGAAGGGATCCCGGACGCCCCGTCCCTCAAGCGGCTGGCCGCCCTCGCGGCCGGCGTCCACGCGCCGGAACGCACCGCGTGAGCCCTCAAGGGCCGGCCTCCCGGTTCCTGGCGCCGACCCGCCGCACCTGGACCCTGACGGCCCTTTTCTTCTCCCTTCCGTACGCCGCGGTGGCGCTGCACCTGATGGTCCCCCGTTCCTGGATCGTCTCGGACGTCACGGGGCCCGTCGCGAAAGGGCTCGCCTTCGTCTTCTTCCGCGCCCCCCTGGCCCTGTTCGACCTGGCGACCGGCGGCGCCTTCGCGCCGAAGGGGGACGGCTCGTTCATCGTCTTTCCCACCCTGCCCCAGATCGGCTTCGTCGGGCTGGCCGGTGCGGCGGCGAGCTACCTCCTCGCGCGTGCCGTCTGCCGCGCGGGACGGCGCACGCCGGACGACACCTAAAAAAAACCCCCTTTTTAGTTTGCATGCATATAATTTATATGTTAACTATATAGCATGTCTCACGCCCCCCGCGCCCGGAAGGCCGTCGTCATGGGACTGGTCGCGTCGCTCGCCGCGAGCGCCATGGTCGGGATCCTCGCGGTCCTCTTCGGGGAATTCCGCGAGACGGAACTGAAGATCCTGGGGACCACCCTGACCCTCGCCGGGGCGAGCCTCTGCGCCCTCCCCTGCGCGACGCGCCCGGGCGGCACGGCCCCGTCCCCCCTTGCGCGCCTGGGCCTCGCGGTTCCGGTCGCGACCGCCCTCGCCCAGATCGCCGGGATCTGGGGGTGGAAGCTCCTCGATACGGAGCCGCTCTGGAAAGGTGTCGGGACCGGCTGGACCCTCTCGGTGGCGCTCGCCCACGCGGCGTTCCTGGGGCAGGCGCGGCTCGCCGACCGGTTCCGGCGCGTCGGCGCCGCTGCCCGCGGCACGACCGTGACGCTTGCCCTCCTTCTTGTCCTCGGCATCTGGACTGACAGTTGGGACGACGACCTCGTTCTTCGTCTGGTGGGGGCGCTCTCGATTCTCGCCACCGTCCTCACGATCGTTGTCCCGGTCCTCGCCCGCATGGCACCCCCTCCCGCCGCCTCCCCCTCCCCGGCAGGTCTTGCGTCCCATGCGCGTTGTCCGGCCTGCGGGACGGACGTCCATCCGGCGTCCGGGGCCATGACCTGCGGCGCGTGCCGCACGGTGTTCGAGATCAGGATCCTTGAAAGGGGAACCCCGTGAGCGTCCGGAACGCCGTTCCCCGCGCCGGCACCCCCTACCGGGCCCTGATGGCGCTGGTGCGGACCTCGAACCTCCTGCGGAAGGCGGGGGACCGCTTCTTCGCCGATTTCGGCCTGACGCAGGTCCAGTTCAACGTCCTCATGGTGCTGAAGTACGACGCCCCCGGCGGCTGCACCCAGCGGGCGCTCGGGGAGCTTCTCCTGGTGGACGCCGCCGACGTCACCGGAATCGTGAAGCGCATGCTCCTGCAGGGGCTGATCGCGCGGGAAAACCACCCGTCCGACAACCGGGCCTGGATCGTGAGGCTCTCCCCCAAGGGGAAGGAGATCCTCGCGCGCGTCGAGCCCCCCTACTACGCCACGGTGGATCGCGTGATGTCGCTCCACGGCCCGAAAGACCTCGCGCTCCTCGAACGCCTGCTCGAGCGGACGCAGGCCGCGCTGGCGCGGCAGGCGGAAAGGTAAGGGGCGGATGTCTCCCGACGCGAATATCACCTTCGGCTTCACCTGGATCACGATCGGGATCCTCCTCGGTGCCCCGATGGCGCTCGCGTTCCTCAAGGTTGATTGGCTGGGCGGCTACGGCTCCCTCGACCGGCGGCTCCTGCGCTTGAGCCACATCGCCTTCATCATGTTGTCGCTCCTGAACGTCATCTACGGCTACGCGATGCAGACCGGTGCGATCGAGGGGCCCTGGGAGCGCCCGGCCCTGTTGCACCTGATGATCGGGTCGATCCTGCTTCCCCTGACGCTTCTCGCGGGGATCCTCGCGAGACGCGCCCTCTGGTTCCTGCCGGTCCCGTTCCTGCAGGTCTTCGCCGCAACGGTGCTCGCGGCGATCGGAAGGTGGGCATGAAGATCGCGCTCGTGGCGATGAGCGGGGTGCGCGTCCGGAACGAGCGACTCATGGCCGTGGGGCTCACCCTCCCCGGCTTCGTGGAGCGGAGCGAGGTGGTCGCGTCGCTCCCGTCCCTGGCGCTCCTCACGGTCGCGGCCCTGACGCCGGAGAGGCACGAGGTCCGCTACCTCGAGGTGGCCGACCTCGCCGGGGCGCCGGACCTCTCCGGATTCGACCTCGTGGCGATTTCCACATACACGGCGCAGGCGTTCGAGGCGTACCGGCTGGCGGACGCTTGCCGCGCCCGGGGCCAGCGCGTCGTGATCGGGGGGCTCCACGCCACGCAGGTCCCCGAGGAGGCGGCCGCTCACGCCGACGCCGTGGTGACCGGCGAAGCGGAAGGGATCTGGCCGCGACTGCTCGCCGACCTTGAAAACGGACGGCCCGATAAAATCTACCGATCCCCGGGACCGGTCGATCTCTCCCTCTCGCCCCTCCCGCGCTACGACCTTCTCGACCCGGCGCGGTACAACCGGATCACGGTCCAGACGCACCGGGGATGCCCCCACGACTGCGAATTCTGCGGCGCCTCGAAACTGTACGGACGCGGGTACCGCCAGAAGCCGGTCGCCCAGGTGATGCGCGATATCGCGTCGGTCCGGCGGACCTGGAACGGATCCCGGGGCCCCTTCATCGAGCTGGCCGACGACAATACCTTCGTGAACCCCGCCTGGAGCGCGGCGTTCCTCGACGCGATGGCGGATACGGGTATTCCCTGGTTCACGGAGACGGACGTCTCGATCGCCGACCATCCGGAGATCCTCGCGCGCCTCTTCCGGGCCGGATGCCGCCAGATCCTCGTGGGCCTCGAGAGCGCCACACCAGCGGGACTCGACGGGATCGACGCGCGAAACTGGAAGATGCGACGGTTTGCCGGATACCGGGAAGCGATCCGGCGGATCCAGGACGCCGGCGTCAGCGTCAACGGCTGTTTCATCGTCGGGAAGGACGCCGACGGCCCCGAGGTATTCGACGAAGTGGCGGAGTTCGTCGAGTCATCGGATCTCACCGAGGTCCAGGTGACCGTGCAGACCCCTTTCCCGGGAACGCCCCTCTACCGGCGCCTCGCGGCGGAGGAGCGGCTTCTCGATGCCGCCCCGTGGGACCGGTGCACCCTCTTCGACGTCGTCTACCGTCCGAAGCGAATGACGGTGGAACAGCTCGAGAGCGGACTTATCACGCTCATGAAGCGGCTTTACCGCCCGGAGGCGAGCAAGCGGCGCGCCGCGCGGCGGCACGCCCTCCTGCGCGCGACGGTCCGTTCCGGCAGAAGCACCGACAGGGCGGCATGACAAGAATTTCAAAAAGGAGGTGAAACGTGACAAGAAGAATCCTTCCTGCATTGGCGATCGTCCTGCTCCTTTCCGGTTGCGGCTGCGACAAGGCCGCACCCCCCGCCAATTCCATCATGGTCCTGGCCCCCTACCGGCACTCGGGGACCTGGGTCTTCGACGATGAGCGCGCCGGGCTCGTCCGGGAGGCGTTCGTCTCCGGAATCCCGGAGATGATCGACGACATGACGAAAGGGATCCCAAACGCCGGAAAGGGGTTCCGGCTTCTCTTTTCAGCGCAGGAATTCCCCGGATACACCCACAAGCTGACCTGGCGGCGCGGCGACCGGGGCGGCAACTGGTACTGGTGCGAGGAAACGAAATCCGAGGGGTGGCTCTGCCCGTCCCTCTTCAAGTACTTCAAGGAGGCCCCGAAGGAGATCTACGCCCGGGCGGAAAAGCGATAGAGTCGTGTCATGGACCCGGCCCTGCGGCACGGCCTGCATGCACTCCTGCCGGCCGACCGGCTTCTCGAGACGCCGGAGGCTCTCCGGAAGTACGGCTCCGACGAGACGGAGGACCTGAATTTTCCTCCCGATCTCGTCATCCTTCCCCAGTCAGCAGAAGAAGTCTCTCGCGTCCTCGCCTTCTGCAACGAACGAAAGATCCCCGTCACGCCGCGCGGCGCGGGGACGGGGCTTTCGGGGGGCGCCCTCCCCGTGATGGGCGGCGTGGTGATGTCCCTGGAGAAGATGAACCGGATCGTCGAGATCGACGCCGAAAACCTCTTCGCGGTCGTCGAACCGGGCGTCGTGACGCAGACGCTCCAGGAGGCCGCCGAGAAGGCCGGCCTTTTCTACCCGCCGGACCCGGCGAGCAGGAGCTCCTGCATGATCGGCGGGAACATCGCCCACAATGCCGGGGGGCCCCGGGCCCTGAAGTACGGCGTCACGAAGGACTACGTCTACGGCCTCGAGGCGGTCCTCCCGACGGGCGAGATCATCCGGACCGGCGGGAAGCTCCTCAAGAACGTCGCCGGGTACAACCTGACCCAGCTTCTCGTGGGGTCCGAAGGGACGCTCGCGGTGGTGACGCAAGCGACGCTGAAGCTCGTCCCGCTCCCGCGATACCACCGGACGCTTCTCGCCCCCTTCCCTTCCGTGGCCGCCGCCACGACGACCGTGGCGAGGATCTTCCAGCGGGGGATCGTCCCGTGCGCCCTCGAATTCATGGAGCGCGCGGCGGTGGCGGCGGTCGAGGAAAGGAAAGGACGGAAGTTTCCGGGGGGGGACGCACCGGCCCTGCTTCTCATCGAACTGGACGGGATGCATGACGCCCCGCTCGACACCGAGGCGGAGACCGTGTGCGCCGTCTGCATGGAGGAAGGGGCCTCGGACCTTCTCGTCGCCGAAACGCGCGAGAAGCGCGAATCGGTCTGGGACCTGCGCCGCGCGATCGGCGAGGCGGTAAAGTCGATCTCCCCCTACCGGGAGCTCGACTGCGTCGTCCCGCGCGCGCGCCTTCCCGGACTGATGGAGGCGATCCGGGAGACGACCGCCCGCCACGGACTCGACGCGATCTCCTACGGCCATGCCGGAGACGGGAATATCCACGTGAACGTCCTCCGGCGCGACATGGACCCGGCGCGCTGGAAGACGATCCTCCCCGCCGCGACGCGCGACCTCTTCGCGCGCGTGATCGCGCTCGGCGGCACGATCACGGGAGAGCACGGCGTCGGGTACGTCCAGCGGGACTACCTGGGGCTCGCGCTCGGCGAGACGCGCCTCGCGCTTCTCAAACGGCTGAAATTCCAGTTCGATCCGAACGGAATCCTGAATCCCGGAAAGCTCTGGCCGGAGTAGCGTCAGCGCCGGGGACGACGCGGGCGGCGGTCCTCTTCTTCCGGCTCCGGCACCAGGCGCGCCAGGATCTCGTGCAGGTAGGAACTGATCCCGCCGTATCTCTTCCGGTCGGCGAGGGCCGCCTCGACCGGCCCCACCGCGGCCTCGCCGAACGCCTCGATCCGCGCCATCGCCTCGTCGATCTCCTTCTCCTGTCGCTTCACCTTCTCCTCTTCCTTCGCGAGCCTCGCTTCGGCCGCGGGGATTTCGGTGTCGACAAGCGCCTCCCGCTCCTTCTCCTTCTTGTTCATGTCGTTGTTGTGGACGATGGGGCGGCGGTTCATGAAGCGGAGATCCTTCTCGAGTTCGTCCTTCTTTTCCCCGAGCTTCGCGAGATCTCCCGCTGCCTCGTCGCGTTTCGCCTCGAACTTCGCGAGCTTTTCGGCGCGCGCCGCGAGCGCCGCGATCGCCGCTTCGATATCACCGGGGGCTGGCTTCCCTTCGGGAGCCGGGACGCCGGCCGCAAGGGCCACCGTGACCGTCAGAAGGAAAGCGGACAGGAAGGCGCGCATCCGGTCAGTATACCCCGCTACTTCGCCAAGAGCGCCTTCCGGGCCGCGTCGAGCGCCTCGACCGCCTCGCGCGTCGTTCCGGAATCGTTGATCCACTTCTCGACGAGCGGGATCGCCCCCGGTCCCGCCTGCGCGAGCTTTAAGCCCGCCTCGGCGATCTCGTCGGCGCTCTGGGCGATCTTCTTCTCGATCTTGGCGAGCTTCTCGCGCGACTTGGGGATGTCGCGATCGCGCAGGGCGTCCCGCTCGCGGGTCCACCCCGCGAACTGGTCCCCCGTCGTCCCGCGCGGGATTTCCTTGATGAGTCCTACGACCTCCTCGAGTCGCTTTTCCATCCGCGCGATCTCGGCCGCCGCCTCGTCCCGTTTCTTCTCCGAAGCGGCCCGGTCCTTGCATTCCGACCGGATCTTCCGGATCCACCCCTCCACCGCCGCGGCGTCCACGGACGGCGCGGCCGGAGCCCCGGCAGGCTCCGCCACCGGCGCCAGGCGCGCCGCCGCCCCCTCGAACTGGTGCGCGTCGAGGAACGACTGCATCCGGTCGATGCACCGGGCCATGGCGTCGATCCCGGCGGGCGTCCCGCGGTACCGCTCGGCCACCTCGAAGTAGCGGATCGCGGCGCGAAACGTCTCCCCGGGGTTCTTCGCGGCGAAATCGTCCGCTTCCGCGAGGCGCGACTTCGCCTCCGCGTCCGGGGACGGGCCCGGCGCGGGCCGTGTCGCGGGGGCCGATGCGCCCGTCCCCGCGGGGGCCTTCCCGGACCCGGGCGCCGGACGGAAACGGCTCGCCCAGAAGATGCAGGAGTTGATCTCCGTCAGGACGTTCCGGTAGCGCTCGGCCAGGGCCGGATCCTTCCCGGTCCGTTCCACGAGAAGGGATTTCGCCCCCTCGAACGCCTCGAGCGCCTTGGTGTAGCGATCCAGGCGCAACTCCGGATCCCCCGCGCGGGCCTCCCGCATGTGGGTCAGCCCTTCTTCATAGCGCTTCTGGACGGTCGCGTACCATCCGCCGCCCGCATCGTCCGCCCCGGACACTGCGGACACCGCGGCCATCGCGGACAGAAAGACAGCTGCGACATGGAAAACGGCCCGTCCGGAAAACAGTACCTTGAACATCCCGGGATTATGACACGCCTGCCGGCGGAAGGTTCCCGGAATCCGGCCGGGATTGTTCTTGAAACCGGAGGGAGCGACAAGTATGTTCCCCGTCCTTAATTTGAGGCGACGCTTCTGTTAAACCTTTTAGGAGCAACACTTGTGAAACAAACGACCCGCTTTCTCCTGGCCGCGCTTCTTCCCCTTCTCGTGCTCTCCTTCCTCGCCCCGGAGGCCCTGGCGAGCGAGGCGGACCTCAAGATCCCCGACCTCCACGAAGGGAGTTTCGAGCGTTTCGGCGGGCTGAACGGCTGGCAACTGCTGTTCTACGGCTCCTTCGTCATTGTCGGGACGCTGGGGATCTCGCTCTTCCAGTACGCCAAGATCAAGGCCCTTCCCGCGCACAGGTCGATGCTGGACGTCGCCGAGACGATCTATTCGACCTGCCGGACCTACCTCTTACAGCAGGGAAAATTCCTCGTCTCCCTGTTCGCCATCATCGCGGTCGCGATCACCTATTACCTGGTCGGCCTCCATCATGACGCGCCGGCCGCCACCGACGGCGCCCCGGCCGCCGCCCACGGCCCCTGGTTCACGACGGGGCTCGTCCTCCTCTTCACGGTCGTCGGGATGGGGGGATCCTACGCCGTCGCCTGGTACGGGATCCGCGTCAACACCTTCGCGAACGCCCGGACCGCCTTCGCCGCGCTCCGGGGGATCCCGTGGGATGTGGTGAATATCCCGCTCCGGGCCGGGATGTCGGTGGGACTTTTCCTCATCTCGCTCGAGCTCGTGATGATGGTCGTGATCCTCCTCTTCGTCCCGCGCGACATCGTCGGGTACTGCTTCCTGGGATTCGCGATCGGCGAGTCGCTCGCCGCCTCGGCCCTCCGGATCGCCGGCGGCATTTTCACGAAGATCGCGGACATCGGCTCGGATCTCATGAAGATCGTCTTCAAGGTCAAGGAGGACGATCCCCGGAACCCCGGCGTCATCGCCGACTGCACGGGGGACAACGCCGGCGACTCGGTCGGTCCCACCGCGGACGGGTTCGAGACCTACGGCGTGACGGGCGTCGCGCTCATCTCCTTCATCACGCTCGCCGTGCACGACACCCACCTGCAGGCGAAGCTCATCGTCTGGATCTTCGCGATGCGCTTCCTGATGGACCTCTGCTCGGGGATCTCCTACTTCATCAACCAGGCGATCTCGAAGGCCAAGTACAAGGGGCTGAAGGAGTTCAATTTCGAGGAGCCCCTGACGCGCCTCATCTGGATCTCCTCGATCCTGTGCATCAGCACCTCGTTCGGGATGTCGTACCTGCTGGTCGGGGATCTCACGGACGCGACGCTGTGGTGGAAGCTGGCGCTGATCATCAGTTGCGGCACCTTGGGGGCGGTTCTCATTCCCGAATTCACCAAGGCGTTCACATCGAGCCACTCGAAGCACGTCCACGAGATCGTCACCGCCTCGCGCGAGGGAGGGGCCTCGCTCACTATCCTCTCCGGCATCGTCGCCGGGAACTTCAGCGCCTTCTGGAAGGGGATCCTGATCGCCGGCCTCATGGGAGGCGCGTATCTGGTCTCCGGAATGGGCCTCGAGGCGGTGATCGGACCGTACGCGCCGATCTTCGCGTTCGGCCTTGTCGCCTACGGGTTCCTCTGCATGGGGCCCGTGAATATCGCGGTCGACTCCTACGGCCCCGTCACCGACAACGCCCAGTCGATCTTCGAGCTGGCGCGGACCGAGCATCTTCCCGGGATCGAGAAGGAGATCGAGCGGGACTTCGGGTTCAAGCCGGACTTCAAGCAGGGGAAGCACTACCTGGAGGCCAATGATTCAGCCGGGAACACCTTCAAGGCGACCGCGAAGCCCGTCCTCATCGCGACCGCCGTGGCGGGCGCGACGACCATGATCTTCTCGATCATCCTGATGCTCGGAGCCGAGAACGTGGCGACGCACCTGAACCTGACCTCGGCGCCCGTCCTTCTCGGCTTCCTCTGCGGCGGCGCCGTCATCTACTGGTTCTGCGGCGCCTCGATCCAGGCCGTCACGACCGGCGCCTACCGCGCGGTCGAGTACATCAAGAAGAACATGAACCTCGACAAGAAAGAGGCCGACCGCAAGGACACGGACACGGTCGTCCGGATCTGCACGGAGTACGCACAGAAGGGGATGTGGAACATCTTCATCGCGCTCCTGGCCTTCACACTCGCCTTCGCCTTCCTGGATCCGTACTTCTTCGTGGCGTACCTGATCGCGATCGCCTGCTTCGGCCTCTTCCAGGCGATGTACATGGCGAACGCGGGCGGCGCCTGGGACAACGCCAAGAAGCTGGTCGAGGTCGATTTCGGCGAGAAGAACACGGACGTCCATGCGGCGACCGTGGTCGGCGACACCGTGGGAGATCCCTTCAAGGACACGACCTCGGTCTCCTTGAACCCGATCATCAAGTTCTCGACCCTGTTCGGGATGCTGGCGGTCGAGATCGCGGTCAAGATGGATCCGACCCTGACGAAAACGGTCGGCTTCGGTTTCCTGGCGGTCGCCCTTGTCTTCGTCTGGCGATCGTTCTACGCGATGCGGATCCCGCCCAAGGACGGGGCCCCGCACGCTTCGCACTAGAGGACGCGTTTTCCGACGGCCGGCCCCCCGGAAAGGGGCCGGCCGTTTTCTTTTCCCATAGAGCTGACGGAAAAAACTGGGCTCTGGCGCGGCGCGCGAGATTGCGGCCGATAGCAAGGCGCGGTGAGGAGGCAACCCGGGCACGCCGCGCACGCAACGCGCCGAGATCCAGTTTTTTCCGGCAGCTCATAGGACCCGATTCGGCTATCCTCCCGGGATGCGGATGTCCCGGCGCCTGCCCGCGGTCCTGCTCCTCGCGCTTTCCGGATGCACCGTCCAGTTGGGGCGCGACCCGAAAAACACCTTCGAGGTCGACACCGACCTGACCCCCGACACGCCTCCGGCGCCCCCTGCGGCCGAAAGGCCCGCCGACCCGGAGGCGCCCCCGACCGGCGCCGGGCCGGACGCCCCCCCGACCGCCGCGGACCCGGTCCGCCCCGACGAGGTCAGCCAGGAAGGGCTCCAGCGGAACTGGCGGATCGGCGCCGAGAACACCGCCCCCGACCGCAAGGACCCGAAATCGCACTACACCGACCTGTATCTCCTCTTCCGGAACGACCACATCGAGGCGGCGCGCCTCACGGAGCAGGGGATGCGCTCCCGGGCGCAGCTCTTCGCCAACCGGGCCGCGCGGCGCCTCGGGGAGATGAAGCCGCTCCTGGCGCCAGAGGAGCGGGAGGCGTTCGGGGAAATGATCGGCCGCTACGGAACCTACGCCGAGGGGATCCCGGACCGGGAAGGATCCCTCCTGCGCCTCAACGGACAGGCGCTCGCGTCAGAGATCGCCCGGCGCTTCGCGCCCGAATCGGCACGCCTCGCGCCGCCCGAGGTTCCTGCCGCCCCGTCCGCCCCCGAAACCGGACAATAAAGAAAGGGGGCGGGCACCAGCCCGCCCCCTTCCGCGTTCCTTACGGAAAAACGCCTTATTTCGGCTCTTCCTGCACTTCCTTCACCTGCCTCTTCTGCATGCCGCCCGGGCCGCCCTGGTTGATCGCCTTGGCGCCCATCCCGCTCGCGGCGCCGAAGGCCGGCCCCTTCCCCTTGCACGCCGGGCACTTCCCCTTCTCGCCATCGAGCTTCATCTTCAGGCAGTCGGCGCACTTCATGGCGTAGCAGTTCCCGTCCTTGTCGCACCCGTGGTGCATGCCGCAACCGTCGTCGGCGCACGCCGCGGTCCCGGTATGGGTTTCAGAACCCTTGGCCGCCTCCTGGCATTTCGCCTTGGCGTCCGCACATCCGGGGCATCCGGGCACCTCCGCCCCGCCCGCTCCCGCCGCGTTCCGGGCCGCCACCGCCTTGATGCCGCCCGCGTTCACCTTCTTCACCGAGTTCGGCTTCACCTGGACGCCGCCCGTGGCCGCCCCCGGCTTCCGGTCCGCCTCCTGCGTCTCGTCCGTCTGCGTCTCCTCGGCGAACGCGAAGCCGCCGGCCAGCCCCAGAGACACCATCGCCACCCAGAGTTTCCTCATTCGTTCCTCCTTGCGGGGGCGCGAACCCCCTTGCCTGACCTCTCCGGGAAGACCGTCCGGCCCTCCCCCCTTGCCAATATAACCCCCGGGAACCGGTTTTGTTCCCCTGATCGGGTGACCGTTCCGCCCCCCGGCGGTCAGGCTCCGGCCGCCGCCCGGGAAGCCCCTACAGCGGAGGCGGCGGAATGGCCGCTCCGGACCGCCCCCTCCAGGGTCGCCGGCCATCCGGTGCCGGTCCAGGCGCCCGCCAGGAACAGTCCCCGAACCGGAGTCCGGGCCGGCGGACGCAGTCCCGATGAGCCGGGGACCGGCGCGAAGGTGGCCCGACGCTCCTTGATCACCCGCCCCTCCGTCAGGGGTGCCGCGGCCGCCGCCGGAAAGAACCGGGCCAGCTCGGCGACGGTCCGGGCCAGGATGTCGCGCGCGCCCGCGGAAAGCCAATCTCCGGCGTCGCTCACGATCAGGCTCAAGGACTGCCCTCTAAGCGCATCCGAGGAGCGAAGCGCCAAGCGCGAAGCGCGAAGCGCAGACTGGTTAAACACCCAATGGAGAGGGCTTTCAAGAAGCCCCGCAAAAGGGAGCTCCATCACCGGCGCCCCGAACCGGAGATGGATCCCGACGATCGGGGACGGCTCGAGGCGCGCGGCCGGGGCGAAAAAGGAACCGGCGGCAACGGACGATGGAAGGATCGCCGCGAGGTCGTCCCACGCCAGGGCCGAGACGACCCGGTCCGCCGCGAGGAACGTCCCGTCGGCGAGCCGCACTCCCGTCACGGCGTCCCCGGAAACCCCGATCGCCGCCACGGGCGCGCCGGTGCGGATCTCCCCGCCGCGGGCCGCCAGGTAGCGCGCGGCGGGACGGGCGATCAGGTCCGAGAGCCCCGCGCGCGGGATGGCGAGGCGCCCCCCCGCGCGCCCTCCTGCCAGCGCCTCCCGGAAGACCAGGGCCGCGATGGCGGCGCTCGCGCGCTCCGGGAGGACGTTCGCGGCCGAGACCACGATCGGATCCCAGAAGCGCCGGCGCATCCGGCCGGTCTGCCCCAGCCGGGACAGGAGGTCCGAGAACGCGATCGCGTCCCACGCCTCCATCTCCGCGGGTGTGGCCCGACGAAGGCGGTCGATCGCCCGGACGACCCCCCACCGCTCCCGCAGCGACAGGTGCGGATAGCGCAGGAGGGACGGCACGTTGTGAAACGGGGCGGGCAGGGGCGATTCCCCGATCCGTCCCGTCGCGCCGCCCGGCAGCAGGAAGGGGATCGGGTCCGCTTCCACGGGCGCGAGGCCCGCCGTCCCGAGGCGCGCAAGCCACGCGCGCAGCTCCGTACAGCATCCCAGGAAGACATGCTGGCCGTTGTCGATCTCGATCCCGGCGCCGGCATCCCGGAAGGAAAAGGCCTTTCCGCCGGGATGGGGGCGCTTCTCGACGAGCGTGACCGGGATCCCGCGGTCCGCGAGCGCGCAGGCGGCGGCCAGGCCCGCCACGCCCCCTCCCAGGACCAGGACCCGCCCTTGCGCGTTCACGGAAAAAGACCGCGCGCGCGGCCGGCGAGGGCGATCCCGACGGCGCGCCAGGCGGGAAGGCGCGGGACGTTCCGGATCGTGTCGTTCCCGTCCCGCCCGATCCGGTCGAGGATCGCCCCGTAGGTCCGCGCCAGGGATTCGGGAAAGAACCGGACGTCGCGCGGCAGCGCCCGGGCCAGATCCGGCGCGGCCGCGAGATACGCGCGGGCCCGGAGGACCGCCTCCCCGACGAGCGTCCGGAAGCCGGGGCCGGGTGTCCCGGACAGGATCCCCTCCGGGGTCTCCCCGCGGGCGGCGAGATCCGAGAGGGGCAGGTAGATCCGGCCCCGCCGCGCGTCTTCCGCCACGTCGCGCAGGATATTCGTGACCTGCATCCCGAGCCCCGTCCGCGTCGCCAGGTCCCGGACCCCGGCGCCGCGTGCGCCGAAGACCGCCGCGCTCATGCGGCCGACGGTCCCGGCGACGCCGTCGCAATATCTCTCCAGGGCCTCCCAGTCCGGGTAGCGCGAGACGACGAGATCCGCCTCGACGGCGCCGAGAAGCCCCTCGACGTCTCCGGGATCGATCCCGTGGCGCCCCGCCGCCCGCGCGAAAGCGGCCATGACGGGATCGCTTCCGGTCCCGCCGTCCCGGGCCGCCTCCCACCGGTCGCGCACCGCGCGGACCGCCCGGCGCCGCGCGTCCGGCGGCGCGTCGCTGTCGGCGGCGTCGTCGGCCGCCCGGCAGAAGGCATAGAGGGCCGCCATCGGATCGCGGTACCGCGCCGGGAGGAGCCGTATCGCCCACTTGAAGCTCCGCGCCTGGCGGTCGACCACCGCACGGCAGGCGGCATACGCCGCTTCCGGCCCGTCCGGATCGTCGCTCACGACGCCTCCAGGCCCCTGGCGAGGATCCGATCGCGCGCGAGACGCGTGCCGACCGCCAGCCTCACCGCGTCCCATTTCGAGAGCGCGGGACGCGCCGAGAGGGTGTCGTATCCGGCGTCGCGGATCCGGTCGAGGATCTCCCACCCGCCGCGCGTGAAGAGAAGGAGGGCGGTCCGGAACGACGCCGGCACCTCGCGCGCCAGGCCCAGACCCGTCCGGAAGAGCGCGCGGGTCCTCTCGACCTCGAAGGCGATGCACCGCCGGAAGGCGGGGGTCGCCTCTCGCCGGCGGATCTCGTCCTCGGTCACCCCGAAACGCGCCATGTCTTCCAGGGGGATGTACACCCGTCCCTTCTCCAGATCGCGCGCGACGTCCTGCCAGAAGTTCGTGAGCTGGAGCGCCGTGCAGGTGGCGTCGGAAAGCGCCGCGCGGCGCGCGTCGAACGACTCGAGGCAATGCAGGACCAGGCGCCCCACGGGGTTCGCCGAATCGGCGCAGTAGTCGAGGAGCTCCGCGTAGGTAGCGTGGCGTGTCTTCGTCTGGTCGGTCCGGTTGGCGCGGATGAGCCTTTCGAACGGTTCCGCCGGAATCGAGAAGCGCCGGATCGTCCCGGCGAGCGCCGTGAACACCGGCCCGCGGGGGTTCCCCGCGTAGCAGGCGGCGAGATCCCTTTCCCACCCGGCCAGGAGCGCCAGACGATCCCCGGGCGCCTCGTCCCCCAGGTCGTCCACCGTCCGGCAATAGGCGTAGATCGCCCGCAGGTGGGGCCGCAGCTTCCGCGGCGTGAACCAGCCCGCGACGGGGAAGTTCTCGTAGTGCGCCGACGCCAGGGCCGCGCAGTGCGCGTCGGCGGCGGCCGTCCCGGATGTCATCGTTCGATTTTACCGATGCGCGGAGCAGGCTACAATTTGAGGCGATGCCGCGCGTCTTCTCGGAGGTGGTCTGGATGCGCATCGGGTTCTGGGCGATCGGCGTCGCGGCAGGGGCGGTCGTCCTGGTCCTGATCCTTCCGGACCACGGGGAGCGTCCCCCGGACGTCCCCGAGCCCCCGCCAAGACGCCGCGCCGCGCCACCGGCCTCCGCGAGGCCGGCGGCCGCACCCGCCGCGCCGGCGGCCGCCGCGATGCCGGAGCGGGAAAAGAAGGCCCGCCAGTCACTCGACGAGGTGCTGGCCGCGCGCCAGGCAAGCCTCATCGAGCGGCTCGCGGTCCCCCGGCCGGGGCTCCCTCCCGCCCACGCCGACAAGCTCTTCTCGGCGAAGCTCAAGGGGGCGCGGCCGATCGTCTACCTCGACGAGCGCCAGAGGACCCCCTTCTCGGCCCAGGTGACCTACGATATCGACTGGTACTGCAACGACGTCCTCGTGGGCCCCCAGGAGATCGTCGCCAGCTACGACTTCAAGGACGGCGCCTGGATCCTCGCCGACGCCTACCGCAAGGTCGGCAACGAGCATGTCCGCACCCCGGACGAGAAGGTCTGGCTGCGGAACCTGTTCAAGTAGGTCGCTACAGGCAGACCCGCCACCAGAACGCCGACGAGCGCCAGGCCACGGCGTGATGGACCCGGAAGTAGTCCGGCTCCGGCTCCCCCTCCCGCCACGCCTCCACCATGAAGGTCGTCCGCCGCGAGAAGATCACCGAGAGGAGCGAGCGGTCGACCCGCACGGACCGGAAGCGGATCCTCCGGGCCGCGGACAGCGCCGCGTTCCAGGCCCGGGCAAACGCGGCATCGGGCGTCTCCCCGCCCGCGATGCGATCCTGGAACGGCTGGCTCGCCTCCCGTTCGTAGACATCGCGCGCGAGCCGTTCGGCCTCCTCGACGGACAGCGTCGCCCCCAGCCAATACGCCAGCATGAGAGGGACCGACAGGGCCGCCCCCAGCAGGAGGAGAGCCGCCGGCATGCTGCGGGCCGTGAACCGGATCTCCAGCCCCATGCCGGACTATACCCCGCCGCCGGGAAGCCTCCGCGCCTTGGCTCGTTCCCCCAAAAACGCTAACCTACCCCCTCGTTATCACGGGGCGTAGCGCAGTCCGGCTAGCGCGCTTGGTTCGGGACCAAGAGGTCCGGGGTTCAAATCCCCGCGCCCCGAAGTTTTTCCGCCGGAGGCGGAAAAACGAGGGGCGTGGATTTGAAGGGAGGCGGCCGGCGTCCAGTGGACGCCGAGCGGCACGATGCCGCGAGAGGCCGCCGACCCGGGGCCGCGGAGCGGCGGCAGGAGGCCGACGCGAACGTGGCCTGATCCCCGCGCCCCGATTCGTTTCGCGTATCGCGGGCCGTCCCCGCCCGCACTACTTCGCCGGCGCGGGCGCTTCCTTCGTCTTGGCGACCTGCGTGACGGTGTACCCTTTCTTCTTCAGGAGCGCCGGGACCCCTTCGGCGCCGCCGCAGTGCATCATCCCGGCGATGGAGAAGACCGTCGTCCCCTCCTTGAGCCAGGCCTCGATGCGGTCGGCCATGATGACGTTCCGGTCGAACACCATCCGCTTGTGGTACGGGGCGAGTCCGGGATAACGGCGGATCTGCTCGGCGATGACGAAGTCACACAGCGTGTCGGCATCCCCCGCCTTCCAGACGTCGAGCGTCCACCGGAGGACGTCCGCGATCGGGAACGCCGAATACTCGGCGATCGTCTGCTCGATGAGGGCCGCCCCTTCCTTGTCGTCCCCCGCGAACGGCGCCCCGAAATGCGGCTCGAGCTCCTCGAGCGACCGGACAGGCTTGCCGTCCCGCCGGGCCCGCGGCACGAAGAAGGACTCGACCCCCTGCTGGTCGCTCGCCTCCATCTCCGAGAGGCCCCGGTTTTCGATGAACGAGGCGATCGACCACGGCCTGTACCCCTGCATCTTCCGGAAGGGGAACTTGTGCTCCTTGCAGAACGCCTGGAACCGCTTGAACAGGTCCTCCGGGATGTGGTCCTTCAGGCCCTCCCCTTCCGGGTATTTCCCGCTTTCCATCATCTTCCCCTGTGCGCGCGCGGCCGCCTGCTGGTCGTCGCTGTAGACCTCGAGAGCGATCGCCCCCGACCCGGCGTAGGCGTCCATGACCGGCTTCGGCAGGGGATAGAAATCCCTGGGCGCCGCGTGGATCGACCCGAGGAGCCAGGCGGTTTTCCCGTCCTTCTCGATCTTCCACAGGAAATGGCACCCCGTCTCCCGGATCTCCGGGAGCTTCCGCGCGACGACCGCCCCGGCCGTGTCCTCTCCGGCGGCACAGACCCCTCCCAGGACGAGAACCGGAACCAGCACCGCGCGCCATCGCATCATCGTCTCCCCCTTTCCCCGTGTCCGCGGACGGCACGGGCGGCGACCCGCCCGCGCGATCCGCACGGATTAAACCCGCCCGGAGGGAAACGGTTGCCGGAAACGGGGGGGCGGAACGGCTCTTTCCGGGGGGCCGATCGGTCAGGCGAAATATCCGCTTCCGGGTTGCGAACCCCGGCCCATGGTCTAGGATTCAGCCAGAGTGGAGCGGGACACCGTTCGGGTCTTCCTGATCGAGGACGAGGAACCCCTGGCGCGGCGGTTCGCTGCGGCCTTCGCGGAGAACGGATCCCCGTTCGGCCCGTGCGAGCAGGCCGGGCGGCTGGGAGAGGCGCTGGGGATGATGGCCGCCTCGCGGCCGGACCTGGTGCTTCTCGACCTCACGCTCCCCGACGCCCTGGGGTTCGAGGGGCTGGCCCAGATCCAGGGGCTTCTTCCCGGCGCGACGGTGGTGGTCCTCGCCGACGAAGGGTCTCTCGAGCTCGCCCTGCGCGCCGTGGAAAAAGGGGCCGCCGACTACATCCTCAAGGGAACCGCCGAGCCGGGGACGCTCCTCAAGACGGCTCGCCTCGCGGTCGAGCGGAACCGCCTGGCCCGGGAGCTCGACGCCGCGCGGCGGACCCTGAAGACGACGCAGGCCCAGCTGGAGCGCCTGTCGCTCCTCGACCCTCAGACGGAGCTCCTGAACCGCCGGGGGTTCCAGCACGCCCTCGCGCGCGAGATCCAGTGGGCGCACCGGAACGGCTCGCCGCTCCTGGCGGCGCTCATCAACCTCGACGATTTCAAGCGCGTCAACAACGCCCTGGGACACGCGGTCGGTGACATCGTCCTCAAGGAGACGGCCCGCAAGCTGAAAAAGGCGCTCCGGGCCACCGATTATGCCGCCCGGATCGGCGGCGACGAGTTCCTGGTGCTCCTCCCCCAGACGCGCCCCATGGAGGGATCGCGCGTCGCGGAGAAGTTGCGCCTGGCGGTCTCCGGGTCTCCGATCGCCCTCGCCTCGGGAAGCGTGACGCTGACCGCAAGCCTTGCCCTGATCGACGTCGCGCAGACCGTCTCGGTCGAGGAACTGATCGCGCAGGGGCACGTCCTCCTGCGCCAGGCCCGCGGCGCGGGGCGCAACCGCGTCTCCTTCTCGTGGGCCGCGGCCGGCCCGGGAACGGGCGAAGGGACCGAGATCCCGCGGCTCCTGGCGGCCCTGCGGGAGCCGGGGCGCCTGCGCGCCGTGCAGCAGGCGATCGTGAACCTCGCGGACGGAAGCCACGAGGGGGTGGAGCTCTTGAGCCGGACGTCGATCGAGTCGTTCGAGATGCCGGGCGACTTCTTCCGCGTCTGCTTCGAGGCGAACATCCTCACGCTCGTCGACCACCAGTGCTTCCGGACCTGCGTCTCGGCGGCGGAAGGGCTCGCCCCCGCCCTGCGCCGGCACCTCAATCTCTTCCCCTCGACCCTGGTCGGCGTCCCGCCGGAGCGGCTCGTGGAGGCGCTCCCCGCGGGCCGCGAACCGGGGACCTTCTGCGTCGAGATCAGCGAGGAGCAGATCCTGGGGGATCCCTCCTATCTTTCGCGTCCCGTCGAGATCCTGAAACGCGAGGGGGTCCGGATCGCGATCGACGACGTGGGGTTCGGCCGGTCGTGCCTCGAGAGCCTGATCCTCCTCGAGCCGGACGTCGTCAAGATCGACAAGAAGTGCGTGATGGGGATCTCCCGCGACGCCTCGCGCGAGCGGTCGCTGAAGCGGCTCCTCAACATCATCCAGAGCCTCGGCGCCGACGCGGTCGCGGAAGGGGTCGAGACCCGGGAGGATCTCGCGGTCGTCCAGGCGCTCGGGATCCCCTACGGACAGGGATATCTCTGGGGAAAACCGTCCCCCGTCGGTTAGCGCCCTCGCTGGACCCGCGCCTGCTTCGCCAGGGTCGCCACCGCGAGGTTGGGGTCCGATTCGAGTCTTTCGATCGCCGGGCCGAACCGCTCCGGGTCGAGGAGCGACGCCCCCCGGATCGCGGCTGCGAGGATCCCCTGGATCTCGGCCTCCGTGACGGTCCTCACCCCCCCGTCCGCGGACGGCACCTGGACGACGGCCACCCGGGCACGGTCGAGCATCTCCCCGATCAGCGCGCCGCCCGTCCCGTCCGACAGGCGCGCCAGCGACAGCGCCGCGTTCCACCGGACCTGGATGTCGACGTCGGAGAGGCCCCGTGCGAGGGCCGCCCGGGCCGGGTCCCCCGGCACCGATCCGAGCGCCACGGCCGCGGCCTTCCGGACGCCAGGGTCGCCGTCCCCGGCAAGAAGCCCGGCGAGGTCGCCGACCGCTTCCGGCGCGGCGAGCTCTCCCAGGGCCAGCGCCGCATGGACCCTCACGCCGCCGTCGGCATCGGCGAGCGCCCGCCGGAGCGGCTCCACCGCGCGCGGATCCTTCAGCCGCCCCAGCGCCTGCGCCGCGAACCACCGGATCTGCGAGGGGGAGCCCCCGCCCGGCTTCAGGGCATCGATCGGGGACCAGGGAAGCTCCCTGTCGGCCCCGGCCTCTCCGAGCAGCTCGACGAGAACCGGGACGAGCTCCGGATCCGCCAGGTCGCTCCGGGCCGCCTCGTAGGCGGCGATCCAGCGGGTTCTACGGTCGGGGCTCCGGAGGTCCTGGGCGTAGTCGCCGGGGCTCCGGTCGCGGGCGGTCATCCAGTTGATTCCCAGGAAGATCCCCGCGCAGACCCCCGCAAGCGCGAGCGGGATCACGATGAATTGCAGGAGCATCTCGCGCGCCGAAAGGCGCTCGGGTTCAGGAGCGGGCGGCGGCGTCCCGGGCGCGTTCACGCGGGGGATGGTATCGGTTCCGCCGCGTTTTTTCTCGACGATTCGCGCGCCGCGCGGTATCGTCTGATCCGGTGGTCTTCTTCAACATGACAGCACCGGAAAAGACAGACAGGCACGAGTCCCCGAAATCCAAGCGCAAGCCGTTCGGCCAGATCGCCATCGACATGGGGTTCGTCACGGCCGACGCCGTGAAGCGCGCGCTCGACATCCAGCACAAGGAGGACGCCGCGGGAAAGACCCATCGGCTCCTCGGGATCATCATGCTGGAGGCGGGGTTCCTCTCCTCGGAAGAGCTGATCCAGATCCTCCGCTACTACCAGACGGAGCGGAAACAGAAGCTCCTCGACGTGATCAAGAAGGACCACAAGCCGGGGACCGACCCGTCCGCCCCTCTTTGCGATTAACGATTACTTCCAGTTGACGACGTCGTCGTCGTGGCTCGCGGCCCCGCCTTGGGTGCCGGAGTCGTTCTCGCCGTCGGGACCTGCCGACCAGAGGTTGAACGATTGCTTGTTCCCCGGAAACGCGTCCAGGGCGCTCTTGAGGCTCCCGGTGGTGCTGTACATCTCGAAACACTTTGGCACCCCGGACGCATTCGGCCCGAGAATCGGCGAACGGAAGTAGCGGAAACGGTTTCCCCACGAGTCCAGCGCCTCCACGGTCTGCGGGGCCGGAACGGTCGTCACGCTCATCTTCAGCTTCGCCCGGTCGGTGTACGGGGAGCCGCGCCCCTCTTCCAGGAGGCAGTACAGGAACGTGGCGGCGCCGATAGCGGACGGATCGTGATGTGTCGGATAGACACCGCAGTCCGACTTGTACGCCTCCATCGCCGTCTCGAGCGCCTCCATGAAACCCAGGGTCTGGGCGACCTGCCCTTTCGTCTTCACGTTCACCGCCACCGGGATGAGGATCCCCGCGAGGATCCCGATCACGAGGATCACCACCAGGAGCTCGATCAGGGTGAAACCGCCCTTTCGTTGCATGGAACGCCTCCGCGTCATTTGACGTCGTCTCCCTGCGTGCTTCCCCCGAGGTGGGGAACACTGTCCGCGGTCGACGGCGGTGCGGAATTCCCCCCCGGCGGATGATCGCCGGAAAATCCCGTCACGGGCTGGCAGCTGTCGCACTTGCCGTCGGGCCCCGGCGACCAGAGGTTGTACATGCCCGGGCCGCCCCCCTTGAAGCTCATGTAATTCGTGTTCTTCTGCCGGTGCGGGGCGGCGATGTAGAGAAGCACGTTCGTCATGGGGCTGTCCGACACCCACCAGGGGTCCTTGATCTGGAGCTTCAGATCCGTACGGTCGATCGACCCGTCCCCCGGGCTCGAGTCCACCAGCTTGTCGTCCTTCATGTTGAGGTAGACGGTCTTCCCGTGCATCAGCATCCAGACGAACGACCGGTCCGCGGCGGCGTCCGCGATCCCCAAGGGGCCCGCATCAGCAGCCGTCCAGTTGACGTACCGATCGGGCGGGAAACGCCCTTCGTCGGCCTGGTACGCCTGGAGCGCGGTGGCGACTTCCTTCAAGAGCTGCGTGCAGGCGGCCTTCCTCGCGGTCTTGTTCACGCTCTGGACCGCCGCGAGGATGATCCCGGCAAGGACACCGATCACGGTGATCACCACGAGAAGCTCGACGATCGTGAATCCGCCTCTGGCACCCCTTCTCATCACTCCTCCTACTGGACGTCGTCGTTGTCGATCTTGCCGCCTATATGCGGCGAGGACGGCAATTGGCTGGGAGGCGTGTTCGACGTAGCTCCCCCGTTCGCATGAAATTGAGAGGGTCCCGCCGGCGTGAAACCGACAGGCGGGGGCACATGATTGCAGCTGTCACATTTCCCGTCCGGACCGATCGACCAGAGGTTGTACTTTCCGGGACCTCCCCCCGGGAAGTTGAAGTAATTGGCGAAATTCCGCCTCTGCGGTGCCACGATATACATGACCAGGTTGGTGGTAGGATTGTCAGAAACCCACCAGGTGTCCTTGACTTCAACCCCCGACTCGTCCCGGACCGGCGTCGCGTTCCCCGGATTCGGATCGTAGAGATCCTTGTCCTCGGCGTTGAAGTAGACGCTCTTCCCGTGCATGAGAGTGTAGACGTACGATTGCGTCGCGATGACGTCCGCGGCCCCCCCTACCGCGGCGCCTCCGGCGTTGGCGGCGGACCAGTTCCGGTACCGGTCCGGGGGGAACGCCGCCTCGTCGGCGAAGTACGCCCCGAGGGCGCTGTCGATGTTCTTCAGGAGCTGGCTGCAGGCGGCCTTCTTCGCGGTCTTGTTCACGTTCTGGACCGCCGCGACGATGATCCCGGCGAGGATCCCGATCACGGAAATGACGACCAGGAGCTCGATCAGCGTGAAACCGGTGCGTCCGGACCCCCTCGCCTTCATGTCCCCCCCTCCCAAATAACGAATCGATAACGGGATAGGGCCGCAGCCCGAAGGGAATCTTACCCCATGGGGACAGCGCCGCAAGCCGACGGACCCGGCCTAATTCTTCTCGATTTCCTCGAACGTGAGGGAGACCGGAATCGAGATCCCCGGCACCTGCTGCGTGAGGCCGTACAGCCGGTCGGCGATCCGCATGGTCCGCTTGTTGTGGGTGATCACGAGGAACTGGCTCGTGACGAGGAACTCTTTCACGATCCCCACGAACCGGTCGATGTTCGTCTCGTCGAGCGCGGCGTCCGCCTCGTCCAGGATGCAGAACGGGCTCGGCCGCGACTGGAACACCGCGAAGAGGAGCGCCACCGCCGTCATCGACTTCTCCCCCCCGGAAAGGAGGCTGATCGAGCGGGGCTGCTTCCCCGGGGGCTGGGCGACGATCTCGATCCCCGCCTCCAGGACGTCCGCCTCCTCCTCGAGCCGGATGTCGGCCTTCCCGCCGCCGAAGAGCTTGCGGAACGCCTCCTGGAAGTTGACGCGGATCCGCTCGAACGTCTCCGTGAACCGCTCGCGGCTCGTCTTGTTCATCTTCCGGATGAGATCCGAGAGCCCTTCCCGCGCGCGCGTCAGGTCCGCCTCCTGTGCCCCCAGGAACGAGTGCCGCCTTTCCAGCTCCTCCTCCTCCGAGAGCGCCTCGAGGTCCACGCCCCCCGTCCGGGCGAGCTCGGCCTTCAGCTCCTCCACGCGCCGCGCCACGGCCTCCCAGTCGGCGGGCGCGTCGGCGTAACCGGCGGCCGCCTCCTCCAGGTCGACCTGCAGGTCTTCCTTGAGCCTCTCCGCCTCGCCGGCGAGGCGCAAGCCCAGCTCGCGCTCCTCCATCCGGACCTCGTTTGCACGCGCGCGCGCTTCTTCCTCTGTTTTCTGGCGGGACGCGCGCTCCGACTCCAGGGACGCGATCCGCTCGCGGATTTCGCGCGCGGCGCCGTCGATCTCCCCTGCGCGCGCCCGGGCTCCGGCGAGCTGCGCCGCGATCCCTTCCTTGTGGCGGAGCTTCGCGTCGGCATCATTCGACTCCTGCGCCATGCGGCGCGCGAGGGCCCCGGCCGCCTCGGCGAGGCGTGCCGCCTCGGCCTCCTGGCGGGACGCCTCCTGACGGAACGCCTCGACCGACCGCTGCCCCTCCCGCAGCCGCTCCTCGAGCCCGGCCAGCGCCGCCCGGGCCCCTTTCAGCTCCTCCTCGGCCCGCTTCCAGGCGGACGAGGCGGAATCGTCGATCGGGGGCTCTCCGCCCGAGGCCTCCGGGTCTCCGGGCGTCCCCTCGGGGATCGCCGCGAGCCGTCCGCCCAGGGCCGCGAGCTTCTCCGCGAGCGCCGCGCGCTCGGCGTCGAGCGCATCCGCCTCTGCGAGCGACAGCTCGCGCTCCCGCGCGATCTCGCGGCCGCGGGCGGTCTCATGGTCCAGCGTGCCGCGCGCCTCGCTGATCTGGCGGTCGAGCCCGGCGATCCCGCGCTCCACCTCCTCCAGGATCTTCTGCGATTCCTCGCGGGCCGCGCGCAGCTCGGCGCGGCGCGCCTCGAGCTGCTCGACCGCCGCGGCGATCCGGACGATCTCCTCTTCCAGGTGCCGGCGCGAGATCCCTTCCGGGACGTCGTTGCCGCGCGCGGTCTCGTTCCGGTAATGGATGGCGCCCGTCGCGTCGAATACCTCTCCGGCGAGCGTGACGGCCCGGCGGACGTCCCCCCGCGCGATCGCCGCGAGGGCGACTGCGCGATCCTCCACGACGAGCGTCCCGGAGAGGACCGCCCCCATGACGCCGCGCATCCCGGCGTCCGCCTCCACGAGGTCGATCGCCCATCCGAGGACCCCCGGCCCCTGCGCCGGGGAGGGGGCCGCGGAGGCGCCTTCGGCCCGGTCGACCGGGAAGACGCCTGTTTCGGGCCAGCGCATGTGGCTCGCGCGGTCGACCACCCGGAGCGCCCCCGACAGGTCCTTCACCACCCAGTCGGTGGCATGGATCCCGAGGGCCGATTCGATCGCGTGGAAGGTGCCCACGGGGGCGTGGACGAAATCCCGCAGGCGCCCGACCGCCTCGCCGCCCAGGATCTCGGCCGGATCGGCGTGCGCCGCCACAAGCCTTTCCCTGCGCGATTCCGCCTCCTTGCGGCGGTAGTTCAGGACCTCCGCCTCGGCATGCTTCAGGGCATCCTCGCCGGCCGCCCGCTCGATCTCCTCGCGGAAATAGCCCGCCTTCGCCGCGAGCCTCTGGCGCTCGCCCGAGAGCTCCTGCAGGAAGGCGGCGGCCCCTTCGGCCGCCCGCAGCGCGGCGGGCAGGAGCCCTTCCGCAGAGGCCGCCTTCTCGCGCGAGCGCGCGGCCTGCGCGGCGAGGCTCTCGATCTGCCTCTCGCATCCGACGCGTTCCCCTTCGAGCGCGATCCGTCCGCGGACCGCCTCCATCGCCTCGTTCCGCTTCCCTTCGGCGAGCTTGAGCGCCGCCTCGACCTCCGCCCGCAGGCCCGCCGCGCGCGCTTCCATGTGGCGCGCCTCTTCCTCCCGGCGCGCGACATCCGCGGCCAGGGGGGCAAGTTCCGTTTCGACCGCGGACGCCTTCGCCAGGGCACCAGCCGCCGCGGCGCGGGCGGCCGTCTCCTGGCCGACGAGCGCGGCGGATTCCCGCTCCGCCTCGACGCGGCGCGCGGCGACCCCCGCCACGTGCTCGTCGATCGCCCGGATCCCGGCTTCGTCCCGGGCGATGGCGACCGCGAGCTCCTGGGCGCCCCGCGCGATCTCGTCGCGGCGCGCGTTCGCCTCCGCCAGGACCCCTTCCAGGGCCAGGCGGGCGGCCTCGATCTCCCGGAGCGCCGTCTCGGCCTCGGCACGCCGCGCGTCGATCCGGGATCCGGCTTCCTTCAGTTCGTGCCGGCGGTGCAGGGCGAGCGCCAGGCGCGCCGTGCGGTATTCCTCCTGGAGCTCCTTCGCGCGCCGGGCCCGAGCGGCCTGGCGGCGTATCGAGCGGAGCTGGCGCTCGAGCTCCCGCACGAGGTCGCGGATCCGGAGCAGGTTCTGGTCGACCCGCTCCAGGCGCGCCGTCGCCTGCCGGCATTTCACGCGGTAGCGGCTGATCCCGGCCGCCTCCTCGAAGATCTCCCGGCGCTCCTGGTTGCTGGCGTGCAACAGCCGGTCGATCTGCCCCTGCTGGATCACGGAGTAGGCATCGACCCCGATCCCGGTGTCGAGGAACATCTCGCGGATGTCGCGCAGGCGGCACGGCTCCTTGTTGACAAGGTACTCCGACTCGCCGCTCCGGTAGAGCCGGCGCGTCACCGCCACCTCGGCGTGCGGCACGGCGAGGCGGCCGTCGGCGTTGTCGAACACCAGCGTCACCTCGGCGGCGCCCGCGGCGGGGCGTCCCTGGCACCCGTTGAAGATGACGTCCGCCATGTCCTTGCCGCGCAGGGCCTTCACCGACTGCTCGCCCAGGGCCCAGCGGATGGCGTCCACGACATTCGACTTGCCGCAGCCGTTGGGGCCCACGAAGGCGGTGACACCGGCCCCGAGCTCGAAGACGACGTTGTCGGCGAACGACTTGAACCCCGCGGCCTCGATCCGGACCAGTTTCATGTCGCTCTCCTGGGTGGCTTTGCCGTCCCCTTGGGCAGTCCGCGGATCTCGTCCACGAAGTCGCCGATGTCCTTGAATTCCCGGTAGACCGACGCGAACCGCACGTAGGCGACCGGGTCGAGTTTCTTGAGCTCACGCATCACCATTTCCCCGACGGCGCGGGTCGGGATCTCCCGCTCGAAGCGCTTGGCGATCTCCTGCTCGATCCGGACCACCACCGCCTCGACCGTCTCGAGGGAGACCGGCCGCTTCTCGCACGCCTTCAGGATCCCCGAGAGGATCTTCTGCCGGTCGAACGGCATGGAGGTCCCGTCCTTTTTAACGACCCGCAGCGCTGACGGCTCGAACCGCTCGTAGGTGGTGTAGCGGCGGTTGCACTTGCCGCAGGCGCGCCGGCGGCGGATCGCGATCCCCTCCTCGACGGAGCGGGAATCGATGACGCGGTCGGCATCGGCCATGCAATACGGGCACTTCATGACGTTCTAGGAATATCGGCCGATTCCAGAATTCCCTCGACGGGTTTTCCGGGGCCGGACGGCCCCAACCCGCTTTATCTCGGGGCGTTGCGGCGCCGGGCGGGGGTGCGCCCCAGGAAGGAACGGATCTCCGGAATGATCGAGAAAAACTCGTCCTCCCGGGTGTAGAAGTGGGCCGAGACGCGCAGGCCGCACCGGGGGCGGTAGTCGACCTGGATCCCCTTCTTGAGGAACGCGGCCTCGGCGCGGTCCGCACCGGGAAAATCGATGCAGACGACGCCGCTGCGGGCCGCGGGATCGAGAGGGCTGTTGACGGAAAGCCCTTCGGCGCGCGCGAGATCCACCAGCTTCTGCGTCAGGCGCTGCGACTTTTCCCGGATCCGCTCCGGCCCCACCTTCGCCACGATCTCGATCCCGGCCCGGGCGGCATGGATCCCGGGGATGTTGGGGGTCCCGGTCGCGAAACGCATCGCCGTGTCGGCGTATTCCATCCGCATGTCGAAATCGAACGGCCTCTTGTGGGAGAACCACCCGGTGATGCGCGGCCGGAGCCAGGGGAGAAGGTCCTTCCGGACGTAGAGATAGGCCGCTCCCGGGCCGCCGCAGAGCCACTTGTGCGATCCCCCGACCAGGAACTCGATCCCCCAGTCGACGACGTCGATCGGGACGCACCCGACGGTCTGGTAGGCGTCCACGACCGTCTGCACTCCCTTCGCGCGCGCCGCCTTCGCGATCGCGGCGACGTCCTGCAGGTATCCCGAGCGGAAGATCCCGTGGTCGAGGACCACGGCGAGCGTCTCCTCGTCCAGGGCCTCGATGATCTTCTCCGCGGGAATATGGATCCCGTCCGGGCTTTTCACGATCTTGAGCCGGAGCCCCAGGTCCTCCTGGCGGAGCCAGTTGTAGTGGATCGACGGAAAATTGAGGTCGGTGTAGACCACCTTCGTCCGCCGCGCGCCGGGCCTGGCGATCGCCGAGATGACGGCGGCCATCAGGGTCGATGAGTTCTGGTGCATGACGACGGTCCCCTTCGGCGCGCCGAACAGGGACCCGATGAGGTCGCATGTCTCCGCGAGACGCGGGAGCCACGCGTCATACGCGGCGACCCCGGCCGCCCCCCACTCGTCGGCGTACTGGCGGAGCCGCGCGTAGGTGCCGCGCGGCATCGCCCCCATCGAGTGACTCACGAGATAGCGGGTCTTCGCAAGGATCGGGAACTCCCTGCGCCATTCGAGAAGCTCGGCCTCGGACCGTGAAGCGTCCAGCGCGAAGCGACCAGCGCGGAACGGCGATCTTTTCATCTCGTTCTGCGCTTCGCGCTTCGCGCTTCGCGCAGTACGACTCGCGCGTTTCATTTTCTTGTCAGGCGCGTCTGCGCCTCCCAGAGGATCGGATAGAACGCCTTCGTGAGGGTCGTCTTGAGATAGTTCACCCCTCCCGCCTCGCCCATCGCGTCGTACCCGGCCCCCACGAGCGCCTGGGCCCCCGTGCGCCCCGTCCCCGGCTTCTCGCCGATCATCCGCATCGTCATGTGGATATGGCGGGACCGCCAGCCGAGGAACAGCTGGTCGTAGGCGAGAAGGGCCTCCGTGACCCCCCAAAGAGGATGCCGGTCGGGGCTCTCCATGATCCGGACGACCGTCTTCAGGATCTGGGCGTCACTCCCGGCGGGAAGCCGCTTCTTCGCGAGGAGCCCGACATAGCTGTCCCACAGCGTCGGCTCGGCGAGGCGCTTCTCGAGCGCCTTCCGGCCGGACCGCTCCAGCACCCGCAGGTAGCGGGGGTCCTTGCGCCCCGACAGGAACTCCATCTCGCGGAACTGGATGCTCTGGAACCCGCTCGAGGGCTCCAGGGCCTTCCGGAACTCCAGGAAATCGTACGGGCGCATCGTCTCGACCACGTCGAAACCGGGAGTGGCCGTCTTCAGGATCGTCGCCACGCGCCGGAGGGCGTTCACCGCCTCGGGAAGCCGCGCGGCATCCATGGCGCCGCGGGCCCGCTCCAGCTCGAAGATCGCCAGGCGGAACCAGATCTCGAACGCCTGGTGGACGCAGATGAAGAGCATCTCGTCGCGCCCCCCCGCCATCGGGTGCTGGAGCGCCAAGAGCTGCGCGGTCCTCAAATAGGAGCTGTAGGTGATCGGCCTGGGCTTCCTCACGCGACCTCCCCCCGGCGCAGTTTCGCGCGGTCCACCTTCCCCAGATGCGTGCGCGGCAGGGCCTCCATCAGCACCACCTCGCGCGGATACTTGTACGGATCCAGCTTCTGCTTCACGTGGTCCTTCAGCGCCTCCTCGAGCCCGGCCGCGCGCTCCTTCGCGACGACGTAGGCCCGCGGTTTCACCAGCCCCGCCGGGTCCTTGACCCCCACCACGGCGCACTCCCGCACGGCGGGATGCTGGAGGAGGCAGTTCTCGACCTCCGCCGGCGCGAGCCACTTCCCGCTCACCTTCAGGAGCTCGTCGCCGCGGCCGCAATAAGTGACATACCCCCCGGCGTCGCGGCTGGCCATGTCGCCCGTCACGTACCACTCGCCGCGGAATGCCGCGCGGGTCTTCTCCATCTGGCGCCAGTAGCCGATCGCGCGCGAGTTCCCCCGCACCCAGAGGGCGCCGGTCTCCCCGGGCGGGACCTCGCGCCCTTCCTCGTCGCAGATCCGGATCTCGAAACCGTCCACGACGCGCCCTAGGGTCCCGGGTTTCACGTCCCCGGGGCGGTTCGTGATGAAGACGTGCCACATCTCGGCGGTCCCGAGACCGTCCAGGAGCTCCACCCCGAACGCCTTTTTCCAGCGGTGATACAGCTCCACGGGGAGCGCCTCCCCCGCCGCCGTCGCGAACCGCAGGCACGAGAGGTCCTGCCGCGCGGCCTCGGGGTGCCCCACCATCTGGTTCACGGTCGTGGGAACGTTGGCGAGGATCGTGGGCCTGTGCCGCCGGATCGCGTCGAAGACCGCTTCCGGGGTCGATCGCTCCGGGAAGATCGCCGTCGCGGCCCCGACCGAGAAGGGAAACAGGAGGTTCATCCCCGTGGCATACCCGAAGTAGAGCTTCGGGACGGCGAGGGTCACGTCGCTCTCGCGGTATCCCAGCGTCCGCTTCGCGTAGAGCTCGGTGGTGTTGGCGAACGAGAGATGCGTCTGGACCACGGCCTTGGGGCGGCCGGTCGTCCCCCCCGAGAAGAGCCAGATCGCCGGATCGTCCCGGTGGGTCGGAGAGGTCTCGAAGACGTCGCCGGTCCTTTTCGCCTCCGCCTCGAAGGACGGATGCGCGCCGGAGGCCCCCCCGACGACGAGGAGATTCCGGAGCCGCCTTGCGCCCCGGGCGGCGTCCGCGAACGGGGCGAGGGTCTCCGCATGGACGATCGCGAGCGACGCCCCGGTGTAGGAATAGAAATACCCGATCTCGTCCGGCTTCAGGTGCGGGTTCAGCATCACGACCACCGCGCCGCCTTTCAGGATCCCGAAGAAGGCGCCGATCCATTCGGGTATGTCAGGGAGCGCGATCACGACCCGCTCCTCCGGGCGGACCCCGAGGTTCGCGAGGACATTCGCGAAGCGGTTCGCGAGCCCCTGCAGCTCGCGATAGGCAAGCCTTTCCTTCCCGTAAAGGACCGCCGCCTTGTCCCCTTTCCCCTCCCGCACGCGGGCGTCGAGGAAGTGGTCGGCGATGTTGAACGTCTCGGGGAACTCCGGGGCCGTCATGGGGCGGATTCTATCGGCGGGGCGTATCTCTGGGCGAGGACGCTTTGGAACGCGATCGCGGCGGTCTCGACGCGCAGGATGGCGGGGCCCAGGCGGACAGGCGTCGCGCCGTGCCGCTCCAGCGCCTCGGTCTCGCGCGGTGAGAATCCCCCCTCGGGGCCGACACAGTAGACGATCCGCCGCGCGGCGAGCCCCTCGAGCGCCGCAAGAAGCGTGCGGGGGGCGCCCGGCGCCCCGCAGAAGACGCGGGCCCCCGCCTCTCCGGCGAGCAGCCGTTCCGGCGTCGTCTCCGGCGCGATCTCCGGAAAGACGTTCCGGCCGCACTGCTTGGCGGCCTCCCGCGCGATCTTCTCGAGGCGCTCCGGTCTTCCGGGACCAGCGACGCTCCGCTCGCACGCCAGGGGGACGAACCGCGACGCCCCCAGCTCCGTCAGTTTCTGGACGAGAAAGGAAAGCCGGTCCCCCTTCGGCGGCGAGACCGCGGCGACGCATTCGACCGGAAGCTCCCGATCGACGCGCCTTTCCTCGACGAGCCGTAAGCGGACCCCCCGCTCGACCGACACCACCTCGCAAATCGCCTCGCGCCCCGTCCCGTCGAAGAGCACCGCCTTGTCCCCCGCGGCCAGGCGCAGGACGTCGCGCGCGTGGCGGGAGTCCTTCTTGTCGAGTACCACCTCGTTGGTGATTGCCGGGACCGCGAACCGCGGGAGGCGCATCAGGCGCTCCAGTCGGGGGCCACGAGGCGCCTCTTCCCGTCCGCGGTCAGCGCGGTGCCGGGCGCATCCAGCTCCTCCCGGTCCCACAGCTTGCAGGTGACGGGCCTGTGCTTCTGGTCGAGCCCCTCACAGTAGTTCGTGTACGTGCAGCGCCGGATCGCGTCCCCCCGTCCGAGGCGTGTCTTCAGGAACCAGTCGGGGTCCGCGAGGGTCTGGCGCGCCGCCCCGATGATGTCAGCCTTTCCGTCAGCCAGGATCCTTTCCGCCTGGTCGAAGGCGTGGATCCCTCCGGCGACGACGACGGGTGTCGCGAGTCCGGCATCCCGGATGGCCCTCCGGATCCGCCCCGCCGCCGCGACGTTCCGGCCGAAAGGGCCCTGCGCGTCGGAGATCCAGGCCGGCATGCACTCGTACCCGGAGCGCCCCGTGTAGGGGTAGGCGGCCTGGCCGACGGGAGGTTCCTTCGCATCCTCGAACTTTCCGCCTCTCGACAGCGACAGGAAATCCATGCCGGCCCGGGCGAACGCGACCCCGATCGGGACCGCCTCCTCCACGGTGTTCCCGCCCGGGATGCATTCGTCCGCGAGATACCGGCACCCGACCGCGAACCCCTTCGCGACGCGTGAACGGACAGCAGCAAAGACATCGAGAGGCAGACGCAGGCGGTTTTCAAGCGGGCCGCCGTAGCTGTCGGTGCGCGTGTTCAGGGCCGAAAGGAACGACGCCATCGTGTAGGCGTGCGCGTAGTGGAGCTCGACGCCGTCGAACCCCGCCTTCCCGGCCCGTGCCGCCGCGTCGGCGAAGATGCCCGGCAGGGCCTTCGGCAGGTCCCGGACGTGCGGCAACTCGACGTCGGTGACCCGTTCCCGATAGCCGTACCGGAGCGATTCCCTCTCGCGCGCGTCGAGGACCCTGTCGAGTTCCGCGTCCGGAAGCGCGAGGAGCCTTTCGCGCACCTCCCCTTCCGCGGCATCGGGGATCCCCAGCGCCTGCCGGTGCCGGTCGCTGACCGCAAGGAACCGGCGCAGGAACTTCTCCTTCTCCGGACGGCGCTTGATGGCGAGAAAATCGATGATCTGAATCAAAAGTCGGGTCTTCCCGCCGCTCGCCTTGCGGACGGTCTCGACGAGCTGCGCGAGACCCGGCAGGAAGCGGTCATGGCCGATCCGGAGAAGCGGTCCGCTCGGAATGTCCCGGACGCCGGTCGCTTCGACGACGATCGCCCCGGGACGGCCCCGCGCGAAGCGCCCGTACCAGGAAAGGACCTCCGGCGTGACGAATCCGTCGTCGGTGGCGCGCCAGGGGACCATTGCCGGGACCCAGGTCCTCTGCGCGAGACGCATCGGCCCGACCTGGATGGACGAAAAAAGCCGCGCGCGCGACGCCTCGACCTCGGTGGGCCAGCCGCCCGGCAGGAGGTCGTGCTTGATCCGTTCAGGCGGATGCCACATTTTCGCGAAGCGCGAAGCGTAAAGCGCGAAGCGAAGAAAAAACTTGCGCCGTGTTAACCGTCCCCTCCCATCGCGCGGATAAAGGCGACCGTCATCGCCTGAAAATGGTCAAGCATGTCTTCGAGCCGCTCAAGCTCTCCGTCACGGCATTCGAAAAGCCTGCGCCTTAGTTCCAATTGCGTTTCGAGTTCAGCCGCGGACCCCAGGGCTATACGCAGAAACCGCTTAAAATCCGGATCGCTCGCGCGTCGAAAACCTTCCGCGACATTCGATGGCAGGGCAACAGCGGCACGGCGCATCTGCGCAACCAGCCCATACCGCTCTCCAGGAGGAAGGTTTTCGGTAATCCGATAAACCTCCTCTGCAATCTCCATCCCTTTCTTCCATATTCCCAAATCACGGAATCCGCGAGACTTCACGGTGGTCGGGCGTCTCCCTGATTCCCCCTTCTCTCCGGTCGCTTCGCGCTTCGCGCCGGACGCTTCGCGGGCCATCACAGTTGCCAGTCCAAATCCTTCGGGCACTCGAGACCGATCTTCACGGGATCGGGAAAGCGGACGCCGAGCGCCTTCACGGCGGGCTTTATGTCGTTCACGAAGTCCTGCATGATCTCGCCGGAGTCGCGCTTTTTCAGCCCCTGCGCGATCGCGTATTTGTTCCCCGGGGTCCCCGGACGGCCGAACGACAGCATTCCCAGCTTGAACCACTTGTCGAAAAGCGGCTGCTTCACGGCGTCGAACTCGCCGGTCTTCGCAAGCTCGACCACGATCTTCTGCCCCAGGTCCTGGTGCCCCGCCTCCTCCTTGATGATCTTCTGGATCACCTTCCGGTACGGCTGGTAGGAGCACGCCTCATAGTCCTTGAGCTGCCAGAACCCGCCCCGGTCATAGAGGAACTGCGCCATCGCGAGCTCGAACCACGACTGCGCGAACGGGACCGGTTTCTCCTTGAGCCGCTTGTTCACGACCGGTTCCACCGACTCGCCGGTGAACTCCTTGTACATGACCGCCACGTCCTCGTAGTGCTCCATCTCCTCGGTGACGTGCCACGTGAGGAACTTCAGCGACTTGATGTCGGGAATGAACTGCAGGCCGTACCCGAACATCTGCGCGGCGGCGAGCTCCCGGTATGCCTGGGATTCCATCATCTGGGTCAGGGTCTTCCGGTATTCGGGGGTCATCTGTTCCTTGACGCCGCTCTTCGTCGCCATCGCGCCCTCCTTTACGTGTCGGCCCGGAGACGCGCCACCGGGACGCCTCCGACAAGATGCTTCTCCAGGATCTCGTCGGCGTCGGCCGCCGCGCCGCACCGGTACCAGACCCCCTCGGGGTAGACCACGACCGTCACCCCCTTGCCGCACAGGTCGAGGCACCCCGCCTTGTTGATCCGGACCTTCTTCTTGAGCCCCATCTCGTGGACGCGCCCCTTGAGGCGGTCCAGGATCCCGGCCGATCCCTCGGCAGAGCAGCATCCGCGCGGGTCGTCGGGCTTGCGCTGGTTCTCGCAGACAAAGACATGCTTCTCGAAGCGCATCGCTTCATTCTACCGCTTTCAGCGCGGCTTCTCCCCGCCCCGCGCGGCCGCCTCCTTGAGGAGATGGCGCGCGATCACCAGGTGCTGGATCTCGGTCGTCCCCTCGTAGATGCGCAGGGCCCGGACGGCGCGGTAGAGGCGGTCCAGGGGATGGTCGGCCATGACCCCTTTTCCGCCCAGGATCTGGACGGCCTGGTCGATGATCCCTTGCGCCGCCTCGGTCGCGTACGCCTTGGCCATGGCGGACGCCATGGTGACCCGTTCCGTGGAGGTGTCGGCGAGCATGGCCGCCCGATAGACGAGAAGCCGAGATGCCGCGAGCTCCGTCGCCATGACGGCGAGTTTTTCCTGGACCAGCTGGAAGTCGGCAAGCGGCTTTCCGAACTGCCGGCGCGAGCTGGCATGGGACAGCGCCTCGGCGAGCGCCCGCTCCGCCATCCCGCAGGCGGCGGCGGCGACGGTGGCGCGCAGGCGGTCGAGGGTCCCCATCCCGATCTTGAACCCTTCTCCCTCCTGGCCGATCAGGGCGGAGAGCGGCACCTGGCAGCGGCTCATGGTGATCTCCCCCAAGGGGTGCGGCGCGGAGAGGACCTGGGCCCGTGCGAAGCGCAGTCCCGGATTCGCCGCCTCGACGAGGAAGCACGAAAGCCCTTTCGACCCCTTCACGAGGTCGGTCGAGGCGAAGACGACGTAGAAATCCGCGATCCCGGCGTTCGAGATGAAGATCTTGTGTCCGGTGAGGTAGTAAAAATCCCCCTCGCGGGACGCCGTGGTCGCGATCCCGGAGACGTCGGACCCGGCCTGGGGCTCGGTCATCGCGAAGGCGGCCATGGCCTCCCCCCTGGCGACGGCGGGAAGCCATTTCTGCCTCTGCGCGTCCGAACCGGCCAGGGTGATCGGCATCGATCCCAGGCACTGGAGCGCGAAGACGGCATCGGCGAGCGGCGACGCCCCGGCCAGCGCCTCGCGTACCAGCGCGCAGGCCCGCAGGTCCGGCTTCTCCGACTTGCCGCCGGATGCGGCGGGAACCGCGTGGCCAATCCATCCGGCCTCCCCCAGGAGTTTCAGGATCTCGCGCGCCTGCGTCCGCCCCGCCGCGTCGTCGACCGGCGACGGAAGCGGCGCGATCTTCTCCCTCACGAACGCCTCCACGGCACCGGCCAGGGACGGATGATGTTCCGCGAGGAACGGGCCGACGACGGAGATGTCGGGCATTGGAGCCTATCCTAAAATCTGGATCTCGGCGCGGCGCGAGAGATTGCGGCCGATGGCAAGGCGCGGCGAGGAGGCAACCCTGGAAGAACGGGTTTCCGACGAGCCGCAACGCCGCCACGCGGCCGCAAGATCCGCGCCCCGCGGGGTTGCGAGTGCGGCCCGCGCCACAACTTCCTCCCCGTCAATGACATGCTTCCTTTTCACTCTCGCGCCCCTCCGGGTTGCGGCGGGGCATGCCCGCCTGCTTCGTCGCTCCTCTTCACCGTATCTCCCCTCGATACGCCTCATCATCGCTCCTCGCGTCCGGGCACGCCGCACTCGCAACGCGCCAGAGCCCAGGTTTCAGGATAGGCTCTTAGTCGAACTTCGGCGGGCGCTTTTCCGTGAACGCCTTGTACGCCTCGGCGAAGGTGGGGTTTTCCATGCAGACCGCCTGGATCACGGCCTCCGCCTCGAGCGCCGCCTCAAGCCCCATGAAGGCCTCCTTGTCGAGCATCTCTTTCGTGATCCCGAGGGCAAAGGAGGGTCCCCGGGCAAGCCGCTCGGCGAGGACCCGCGCCTCGTGCACCACCTTGTCCTGCGGGACGACGCGGTTGTAGAGGCCGATCCGGTGCGCCTCCGCCGCCTCGACGAAATCGCCCGTCATCAGGATCTCCGATGCGTGGCCGTGGCCGACGATCCGGGGGAGAAGCCAGCTCGCCCCCATGTCGGCGCCTGATAACCCGACACGCGTAAATAAAAAAGCGATCTTCGCCGTCTCGGAGGCGATCCGGACGTCGCAGGCGGCGGCGATCACGGCGCCGGCCCCCGCCACGGTGCCGTTCAGGGCCGCCACCACGGGGCGCCGGCATTTCCGGATCGCGCCGATCAGGCGCCCCGTCAGGCGCGTGAATTCCAGCAGTTCCTTCGGCGACTTTCCGAGAAGGCGCCCGATGATCGACTCGACGTCGCCACCAGAGCAGAAGGCGCGCCCGGCCCCCGTGATCAGCACCGACCGGACACCCGGCTCGGTGTCGAGCGCGACAAAGGTGTCGGTCAGTTCCTGGTACACCTCGAAGGTGAGGGCGTTGAGCCTCTCCGGGCGGTTCAGGGTGATCGCGGCGACGGCGGTCGCCTCGTCAAGATGGTACAGGAAGGTCTTCGGCACGATCGGCATTTCAGGGATGAATCATAGCTGGCCGACACGCGTCACGCGGCGAAAACATCACACCTACTTGATGAGGGCGGGCGGCGGGGGCCGGAGGCGGGTCTTACCCATTTTTATAGATGGACTGCGACGGCACGTTGCCATGAGCGCACGGAATCCATCGCCAGCACGCGCCCCGGGGCGGGAGCCTGGCCGCGGGGCTGAACCGGCAAGGCGAGGTGCGGACTGGCATTCCCGGAGAAGGCCGTCGGGGGCTTCACCTCGCCGCCGCCGGTTCGCAGTGAGGCGCGCGTCCGGCGGGTCTTGCCGCGCGCCGAGCGTCCCGCGGAACAGCGAACCGCCGGAAGGGGGCGCATTCTGTGCGGGAAGAAGGGCAAGTGAACATGGGCAAGTGCTCATGAAATCACTTCGCCGAACATTTCAGGTTCGCCTGCAACAACTCCCGTTGCCAATCAATAAGGGTAGACTCCGCATACGAATCCTTTGCATCCCGCGTGACAAGAAAAAAATCGCTGAATCCTGCGACATCAATATCAGCTAATCCGGATGCAACCAACCTAGCATTAAGGGAATAACTTTCTCCCTCCGCAATCATGAGCCACACCAGATGATCGACACCGTGGAAAGTGTCGAGCTGAAAGGAGGGATCCGTCAGGAAGCGAACTCGACCGGCGCCCATAACCAAATCGTTCGACTCAAAGACAGCCTGAATGGTTTGCCAAGCCGCTTCCCTCCTCCTTAAATCTGGATGTGGCTTCAAACCTAGCAGTCTTACTCCAATACTATTTTGATGGTTATCGTAAACGTTGAAGCTGATCGATTCGGGGTCCCCCTTTTTTATATCCAGCTTCAATTTGCCTTCCCTTGCCAGATTACCCGGAAAAACATCTTTCATCCCAGTTTCGGTCCATTTGCCAGGAAACCCCATTCGAACATAGTTCGTGGCCCGCCGAACGGCTGCAAACCACTTGGAAGTAAAAACATCTGCGCCAATCCACCTCATACTTCTGAAATAGGAAATGAGCCAATCTTCGCCAGGTCGCATTGAGAGCCCGTCTAGGTTTGCCCCTCCGAAAGGATCACTCCAAAAATGGTGCTTCGCTCGATACACGCAATGACCCGCTGGGTCTTCTAGACAAAATTCAACTTGTCGATGTTTGCCCCATCCATCTGAAACCCAAAAAGAAGTAGCGTAGCCTTCCGGAGAAATGGGGCCCCACACCTTGACGGGAATCCATTCCCAAGCCCAAGAAAGGCCCAGCGCAAGTGACGCGAAAAACAAGGTTTTCGCTGTTGATTCCCCATGGTCAGTCAATAAACATGCGGCGCGATAAAGAACCAGAAATATGAGACCCTGAAACGGAAGAAGCCAAAGCTGCCCAAAAAAGAAATCAACGTCTTGACGCGGGATAACTTGCATAAAGTACAGCTGAGCAAAAAAAATCCACCGTCTTATCCCCAGAAATACAAGAGCCCCGAGAACCGTGAGGGCACAAGAAAAAACTAGATTGCGTCGGACACTCCACCGCCTTCTTGAAAATAATAGAAAATAGAAAGAGAAGGCCAGTAGGCTCATGGCAAAGCTCACAAGAAAGTGTGTGTTGCTGCCAAACACGCCGGTCACTTTTGTTTGCATGTTGAACACCAGATAGTAACAGGCATTCCATGAGGCGTTGGCGGCTTGATCGAGATGTCTGCACTTTGTCGAGGTTTTCCTCGGCCGACCGCGTTATTCATCCATGCGTAACTACCTGTTGCGGGGAAGTAAACAACGTAATTGAATCGCGCATCCTTATTAGACCAGACAGAATTTGAGGGTACTCTTCCTTGAGAATCGGGTGTCGGCTTTCCATCGGGTGACCAAACACCTTGCTTAGCAAAAACGAAATTTTCCTCGCACTCTCCGCACTTTCTAGCCCTAGCCTGCTGCTCGGACAAAAAGCATTCAGTGCCTGGAGCAGCCTCGGGCACCTGCTGTCCCATTCCTTGATATGCAGCACAAAGTCCAATGCAACCCCTGTCCAAATCCCTTCTTACATCTTCAGGCAACGAATCCGAGCTCATCTCTGCTTCCAGCTCTTCTCGGCTCAGAATTCGATGACCACCTTTCGCATCCAAGGGATTCAATTCCAATCCGTAAGGATCGGAAAAATTAATCGCGCTATTCGCAACGAACGCCAAGGCATTTCCCAAATTAGGGGGATCCCCCCACCCCCCAATCGGATCCCTCTGTATCCACCGCCCCAGCCCGGGATGCTCGGTGCGGTTGCGCATAAAGTAGAGCCCCGTCTCGCTGTCGAAGTAGGCGCTGTGGAAGCGGTACCGGTTCCCGGTGTTGCCGTTCAGCGTCACCGTCGTGTTCCCGAAGGGGTCGTAGCTGTAGCGCTCGATGACGGCTCCGGTCTGGTCCGTCAGCGCGCAGACACTCCCGATGCTGTTTTCGTGGGCGTAGTAGATAGCTGTGGGCGTTTGCTCCTGTAGCAGTTCATCGATGCCGGGGCCCCAGACGTACTGGCGCGTGATGGTGCCCAAGCCGTCTTTCTCCTCCACGCACTGCATGCCGTCATAGGCGAAGACCGTGGTCTGCGACGGCTCGGTCTTCATGATCCGCCTGTTCGCCACGTCGTGTGAATACTGGGCGACGAGGGCCCCGCCGACCGTGTTCCGGACCTCTACGAGCCTGTTCTTGAAGTCGTAGAAGAAGT
>CAYVXZ010000013.1:0-79489 GCA_964455625.1 uncultured Planctomycetales bacterium | reverse complement strand
CGAGGGGCGGGCCGGAGCGAGCCCGCCGCCGCGTCCGCCGGGGCGACGTCCGGAACCCACGGAAAAACCGGAAGAACCAAAAGAGATTTGTGAACGGGACGAGGATTTGGGGGCACGGTTCAAACGAGCGACAGTCGCCCCGAGTTTCGACGAAGGAAAAACGAGGGGTGGATTCGAACGGGAGTCGGCCGGCATCGGGGATGCCGAGGCGGCAGGACGCCGCCAAGAGGCCGGCGACCCAGGCCCGAGCGGAGCGCAGCCGGATGCGCGCGAGCGCTTGGGTCGAATCCGGGCGCCCCGAATACACGTCAAGGGAACCTGACTGTCTGGCCGATCTATAACAGGGTGACATCGGATCAACACCAGGGGGCCGGACCTGTCCAGGCCGGCGCGCAGGCGGATCCTTCGCTTCAGGACGCCGTCGGGGCGCTGCCGCAAGGGTCTTGCGCGCTCCTGGACCTCCGGTACCGGCACGGGCGGACGGGAGAGGCGCTGGCGCGCGAGGCCGGAATGCCGGAGCCTGTCGCGTACGCGCTCCTGGCGCGCGTCCACAGGGTGCTCGACCGGGCCTTCCGGAACGGCGGCGGGAGGCCCGCGAAGGGATTGTTCGACGCGCGGGGATTGCCGCGCCCCTCGCCTGACGGGGAGGACTGGCTGGAGGCGCTGGGGCTCCGGTCCCTCGACCGCCGGGCGGAGGGGACCGAAACGGCCTACCTGGCCGTTCTCCTCCGTCGGGACGTCCGGCGGCGCGAGCGGATCGAGCGTCTCGCCCGGATCGACACGGAGCTCCGGACGATCCTGCTTCCCGGTCCCGAAACAACCTCCGATCAGGCGGGAATTCCGGTCCGGGAACCGGAGCCGGACCCTGTTCCGGTTCTTGAGGAAGCCGCTCCCGCGCCCCTCCCGGTTCCCGCTTCGGCTCCTGTGACCGAGCCGGTCATTGCCGCCCGACGCCGGCCGATTCTGGCGGCCTCACTGGGCGTGATCGCCGTGGCGGGATTATCGGCCTGGCTTGCGATGACCGTCCTGTCGCGTCCGGTGGCGGAGCCTGCTTCCGCCGGGGTCGAGATGAGCGCCTCGCCTGCGGTCGCGGAGCCCCTCCCCGTATCGCGACCGGCCGAGGTCGCCGTTCCGGAGGCGCCGGACCGGATCGGGAAGGCGCTCCGCGCGATCACGCTGACCTGGTTGACGGGCGGCCGCTGCGGGATGACGGCGCTCGGCCGCTTCTAGAGCGCCGCCAGGACCTCGGCGGCGTGCCCCTGGGGTTTTACCCCCTCGAACACCTTCCGGATCCTGCCGTCCGTGCCGATGATGAACGTGGTCCGGAAGATCCCTTCGCCCCACCTGGTCTGGCCCCAGACGCCGTAGGCGTCGGCGACCGTGTGGCCGACGTCCGCGAGGAGGGGGAAGTTGAGCGAAAACTTGTCGCGGAACGCGCTGTGGCTTGCGACATCGTCCGCGCTGATCCCCAGGAGATGCGCGCGCGCCGAGAACTCCCGCCGGGAGTCGCGGAATTCCTTGCACTCGATCGTTCAGCCGGGGGTGTCGTCCTTGGGGTAGAAGAAGAGGACGACCGGCTTGTCGCGGAGCCTCGACAGGGTGACTTTCGTTCCGGCGTCGGTCTCGAGCGTGAAATCGGGGGCGTCGTCTCCGGCCTTTTTCGCGTTGTTCATGACGGGCTCCTCTCGCTGTCGTCGGGATACCGCGCGCGCCATCCCTCGAAACCTCCCGCGAGGCTTTTCACGTCCGTGAACCCCTGGGAAAGGAAATAGGCGGTCGCCCCCTTGCTGGAGTTTCCGTGGTAGCAGCAGACGATGACCGGGCGCGACTTGTCGGTCGTCGACACGAACTCCCCGACGTTCGCGTCCGTCACGTGCAGGGCCCCGGGGATGTGGCCGCGCCCGTAGGCGCCGGGATCCCGGATGTCGACGAAAAGGGCGTCCTTCGCGTCGAGGCGCGACTTCGCCGAGGCGGCGTCGATCTCCGGGATCGGGGCGGGCTGCATCCCCCCAGTGTAACGTGCGGGTCAGTCGGAGACCAAGTCGCTGTGGGGGGCGTCCCCGGCGACGCAGAGGCGATTCTGCTCGTCCACGATGAAGCGGAGGTTCCGCCAGTCGATTCCCGAGGGGAGCTCCGTCACCACCTCGACCCGGCTCCAGGGGATCCAGCGGATCTTGCTGGAGGAGTACTGGACCGCCTTGGCGTGCCCCTGGGGCTTCCGGAAGTGAAAGGTCTTCCCGTACACCTTCAGGTAGTTGGGGGTCTCTTCCAGCACCTCGCCGATGCAGATGTGGTTCTGCGCCCCCTCGTACGGTTTCACCCAGCGGATCTTGACCACCTTCGCCTCCGCGGCATGGCGGCGTGTCTGCTGGATTTCCCGGATGCGTCGCGTCAGGAGTTCCGTTGTCATGCCGGAAGTATCGGCCGGGCCGGTGAAGCCCGCATGAAGCGGCCAGGAATCTTCCGTGAAGGAGTCTTGCCCTACGAAATGCGGATCCGGGAAGTGTCGCCGGGGCGCGTCGCCGGGGGAAGGGAGGGGGCGAGGCGGTCCATCACTTTTCGCGCCGTCTGACGGTATCCGGTCAGTTTCCCGCCGTGGATCGCCACGAGGCGGGGGGCCGCCGGGTCGTCCGCGACCAGGACCACCTCGCGGGGGCGCGCTCCGTGCGCGCCGGGACCCGTCGGGAGGACGCGCAGGCCGGCGAATGACTTGAGGAGACGTGCCGGCCGTCCCGGAAAGCGCGTCCGGAAAACGTCGAGGAGATAATCGATCTCGCCGGGAAGCGGGGCGACGTCGTCCGGGTTTCCCGAGAAGGGGGTCTCGGTCGTCCCCACGAGGGTATTTCCCTTCCAGGGCATGATGAAGACGGGACGTCCGTCGCGCGGCGCCTCCGTGTAGTAGATCCCCCGTTCGGTCAGGCCCGCGAGGACGATATGGGCCCCCTGGACGAGCTCGAAGCGGACGGACCGCTGCAGCGGGCCGTCGGGTCCCGTGATCGACGTCTGGACCTGGCCGACCCAGGGGCCGGCCGCGTTGACGAGGACCCCCGCGAGGCAGGAGCGCTCGCCGCCCGCGTCGCGGTAGGCGACGCGGTAGCCGTCCCGTTCCCTGCGCGCGGAAAGGAAGGAGGTATGCGTCTCGATCCGGGCGCCGAGGGAGGCGGCCGAGCGCACGACCGCGCGGGTGAGCTCCGCGTCGTCGGTCGCGGCGTCCTGGTACCGGAAGACGGCGTCGAGGCCGTCCGTCGAGAGCCCGTCGAGTCCGCCCCAGTCGCCGCGGGGGACCTTCCGGAACCGCGCGTTCGCGTCGAGTCCGCCCAGGAGCGCGTAAAGGGAGAGCCCCAGGCGGATCTTCCAGGGGCGCCGGCGCGTGGTCCCGTAGACCGGGATGAAGAAGGGGACCCAGCGCACGAGGCCCGGGGCGATGCGCGCCAGCGTCGCGCGTTCCGCGAGCGACTCGCGCACGAGGCCGATCTGGAACGTCTCGAGATAGCGGAGCCCCCCGTGGATCAGCTTGCTGGAGCGCGACGACGTCCCGGCGGCGGGTTCCGCCTTCTCGACCAGGAGGACGGAATGCCCCCGGGCCGCGGCCGCCTGGGCGACCCCCGCGCCCTGGATGCCGGCGCCGATCACGACGACGTCGAAGTCCGGCACGATCAGAAGCGGCAGGCCACGGCCACGCCGGCCCGTTCGTCGTCAATGAGTGGCACCAGCGCGAGCTTTCCGCCCGCTCCGTCCCCCGCGTGCCGTCCGAGGATCGCCTGCGCGGTGAAATACCCGATCGCGGAGCCGACGAAGACGTCGGACAGCCAGTGCTCGTCGTCGTTGACGCGCGAGAGGGCGGCCAAAGTCGCCGCCCCGTAGACGCCGGCCGGCAGGAACGGGACGTCGCGGTACTCCGTGGCGACCACGGTGGCGACCGAAAAGGCGGCCGCCGAGTGCCCCGACGGGAAGGAAAGCTCGTCCGAATCGGTCGAGAAACCGGGCCCGTCGAAGGTGTCGTAGTCGTCGCCCGTGTCCGGGCGGCTCCGGTGGAACGTCCCCTTGAGGGCGGCCGTGAAGAGCCCCGAGAGGGCGAGGCTCTCGATCGAGAGGAGCGCCGTCCGTTTCGAGCGGTCGTCGGAAAGGGCCCATCCGGCCCCGTAGTGGACCAGGCAGTACCCCACGAGGTATCCGCCGTTCCCGAACTTCTCCCCGACGTCCGCGATATCGTCCGTCGTCTTGTTCCGGTTCTTCTGCGCGCGGTCCTGCACCTCCCGGTCGGCGAAGTAGAGTCCCGTGGCGGTCCCCGCGACCATGGCGAACGTCCCGTAGTCCGCCTTCTTCCAGCGGGAGGGGGCGGTCAGGATGTGGCCGGTGTCGGAGGCGTACCCCTTCCAGTAGGCGCCGCTGAAAAGCGAATAGCGGTCGATTCGGGGGGAGGACGCCGGTCTGTCGCCCGCGACATCGGCGGGAGGATTGTCCGCCCGGGCGAAGAAGAGGAACGAGCCGGCCAGGAGGACGGCGATCCGGACGCGGCACATGGGGGAGGATCGTACCACACGGAAGATCGACAACCGTCCAGGCTTCCCCTTATGCTGGGCTGATGGATGTCCTTCGTGAAGCCTTGGCCCGCGTCGCCGCGCGAGAGCGCGTCGTCCTTGTCACGGTGATCCGGACCGCCGGATCGACCCCCCGGAAGGCGGGGGCCCGGATGCTGGTTGGCGGGAAGGGGCTCCTCGCCGGGACCGTGGGCGGGGGGCGCTTCGAGGAGGAGATCCTGAAGCGCGCCGCCGGGATCCTGCCGCACGGGGGATTCGGGACCGCCGAGATCAAGCTGACGCTGGAGCTGGGGCAATGCTGCGGCGGCGAGATGGAGGTCTCGATGGAGGTGCTCGCGCCGGCGGAGCGCCTGTTCATCTTCGGGGCAGGACACGTCGCGAAGGAGCTCGCCCCGGCCGCCAAAAAGGTCGGGTTCGAGGTGACGGTCCTCGATGACCGGGAAGAGTTCCTGACCCGGGAGCGGTTCCCCGACGCCGATCTTCTTCTGGATGCCTGCGACCCCGCCGGATGGCCGGGGACGGTCGCGATCGACGCCGGAACCTTCTGCGTCGTGATGACGCATGACCACGGCCTCGACCAGCGGATCATCGGGAAGCTGGTCTCGACCGACGCCGCCTTTATCGGCCTCATCGGGAGCCGGACGAAGGCGAGGCGCTTTTCCGCGCGCCTGGCGGCGTGGGGCGCTACACCCGGGCAGATCGCGCGGGTCCGCTCTCCCGTGGGGCTCGCGATCGGCGCCGAGACCCCCCAGGAGATCGCGGTCTCCATCGTCGCGGAGCTTGTCGCCGAACGCCGGAAAACGGCATCGGCGGCCCGGGATCCCGGAGCCGCCGATGCCGCTTTGGCCTGACCTGTCCGCTACACGCCGCGCAGGATCATCGCGTCATAGACGCGCTTGATCGCCACCATGAAGGCCGCGGTCCGGTAGGAGGCGCCTTTCTCCTTCATCATGGCGTGGACGACGCGGTACGCCTCGCCCATCTTCACCTCGAGCTTGTCGATGACCTCCTTCTCGGTCCAGAAGAACTGGGTCAGGTTCTGCGTCCACTCGAAGTAGGAGGCGGTGACGCCGCCGGCGTTCGCCAGGATGTCGGGGATCACGGGAATCCCGCGCTTCACCATGATCTCGTCCGCCTCCAGGTCGAGCGGGTGGTTCGCCGCCTCGACGAGGAGCTTCGTCTTCACCTTCGGGGCGTTCGCCTTCGTGATCACGTCCCCGAGGGCCGCCGGGATCAGCACATCGCATTCGATCTCGAAAATCCTGCTCCCGTCCAGCGCGTCCGCCTCCTTGAAATCCGACAGGGGTTTTCGCGCGCGGGCGTGGGCCAGGAGCTTCGGGATGTCGATCCCCTTGGCGTTCGCGAGGCCGCCGGTGACGTCGCTCACGGCGATCACCTTCGCGCCCGCCTCGTGCAGGAACTTCGCCGTGAACGAGCCGACGTTTCCGAACCCCTGGATCGCGACGCGCGCCCCTTTCAGGGGGATCTTGAGGTCTTTGAGCGCGTCCCGCGTGATGCAGAAGACGCCCCATCCGGTCGCCTGCTCGCGTCCCCTGGAGCCGCCCATCTCGATCGGCTTCCCGGTCACGATGGAGGGGGTGTGGCCATGCTTCCGGCCGTACTCGTCCATGAGCCAGGCCATCACCTTGGCGTTCGTGTTGACGTCGGGGGCCGGGACGTCGCGATGGGGTCCGAGCGCGATGTCGATCTTCCGTGCGTAGATGCGGGTGATCCCCTGGATCTCGCGGTCGCTCATCTTCGTCGGATCGCAGTTGACGCCACCCTTGGCGCCGCCGAACGGGATGTCCGCCAGGGCCGTCTTCCAGGTCATGAGGGAGGCGAGCGCGCGCACCTCGTCGAGGTCGACCGAGGGGTGGTACCGGATCCCCCCCTTGTAGGGACCCCGCGCGGCGTTGTGCTGGACCCGGAACCCCGTGAACTCCTCGAGCTTTCCCGAGTCGCGGCGCAGGAGGACCTGCACCTGGAGCTCCCGGTAGCACGACTTCATCGGCAGGACGTAGTCCTCGGGGATATCGAGGGACCGGGCGGCGTTCTCGACGTGCCGGTTCACCTCCTGGTAGGGGTTCAAGGCGTCCTGCCTGCCGGTCTGTGCGTGGGCCATGCTCACCTCCGAATGCGGTTCCAAAACGCTGGCGTGGTCGGGAATTGGGGTTATTCTAGCCGGGGACAGGCATCGCGCAGGGGATTTCCGGTCGATCGGTCGAGGAGAGGAGCGTTGTCATGGGCGACAAATCCACCGCTGGACAGGGGCTCGAGGACGTCGTCGTCACCACGTCGGACATCTGCTTCATCGACGGGAAGAAGGGGACGCTCGTCTACCGCGGCTACGACATCCGGGAGCTCGTCGAGGGGGGGGCCACCTTCGAGGAGACCGCCTATCTGCTCCTGAACGGCCGCCTTCCGAAGCGCGCCGAGCTTGACGAGTTCACGAAGGCGATGGCCGGGACGCGCGCCCTCCCGAAGGAAGTCCTCAAGATCATGCAGCTCCTGGCGCACCAGTCGCATCCGATGGAGCTCCTGCGGACCGTCACCTCGATCCTCTCGAGCTACGACCCGGACCGCGGCGACATGTCGATCGACGCCATGCGCCGGCGCGCCCTGCGCCTCGTGGCACAGTTCCCGACGATCATCGCCACGTTCGACCACATGCGGAACAACCGCGATCCGGTGACGCCGGATCCTGACCTTTCCCACGCGGCGAACTTCCTCTACATGTTGCGGGACGAGCGGCCCGACAAGTACGAGGCGCGCGTCTTCGACGTCTGCCTGATCCTGCACGCCGAGCACGAACTGAACGCCTCGACCTTCGCCTCGCGCGTGACGGCCTCGACCCTGGCCGGGATGTTCGGGGCGGTGACGTCCGCCGTCGGTACCCTGCGGGGGCCCCTGCACGGCGGGGCCAACGAGGAAGTCATGAAGATGTTGATCGAGGTCGACTCCGTCGAGAAGGCGGAGCCCTGGATCAAGCAGGCGTTCGCCGACAAGCGCAAGGTCATGGGGTTCGGGCATCGGGTCTACAAGACCGACGATCCGCGCGCCACGTTCCTTCGCGAGTACTCGCGCGAGCTCGGAAAGCGCAAGCAGGCGACGAAGTGGTTCGAGATCAGCCAGAGGATCGAACAGGTGGTGAAGTCCACCAAGACGCTCTACCCGAACGTCGATTTCTACTCCGCGTCGACCTACACCTACCTGGGGATCCCCCGGGATCTCTTCACGCCGATCTTTGCCGCGAGCCGCGTTTCAGGCTGGTGCGCGCACATCCTGGAGCAGTACCAGCACAACCGGATCATCCGGCCCACGGCCGATTACACCGGTCCGCAGGACCTGAAGTACGTCCCGGTCGACGAACGCAAATAGGGCGGCGGACCGGAACCGGACCGGGCTACTCCTTGACGAGGCGGGGCGGGCGGCGGGCGGGTATCTTGAGCTTGTCGCCCAGATCCGGAAAGAGTTCTTCCTGCACGCGGGCGTTCCAGCCGGCCGTGTCCACGAATGTCCAGGTTTTCCCCCCGTCCTCGGAGATCCCGAGGAGATGGCTCTCGGTGACCAGCGTGCCGTCGGGGACGTCCATCTCGATCGTCTGGGGGACGAGGCAGTAGGAACGCCTGTCGGTCGTCACGATCTTTCCGGGCAGGGAAACGCGGACCGACTTGAAGGAGGCCCCGTCCCGTTTCATGCCCGCGAGGCCCCCTTTCAGCGTCTCGATCACCCGTTTCCGGCCGCCCATCTTCTCGACGATCCCGGGATACATGGCGTCCGCGATCGCCTCCAGATCCCCCTTCTCGAACGCTCTCGCCATTCTTGCGGCCTGGTCGCGTGCCGTCTGGGCGGCCGGCTCTGCGCAGAGGGCCGCACTCATGAGAAGGAAAGCCGCCGAAATCCGTGTGATTGCCTTCACCACGTCAGGATGACACGCGCATTCCGGGCAAAAAAGGGGCTGAACCGTTTTTTGTGGGGGCGAAAACGTCAGCGCGCCATGACCAGCCCCTCGGCGGGGCGGGTCCTGGCGAAGAACGTCTGCACGCGCTTCCAGAAGGAGGGAGTCTCGACCTGGGGCTCCGGCTCTCCCGTGACGTGCCGGACGATCCGGTCGATCACCCAGTCGACGGGTTTCCCCTCGGCCTCGGCATGATAGTTCGCGATCAGGCGGTGCCGCAGGACGGGTTTCGTGGCGGCGATGATGTCCTCGGCCTTGACGGTGTAGCGTCCGTGGAGCATCGCGCGCGCCTTTCCGGCGAACACCAGGCACTGGGGGGCGCGCGGCCCGGCGCCCCAGTTCAGGTAGTCCCGGGCTTCCTTGGGAGCCGACGGGGACTTCGGGCGGCTCGCCCGCGCGATCGACGTCGCCAGCTGGATCACCGGCTCGGGGGCGTTGACGTTCCGGACGATGTTGAGGAGCGAGAGGATCTCCTCCCTGGAGAGGAGCCGCTCGACCGACGTGCGGGATGCCGGAAGCGTCAGCTTGATGATCTCCCGCTCCTCGTCGAGGGTGGGGTAGTCCACGTAGATGTTGAACATGAAGCGGTCGAGGGCGGCGATCGGCAGCTGGTAGGTTCCCTCCTGCTCGATCGGGTTCTGGGTCGCCAGGACGAAGAAGGGGTTCGGGAGCTCGTAGCGGGTCCCGCCGACCGTGACCATCCGCTCTTCCATCGATTCGAGAAGCGCCGCCTGGGTCTTCGGCGGGGTCCGGTTGATCTCGTCGGCGAGGACCACGTTCGCGAAGATCGGCCCGTGCAGGAACTTCGTCTGCCGCTGGCGGGTCGACTTGTCCTCGACGATGACGTCGGTTCCCACGATGTCGGCGGGGAGGAGGTCGGGCGTGAACTGGATCCGGCTGAAGGAGAGCGACAGGATCTCCGCCATCGACTTGATCATGAGGGTCTTGGCGAGCCCGGGGACCCCGATCAGGAGGCAGTGCCCCCCGGCGAAGAAGGAGGTCAGGAACTGCTCGAGGACCGCGTCCTGGCCGACGATGCGCTTGGCGAGCTCCCCGCGGATCTTGGCGTAGGTCTCGCGGAGCTTGTTGATCTGGGCGATCTCGTCGTGTGACAGCTTGGTCGCCGGCTCCATGACCGCCTGATACTACCGGAGATGCCCGGAAAGGTTCATCCGAAAACTGTCGAAAAGAGGGTCAAGTGTTCAGCGACCGGTTCCTGTACCTGAAGCTGGCCGGGGTGCTTGTCCTGCTCTGGGCGTCCTGCGTCTGGTGCCGCCGCCAGGCGGAGGAACGGTATCCCCCGTTCGCCGCCTGCGCGCGCGATCCGGGGCGGCACGCGGGCCGGGTGATGGGGATCCGCGCGCTCGCGGTGGAGGCCTCGGAACCGGGCCGGACGCGCGTCCGGGACCGGGAGGGAAACCCCGTTCCCCTGGTCGGGGCGGGTGATCCGGCCTGGGTCGGAAAGCACCTCTCGGCCGTGGGGCGTTTCCGTCCGCCCGGCGCGGGCGAGCCGGCGCGCCTCGAGATCCTCCCGGGAGCGGACGATGAGCCCCGGGTCCGGATCGAGGAGGGGTTCCCGGAGCGGCGGGTATGGATGTACGCGGCGTCGATCGGGGCGGTCTTGGGGTGGCTGGTCCTTTTCCTGCGCGAGTTCAAGACGGTGCTGCCGCGGGGGCTTTTCACGGCGCGGAGGGTCCCATAGCGGACATCGTCGCGCATCTGGCCGTCGCCTCGGTGTGCGCCGTCGCGGTTCCGTCCCGCCGGACGCGGCTTCTCGTCTACCTGGGGGCGTTCCTGCCGGACCTCTGCTTCAAGGGGTTGATGATCGGCTTCCAGTCCTCCGTCTGGTTCGGCGAGCCGGTCCACTCCCTCTGGGGAGGGCTTCTCGTCTCCTACGCGGCGGCCCTTCTCTTCGCGCGGGACCTCCGGCGGACCGCCTTTGCCGCGATCCTGGCCGGGTACCTCTCCCACCTCCTTCTCGATCTCGGGAAGGACAACCTGGGGATGGGGGCGATTCTCCTTTTCTTCCCGTCGATGGAGCTCTGGGAGATCGGCCTCTACCGGCCCGAGCAGAGCGTCGACTGGATGCCGTTTGCCGCTGCGGCCGTCGTCGGCATCGAATGGCTCCAGTGCAGGCGGAAGATCAGTCCGGCAGGAACGGCTTGAGGGGGCATCCGGCGTCGCACCGCGGGGCTGACTTCCGGCAGAATTCCTTGCCGACCCGCACGATCTGGGCGTGGAAATCGTTGAAAAGGGGAACGTCCGCGGGAAGGTTTTCCTCGAAGAGTGCCTTCATCTCGTCGTAGGAAGTCTCTTCCGGGACCAGGCCGTGCCGCGTGAGGAGCCGCCACGTGTAGGCGTCCACGACGAAGGATGGCTTCCTTCCCGCGTAGAGGAGGATCGAGTCGGCCGTCTCGGGACCGATCCCCTTCACGGAAAGGAGTCCTTCCCGCAGGGGGCCGAGCGGGCGCGCGAACATCCGGTCGAGGCTTCCTCCGTGCTCCTCCAGCAGCCAGGCGAGGAACGCCTTGAGGCGCCGCGCCTTCACATTGAAGTAGCCGGCCGGCCGGATCAGGCTCGCCAGCTCCGCCGGGGCCAGTCGGCCCATCGCCGCGGGGTCGAGCGCCCCGGCCGCGCGCAGGTTCGCGATCGCCTTCTCGACGTTCCGCCAGTTCGTGTTCTGGGTCAGGATCGCGCCGGCCACCACCTCGAAACGGCTCCGGCCCGGCCACCATCCCTGGTGTCCGAAGGCGTCCCGCAGGGCCCCGTACATCGCCGGGAGGACGCTGGCCGCCTTCACGCCGCGAGTATACGCGGGAGCGCGGGGCGCCCGTCCGGGGATGGTGGGCCGGCCCCGTTCCGGCTAAAATGGTCCCTCATGGGCGGGTCCGACAGGATCGAGGTCGCGCGATCCCAGGACGTGGTCCTCGTCCGGGTGGTGGGCCTGGCGCGCCTGGCGAACGCGATGCTGTTCGAGGAGTTCTGCGCCGACATGATCGAGCGGCGCTACCGCTACTTCATCATCGACCTGGCGGCCTGCCGCGGCATGGACAGCACCTTCATGGGGATCCTGGTGGGGCTCGCGCAGACGACCTTCGAGAACAAGGAGACGCACGTCTGCCTCATCAATGCCAGCGACTACTGCCGCGGCCTTCTCGTGACGCTGGGGCTCGAGCGGATCGTTCGGATCGTGGACGTCCCGATCCGCCTTCCGCAGGCGGCCGCCTTCTGCCTGGAAGACGTCGCCTGTTCCGACGACGAGAGGCTTGAGATCGTCCAGCGCGCGCACGAGAATCTGGTGAGACTCGACGAACGGAACGCCAAGGAACTCGGCTCCTTCCTGGCGGTCCTGAAGGATGAAGTGGAATCGAAACACGCCCCCAAGAAATAGGGGACAAGAAAGGAGATGTCAGATGGCCATCGCAGTGGGCGCCGCGGCGCCGGATTTCGAGCTGGACGGAACGCAGGGCAAGGTGAAACTGTCGAGCTTTCAGGGGAAGAGCGACGTCGTTCTCTTCTTCTTTCCGCTCGCGTTCACGCCTGTCTGAAGCAAGGAACTGCCCGCCTGTGAGGCGGACTACGCGAAGTTCTCGGACAAGAACGCGAAGCTGTTCGCCGTGAGCGTGGACAGCGTGCCGACGAACAAGGCCTTTGCCGAGAAGCTGGGCGTCAAGAGCTACGCCTTCCTTTCGGATTTCCATCCGAAGGGGGATGTTTCGAGGAAGTACGGGGTCTACCTGGAGGACAAGGGGATCTCCGCCCGCGCCACCGTCGTGGTGGGGAAGGACGGGAAGGTCAAGTGGGTCAAGGTGAACGACCTGCCCGCCCAGCGCGCCAACGACGAGATCCTGAAGGCGCTCTAGCCCGGACAGCTTTTGGCCGGCGGCGGGGGGATTTTCCCTCCGCCGCCGTCTTTTTTCCGGAAGACGAACAGGCGTTCCTTTCCCTGACGGTTCGGGAACGAGTCGGACGGAGTCTCGAACAGGAGGCGGTCGAAGCGGCCCTCCGTCAGGGACGCGATCCCGTCCTCGGTGACGTCGTACGGCGGGCCGCCGGGCTGCCCGTGCAGGTAGAAGAGGCCGAAGAAAAATCCGCCCGGGACAAGGACCGCGGAGACGGCGTCGATGTAGGCGGGCCGGCGGGACGGGTCGATCGCGCAGAAGCAGGTGTGCTCCAGCCATCCGTCGAACGCCCCGGCATGCGTCCGGGGAAGGTCGAAAAGGTCCGCCCGGATGAAGCGGGCCACGACCCCGGCGGCGCGCGCCCGCTCCGACGCCCCGGCGACCGCCTCCGGGGTGAAATCGCATCCGGTGACGTCAAAACCGGCGCGCGCGGCGGCGATCGCCTCGTGCCCGAACCCGCACCCCGGGACGACGATCCGGATCCCGCGCGGGAGGAGGGGGCCGGCCAGCAGGCGCGCGATCGGCGGGGCGCATGTCCCCTTGTCCCAGCCGGTGTCGCCCGTCCGGTAGGAGGCGCTCCAGTATCCCGGGTCGCTCGCGGTGCCGGGCGGGACGTTTCGGGGGGGCGTCGGCTGGGGTCCGGCCATCAGGCGGGAGTGTATACTTCCGTCCCATGTCCGTCCCGCAGGGAACGGTCCTTCTCGTTTCGGACGATGCGGCGCTCACCGCGCAGGTCTCGGCGGCGCTGGAACCCATGGGGGGGCGGCTGCTTGCCGCCGGGACCACCGCCGAGGCGGCGCGCCTGGCCTCCGCGGAGGAGATCCACCTGGCGCTTGTGGACATGACGAGCCGGACGCTCGACGGCCTCGAGGCGTGCCGGGCCCTGAAGGAGGACCCGAACACCATCGGGATCCCGATCCTGGCGGTGGTCGCGGGGAAGGGCGGGGGGAAGCCGGGGGAGGCGCCGACCGCCCTCGATTCGATCACGAAGCCGGTTGATGCCGAGGCGCTCCGGCGCAAGGCGAGCCTGATCCTGAAGTCCCGCGAGCCCGCCGTTCCGGAGGATGGCGGGATGATCGGGATGCCGGCGACCGTGGACATGACGCGGGTCGAGTCGCGCATCCGGCGGATCCAGGAGCTGGGGGCCTGCCCGTACGTCGTCTCGAAGATCTTGAGCGTCTCGCGCGACGCGAAGACCGGCGCCCGGGACCTGGCCCAGGTGGTGGGGACCGACCACGCCCTCACCGCGAAGCTCCTCAAGATCGCCAACTCCGCCCTCTATGGCGCGAAGGGGAAGATCACGCAGATCTCGCAGGCGGTGACCCGCACCGGGTTCCGCTCGGTCCTGGAGCTCGCGATGGGAATCTCCGTGACGGAGGCGTTCAGCAAGAAGGGTTCCGTGAAGGGGGGATTGAGCCGGCCCGGTTTCTGGACGCACAGCCTGGCGGTGGGACTGGTGGCCCGTCGCCTCGCCCTGCACGCCAAGCGCGAGAGCGCCGAGGAGGCGTTCGTGGCGGGGCTTCTCCACGACATCGGGAAGCCTCTCCTCGAGGAATGCTTTCCCGCCGAGTACAGGCACGCGGTCGATCTCGCCGGTGCCCTCAAGATGCCGATCCGGAGCGCCGAGCGCGAGGTGTTCGGGGCGGACCACTGTTTTTTCGGCGGGGTGCTCCTCAAGTCGTGGGGCCTCCCGGCCTCGCTGGTCGGGGCGGCCATGCACCATCACAACCTGGACCGCATGACGCGCCTGGAGGACGCCGAGCAGAAGCACCTCGTCCGGATCGTCCACCTGGCGGACGCCCTGTGCAAGGCGGCGCGCCTCGGGAATGCCGGGGACCTTCTCCTGGAGGAGAGTCCCGGGGACCTCCTGGAGGAATACGCGCCGGCCCTCACGGACATCCCGGCCCTCCTGCGGGAGGTCCGCGAGGAGGTGTCGCAGAACCGCCAGTTTCTCGAGATGCCGTCGGAGAAGGAGACGCCTCCGGAGCGGCTGCTGGACGGGAAGACCGTGGATATCCTGGCCGGTCCCGGGCAGACCGTCACCTCCGCGGCCGTCTGCGTCCTGGCGGCGGGCGGACAGATCCGGGTCTGGGGGACGGCGAAGGCGTTCCACGAGCAGGTCGCGGCCTCGCCGCTCCATGCGGCGGTCCTGGACACGGGGCGTTCGGATGCCAACCGCCGGGCGCTCGAGAAGATCGGGAAGGACCTCGCCGACCACACGGTCTGCTTCGTGGAGCCGTCGGCCCTTCGCGCCGCGATGCGCGAGACGCCCCATCGGGCGTCCATCTTCGCGAAACCGTGCGACGCCGGGGAGGTGGTCCAGCGCCTGGCCGGCGGAGGAGGCGCCTGATGTTCGCGATCGATCCGGCCCACCCCCGCGAGCACGCCCCGATCCGGCCCGTCCCCCTTCCGTTCTTCGAGGAAATGGTCACCGATCTGGGGTATCTCCAGAAGGCGGGAAAGCAGAAGGGCTGGATCGAGACCCCGAAACAGGCGCGCCTGACGATGCTGTTCTTCTTCGCCCCCTGGTGCGACGTCTGCCACTTCATCGGGCCGGTCGTCAAGCGTCTGCATGCCGACTGGGAGAAGCGGGGGCTCGCGATCCTGGGCGTCTCGGAGTATGGCACCCCGGCCGAGGCGGAGGAGTACAGGAGGCTCTTCGCGCACCATTTTCCGTTCGTCTACGAGTCGATGCACAGGGACAAGCGGGAGGACGACGATCTCTGGCACCGGCGGGTCTACCGGGCGGTCGGCGACACGCGGAAGTGGGGAACCCCGACGTCCGTCTTCTTCGCGCCGGGACAGGGGACGTTCGCCTGCGCCGGCGAGTTCATCGAGGAAGATCTCGCACGGTTCATGGCCGAAAGGCTGCCGCCCGCCGGTTCGTGAATTTCCCGAAAAACCGTCAGGTTTTCTTGCGCTGCCCGCGGGACGGTGTCTAATGGGGCAAGGAAAAGGAGGTCCCATGGACATATCCAGGATTCCGCGCCAGCCGCTCGTGAAGGTCCCTGTTACGGCGTCCGTCCACGACACCGTGACCGCGATGGTCGCCGTGAACGTGGGGTCAGCCGCGATCGTCGAGGGGAAGGGGCTCGCCGGGATCTTCACGGAACGGGATCTCATGAAGCGGGTCGTCGCGCCGGGAAAGGATCCGAAGGCAACGCGCGTTTCCGAGGTGATGACGCGGAACGTGAAGACCCTTCCGCCGGACGCCGAGGCGGTCGAGGCGCTCCGCTTCATGCTCGAGTGGCAGTTCCGTCATACCCCGATCACCGACGGCGAGGGGAACATCCTGGGGATGCTCTCCCTGCGGGACCTCCTGCGCTACCAGGTGGAGGAGCTCGACCGGGAACTGAATTCGGTCGTGGAGCGCTTTACCAACGACGCTTCCGGCGGTTGACGACACCATTTCGCGAAGCGTGGGCTGGATGCAAGGCGCGAGCCGCGTCGTCGGGTCTGCCTGCGACCCCCGTCGCGGCGAGCAACACGGCAGACGGTCCGCGATGCGCGAAACGGGCTAGATACCGAACTTGCGGTGCTTGCCTTTGGCTGAATCGGGGCCCTGCCCCTTCTCCTTGCGCTCGCGCTCGCGGAACTCCTCGTAGGAGGAATAGGCCCCCTCGAACCAGCGGACCTGCGCGTCCCCCTCGAACGAGACGATGTGGGTCGCGATCCGGTCCAGGAACCACCGGTCGTGCGTGATGATGACGAGGGATCCCGCGAACGACTGGATCGCCTCCTCCAGGGAACGCAGGGTGTCGACGTCGAGGTCGTTGGTGGGCTCGTCCAGGAGGATGAAGTTGGCTCCCTTGCGGAGGAGCTTCGCGATCTGGACGCGGTTCCGTTCGCCGCCGGAAAGGTCGCCGACGCGCTTTTGCTGGTCGGGCCCGCGGAAATTGAACTGCGCCAGGTATCCGCGGCCGGGGACGAACCCCTTGCCGAACGGGATCATGTCGTTTCCGTCGCACACTTCCTCGAAGACGGTCTTCTTCGGGTCGAGCGAATCGCGCGTCTGGTCGACGTAGGCGACGATCGTTTTCTCCCCCAGCTTCACCTCGCCGGCGTCCGGTTTCTCGTATCCCACCAGGAGCTTCGCGAGCGTGGTCTTCCCGAGACCGTTTGCGCCGATGACCCCCACGATCGCTCCAGGGGGGACCGAGAACGTGAGGTTGTCGAAGAGGACCTTTCCGTCGTACGCCTTCCGGATCCCCTTTACCTCGACGACCCGGTTTCCGAGGGGCGGGGCGGGGGGGAGGCGGAACTCGGCCGGCCCCGTGCGCTCCTCCAGCTGGTCGGCGAGGAGCTTGTGGTAGTTCGAGATGCGGGCCTTGTTCTTGCCCGTGCGCGCCGACGGGTTCGTGCGGATCCAGTCGAGCTCGCGGGCCAGAAGCCGTTCCCGGTCGTCCGCCTTCTTTTCCTCCACGGCGATCCGCTGTCTCTTCTGGTCGAGGTAGCTCTCGTAGTTCCCCTTGTAGGGGTACGCCCGGCCGTGGTCGAGTTCCAGCATCCACTCGGCCACGTTCTCGAGGAAGTAGCGGTCGTGCGTGGCGACGAGCACCGTTCCCGGATACGCCTTCAGGTGGGTCTCGAGCCACGCCACGGCGTCGGCGTCGAGATGGTTCGTCGGCTCGTCCATCAGCAGGAGATCGGGCTGCGAGAGGAGCGTCCGGCAGAGCGCGACGCGGCGCTTCTCGCCTCCGGAAAGGGTGGTGACGGGGGACTCGGGCGGGGGGCATCCCAGGGCGTGCATGGCCATCCCGACGTGGCGGTCGATCTCCCAGGCGTTCTTCCGGTCGATCTCTTCCTGGAGCCTTGCCTGCAGGTCGAGCGCCTTTTCCATTTCCTTTTCGGACAGGGTCTCGGAAAGGCGCGCGCTCACCGCGTCGTAGCGGGCAAGGAGGTCCTTGACGGCCTTGACCCCCTCCTCGACATTCTCGCGGACGTTTTTCGCCGGGTCGAGCTCCGGCTCCTGCTGGACGAACCCGATCCGGATCCCGTCGGCGGCCCGCGCGTCCCCGGTGTAGTCCTTGTCGACGCCGGCGATGATGCGGAGGAGCGTCGATTTCCCGGCGCCGTTGGCGCCGATCACGCCGATCTTGGCGCCGGGATAGAAGGAGAGGGAGATCTCCTTCAGGATCGCCTTCCCGGCGAACGCGCGGCTGACCTTTTCCAGCGTGAAGATGTACTGCATGGAGTGGGGATGCTACCGGTCGAAATGCGAAATGCGAAACGCGAAATGCGCCGGCGTCACAGGCCGCGCGGGTGCCCCCACCAGACGAGGGCGAAGCCGGCGCCCGCGAGGAGCCACTGCACCCAGACGGCATCGGCGAGGAACGGGACGACACCAAGAACCAGACCTATGCACATCGTCAGCCAGCGCTCCTGTTTCTTTCCGTACACGAACAGGGCGAAGCTGATCGAACCCAGGAGGATGCCTGTCAGGAGTGAGGCGGCGTCCACGGGTCTTCCCTACTCGTAGAGGAGGCAGCGCGTCATGCGCGACGCGCCAGGGGACGTGACGGCCGGAACGCGGGAGGCGCATTCGGGCCTCGCCTCGGGGCAGCGCGGATGGAAGTGGCAGCCGGACGGGGGATTCATCGGCGAGGGGACGTTCCCCGGTAGGCGGATCCGCGGCAGGGGGTCGCCGCGCTCCATCCGGGGGACCGCGGCGAGAAGCGCCTTCGTGTAGGGGTGCTTCGGGTCCCGGAAGATCTCCTCCGCGGGGCCGAGCTCGACGATCCGGCCCAGGTACATCACCGCCACCCGGTCGGCGAGATATTCGACCACCGAAAGATCGTGCGTGACGAGGAGATAGGTGAGGCCCAGGTCGCGCCGCAGGTCCACGAGGATGTTGATGATCTGCGCCTGGATCGAGACGTCCAGCGCGCTCGTCGCCTCGTCGAGCACCAGGAACTCCGGCTCGACCGAGAGCGCCCGCGCGATCCCGATCCGCTGGCGCTGGCCGCCGGAGAATTCATGCGGATAGCGGCCGGCGGCCGCGCGGTCCAGGCCGACGCGTTCCAGAAGCTCTCCGGCGGATCCGGCAAGATTGTGGATCCTCATTCCTTCCTCGAGGATCTCCCCCACGCGCATCCGGGGGTCGAGCGACGAGTAGGGGTCCTGGAAGACCATCTGCATCCGGCGCCGGAACGGGAACCGTTCCCGGTCCGGGAGCGGAGCGAGATCGGTCCCGCCGTAGCGGACGGAGCCGGCGGTCACCGGCGCGAGTCCCAGAAGCGCCTTTCCCAGGGTCGTCTTGCCGCACCCCGACTCCCCCACGAGGGCGAGCGTCTCGCCCCGGGCGATCGCGAGATCGACGCCGTCCACCGCGCGGACATGCCCCGTGACCCGTGACAGGAGCCCCGCGCGGACCGGGAAACGGACGGACACGCCTGCGAGCTCCACGAGTGGCGCGGCATCCGCCCCGGGCGCGGTCCGCGCGGCGGCGGACGGAGAACCGTTCACCGCGGGCTGCGGGAGGGGGTGGCGCGGGAAAGCGGGGTCGAAGAGGTGGCAGGCGGCGTCGTGGCCCGGCGCGACAGGGACAAGCGCCGGCGGCCGGTCGGCGCACCCGGCCAGGAGTTCGGGGCACCGGTCGGCGAACCGGCAGCCGGACGGGTATCGCGTCGCCGGCGGGACGGCGCCGCGGATCGCCCGCAGGCGCTCGCCCCGCTTCCGGGCGGCAGGGAGCGATTCCATCAGCTTCACGGTGTAGGGGTGGCGGGGGGCCGCGAGGACAGCCGCCGCGGGTCCCTGTTCGACGATCTTCCCGGCGTACATGATCGCCACCCGGTCGGCGTTTTCCGCCACGACCCCCAGATCGTGCGTGATCAGGAGGACGGCCGTTCCCAGCTCGTTGCGGAGGTCGCGGATCAGGTCCAGGATCTGCGCCTGGATGGTGACGTCGAGCGCCGTCGTCGGCTCATCCGCCACGAGGAGGTCCGGCCTGCACGCGAGCGCCATCGCGATCATGACGCGTTGGCGCATGCCTCCCGACATCCGGTGGGGGTACTCGTCGATCCGGCGGGCCGGGTCCGCGATCCGGACGAGCGCCAGGAGTTCGATCGCGCGCGCGCGCGCGGCGGCGGCGTCCAGCCCCTGGTGCAGGCGCAGGACCTCGGACATCTGGAAGCCGACGGAGAGGACCGGGTTCAGGCTCGTCATGGGATCCTGGAAGATCATCGCGATCCGGTTTCCCCGGATCCGCCGCATCTCCGGTTCGGACAGGCGCAGGAGGTCCTGCCCGTCGAGGCGGATCTCGCCCCGGACGACCCGTCCGGCCGGAGCCGGGACGAGCCGCATCAGGGAAAGCGCCGTCATCGACTTGCCGCATCCGGATTCCCCGACCAGGCCCAGCGTCTCCCCACGGCGGATGTCGAACGTGATCCCGTCGACCGCCTTCGCGGCGCCGTCGGGAGTGTCGAGCCACGTGGCGAGGTCCCGGACGGCCAGGAGAGGGGGGGATTCGCCCATCGCGCCGTTTGTTATACTCCCCGCCCATGCTTGATCTCCAGGTGATCGTCGCCACGGACTGCGGCTCCACCACCACGAAGGCGATCCTCATCGAGAAGGTGGACGGCGTCTACCGCCAGACCTTCCGCGGCGAGGCCCCGACCACGGTCGAGGCTCCCTTCGAGGACGTGACGCGTGGGGTCCTGAACGCCTTCCAGGAGCTGGAAGAGCTGTCCGGCCGGAAGATCCTCGACGGGGAGAAGATCATCGTCCCGACGCGGGACAGGGATGGGAAAAAGGAAGGTGTCGACATCTACATCTCGACCTCGTCGGCCGGCGGCGGGCTGCAGATGATGGTGGCCGGCGCCGTGAAGGCGATGACGGGCGAATCGGCCGAGCGGGCCGCCTTGGGGGCGGGCGCGATCGTGATGGACGTCCTCGCCGCCAACGACGGGCGCGCGGGCCATGAGAAGATCGAGCGGATCCGTCAGCGCCGGCCCGACATGATGCTTCTTTCCGGCGGCACGGACGGCGGGACGATCTCCCACGTCGTGGAAATGGCCGAATACATCGCCGCCGCCGAGCCGCGCCCGCGTCTCGGGATCGGGTTCAAGGTCCCGATCATCTACGCCGGGAACAAGGACGCGACACCGGAAGTCCTCCGGATCCTGGGGGAGAAGATGGAGGTTGTCCCCTGCGAGAACCTGCGCCCCACCCTCGAGAAGGAGAACCTGCTTCCGGCGCGCCACAAGATCCACGATCTCTTCCTGGAGCACGTCATGGCCCAGGCCCCGGGGTACAAGAAGCTGATGTCCTGGACCGGCGCCCCGATCATGCCGACGCCGGGCGCCGTCGGGCTCATCATGGAGACGATCGCAAAGAGGAACAACATCAACGTCCTCGGGGTCGATATCGGCGGCGCGACGACGGACGTCTTTTCCGTCTTCGACGCGGTTTTCACGCGGACGGTCTCGGCGAACCTGGGGATGAGCTATTCCATTTCCAATGTCCTTGCGGAGGCGGGCCTCCCGAACATCCTTCGCTGGGTCCCTTTCGACATCAAGGAGGGGGACCTCCGCAACCGCATCAAGAACAAGATGATCCGCCCGACGACGATCCCGCAGAGCCTGGAGGAGCTCCAGTTCGAGCAGGCGATCTCGCGCGAGGCGCTGCGGCTCGCCTTCGAGCAGCACTGCCTGCTCGCGGTCGGCCTCAAGGGGGTCCAGCAGGAGCGGACGATCTCCGACGCCTTCAGCCAGACGGCCGGCGGACAGACGCGCATCAACCTCTGGAAGCTGGATCTCATCATCGGTTCCGGCGGGGTCCTCTCGCACGCGCCGCGCCGGGCGCAATCGATGCTGATGATGATCGACGCCTACGCGCCGCTCGGGATCACGCGCCTGGCGGTCGACTCGATCTTCATGATGCCGCACCTGGGGGTCCTGTCGAAGGTCCACGAGAAGGCGGCGACCGACGTCTTCGAGCGCGACTGCATGGTCTATCTGGGGACGTGCCTGGCCCCCCTGGGGCAGGGGAAGGCCGGGGAGCCCTGCTTCACCTGCACGATCGAGATGCCGGACGGGAAGCGCCTCGAGGAGAAGCTCGCCTGCGGCGAGATGAGGCTGGTCCCGCTTCCGGAGGGGAAGACCGCGCGCGTCGCGGCGACTCCGGCCCGGGGGTTCGATCTCGGGGCCGGAAAGGGAAAGCCGATCGAGGGGACGTTGCATGGCGGGGTCGTCGGTGTCGTGCTGGACGCCCGCGGGCGCCCGCTTGCGCTCGAGACGGACCGCGCCGCGCGCGTCCGGCAGCTCTCGGGGTGGGCGAAGGCCCTTGGCGCCTACCCGGGGTGATCGCATATGGCCCATGCCTACACGCCGGGACTGAAAGTCGCTGGGGGGCAGACGCTCCGGAAGCGCCGGCTCCTTCCGATCCCGGGCGAGATCCTGGCCGCGGACGGGGCCCGCGTGGAATCCGCGACGCCGGTGGCCCGCGCCTTCCTGCCCGGGAAGGTCCATCCGGTGAACATCGTCAACCGCTTCTCGGCGTCCCCGGGCGACCTGCCGGAGCTGATGCTGAAGAAGGAGGGGGACACGGTCAGGAAAGGCGAAGCGATCGCGCGGAACAAGCCGATGCTGAAATGGTTCCAGACGACGGTGGAAAGCCCGGTCGACGGGACCGTCGAGAGCGTCTCGACGGTGACGGGCCAGGTGCTCCTCCGGGAGCCGCCCGTTCCCCTCGAGGTGAAGGCGTACGTGGACGGTGTCGTCGTCGAGGTCATCCCGCGCTGCGGCGTCGTGGTCGAGACGCGCGGGGTCCTGGTCCAGGGGATTTTCGGGGTCGGCGGGGAGACGAGCGGCCCCCTGGCATTCGCCGTCCAGTCGCCGGACGAGGACCTGACGCCCCAGAAGCTCCTGCCGGATCACAAGGGGAAGGTCGTGATCGGAGGGGCGTACGCGCCGGCGGAGACGTTCAGGCGGGCCCGGGAGATCGGCGTCGCCGCCCTCGTCGTGGGGGGGATCGACGACCAGGACCTGCGGGAACTCCTGGGGTATGACCTGGGGGTGGCGATCACCGGCACGGAGGCGATCGGGTTCACGCTGATCCTCACCGAGGGGTTCGGGCGGATCCGGATGGCGCAGCGGACGTTCGACCTCCTGAAATCGTGCGCCGGGCGCAAGGCGTGCGTGTCGGGGGCGACCCAGATCCGCGCCGGCGTGATGCGCCCCGAGATCATCGTTCCGGATTCCGGGGACGCCCCGCCGCGGGCCCGAGGGGAATCCACCGGGCCGCAGGGGCTCAAGGTCGGGGATCCGATCCGGGTCATCCGGGAGCCTTTCTTCGGGCAGCTCGGAACCGTGGCCGAGCTTCCTCCGGAACCGGTCACGATTCCGACCGAAGCGAAGGTCCGGGTCCTTTCGGTGAGGCTCGCGGACGGAAAAACCGTCACCGTTCCACGTTCGAACATCGAGATTCTGGAGACTTGATCGCCGTATACCGAGCCGTATAGAGTCCCCCCCGCATGCGGATTCTTTTCCGGAGCCTGCTTCTCGCCTGGATCGCATCGACCGTCCGGGCCGATTCCGGCGCCGTTCCTTACGCTGCGCCCGAGGGGTTCCGGGCGGCCGACGCGCCGGACGACGCCGGCGGCCGCGTCGTCCTGGTCTGGCGGCCGATGCCGTACGAGGGAGAGGGTGTCTCCTTGGAGATTTCCGTGGTGCCGGAGGGGGCCCCGGACGTGAAGCCGGTCGTCGTGACCCTGCCTTCCGCCCGGCATTTCGTCCGCGACGCGGGCGATCCGTTCTGGGCGCGCCACGGGGATCCGGACGACCATCAGCACGAGATCGATGTCGCGGCGCTTTTTCCCCCGTCAGCGGACAGGACGAAAGGCGGGGCGCCCGGGACGTACCGGTTTTCCCTCCGGGCGCGCGGGCCGCTGGGGGAGGGGGTTGCGGCCGAGGCGTCGGCCTCCCCGGCCGGGAACTGGTTCAACCGGAAGAAGCTCAACAACCTCGTCTACGTGGTCCTCTTCGGAACGACGATCCTGTGGTTCATCTCGCACGCCCGGAAGAGGGACCTCTTCCTGCGGCGCATCCCGGGGATCGACGCGGTGGAAGAGGCGATCGGCCGGGCGACCGAGATGGGGCGCCCGCTCTTCTACCTGACCGGGCGCTCGAGCGCGAGCGAGCCGATGCGCGTCTCGACGATCGCCGCGATGACGATCCTGGGCGAGGTCTCCAGGCGCGTCGCCGACTACGACTCCCAGCTCAAGGTCCCCCACACCGACCCCGTCGTCATGGGGATCTGCCAGGAGATCACCCGCCAGGCGTACACCCAGGCGGGGCGCCCGGACGCCTACCGGACCGAGTCGAACTTCTTCGTGACCGAGGACCAGTTCAGCTACACCGCGGCGGTCGACGGCATGATGATCCGGGAAAAACCGGCCGCCTGCTTCTACATGGGTTACTACTACGCCGAGTCGCTTCTCCTGGCGGAGACGGGCGCCTCGACCGGCGCAATCCAGATCGCCGGGACCGACGCCGAGGCGCAGATGCCGTTCTTCATCACGGCGTGCGACTACACCCTGATCGGAGAGGAACTGTACGCGACGTCGGCATACCTCTCGAAGGAGCCGGTGCAGGTGGGGACCCTGCGCGGGCAGGATGCCAGCAAGGCGATCTTCATCGTGCTCCTGGGCGTCTCGGTGGCGCTCCTGACCGCGTTTTCCCTGGCGGGTGACGGGATCGCGATGCGTCCGTTCCTGGATCTCTTCAGGTCCTTCTGACCATGCTCTTCCTCAAGCGCACGCTTCCGGTCCTGATCTGCGCGGTGACGGGGCTCCTTTTCGCGGCCCAGTACTACGCGCCGCATCCGAAGTCGGAGACGCTCCTGACGACGGTCAACGACTGGCTGCTCGTGATCGGAGGGTTCGCGGCCTTCCTCGGGATCGGGAACCTCTTCCTCCAGCACGGACGCCGGATCCGCCGCCAGGAGGCGGGATGGGGGTACAGCATCGTGATGTTCGCCGGATTCCTGTCGCAGATCGTTCCGGGGATCATCGACCAGGGAAAGACGAACGACGAGGCGACGGGGGCCCTGACCGCGTTCGGCTGGGCCTTCTTCCACGTCTATGTTCCGCTCGACACGACGATGTTCGCGGTCCTGGGATTCTTCGTCGCCTCCGCCGCCTTCCGGACGTTCCGCGCGCGGAGCTTCGACGCGACGCTGCTCCTCGTGGCGGCGGTCATCATCATGTTCGGGCGGGTGCCGCTGGGGGAATATCTCTGGAGCCTTTCGGTCAGCCATCCGGACTGGCAGATCGGGGGAATCGCCGAATGGATCATGAAATGCCCGAACCTGGCCGCCCAGCGCGGGATCATGATGGGGATCGCGCTCGGAATCATGGCGACCTCGCTCAAGATGATCTTCGGGATCGAGAGGTCCTATCTCGGCGGCGGGAAGGACGCGTGAAGCCATGAGGGAAAAGCTCCTTTCCGTCGACCGCCGCTGGATCTTCCTCCTCGTGGCGGTCGTCGCCGCGATCCCCTTCCTGGTCCCGTTCAGCATCCCGGGGATGCGGGTCACCGAGCCGTCCCGGCGTCTTTATGACGCGATCGAGAGGCTTCCGGAGGGGAGCACGATCCTCTTCTCGGCCGATTACGGCCCCTCGAACGCGCCGGAGCTCCAGCCGATGACGATCGCGCTCCTGGAACATGCCTTCAAGCGGAACCTCCGGGTGGTGGGGATGACGCTCTGGGCGCCGGGGATCGGCCTTGCGGAGCGGGCCCTGCGCGAGACGGCCCAGCGGAACGGCAAGACATACGGGACGGACTACGCCTTCCTGGGCTGGAAGGTCGGCGGGAACAACGTCATCGTCGGGATGGTGCAGGATATTCCCGTGACCTTCCCGACCGACCACCGGAAGGCGAAGCTCGACACGCTTCCCGTGATGGCGGGGATCCGGCGCCTGGCGGATTTCGCGCTCGTCGCGAGCTTCTCGGCGGGCGACCCCGGGATCGAGCAGTGGGTGGTGTTCGGAGGCGACAAGTGCGGCATCGCCGTGGGCGGCGGGGCGACCGGCGTCATGACGCCGCGATACTATCCCTTCCTCCAGACCGGCCAGATGGTGGGGTTCCTCGGGAGCATGAAGGGGGCCGCCGAGTACGAGCTTCTGGTCGGGCGGCGCGGCACCGCCACTGCCGGGATGGTCGTCCAGTCGCTGGCCCACTTTCTCATCATCGGCCTCGTGATCCTGGGGAACGTCCTGTACCTCATGGGCCGCAGGAAGGGGGCGGCGTGAACTGGGACGTGCTGGGGGGATGGGTGGCGGCGGGGCTGACGCTGTTCCTGTTCAGCTTCCTCTACCGGGACAATCCCCTTTTCAAGTTCGCCGAGCACCTCTTCCTGGGGGTGGGGGTCGGGTACCTGCTGACCCTCAACATCTTCGAGGTCCTGGCGACGAAGGTCTGGACGCCGCTCATGGAATCGTTCGCCCGGACGCCCTGGGATTCCGGCGTCCTCCTGACGGTGGCGGTCCCGACGCTTTTCGGGCTCCTCATCCTGACCCGCTTCGTCCCGCAGGCGGCCTGGCTCTCGCGCTGGACCTTCGCGCTGATCGTCGGGTTCGGCTCGGGGATCTGGATCCCCCGCGCGACCGACACGTACATCCTGCAGCAGATGCAGGGGACCGTCCGGCCTCTCCTGCACCGGCCGGAGGGGGGATTCTCGGCATATGGCCTCGCGGATCTCGGGACGGACCTCTCGAACGGTCTTGTGATCGCGGGGGTCCTCTCGATCCTCATCTATTTCTTCTACTCGATCGAGCACAAGGGGCCGGTCCGGAAGATCAGCCGCCTCGGGACGCTCTTCCTGATGGTCGCCTTCGGGGCCTCCTTCGGGAACACCGTCATGTCGCGGATGTCGCTCCTCTACGGGCGCTGCCTGGATCTCTACACCTATTCGGGTCCGGATTACGGGTATGCCACGCCGGTCCTCCTGTGCACGCTCGTCGTCGTGATGGCTGTCTGGACCGCGCGGTCGCGCCGGGCCGGGGCCGACCAGGGGCATTGATGGGGGCGGCCTGGACGAAGGTCCGCGCCGGGCTCGCGCATGCCTTCGCGACCGGGCCGGGGCGCGCATTCTCGGCGGAGGACGTCGCGCTTCTCGCGCGCCTCGCCGACAGGATCGTCGCGCGCCGCATGGCGGAGCCCGCGATCCTGTTCCTGGAGACCCTCCGCCCGCTCAACTACATGGGGTCGCAGGCCCTGGTGTTCCTGGAACCGTTCGTCCGGCCGCAGTCCCCGGACTACCGGCGCCTGGCGGAGATCCTGGAGTCGCGCGCCGCGATCGGGGAACTCGTCGCGGCGATCGAGCGCCGGTCCGCGGCCGCCCGCGTCTCCGGGGACTGAACGGAAGCCGCTTCCGGCTGTTCAAGATGGGGGCGCGTTGCTTCCCTTCGGCCTTGCCGGGGAGCGGGGCGGGATTTATGGTGCCGTACCGGACTGGTCAACAGGGTCCTTTCGGAGGTGTCATGAAAAGATCGATCCTTCTTTCCGGCTTGGCGCTCCTGCTGGCCGGGCTTGCCGGTTTCCCGGGTGGCGCGCGAGGCGCTCCTGCGGTCTCGCTCGACAAGAAGGACTACCCGGTTTTCCCGGACGAGGACAAGGGGGCGGATCCGGCGGTCCCCGCCGAGAAGGGGGGCGCCGGCTTCGGGAAGATCGCCGCATCGCTCGGGTGGACCACCAACGTCGATTTTGACCTGATCGGCGACCCCCGGGCGGTGAAGGGGGGCGAGTTCATTACCGAGATGGGGGACTACCCCAGCAACCTGCGGCCCACCGGGCCCCAGTCCAACACCTATTTCAATTCCCTGAACGAGGGGCTGATGTTCGAACCCCTCCTCTCGCTTCACCCGGATTCCCTGGAGTTCATCCCCTCCCTGGCGACGCACTGGAAGAAGTCGGCCGATGGCATGGCGTTCAGCTACCGGATCAACCCGAACGCCCGGTGGGCGGACGGCTCCCCCGTCACGAGCGAGGATGTCGTGGCGACCTACGACCTTCTCATGGACGAGACGCTCGCGGATCCGATGACGCGGCTCGCCATGGAGAAATTCGCCCGTCCGGTCGCCGACGGGAAGTATCTCGTGACCGTTCCGGTCGCGAAGAAGCACTGGCGCAACTTCCTGACCATCTCGAGCGCGTCCATCTTTCCCGCAAAGGTCCTGAAGTCCTTTCCCAACGCGGGGGAATGGGTGAAGGGGTACAACACGAAGTTCATGATGGGCTCCGGGCCCTACGAAGGACGGGTCGAGGACCAGGTCGAGGGGACCTCCATGACGGTCCGTCGGCGGCAGGGGTACTGGGGCGAGAAGGCGCGCGCGAACATCGGGCTCAACAATTTCGACAGGATCACGCACATTGTCATCACGGACGAGGCCCTCGCCTTCGAGCGGTTCAAGAAGGGGGAGCTGACCGGCTTCCTCGTCAATACCGCCCGGCGCTGGGTCAGCGAGATGACCCCCGACAAGGTCCCCGAGCTCAAGCGGAACCTCATGCGGAAGGTCAAGATCTTCAATGAGAGCCCCGACGGCTTCCAGGGGATCGCGATGAACATGAACGTCGCGCCGTATGACGATATCCGGGTCCGGAAGGCCCTGGCGCTCCTGATGGACCGCAAGGCCCTCCTCGAGAAACTGATGTACAACCAGTACATGCCGCTGCGGACCTATTTTCCCTCGAGTCCCTACGAGAACCCGGGAAACCCCCGGAATGACTACGATCCGCGGGCGGCCCTCGCGCTTCTGGCCGAGGCGGGCTGGAAGACGCGCAACAACCAGGGGCAGATCGTGAACGCCAGGGGGGAACCCCTGAACGTCCGGATCCTGTATTCCACGCCCGCCTTCGAGAAGCACCTCACGATGTACCAGGAGACCCTGAAGCAGGCCGGGGTCACCGCGACCCTGGAGCTCACCCGGGGAGACGAGCACTGGCAACGCGTCTCCGAGAAGAAATACGAGATGGCGCTCATGGCGTGGTCCGGGATGCTCTTCCCGGAGCCGGAGCTGAACTACCGGAGCACGCTCGCGAAGGTCCCGAACAACAACAACATCACCGGGGTCGCCGACCCGCGGCTCGACGCGCTCCTCGATGCCTACGGGGTCCTCGAGATCGAGCAGCTTCCGGAGCGGACGAGGATTCTCCGGGAGATCGACGGGATCCTGGCGAACACGTATCCCTATGTCCTCCTGTGGGGCGCCCCGTACGTGCGCGTCATCCACTGGGATTGCCTGGGGTATCCCGAGGCGGGGCTCACCCGGACCGGCGAATGGCGCAACGTCTACGCGCTCTGGTGGTTTGATCCCGAAAAGGCGAAGCGTCTCGAGGAAGCGAAGAAGAGTCCCTCCGTCACCCTTCCGTCCGCGCCGACGACACTGCGCTTCGCGGTCAAGGGGAAGGACGCCTCTCCGGCCGAGTGACGGCCTGCAGCGATGTGGTCGTATTTCGCGCGCCGGTTCCTTCTCGCGATCCTCACCTTTCTCGCCTCGACCTTCCTCATTTTCGCCGTGATCCAGTGGACTCCGGGCGGGCCGGTCGAGCAGGCGATCATGCGGATCAAGATGGCGGCCATGTCCGGTGAAGGGGGGGCGGGCCTTTCGTCAGGGCGGGGTGGCGACGTCCAGATCTCCGAGAAGGCGATCGAGGAGCTGAAACGCTATTACAGGCTCGACCGCCCGTGGCCCGAGCGGTACGTCCACTGGCTGAAGAATTTCCTGACGCTCGACTGGGGTAATTCCTACAAGCTGGAAAAGCCGGTCCTCGACCTCATCGCAAAGAGGTTCCATGTCTCGATCTATCTGGGACTCATCGGGTTCATCCTCGGGTACACCATCTGCATTCCGTTGGGTATCGCCAAGGCGATCCGGCATGGATCCCTGTTCGACTTCGCGACGAGCGCCCTGGTGTTCGCGGGGTATTCGCTCCCCGGCTGGGCTGTCGGATATCTCCTCCTTTTCTACCTGGGCGGCCGACTGGATATCTTCCCGCTGGCCGGCTTCCGTCCGTCGAACTGGGAGGAGCTGGACGTGTGGGGGAAGATCACCGGCCAGCTTCACCACACCTTCCTGCCGATCCTCGCCTACACGCTGGGAAGCTTCGCGACGCTCACGATCCTGACAAAGAATTCCCTTATGGAGAACCTCGGCCAGGATTACGTCCGGACCGCCTTCGCCAAGGGGCTTTCCGAGAGGCGCGTGATCGTCCTCCACGCGATGCGCAATTCCCTCATTCCGCTGGCGACGGGACTGGGGCATCTCTTGAGCCTGGTGCTGGCCGGTTCCTTCCTGATCGAGAAGGTGTTCAGTATCGACGGTCTCGGAAAGCTCGGGTATGAGGCGATTCTCAACAAGGACCAGAACGTCGTGATGGGGATCCTGGGAATGGGGGTGACCCTCCAGCTGTTCGGCAACATGATGCAGGACGTCCTCTACAGCGTCTTCGACCCGAGGATCCGTTTCCGATGAATGTCACGTCGGCGCCGGCGCCGCTCTCCGTTTTCCGCAAGCGCCTCCGGAAATTCCGGTCCCTGAAACGCGGCTATTACAGCTTTCTCGTCCTTTTCGTCGCCTACGTCGGGAGCTTCTTCCTGCCGTTTCTCATGAATTCGAAGGCGCTTGTCGTCAGGTACCAGGGAAACTGGCATTTTCCGATCTGGCGCTTCTATGAGGGGAGCGCGTTCGGACAGACCGCCAACTTCGGCGAGGCGAACTACCGGCTTCTCGCGGCCCGCTTCGCGGCCGAGAAGAAGGGGGACTGGGTCCTCCTGCCACCCGTCCCGTACAACCCGACCGAGTCGGCGGACGATTTCGAGGAGGACCGGATCCGCGCCGCCTACGCCATGGGGGATTTTTCCTGGGACGCGGGGGCGGTGTCCGGCGGCGACCCGGAATACCGGGGGGACGACGACGAGGGGTACCGGGGTGACGAGGACGAAGTCGGGATCGTGTCGGATGAGGAGGCGGCCGCGATCCGGGCGCCCCCGTTCCCGCCATCCGCGCACCACTGGTTCGGGACCGACAACCGCGGACGGGACCTCCTCGTGCGCCTCGCCTACGGCTTCAATGTCTCGATGACGTTCGCGCTCATCCTGGTCGTGGCGACCTACGCGATCGGCGTGACGGTAGGAGGGGTCATCGGCTACTACGGGGGGAAGATCGACCTCCTGGGACAGCGCCTGATCGAGGTGTGGCAGACGATCCCGTTCCTCTACACGGTCCTGATCTTGAGCGCGGCGCTCTCGGACTCCCTTCCGTACCGACCGGACCTGGCGAGCATCCTCCAGCCGCGTTTCATCCTCCTGATCATCGTGATGGCCGCCTTCTCCTGGATGGGGACCACCTATTACGTCCGGGGGGAGTTCCTGCGGGAGAAGGCGCGGGATTATGTCTCGGCCGCCGTCGCCTGCGGGACGCGGGGGCGCACGATCATCTTCCGGCATATCCTCCCGAATGCCCTGACACCGATCGTGACCTTTGCCCCGTTCATCCTGGTGTCCGACATCAGCGCGCTCGTCGCCCTTGATTATCTGGGGTTCGGCCTCCCCGCCCCGACCCCGAGCTGGGGGGAGCTCATGCACCAGGCGCTTCCCGAGCACATCCACGACTGGTGGCTCGTGACCGCGCCGATCGCGGCCCTGTTTGTCACGCTCCTGCTCGTCGTGTTCGTCGGCGAGGCGGTGCGCGAGGCGTTCGACCCCAAGGTCCACAGCCGGCTCCGCTGACCATGGCCGACGACACGCTGCTTTCGATCCGGGGGCTCAAGACGCGGTTCGCGACCGAGCGCGGTCATGCCGTCGCCGTCGACGGGGTGGACCTCGACATCCGGAAGGGGGAGATCCTGGGCCTGGTGGGAGAGTCGGGCTCCGGGAAGAGCGTCCTTTCGCTTTCGATCATGCGGCTCGTCCCGAATCCGCCCGGCGAGATCGTTTCCGGGTCGATCACATTCAAGGGGCGTTCGCTTCTCGACCTTTCCTGGGAGGAGATGCGGAAGATACGGGGACGCGAGATCGCGATGATCTTCCAGGAGCCGATGACGAGCCTGAACCCCGTCTATACGATCGGGTTCCAGGTGAAGGAGATCCTCCGGCATCACGAGAAGCTGGACGATGCAGGGGCGGCCCATCGGGCGGTGAAGCTCCTCGAGGAGGTCGGGATCCCGGACGCCGGGCGGCGCCTTTCGGACTATCCGCACCAGTTCTCGGGCGGGATGCGCCAGCGCGTCATGATCGCGATGGCGCTCGCCTGCGGTCCCTCGCTTCTCGTCGCGGACGAGCCCTCGACGGCGCTGGACGTCACCATCCAGGCGCAGATCCTGGAACTGATGCTCTCGGTGAAATCGCGCAGGCCGGACGCGGCGATCTTTCTCATCACGCACGATCTGGCGGTCGTCGCCGAGACCTGCCACCGGGTCGCCGTCATGTACGGCGGGAAGATCCAGGAAGTGGCGCCCGTCGCGGACCTCTTCCACGCGCCGCGACACCCCTACACGAAGGGGCTCATGGGGTCGATCCCGCGGCCGGACCTCGGGAAGCAGAAGCGCCTCTACACGATCCCGGGAACGGTTCCCAACATCCACGACTTCCCGCCGGGGTGCCGCTTCTCGAACCGGTGCCCGCACGTCGAGCCCCGGTGCCGGGAGCGGGAGCCGGATCTCGTTCCGGTCGGCCCGGATCACCAGGTCCGCTGTTTCCCGGCGGCCGAAGGAAAGGCGCTTTCATGAGCGTTCCTGTCCTCGAGGTGAAGGACCTCAAGGTCCGGTTCCCCGTCTACGGGGGGATCCTCCTGAAGAAGGTCGGCGAGGTGAGGGCGGTCGACGGCGTTTCCTTCACCTTGGAGAAGGGGGAGACCCTGGGCCTGGTGGGGGAATCCGGGTGCGGGAAGTCCACGGTGGGGAAGGCGCTTATCAATCTCTACCGCTCGATGGGGACCGATGCCTCTTTGGAAGGGGAGGTCCACTTCACGGGGAACGGGAACGGGCGCACGAACCTCCTGGCACTCGGCAAGGCGGAACTGCGCCCCTGGCGGGCGCATATCCAGATGGTCTTCCAGGACCCGTACTCCTCCCTGAACCCGCGCCTGACGGTGGGGCAGATCGTGGAGGAGCCGCTCCGCAACTTCACGGAGATGACCCGCGCGGAGCGCCAGGAGAAGGTGAAGGACCTCCTGGCGCGGGTGGGCCTGGACGGCGAGCAGGGCTCGCGCTACCCGCACGAGTTCTCCGGGGGGCAGCGCCAGCGGATCGGGATCGCCCGGGCCCTGGCCACAAACCCCGCCGTCATCATCGCGGACGAGCCGGTTTCGGCGCTGGACGTCTCCGTGCGCTCGCAGGTCATCAACTTGATGCAGGACCTGCAGGAGCAGTTCGGGGTCGCCTATCTCTTCATCGCGCACGACCTCTCGGTCGTGGAGCATGTTTCCGGCCGTATCGCCGTCATGTACCTTGGGAACATCGTCGAGATCGGGCCGGTGGACCGGATCGCCCGCACGCCGCTCCATCCCTATACGAAGGCCCTGATCTCGGCCGTCCCGCTTCCTGACCCGGAGAGGAAGCGCCCCGGGCGCGTGATCCTGAAGGGGGACATCCCGACGCCGCTCGCCAAGCCCTCCGGTTGCGGTTTCCGGACGCGCTGCCCGATCGCGCGCCCCGAATGTGCCGATGCCGTTCCGCCGCTCGTCGAGAAGGACGGGCGGCTGGTGGCCTGTCCTTACGTGTAGGAAAAGGAGCAGGCCTTCTCGAGATGGTCCGCCAGGCCCGCCGCCGGCACGCGGACCTGCTGCATCGAATCGCGCTCGCGAACGGTAACCGTCTCGTCCTTCAGGGTGTCGGAATCCACGGTGATGCAGAAGGGGGTTCCCGCCTCGTCCATCCGGCGGTAGCGCCGCCCCACGGCGCCGGTGTCGTCGTAGAAGAGCTTGAAGCGCTTCCGGAGGTCGGCGGCGATCTTCTGCGCGATCTCCGGCATGCCGTCGCGGTTCACGAGGGGGAGGATCGCCGCCTTGATTGGGGCGATCGCAGGGTGAAGCTTCAGCACCGTCCGCTTGTCGCCCGGTTTCACCTCCTCCTCGGCGTAGCCGTTCACGAGCGTGGTCAGGGCCAGGCGGTCGGCGCCGACGGAGGTCTCGATGATGTAGGGGACGTACCGCTCCTTCACCGGCGCCGCGTCGTCGAAATAGGAGAGGTCCTTTCCGGAATACTGCATGTGCCGCTTGAGGTCGAAATCGGTCCGGTTGTGGATCCCCTCGACTTCCTGCCAGCCGAAGGGGAAGGCGAACTCGATGTCCACGGCCGCTTTCGCGTAGTGGGCGAGCTCCTTCTCGCCGTGCGGGTGGAAGCGCAGGCGATCGGTCGAGAGCCCCAGCGCCTTGTGCCAGGCCAGACGCGAGTCGCGCCACGTCCCGAACCATTCCATGTCGGTCCCTGGTTTCACGAAGAACTGCATCTCCATCTGCTCGAACTCGCGGGACCGGAAGATGAAGTTGCCGGGGGAGATCTCGTTCCGGAACGCCTTCCCGATCTGGGCGATCCCGAACGGGATCTTCTGGCGCGAGGGGCCCTGGACGTTGAGGAAGTTGACGTAGATCCCCTGGGCGGTCTCCGGCCGCATGTAGCAGACGGCCCCGGCGTCCTCCACGGGGCCGATGTGCGTCTTGAACATCAGGTTGAACTTCCGGGGCTCCATCAGCTCGCAGGCGCCTCCCTGGCCGGGGATCTTCGAGGGTTTTTGCGGGCAGCGCGCCTGATCCAGCTGGTCGGCGCGGAAGCGCCCCTTGCAGGTCTTGCAGTCGACGAGGGGGTCGGTGAAGTTCTCGACGTGTCCCGACGCCTCCCAGACCTTCGGATGCATCAGGATCGAGGCGTCCAGCCCCTCGATGTCGTCCCGCCACTGGGTCATCGTTTGCCACCAGAGGCGCTTCAGGTTGTTCTTGAGCTCGACCCCCAGGGGACCGTAGTCCCAGCAGGCGTTCATGCCTCCATAGATCTCGCTCGACTGGAAGATGTAGCCGCGGCGCTTGGCGAGCGAGACGAGGGCGTCCATCGTCCGCGCCGCCGCCTTGGCGTCTGGCTTTCCGGGCGAGGCGTCAGGGCCCGGGCTATCGGGTGGAGACGTAGGCACCGCTCGTGGCCTTGCAGTACGCGATGATCCCGTCGGCGATGGCGTGGGCGACCTGCTTGCGGTACTCGGCGTCCCGGAGCTTCGCCTCCTCCTCGACGTCTGTCAGGTAGCCGACCTCGACCAGGATCGCGGGGCAGTGGGTGTAGCGCAGGACCGCCAGCGCCTTCGGGTGCTGGCGGATGCCGTTGGAGCGGCACCAGGTGTGGTCGATGATCATGTCGTGGACATGCCGGGCGAGCTTCAGGCTGTCCTGCGTCGACTGGAGGATCTCCGCAGGCGGGGGGGCGGAAAGGTTCCCCTTGGCGGCATCCAGCCGGAAGGCGTAGGTCGGGTAGTAGACCTCGACCCCGCTCATCGGGCGCGCGGTCGGTTCCATGGCGTTGGCGTGGATGCTGACGAAAAGGTCCGCTCTCGACCGGTTGGCCTGTTCGGCGCGTTCGCGGAGCTCGACGAAGGTATCGTTCCGGCGGGTGAGGATCACCTCGCAGCCGGCCTTCTTCAGGATGTCGGCGGCGTGCAGGGTGATGTCGAGAACGACCGACTCCTCGGTGGTGCCGCGCGTCCCGATCGCGCCCGGGTCCTTGCCCCCGTGGCCGGCGTCGAGGACCACCTTGCATCCTCCGGCCCATGCGGGGGACTCGGGGGCGATGTCGGGGCCCACGCGCAGGCGGATCCGCTCGGCCAGCGCCGCCGGGATCAGGGGGCCGCCGGCCGACTCGCCGATCGGCTCGTCAAGCGTGATGTAGTCGCCGTCCATCCACGCCATGGAAAGTCCCGTGTAGATCCGGACCTCGTGGTTGCCGCCCGTCAGGCGCCAGAACTTGGGAGTGCGGTCCGCGTGCATCCGGAGGCTCGAGGCGAGCTCCGCGATCGGGACCGGTTCGATCGCCAGCGCCGTCGGCTGCCAGTCTTCCGGGGGGCGCGCGCAGCCCGAGACGACCGCAAGGAGAAAGGGAACGGCCAGGAGCCGGATCGCGCCGTTTTTCATGCGGTTACGGAGCCTCCGGCCGGCATTCACCATAGGGTACATCGAACAAACGCGAACGCCAGTGGAGTGTTATTCGGACAGCCAGCCCAGATATTTCCGGGACCCCCGGCAGACGGGGAGGGCGACGATCTCGGGGAGATCGTACGGATGGAGCGCGAGGATCCGGCGCTCGAGCGCCGCGTAGCGCGCGGCGGTCGTCTTGATGACCAGGAGGAATTCGGCGTCGTCGCACGTCTTTCCCTTCCAGCGATAGGTCGAGCGGATCGGGCCGACACGGTTCACGCAGGCGGCAAGCCTTCTTGCCACGAGATCCCGCGCGATCTTCCGGGCGGTCTTCTGGTCGGGGACGGTCGAGAGTACGATGAGAGCCTTGGAAACGCCCATGGAAGAAATCCAGAATAAACACCAAACACCAAAAGCCAAGCGCCAAACAAACGGACAAACGCCAATGATCGAAGCGTTCAAAATCGAGTCTTGGCCTGCTTGGTTTGGCTCATTGGAGTTTGTTCGTTTCGGTGTTTGTTTGGTGCTTGGTGTTTGGCATTTGGTGTTTCGCCATGCGTGAGGGGGAGTTCGAGTTCTTGCGCTGGATCCGGCGTCGCGCGGGAAGGGTCCGCGGGCCCGTTCTGGTCGGCCCCGGCGACGACGCGGCCGTGGTGCGTCTCGCGGACCCGCGCGTCGTGATCCATGTCGACAACACCGTGGAGGGGGTCCACTTCGCGCGCGGCGCCTCCTGGCGCGCCGCCGGCTGGAAGTCGGTCATGCGGTGCGCAAGCGACATCGCCGCCATGGGATGCCGTCCTGTGGCGGTCCTCGCGGGGGCGGTCCTCCCGCGCCGGCTTTCGCGTGCCGACCGCCGCGCGATCGTCTCCGGCATGCTCGCCGCCTGCCGGGCGGGGGGGATGCGTCTCGTGGGCGGGGACCTCACGGCGGTCCGGACGGGCCCGACCGTCCTTTCCGTCACCGTTTTCGGCGAGGTGCCGCGAGGGTGCCGGCCGGTCCGGCGCGCCGGCGCGCGCCCCGGCGACCTGATCGCGGTCACGGGGCGCCTCGGAGGCTCGATTTCGGGGCGACACCTGCGGATAAGGCCCCGGATCCGCGAGGCGCTCGCGCTCCAGGAAACGCTCACGCTTCACGCGATGATCGACATCTCGGACGGTTTTGCCGCCGATCTGGGGCACCTCCTGGACGAGAGCGGTGTCGGCGCCCAAATCACCGCGCGCGACATTCCGGTCCATCCGGACGCGCGAAGGCTTGCCCGCCGGACCGGAAAGACCCCGCTCGCGCACGCCCTCTCGGACGGGGAGGACCACGAGCTGGTCTTCACGTTCCCGGCGCGCGAGCGCGGGCGCCTGGCGCGACTGGCCTTCCCCGTCGCGGTGGTGGGCCGCGTCAGGCGGGGGCGCGGGATCCGGCCGCCCCTGGCCGGCCCCGGCGGATACGCGCACCGCTGGTGACGATCGGTCCCTTGAGCGGGGCGACCCCGCCCGCTACCGTTTCCCGGTGCTCTCGCAGCTCATCAGCGCGGCCCTCGTGGGGATCGACGCGCGGGTCCTCGAGGTGGAGGTCGATCTCGGCCGCGGGCTCCCCGGGATCGTCCTGGTAGGACTCCCTGACAAGGCGGTCAAGGAAAGCCGCGACCGCGTCAAGTCGGCGGTCATCAACAGCGGATACGACTTTCCGACGCGGAAGATCACCGTGAACCTGGCGCCGGCGGACCTTCCCAAGGAAGGACCGGCGTATGACCTCGTGATCGCGCTCGGGGTTCTGGCCGCTTCGGAGCAGGTCGCGATCCCGGCGCCGGGGGACTGGCTCGTCCTCGGCGAGCTCGCCCTGGACGGGCGCGTGCGCCCCGTGGCGGGTGCGCTTCCGGCGGCCCTGGCCGCGCGCCGCGCGGGGGTGAGGCGGATCCTCGTGCCGCGGGAGAACGCGGCCGAAGCGGCGTTCGTCGGGGACCTGGAGGTGATCCCCGTCTCGACCCTGGCCGAGGCGGCGGGGGCGGTGTCGGGCAAGTCGCTTCCGGTGCCGGCCGTGGTGGACCGGCAACGTGTCCTCGCGCATGCCCCGGAGGAGGTCCCGGACCTTTCCGAGGTGAAAGGGCAGACGCACGCCAAGCGCGCCCTCGTCATCGCCGCGGCCGGAGGGCACAACGTCCTCATGTCCGGCCCGCCGGGGACGGGAAAGAGCATGCTGGCCCAAAGGCTTCCCGGGATCCTTCCGCCGCTCACTCTCGAGGAGGCGGTCGAGACGACGCAGGTGTACAGCGTCGCGGGGCTCCTGGCGAACGGGGCGGGCCTGGTGACGCGGCGTCCCTTCCGGAGCCCGCACCACACGGTGAGCGAAGCGGGGCTCGTGGGCGGGGGATCGTCCCCGCGCCCGGGCGAGCTGTCGCTTGCGCACCACGGCGTCCTGTTCCTCGACGAGCTCCCGGAATTCGGCCGCCGTGTCCTCGAGACCCTGCGGCAGCCCCTGGAAGAGGGGCGCGTCACGATCGGGCGCGCCTCCGGAAGCCTGACCTTTCCGGCCCGGATCATGCTGGTCGCCGCCATGAACCCCTGCCCGTGCGGCTACGCCACGGATCCCCGGCGGTCCTGCCGCTGCGCGCCGAACGCCATCGAGAAGTACCGGCGCCGGATCTCCGGGCCGCTCCTCGACCGGATCGATCTCGTCGTGGAGGTCGGGTCGATCCCGTACCGGGAAATGGCCCGCTCCGCCGCGGGAGATCCTTCCGCGGTCCTGCGCGAACGGGTGGTGGCGGCCCGCCGGATCCAGGAGGAACGTTTTCGCGGGGAGCGGGTCCACGCGAACGCCCGGATGGGGCCCCGGCACGTGAAGCGGCACTGCGCGCTCGACGCGGCGGGCGAGGCGCTCTTCGAGGAGGCGGTCTCCCAGATGAACCTCTCCGCGCGCGCCTGTCACCGCGTGCTCAAGGTGGCCCGGACGATCGCCGATCTTGCGGGATCGGAACGGGTGGCGCCGGAGCACCTGGCCGAAGCGGTCCAGTACCGTCCGGGCGGGGAGGAGTGACCGTGGACATGCCGTGGATCACGCTCCTGGGGTTTCTCGCGGCGTCGCTCACCACCTGCGCCTTCCTGCCCCAGGCGGTGAAGGTCTGGAAGAGCCGGTCCACGCGCGACATCTCCCTCGGGATGTTCGTGATGTTCTGTCTGGGGGTCCTGCTCTGGACGATCTACGGGGTCCTGCGGCGGGATCTTCCCATGATCGCCAGCAGCCTGGCCTCGCTCGTGATCGCCCTCTTCATCCTGGGGATGAAGCTGAAATACAAGTAGCGGCTACGCAGCCTGGTTCAGCGCCTGCTGGGCGGTCTGGATCGCGCCGGCCGGCAGGAGCGACACGAGGAACGCGAACTTCCCGAAAAGGAGCATCTCCCAGCGCAGGTTCCGGTCGCGCAGGTGCGCCGCGAGGCTCACCACGAGGAAAAGCCCGCCCCAGAGGATGAGGGTCGGCCCGGAGACCCCGCGGGTCCCGGCGAGGCAGGCGGCGCCCGTCAGGGCGGCGACGAGACCTGCCGCTGCCACCGCCTGCGCGGTGGTGTAGCGTTCGAAGTCGAGGCGCGCCCGGGCCTGGGCCGCGAGCCAGGCGAGCGCACCTCGCCCCCAGCGACGCAGGCGCGGGAAGGAGAGCATCGCTTCGCGGAAGTCGCCCGTCCCGAACGGCTTGGCGAGGACCCGGTCGGACCGCCGGAGATGGGAAGAGGCGGCGGCCCGTCCCGGGTCCTCGCCTGTGAGGAGCAGGACCTTGGCGCGTTTCGTCTCGGGCTGTTCCGCGAGGATCACGCGCAGATCCGCGGGGCCCATGCAAGGGACGTCGTCGTCGATCACGACCCAGTCCGCCCGGACCGACACTGCCTTCACGAACCCCTCGACCTCGTTCCGGGCGGTTGAGACGTGAAACGGGGTCCCGGCGTGGGCCAGCAGGAAGCTGACGTAGCGGGAAAGCTCCGGGGCAGGGGTGACGACGACGACTTCCTTCATGCCTGACATGATGCGCAAACACCGTGCCGGCTCGGCGGTCAAATAGAGACGCAACTTGTTTATTGACGTCACTTGCGGATTCTTGTTTCGAGGTCTGTCCGGAGGTGGCGGAACTGACCGCCCGCGGCGCCGGTCGTGCACTTACTGCACGGGAGGCGGAGCTTCGTCGAGCGTCTCGATCTGCGGGATAAGAACCGGCGGAGCGGCGTTCTTCAGGGCATACCAGGCGCCGAGTGCGCCTCCGCCCAGCGCGAAAAGAAGGCTTCCCCAGATCCCGCCCGTCCCGGCGCCGAGGGCCTCCAGGTACAGCCCGGCGGCCAGGAGCGGGTCGAATCCGTGACCTTCCCTCTGCAGGTAGAAGGCGACCGACAGGATCTCCCCCAGGATGGTGCACGCGAGCGTGAGGACGAACGCCGCCGCTCGGGTGAGGCCGTCCACGCGCCCGCCCACGCGGCGGGCGAGCCAGGAGATCCCGTACCCGATCCCGATCGCGACGATCCAGGCCTGCAGGCGCAGGAAGGTGCCGATCAATGCCCAGACGACCGCGCCGGCGATCGCCGCGCCCGTCATGGCGCCGATCGCGGCGGCCCGGCGGGGCTCGATCTTGAGGTACGCCTCGTTCATCTCGGTTCCGCGTTCCTTCAGCGCCCGAAGCTCCTCCGGGGTCGCCAGGACCGGGAGGTTGTCGACGAGCGCGAGGAGCTTCCCGTCCGCGGGGGCGGTCCCTTCCGGGAAGCGCGCACGCCATGCCGCCACCAGGGGCCCGACGACCCCGGTCACCCCGGACAGTTCCACGCGCCCCATGAACGTGTTCGGGAAGACATACAGGAGATGGCGTCCGGTCACGGAGGCGTTCTTCGCGTCAAACCCGGCGCCGGCGATGGCCGCGTCGCCGGCCAGCCCCGCACGGAACGCTTCCGGATCGGCGCCGTCCGGGAGCCAGACGAAAAGCCCCACGGTGACAAGATTCCCCTTGGGGAGGGGGACGAAATGGACAGGGACGCCCGAGATCGCGCCGAAGCATCCGCCCGCCTTCGAGGGGCGCAGCTTGAGGTTGCCGGCGATCGCCCGGATGCATTCCTGCGCAGTGGTCTTGGCGGCCGCCATGGGCTCCTCCGGTCAGCGTTCCGGCACGCGGATGGCGGAGAGGTCGGGGCGGCCGCCCAGCGCCTGCAGGAACGCCACGAGGTCACGGATATCCCCGTCCTTCAGGGAGGCGGGGTCCGGGTGCGCACCGGCGGCGTGTCCCGGGACGACGTAGGAATCGGGATCGACGAGCGATTCAACGAGATAATCGGCCCCCGACATCTTGCGTCCCACGACCACGAAACGGCTCTGGGCGCGCGCCTCGGCCGTGGAACCGGCGCCGTCGAGGTCCGGGCCGTCGTCGGATGACCCTTCCTTGCCGATCCGGTGGCACCCGGCGCATTTCGCGGACTGGAACAGCTTTTCGCCGCGGCCGACCGCGCGCGCCGTCTCGAGCGCCTCCCGCGCGAACTGCCCCTTGGGGCCCGGGGCGCCTTTCGCGTGTTCCAGGAACGCCGCCGCCTTTCCCCGCAGCGCCGCGAGCTTCTTCCAGGCCGCCTCTTCCGTGCCGGGATCCTCCGGATCGATCCGCGAGAGGAGGTCGAACACTCCGGCCACGTCCTCGGGAGGGACCGACCAGGCCGACTCAAGCAGGGGATCGATCGCCCTGGCGAGGGCCGGCTTCTTCCGGCGCGCCTCGAGCAGCTTGTCGGTGGCGGTCTTTCCCGCCCGGGCAAGCGCGTCGGACGCCTCCTGGCGGGCCGCCTCGTCCGCCGAGCCGAGCCGCTCGATCAGGGCGTCGAGATCCGCCCCTTTCGCGGGGGCGGCCTTCGGGGATCCGGGCGGGGCGGGCTTCGGCGGGGCCGCCAGGGCGAGCGCGGCGGCCAGGAACAGGAAGGGGAGGGGGGCGAGCCGTATCAGGCGTCTGTCCATGGGGTCATCCTTTCCGTTCCGGGGCCGGCCGCGGGGCGGCCGCATCCGGTTCTCCCAGGCGCTCCGCGGCGCCGGGTCCGAACCGTCCGTCCGATTCCGTCACGCGGCAGGCCGGCGTCCAGGGGTCATGCCCGAAGAAGAGGTACCCCTCCTCGCGGACCGCTTCCGCCAATGCCCGGCGCTTCTCCTCCATCAGCGTCCTCGGGCAGAGATCATACCCCATGACGTACGGGACGCGGACGTGGCTCGCGGTCGGAATCATGTCGGCGCAGTACTGGATCCAGCGGCCGTCTCCGGCGACGCGCGGCATCTGGAGGCCCGTCGTGTGCCCTTCCGAGACGAGGAGCCGGATCCCCGGATAGATCTCCGCCGGCCCGTCGAGAAGCTCGAGGCGCGGCGCGTCCTTCACCGGGGCCCAGTTCTCGCGCAGGTAGGAGGCCTTCTCCCGCTCGTGCGGGTTGACGGCCGCGGCGAGGTTCGACTTCTGGAGCCAGTGGCGGGCGTTCGGGAACGCGAGGCGCAGGTTCCCGTCGGCGTCCCGGCACGAGATGCCGCCCGCGTGGTCGAAGTGGAGGTGCGTCAGGATCACGTCGGTGACGTCGTCGGGCTCCACCCCTTGCGCGGCGAGCGCCGCTGGAAGCGTGTGCCGGTCATGGTCCACGGCGTAGATCGCGCTTTCCTTGCCGGAGAATTTCTCCCCGATCCCGGTGTCGACCAGGATCGTCCGGCCTTCTCCCCGGACAAGCATGCAGCGGAGCGCCAGGTCGATCCGGTTCTTCCCGTCGGCGGGGTTCGTCTTCTCCCAGAGGACTTTCGGGACGGACCCGAACATCGCGCCGCCGTCGAGGCGGAAGAACCCCGAGAGGACGGAGGTCACCTCCCAGCGGCCGAACTTCATCGGCGCGTTACAGCTGGGCGTCGAGCTTCTTCTTGAGGGCGGCCTTCGGGACGTACCCGACCTGCTCGTCCACCTTCTGGCCGTTCTTGAAGATCATGACGGTGGGGACCCCCATGATCCCGAAGTTCGCGGCGACGTCGCCCGACTCGTCGGTGTCGAGCTTGACGACCTTCGCCTTTCCCGCGTAGTCGGCGGCGAGCTCCTCGATGACAGGGGCGAGCATCTTGCAGGGGCCGCACCATTCGGCGAAAAAGTCGACGAGGACCGGCTTGTCGCTCTTCAGGACCTCGCTCTCGAACGTGGCGGATGTGACGTGCAGGACGTTTGACATGACTTGATCCCTCCGTGCCTACTTCAGTCCCCCGTGGATAAGGGTCATCACCTCGCCGCGCGAGGCGGGGTTGGTGCGGAATCCCCCCAGCATCGCCGACGTCGTCACCTTGCCGCCCGGCTTCTTCACGCCCCGGATCGTCATGCAGGTGTGGACCGCCTCCATGACGACGGCGACCCCCTTGGGCTTGAGCTCGCGGTTGAGGAGGTCGGCGATCTGGTTCGTGAGCCGCTCCTGCACCTGGGGGCGGCGGGCGAAGCCGTCCACCACGCGCGCCACCTTCGAGATCCCCAGGACCTGTCCGTTGGGGATGTAGGCGACGTGGACCTGCCCGATGAAGGGGAGGAGGTGGTGCTCGCAGATCGAATAGAACGGGATGTCCTTCACGAGGACCACCTCGTCGTACTTCTCCGTGAAGCAGACCCGCGTGTGGATGGCCGGGTCTTCCCGGAGCCCCTGGAAGACCTCGGCGTACATGCGCGCGACGCGCGCCGGAGTGTTCGCGAGCCCCTCGCGGTCGGGATTCTCGCCCACCGCGACGAGGATCTCGCGGACCGCCTTCTCGATCGCCTTCTGGTCGATCGGCTTGCGGCTCGCGGTTCCCTTTCCGTTGCGCTCCGGGGCGGCTGCGGGGGCCATGCGCGTTTGTGTCGCCATGCCGATATGATAGGAAAAATCGTCATGGCATACGACTCCCTCATGGCCGGCGGCGTCCGCTGGCGCGTGGATGCGGACCTGCGCGAGCCGTTCGCGGTCTGGGTCGCTTCTCCTTCTTCGGCTCCGGCTCCGGGCGACGCCGCCTCCGCGATCCGGGAGAACCGCCGCCGCCGCGTCTGGACGGCCGACGCCGTCCTCCCGGGCGGGATCGTGGTGAAGGAAAGCCGTCCGGCGGGGGCCTGGCGGCGCCTGCGCGCCTGCCTGGGCGGGGGGCTGCGGCGCGAGTGGGAGAACGCCCAGGTCCTGCACGCGACGGGCGGGATCGCCCCGCGCCCGGTGGCGGTCGGGAGCGGCCCGGGCGGGGCGGAACTTCTCGTTGCCGAGCGGATCCGCGGCGAGGCCCTGGACGATTTCGGTTGGCGCGCCTTCGGGGCGCTCGAGCCGCGCGCGCGCCGGGAGCTTCTGGCCCGACTGGGGAGATTTCTCGCGCTTCTCGAGGAGCGGCTCGTCCGGGCCGGGGACCTCCATGCCGGGAACATTTTGATCGCGGAGGCCCCCGGAGGGTCGGGGCGCCTCTACCTCGTGGACCTCGCCGATGTCCGGATCGGAAAGCCGCTCGGCGCGCGCGGGAGGATTTTTCAGGTCGCGGGGTTCCTCGCCTCGATGGGCTTTCTGGCCCCGCGCGACCGGCTGCGCGTTGCCGCCGCCTGGGCGGTCGCCGCGCGCGTCCCGGCCGGCAGGCGCCGGGCGCTCTACCGCGAGATCGATCGCGCGATCTGGCGGTCCTGGCACAGGCACTGGAGGAGCCGGAGCCGGCGTTGCTTTTCCACGACGGGCGCCTTTGTCGCGCGCCGCGGATTGACGCGTTCGGTCTTCCGGAGCCGCAGGTTCGAGGAGGCCTGGGTCGAGGAGGCGATAGGGGCATTCGAGAAAGCGCTGACGAGAAGTCAGGAGTCAGGAGTCAGGAGTCAGGAGGGAGGCGGGCCGCGCGTCGTGAAGGATGCGGCGGAGTCGCAGGTGGTTCGCGGACTCGCGGGCCCCTGGCCGGGGAGCGTCTGCGTGAAGCGGTACCGTCCCCGGGACGCGGCGATGGCGGCAGCCGCCGTGGGGCGCCTCGCGCGCGGGATGCGCGGCTGGTTCGCGGCGAACGCCTTTTCGGCGCGGGGGTTCCCCACCGCGGCGCCGCTCGCGCTCGTGACGGAAGGGTGGGGGCCGCTGCGGCCAGGGGCGTATCTGATCCTCGAGGATCTCGCGGCGGGACCGGGCGGGAAGGAACTCGACCGCTGGCTCTGCGCGATCGGGTGGCGGGGCCTGCCGGAGGGGGAGCGGCGGGCCTGGATCCGGTCGTTCGCCGACGCGGCGGCGCGCCTCCATGCGGCCGGCGTCCGGATCCGCGACGCGAAGACCTGCAACCTGTTCGTGACGGGGGACCGCCCGGAGACGGCGCGCTGGGCCTGGATCGACCTCGACGGCACCCGCTTCGGGGAGCGCGTGGGGGTGCCGGACCGGCTCGCGTTTCTCGTCCAGCTCAACCTGTCCGTCCCGGGGTTCGTCAGCACGCGGGAGCGTGTCCGCTTCTTCCGGAGGTACGCGCGGAGCCTGCCGCGCGCGGCGCGCCGGGGCCTCCTGCGCGGGACGGCGCGCCTCTCGCGCCCCCAGAGGATCCTCTACGTCGGTCCGGAAGGGGATGTCGAAGAGGAATGGGGGAGCACAGGAGTCAGGAGACAGGAGTCAGGAGAAAGACTCAAAACGACGAAAGAAACGGAAGAATGAAGGCTGTAGAATTCGCGGCGTGTTGCTCTTGTCGTTTTTCTCCTGGCTCCTGACTTCCGGCTCCTGACTCCTTATGAAGGTTCTCCATCTGTTCAGCGACTGGAAATGGACCGGCCCCGCGGAGCCGGCCGTCGATCTCGTGAAGACGCTCGTCGGGCGCGGGCTCGACGTGAGGCTCGCCGTGAGCCCCCTTCCGTTCGAGGCGGAGGACTCGATCATCCGGCGCGCCCGCGAGCGGGGGATCGCGCCGATCACGGATTTCCGCCTGGCGAAGCACTTCGACTTCTTCGCCAACCGCCGCGACGCCGAGGCGCTGGCCCGGTACATCGACGCCGAGGGGATCGACATCGTCCACGCGCACAGGCTGCAGGACCACTGGATCGCGGCTCTCGCCATCCGGAAGGCGGCCCGGAAGCCCTTCCTCGTGCGCACCTGCCACGACGGCGTCCCGCAGAAGAAATCGCTCCGGAACCGCTGGCTCTACAAGGACAAGACCGACCTCCTGATCCAGCACTCGCGCGAGGGGTACCAGGCGGACGGCTCGACCTTCATCATGAACCGGCGCCTCGTCTTCCTGCCGCCGGCGGTGGACGTCGAGCGGTTCGACCCGTCGAAGATCCCGGGGGACCTGCGCGCGGAGCTCAAGATCGCCCCCGACGAGCTGGTGGTGGGCGTCGTGGCCCGGATCCAGGAGCACCGGCGGTTCGACCTCCTTCTCGAGGGGTTCCGGCGGATCATCTACAAGTACACGAACATGAAGCTGGTCCTCGTGGGGCGCGGCACGAAAATGGAGCAGGTCGCGGTGCGCCCCGTGAAGAAGCTGAAGCTGGAGGACAAGGTGGTCTTCGCCGGGTACCGCCGCGACGACTACCTGCAGGCCCTGAAGACGTTCGACATCCTCGTCTTCATGGCCCCCGGCTCCGACGGCACCTGCCGGGCGCTCCTCCAGGCGCTGGCGATGGGGATCCCGGCCGTCACCCCGACGATCGGGATCCTGCCGGAGCTGGTGCAGGACGGCGTGAACGGTTTTCTCGCCAGCCCCGGGAGCGCCGGCGACATCTCCGAGGGGCTCGCGCGCCTCGCGCGCGACCCGGTTCTCCGGAAGCGCTTCGCGGCGAACGCGCGGCGGATCGTGCTGGAGCGCTACTCGCTCGCGGACCAGGCGAAGCGGGTCGAGGCGGAATACCGGAAGCTCATGGGCTCGTCGCGCGCGGCGCGCCTCGCAGCAGTCCCGCCAGCGCCGGAAGCGTTGCCCGCAGGCTGAACCGCTCCTCGAAATCCCGCCGCGCCGCCGTGCCGAGGGACTGCCGGAGATCCGCGTCCCCGACGAGCCGCCCGATCGCGCGGATCCACTCCTTCCGGTTCCGTGCGAGAAGCCCCGTCCGGCCGTCCGAGAGGAATTCCCCCACGATCCCGACCGGGCTCCCCACGATCGCGGCGCCGACCGCCATGTACTGGAACAGCTTTCCGTGCCCCTTGCCGCGCGTCCAGAGGTCGTCGGTCAGGGGAAGGAGCGCGATGTCGAACGACTGCAGGTCCGCCACCTCATCCTCTTGGCGCCAGGGCTTTTGCTCGATCGGGATCCCGTCGAAGTCGGGAAACCTGTTCGAGACGACCTTGAACCGGACCTCCGGGAGGCGCCGCCAGGTCTCGTGGTAGACGGCGCGCAGGCGCGCGAGGTACCCGACGGTCCCCGCCGAACCCAGCCAGCCGACCGTGACGGCGCCCTCCGGCGCGGGGTCGCGCCGGAGGGGGAGATAGAGGTCGCCGTCCACGGTGGACGGGATCGTGACGATCCGGTCGTCGGCGACGTAGCGGGCGGCCTCCCGGGCGATCGCGGGGGTCCCGGCGATCACGGCGTCGACCGACTCCACCATCCGCCTGAAATTGCGCCGGCGCGCGAGCGACCGCTGGATCAGGTGGCGGCTGGAACGGTACATCACCGGATCGTCCACGTCGTAGATCACCCGCGGCGCGGCGCGGCGCAGGGCGGCCATCTCCGCGGAGGACAGGGCGGAGCGCTGGACCACCGCCGCGTCCGCCGCCGTAAGCGCCTCGATCGCTGCCAGGCGGCCCGCCCCCGATGGCAGCTCGACGTAACGCGCGGCGATCCCCAGCCGCGCCAGGTGCGGGAAGTAGTAGGCGCTCCGGCAGCCGTTCGTGTGCGCGTGCCCCAGAAAAAGCGCCTTCATCATCTGGCGGAGTGTAGCGTTAGGAAGGCTGAAGGAGGGAGAGATACGAAGAATCGCGCGGTGTCGGGGGGATCTTGCTGCCCCTTTTGCTCGGCGTCCCGGCGATTCGGGTCGCGGTTCCCGGCCAGCTGCCGCCGTCTCAGGACATCGCGCCGCCCGTGATCACGGACATTGTCCCGGCGGACGGGTCGTTCGTCCCGACGGCGATGCCGGCGATGTCGGCCCGTTATCACGACAGGATCTCCGGCGTCAACGCCGCGAGCGTCCCGTCCGGCGTCACGAGACGCTTCTCCGGCACCGGCACGCCTTGCAAAGGTGATACACTGTTGTAACATTGTTTCAAAGGGGGGTGCATCATGGTGAAGCGTCTCACACGGCACGGGAACAGCCTGGCCCTGGTGATCGACAAGGGGGTGTTGAGCCTCCTGAACATCAACGAGAAGACGCCGCTCTCGGTGACCACCGACGGCCGCAACCTGATCGTTGCTCCGGCCTCTCCGGTGTCCCGGGCACGCCGCCTCAAGGCGATCCTGGCCGAAGGGAACCGCCGGTACGGGAAGATGCTCAAGCAACTGGCCCGTTGAGAATGACGCCTGTCTTCCTGGAACTTGACGATCTCCTGAAGATCCACGAGGACCAGGTTGCCCGCTATGGGGGGGGGCTCGGGGTGCGGGACATGGGGGGGCTGGAGTCAGCCCTCGCGATGCCCCGGGCCGGATTCGGAGGTCAGTACTTTCATGCGGACCTTGCAGAAATGGCGGCGGCCTATCTCTTTCACATCGTCAGCAATCATCCGTTCGTGGACGGGAACAAGAGAACCGGGACGATGGCCGCCTACGTCTTCCTGGGGTTGAACGGTCTCGATCTGATGGCGCCCCAGAAGCCTTTCGAGACCCTGATCCTCTCCGTGGCAAAAGGAGAGTCGGACAAGAAGAGACTGGCCGAGTTCCTTCGCCGACATGCCAGGCCGCGCGCCTGAACCGGCTGCCGCTCTCGGGGATGGGGTGCAGTCGGTATAATCGCCGGATGCCGGCGGACCTCTTCGCCCCTACGCGGAAGATTGACAAGGCCTTGGACCGTCTCCTGCCGCCCCTTTCCCGCGTTCCGAAAGGACTTCATGCCGCGATGCGGTACAGCATCTTCGCGGGGGGGAAGCGCCTGCGGCCGCTTCTGGTGTATCACGCCTTCCGGGCGTGCGGGGGGAAAGGGACCCGGGCGCTTCCGGCCGCAGCGGCGGTCGAGATGCTGCATGTCTACTCGCTGATCCACGACGACCTTCCCGCGATGGACGACGACGACCTGCGGCGGGGACGGCCGACGCTCCACAGGAAGTACGACGAGGCGACGGCGATCCTCGCCGGGGACGCGCTCCTGACGCGCGCCTTCCAGGTGCTGGCCGATTCGTACGAGCCGGCGGTGGCAGCCCCCCTGGTCTCGACCCTGGCGGAGGCGTCCGCCACCGAGGGGATGATCGGGGGACAGGCCCTGGATCTCGCCGCGGAGGGGAAGCGCCCCTCCCGCGCGCAGGTGCTCGAGATCCACGGGCGGAAGACCGCGGCCCTGATCCGGGGGGCGGTCCTCATGGGGGGGATCGTCGCCCGGGCGCCGGCTCGCCGGCTCGCGGCGCTCTCGGCGTACGGCCGGGCGCTCGGCCTTGCCTTCCAGATCGTCGACGATATCCTTGACGAGACTGGCGATTCTGCCGCCATGGGGAAACCGGTGGGACGCGACATGGAAAACGGAAAGATGACCTATACCCGCGCGGCAGGGATCGGCGCCGCCCGCCGCGAGGCGGACCGCCTCGTCGCCCGCGCGATCGGGGCCCTGGCCCCGTTCGGTGTCCGCGGACACGCGCTGCGCGACCTGGCCCTCTTCGTCACCTCCCGCCGCTCCTAGGAGCCCCATGGCCAAGCCGCTCCTCGAGACGGTCGATTCCCCCGCCGATTTGCGGAAGATCCCGGTCGCGGACCTGCCGCGCCTCGCGCAGGAGATCCGCGACGAGATCATCTCGGTCGTCACCCGGAACGGGGGGCACCTGGGGTCGAACCTGGGGGTGGTCGAGCTCACGATCGCGCTCCATTACTGCTTCGACTTCCTGAAAGACCGCCTGGTCTGGGACGTCAGCCACCAGACCTACACGCACAAGCTCCTCACCGGGCGCCGGAAGCAGTTCAGGACCCTGCGCCTGCACGAGGGACTGGGGCCGTTCACGAACCCGGAGGAAAGCCCCTACGACCTCTACTTGAGCGCGCACGCGGGGACGGCGATCTCCACGGGGCTCGGGCTTGCCGCCGGCCACGAGATGGCGAAGGATCCCCGGCACGTCGTCTCGGTGGTGGGGGACGCGGGGTTCGCGCTCGGGATGTCGTTCGAGGCCACGAACCACGCGGGAGAGCTCAAGAAGAACCTCCTCGTGGTGCTGAACGACAACAAGATGTCGATCTCGCGCGCGGTAGGCGCCCTCTCGCAGCATCTCTCGCGCTTCCGGACGCTCCCCGCCTACGAGAAGTACCGCCGCCAGATCCACGACGCGCTGAAGCGGATCCCGCTCGTCGGCCGCAACGTCGACGAGGCGTACAAGCACGCCTGCGAGGCGGTCCTGACGGGGCTCACGCCAGGCCACCTCTTCGAGGCGCTCGGTTTCCACTACCTGGGGCCGGTGGACGGGCACGACCTCCCGACCCTGATCGAGACCCTGAAGGCGGTGAAGCCCGCCCACGACGGGCCGATCCTGCTTCACGTGATCACGCAGAAGGGAAAGGGGCTCGACCCCGCCCACGGCGACCCGGCGCTCCGGCACGGCGCCTCGCCGCAGATCCTGGAGGACGGGACAGTCCCTCCGGCGGGCGCGAAGAAGAGCCTTCCCTCGTACGGAAGCGCCTTCGCCGGGAAGCTCGTGAAGCTGGCCGAGCGGGACCCCCGGGTCGTCGCGATCACCGCCGCGATGCCGGAGGGGACCGGCCTCAACAAGTTCCAGGAGCGGTTCCCCGACCGCTTCTTCGACGTCGGGATCTGCGAGCAGCACGCCGTGGGGTTCGCGAGCGGCCTGAAGCTGGCTGGCCTTCGCCCCGTCTGCGCGATCTACTCGACCTTCCTCCAGCGGGCGTTCGACCAGATCTTCCACGAGGTCTCGCTGCAGAAGCTGCCGGTCGTCTTCTGCCTGGACCGGGCGGGGGTGGTGGGGGCCGACGGCCCCACGCACCACGGGATGTACGACATCGCCTACCTGCGGACCTTCCCGGGGACGGTCCTCATGGCTCCCAAGGACGGCGCGGAGCTGGAGGCGATGCTGGAGTTCGCCCTGACCCTGGACCGCCCCGCGGCGATCCGCTATCCGCGCGGGAGCGTCCCGGAGCCGATCGGCGGGTGCCCGCCGGTGGAGCTCGGGAAAGCGGAGGTCCTCTCTGAAGGGGACGATGGCGTCCTGCTGGCGTACGGCGCCATGGTGGAGCGGGCCGTCGCGGCGGGCCGGCTCCTGGCCGAAAACGGCATCCACGTCTCGGTCGTGAACGCCCGGTTCGCCAAGCCCGTCGACGCGGACCTGGTGGCCCGCCTCTCCCGGTCGCACCCGTTCGTCCTGACCCTGGAAGACCACGCGCTCGCGGGCGGTTTCGGGTCGGCCATTCTCGAGACCGCCGCGACCGCGAACGCCCGCACCGACCGGATCCGGTGCGCCGGGATCCCGGATCTCTTCGTCCCGCACGGCTCGCGCGACCTGCACCTGGCGGCGCTGGGGCTCGCCCCCGAGGGGATCGCCCGCACCGCCGCCGGTTTCCTGGGACGCGCGCTCGCCGCTCCGGCGCGGTCCGGCACGGCCGTCGCCGCCCGATAGGTTCCGTCATGATCCTGCTTCTCGGCGATCCGTCCCGCAGGCCGGTCGCGCGGGCGATCCGGTGGGCGCGTTCGGCGCTCCTGGCGCGGGGGAAGAAGGTCCGCGTCGTCGACTCGCGCGCGGAAGGGATCGACGCCGGGGGCGTCGCGCTCGCCGTCGTCTTCGGCGGGGACGGCGCGATCCTGGCCGCCTCGCGGGGCCTGGGCGGGCGCCGGGTGCCGCTTGTGGGGGTGAACCTGGGACGCCTGGGGTTCCTCGCCGAGCTGGACCTGGCCGGTTTCAGGGCGCGCATCGGGGACATCGCGGCGAAGCGCTTCCGGGTGGAACAGCGCCTGCGCCTCTCGGTCCGGGTCCTCCGGGAGGGGAAGGTCCTCTGGACGGGACTCGCCGTGAACGAGGGGATCGTTGCCGGGCGCGACATCGCGCGGATGACGCGCGTCACGCTCGAGGTGGGGGGGCGCCGCGTGGCGTCGGTCTGGGGGGATGGCCTCATCGCCGCCACCCCGTCCGGCTCGACCGCGCACTCGCTCTCCGCCGGCGGGCCGATCGTCGAACGGCCCGCCCGGGCGATCGTGATCACGCCGGTCTGCGCGCACGGCCTGGGGAGCCGCCCGATCGTCCTCTCGGCCGACCACGCCGTCTCCTTCCGCGTGGAGCCCGACAGCGCCGACACGGCGCTCACCGTCGATGGCCAGTGCCGGATCGATCTTGACCCCGGCGACGAGGTCCGCTTCGCCCGCTCGCGCCACCCCCTCCGGATGGCGGTCTTCGGCGAGCGCGATTTCTTCCGGGCGCTCTCGGACGCCTTCCAGTGGGGGCGCGTCCCCCGGCGCCGCACCCCCGACAGCTAGCCGGAAAATTTCGCGCAGAAGGCGCAGAGCCGCTGGGGCGGATACGGGGCGGGAAGCCGCGGGACGTCCCTTCCGCACGACGCGCACAGGGGACGCCCGGGATCCGGCGCGTCCCCGCCGGACGCGCCGCGTCCCCGCTCCCCGTGCGGATGGGGGAGGGACCGGCGCATCCGGCGGTCGGACCCGTTCACGGGAGGGCGGGTGGCCGCCGGAGCGAGCGCGCCCACCTCGCAGGCGCAGATCGTGCAGAAGAGGAAGAAGGCGTCGGTGCCGGCCTGGGCCCCCGGGCGCAGTTCCCAGGCACGCTCGTGCTCGAGCGTCTCGCGGACGGCGCAAGTTGGGAGGGTGCCGTCGCCCATTATCCTGTATAACGACGCCCTGCGGGAAAAGTTGCGAAAATGTTCAGAAAAACCGTCACGGTCTTCTCGTCCCTGAAGCTCACGATCGGGATCCTCCTTTCGATGGGGGGACTCATCGGGTATGCCACCTTCTTCGAGGTGGATTCGTCCTCCGGCGCGATCCGGCGGGATTTTTACCGGACCCCCGGATTTCTGGGAATCCTGGTCATGCTGGGAGTGAACCTCGCCGCCTGCACGGCAAAGCGCGCCCCGTACCGTCCGCACCAGATCGGGTACGTCACCACGCACGGGGGGCTCATGATGATCCTCGCCGGGTCGATCCTGACCTTCGCAGGGGGGGTGGAGGGGGTCCTGCCGCTTTCGGAAAAGGCGGTCTCGCCGGCCGAGGCGACCCGCGAGACCTTTTACCGGACCGACGCGCCGCCCGACCTGGAGGTGACCTATCTTGAGGGGGCGGCCGCCTCCGTCCTGGGGCGCTTTCCGGTGGCGCCCGCCATCGCGACCGACCCGGCGGGGTCGTTCGACCGCCTGGGATGGATCCTGTTCCTGATGGGGGTGATCACCGGGGTCCTCTTCCTTCTGCGGATCTGGGAGAAGGGGGACTGGTACCGGCCGGTGCCGTTCGCGTTCCTGGCGCTGGCCCTCGCGGGATGCGTCGTGCGGGTCCTGCGGCCGCCGCAGGGGGAGCTCCCGCGGTTCGCGCCGACCGGCAGCGTCTCGCTCGCGGTGGTCGAGAGCCTTCCGCATGCGCGCGCCGTACGGGCCGTCCGGGGGGACGGGGTCGCCGAGAACCCCGCGATCCGCGTCGAGATCGAGATGCAGGGGATGGTCCACGAGGACCGCTGGCTCTTCCGGCAGGAGCCGGGGCGGTCGCATTTCCGGGCCGGCCCCCTCGTTGTCGCCTTCGTTCCCCGGGACGACCTCGCCGGGATCCACGAGACGATCGCGCGCGAGTCGCAGGGGGCGCTCGTCCGCCTCGTCCCCGGCGAGACGCCGGCGCAGGTCCACGTGAAGGAGGCGCGGGAAAAGGGGGGATGGCATCCGCTGGGGGAGGATCTCTCCGTGCGCGTCGACGCCTTCTACGCCGACCTCGCGGTCGATCCGGAAGAAAGCGACCCCGACGAGCGGTTCACCTCGAAGGGAGAGAGCCCCAACGCCCCGGCCGTCCTCTTCTACGCCCGGCGCGGCGCCAACGGGGCCAACGGCGCCAACGGGGACGGAGAGCCGGAATCCCTCTTCCTGGCGCGTCCGGGCGCGGGCCTCGAGCGCGTCTCGGGGGATCTCCCCGTCCCGGAGGGGATCGAGTTCCGGTTCGACCCGCGCGCCTACATGGGATACCGCCTCCCGATGGTGCTTCTCGCCCGCCAGGAAGGGGAGGGGGGATTCGGCTACCTCTGTACCGGGAGCTCGGGCGACGCCCAGGCGGGGACCGTCCGCCTCGGGGATCCGTTCCGGTACCCGTTCATGCCGATGCCGCTCTTCGTGAAGGTCGCCGAGGCGCACGACCGGGCCCGGGAGGAGATCGGGATCGCGGCCGATCCTTCGACCGACGCCCCTGCGGGCCTGCGCGTCCGGATCGAGCGGGAGGGGCGGATCCGCGAGACGGGGCTCCTCCTCGACGGCGAGCCGGCCGAGGTCTCTTTCGGCGGGGATCCCCCGGTCGGGTTCCGTCTCGAGTACAGGCGGCCCTCGGCCCCCCTGGGGTTCACGGTGACGCTCGACGACTTCCGGAAGGTCGACTACCCGGGTACCGAGCGGGCCTCCTCGTACGAGAGCGACGTGACGCTCGTCGACGGCCCGGTGACCTCCTCGATGGTCGTCAAGGTGAACCACCCCCTGATCCACGAGGGGTTCCGGCTCTTCCAGTCGAGCTACATGACCGACGGTCGCGGGCGCGAGATCTCGGTCTTCGCCGTCGCCCGCGACCCCGGCGCGCGCCTCGTCTACCTGGGGTTTCTCGTCTTCGGCATCGGCCTCGTCCTGATCTTCTACCTCAAGCCGTTCCTGCTGAAGCGGTCGCTGTAGCACATTACGGGCGGAACGATGCGAGAGCTTGCTCAGGTTCCTGAGGAATTTAGGCACGATGAAATTAGATGGCTGATTCTGGACCCGGACCAGAGAGATACCGGTGGAGTATTTATTTTCTATCACAAGGAGTTGGATGATGAGTCCGAGTTTGATGACTGGTATGAAAATGCTGAACAAGCTAAAGCCGATGCGGCATACAGATGGGGGGTGTCCATTATTTCTTGGATTCCCGCGGACAAACATTGATGTGGGCAAGACAAGCAAAATGCGGCCCCTACCGCCGGAAGCGGATCGCCGGGGACGCTTCGCCGGACAGTTTGCTGGCCATCGTCCGGCTCCACTCGGATGCCGCGACGGTCGGGGTGGATCCGGCACGAGATTCCCCCCAGGGGCGTCAGTCAGCACCCCGCCCTGCGGCATCACGCCCCGGACGACCGCTCCCGGCCGGGGCCGCATGATTTCCGGTCCCGCCGCAGATAAAAAAAGAGGTGTCGTCCCGCCCGCCCCCATGTGAGTGCCGCCCTTCGGGCAGCTTTTCTCCATCGGCCCCCTGCCTCCAGAAACGGCGACAGACAGGGAAGGCGGGGGCCTATGGGGAAAGAGCCGAGGCCGGGAGGCCGAAGGCGATTCCTCCGAGGGTGGGTGGGCTAGACCAAATTAATTAAAGTAGTGGGGCGTCGTGGGGAGCCCGGCGCCAGGCGGCGCGCGCCCCGTGGCGGGAGCCTGGCCGCGGGGCTGAACCGGCAAGGCGAGGCGCGGTCTGGCGTCTCCGGAGAAGACCCTCGCGGGCTTCGCCTCGCCGCCGCCGGTTCGCAGTGAGGCGCGCGTCCGGCGGGCCTTGCGGCGCTCCGAACGTCCCGCGGAGCAGGCGAACCGCCGATAGGGGCGCTCATGTGCATCTCGACGCCCCCGCCCGCCGAGAGGCCCCCGCGGCCGCTGATCAACGCTTCCGGAACGCGCGGATCTGCTTGTGGGCGTGCGTCTGGAAGACGCGGCGGAAACTGCGGGCGTCCTGGTAGCCGACGGCGAGCGCCACCTCCTCGAGGGGCATGTCGGGGTCGCGCAGGAGGCGCTTCGCCTCCTCGACGCGCACCGCCTGCAGGTAGTCGTTGGGGGTCTGGTTCAGGTGCTGCTTGAACAGCTTCCAGAGGAGGGGCGGGCTCACCGAGGCGTGGCGGGCGATCTCGGCCACCGGGCAGGGCTCGGCGAAATGGACCTGGATGTACCGGGTCGCCATGAGGATCCGCGGATCGACCACCGGTTTCGACCGGTGCGCGGTCCAGGCCTTCCGGAGGCGGCTCGGATGCTCCCGCAGGAGGACGTAGAGGAGGTTCAGGGCGGCCGCCTGGACGGCCAGGTGTCCGCCGAAGGCGTCCGCGTGGCGCAGGGCGTCCTCGAGCTGGGTGACCGCCTGCGCCAGGAGCGGCGTCAGGGGGCGCGCGACCGGCTCGAATCCGAAGCGGGTGGGGCGGTCGGAGCCGCCGACCTGGTCGAGAAGCGCCGTGAGGACCGCCGGCATCAGCAAGACGACCTTCGCCTGGATCGGGAAGCGCTGGTCGGGGACCGATGACGCCGTCAGCTCGGGGTCGACCAGGAGATACTCGCCGGGGCGGACCGACACGATGCGGTCGCCGATCCGGTCCTTCCAGCTGGGCGACTGCGGCATGTAGAGCGCGAGCGCCCGGATGTTCGGGACGGACGACTTCTGGCGCAGGTATTCCCCGCGGCAGCAGCGGCCGATCCGCATGAGCGACGAGAGCGCCAGGAGGTCCCCCTTGGGGGAGTACCCCACCAGCCGGTCCCGGAAGGAAGGGGACTTCGTGGCGTGGTCGCAGAAGAGGCGGACCGGGGAATGCGGTGTCTGGGCCAGGGAGAAGCACCATCCCTTGCCCGCCTGCCCCGGGAGGCGCGCCCGGTAGGTCCCGGGAGGCAGCGAGACCTCGGCGAAGAGCCAGAACGGGTCCCTTCCGTGGGCCACACCGACCGCCCGGGTCGTGACGCGCCCCGCGCGGCCGATCCCCTCCACGACGAGCGGCAGCGTGACGGAGCGGTCGCCCCGCGTCCTCTCCAGGGACGAGACGACGGCATGGAAGCGGATCGGGAAGCGGCCGGACGGCTCCGGGGGGGCGTAGAAGATGAGCGGGTTCGCGTCGACCAGGAGCCGCTCCACGGCCGAAAGTGTACCCCGCCCCGGATCGGTGTTCCGGTGGTTTCACGAAAAACGTAGATTGGCCCCGTGAGAATCCGTTTCTTGCCCCTTTTCCTGCTTTCCGCGTGCGTCGGGAACGCGCTGGCCGCCGAAATGCCGCGCCCCGCGCCCGGGATCGACGCGCTGGCGGGGATTCCGGTCCTCGACAACGGTCGCGTGAAGCCGCTCGACGCCTTCGCGCGCGAGACCCTGCGAATGATCACCGGCAAGGAGGCGTTCAGGGGGGCGAAGGACCCGGAGACGGACGCGCGGCGCCCGTTCCCCGCCCCGGCCGGGACGCCGTCGGCGCTTTTCCTCTCGATCCTCTCGGCGCCGGCGGCGTTCGGGGAGGAGCCGCTGATCCTGGTCCAGGACCTCGACCTCAAGGCCTCCCTCGGCGTGGCGCGCGAGGTCCAGCACCTGTCGAGCCGGTTCGTGCGGGAGGCGCTGAAGGATCCCCGGGGCCCCCTGGCCGGGCTCGTCACGCATGCGCAGGCGAAGCGGCAGGCGGGCGGGGCGGCCTCCCTCACGCGGGCCGAGAAGGTGGCGGAAGAGCTGTACCACCGGTACGCGCGCCTGGACGCGCTTCTTGCCGGGCGGATCCCCGCGGTGGCGCCGCTTCCGGGGCGGGGCGAGAAGATGTGGCTCTCGCCCGGCGATATCGAGGAGATCCTGACGTCTCACGCGGCGCACCTGGAAGCGGGACCTCTCTCCGAGCTCTCGGCGGTCCGGACGGCGCTCGCGGAGCTCCGGACGGCGGCCGCGGCGAACGACGCCGCCGCGTATGACGCCGCGGCCGGGGCTCTCGCCCGGGTCCTGCGGGACGGATACGCGCGGTTCCTCGCCGCCGCGCCGACGGGGCTCTGGAGCCCGATCGCGATGCTCGACCGAGAGGTACTCTACAACCGCCTGGGGCTCTACACGTGGGCCTGGATCGGCTATCTCCTGGCGTTCGGGGTCTTCCTCGCGGCGCGCGTCGCGAAGGGGATCTCCCTCCGGTGGACGGCCTACGCCCTCTTCCTCGCGGGGTTCGCGGCGCATCTGGCGGGGTTCCTCCTGCGCTTTTCCATCGTGGGGGTCCACGCGGGGGAGCAGGCGCGGATCCCGCTCTCGAACCTCTACGAGGCGCTCACGTTCATCGCCCTGGGGGTGGCGCTCTGGGGGCTGGTGTTCGAGGCGATCTGGAAGACCGCCCACGTCGGGATGGTGAGCGCGCTCGGCGGATTCCTGGCGCTCGTGGTCGCGAGCGCCTTCGACATCTTCGACCCCCGGATCAGCCCCGTGGAGCCGGCGCTGCGCTCCCACTGGATGAACTACCACGTCAGTTCCATGCTCCTCGGATACGCCGGCGGGATCGTGTCGCTGGGGGTGTCGCACCTTCTCCTCTTCCGCTTCCTGCGGGGGAACCCCGAGGGGGAACCGGACGACCGGCTCGACCACTACAACTACCGCGCGATGCAGGTGGCGGCGCTCTTCATCGGGATCGGGCTCATGCTCGGGGCGGTCTGGGCGAACGAGTCATGGGGGCGGTGGTGGGGGTGGGATCCGAAGGAGACCTGGGCGCTCGTCACGTTCCTCGTCTACATCATCACGATGCACGCCCGGATCCTGGGGGTGATCGGGACGCTCGGGACCGCGGTCCTGGGTGTCGTCGGGTTCGCGACGATCTTCATGACCTTCTACGGCGTGAACCTGATCGGGAAGGGGCTTCACAGCTACGGCTTCTTCGAGGGGGGCTGGTACCCGTTCTGGGGATTCTGCCTCCTCGAAGGGGGGCTCCTGGCCCTCGTGGGGTGGAAGCGGCGCGCCCGGTCCGCCGGGGAACCGGCCCCGTGACGCGGGATCTCCTTCTCGCCGGCGCGGCCCTGTTCGCTCTGGGCGCCGCCTGGGGGATGGGGGCCTTTCTCGCCCCGCGCGTGGCGAGCCTCAAGGGGGCGCGCCGGCTGGCGTTCGCGGGGGCCTGCTTCCTGGCGTCGCTTCTCGCGTACGCGGCCATGACGGAGGGGGCGTCGTCGCTGGCGAGCCTGGGCGGGACGCTCGCGGTGCTGGCGTGCCTGGTGGCCGGGATCAACTGGGTCCTCTCCGGCCCAGGTGGGCTTCCGGCGATCCTGCCGTTCGCGATGCCGCTGGTGGCGCTCCTCCTGGTGGCGGCCGCCTTCTGCCCCGTGAAGTCGTGGGATTCCCGGGGGGCCCTGATCGCCTTCCATGGCGGGACGTCGCTCCTGGGGTATGCGGCGTTCGCGACCTCGTTCGTCGCGGGGCTCATGTACCTGGCGCAGGAGCGGATCCTGCACGCGAAGGGGGCGGCCTGGCGGTATCTCGAGATGATGCCGGCGCTCTCGACCCTCGATCGCTGGAACGGCCTGGCCGCCGCGTGGGGATTCCCGTTCCTCACGATGGCGACGGCGACCGGCATCCTGCGCGCGCGCGAGTCTTGGGGCGAGCGCTGGTTCGCCGAGCCGATCGTGGCGGGGGTCGTGACGGCCTGGCTCCTCTACGGGGCGCTCCTCGCGGGGCGCCATGGCGCGGGCCTGCAGGGGCGCCGCGTGGCGCTCCTCTCGGTCCTCGCCTTTCCGATCGGTCTGGCGGGGCTCTGGGCGGGGCACTTTTTCGGGGGAAGCCACTGATGATGCCGGTGGTGATCGGCTTGAGCCACCGGACCGCCCCCGTGGAGATCCGCGAGCGGATGGCGATCCCCGCGGGAGCGGTGTCCGACTCCCTGAAGCGGCTCGTCGCGGCGGGAGATGCCGGCGAGGCGGTGATCCTGTCGACCTGCAACCGCGTGGAGATCTACGCGGCGCTCGAGGGGGAGTCGCCGGCCGCCGATCCCCTCGTCGCGCAACTCGCCTCCTGGTCGGGCCTCTCGCCGGACATGCTCGCCCCGCACCTCGTCCGCCGTGAGGGGATCGAGGCGGTGCGCCACCTCTACCGCGTCGCTTCCGGCGTGGATTCCCTGGTGGTGGGCGAGTCCGAGATCCTGGGGCAGGTCAAGGAGGCCTATCTTCTCGCGGTGCAGGCGCAGTCGGTGGGGCGCCTGCTGAACCCGATGTTCCAGAGCGCCTTCCGGGCCGCGAAGGACGTCCGGACGCGCACCGGGATCTCGCGCCGCCGCGTCTCGGTGGGGTCGGTCGCCGTGGAGCTGGCCGGGAAGATCTTCGGCGACCTCGCCGCGCAGAAGGCGCTCGTGGTGGGGGCCGGCGAGATGGCGGCCCGCACCCTCGAGAACCTCGCCGAGGCGGGGGTCCGCGCGGTGACCGTCTGCAACCGGAGCCCCGAGGCGGCCGCGGCGCTCGCCGCGCGCTTCTCGGGACGCGCCGTCCCGTTCGACCGCCTCGAGGAGGGGCTCGTGGAGGCGGATATCGTCATCTCGTCGACCGGCGCCCCGCACGCGATCATCACCCGCGCGGCGCTCGCGCGCGTTCTCCAGAGGCGCCGCCACCGGCCGCTCTTCGTGATCGACATCGCCGTGCCGCGCGACGTCGAGGCGTCCGCGGCGGACCTCGGGGACCTGTTCCTTTACGACATCGACGACCTGGAGCGCGTGGTGGGGGACAACCTCCGGGAGCGCCAGAAGGAGATCGCGGAGTGCGAGCGGATCATCGACGCCGCCGCGCGCGCCTTCGCGGAGCGGAACCTCGCCCGCGGCGCCGAGAACCTCCTGCGCTCGCTCGCCGCGGAGCTCGAGCGGGTCGGGATCGAGGAGATGCGGGGGCTCTGGAAGGAGCACCCCGAGATCCCGCCCGAGCGCCGCCGCGAGGTCGAACTGACGGTGCGCCGCCTCCTCGACCGGATCGCCGACCGGCCGGCCGAGACGATCCGCCGCGAGATCGCCGCCGGCGACGGGCTGGTCCTGATGGATTCCCTCCGGAAGCTCTTCCGCCTATGAGCATTTCGCTCGCCGACGAGGACCTGGTGGTCCAGCTCCTGGCGGTGAAGCAGGCGCATATCCCGCCGTCGAAGGTGCGCGCGATCCATGCCGCGAAGGGGTCCCGAAAGGGGATGCCGCTCGCCCGGAAGCTGCAGGAGGACGGGCTCATCTCGCGCGAGCGGTGCGCCGACTGGACGTCGCGCGGCGGGGCGCGCCGGATCCTCGCGGACCTTGTCCGGGCCGAGGAGGAGTTCTGGATGGACCCCTGCCAGGCGTCCTACGGCGGGTACCGTCCTGTCCGCTGGGTCGCCGAGGGGGGGCGCGGCGTGGTGCTGGAGGCGAAGTCGGGCGCCGGCGCCGACGCGAAGCCGGTCGCGATCAAGCTCCTGGCCGAACGCCATTCCTTCGATTTCGCCGAGATCGAGCGGTTCCTGAAGGAGTACGAGATCCTCTCCGCCCTGCGCCATCCCGGGATCGTCCGGGTCTACCGGAACGACTGGGCCGGATCGGTCCCCTATTACGTGATGGATTTCGTGAAGGGGACGCCGTGGGGGGCCGCCCAGGAGATGATGCGCGCTCCCGTCTGGCACGTGGCGGTGATGCTGGCGGTCCTCGAGATCCTCCAGCACCTGCACGAGAAGGGGATCGTCCACGGCGACGTGAAGCCGGAGAACATCCTGATGACGCCGGAAGGGGGCGTCTACCTCATGGATTTCGGCGTCGCGATGCGCGTCGGGGAATCGTTTCCGGAGGGGACTTCCGTCGGGACCCCGGCCTACATGAGCCCCGAGCAGGCCGAAGGGGGCAAGCCCCTCGACACCCGCGCCGATGTCTACTCGGCCGGCGCCGCACTCTATGACGCGCTGGTGAACGCCCAGCCGTACGAGGCGGACTCGAAGGCGGATCTGATCGCCCAGGTGCTGGCCGGCCCCCCGAAGCCGCCCCGCGAGGTGAACCCCGAGGTCCCGGAGCCCCTGGAGCGCGTGATCCTCAAGGCGATGGCGCGGTCGCCGCGCCGGCGCTACGCGACACCTTCCGAGATGGCGGAGGATCTCAAGCGTTGGCGCGCGGGGCAGGACGTCCTCGCCAAGCCCCGGCGCTTTTGGGGGGGCGTCTGGTGAAAACCCTGCGCGTCGGGACGCGCCGCAGTCCGCTTGCGAAGGCGCAGACCGCCTGGACGGTCGAAAGGCTGGGGCTCGCCAACCGGGAGATCCGCTTCGAGACGGTCGAGTTCACGACGACCGGGGACAAGCTGGAAACCCCCAGCCTCGCGGCCGAGGGGGGGAAGGGGCTCTTCGTCAAGGAGCTGGAGGAGGCGCTCTTCGCCGATCGCATCGACCTGGCGGTCCACAGCGCGAAGGACCTGCCGGTGGCCCTGCCGGACGGCCTTGAACTTGCCGCCTTTCCGGAGCGCGCCGACCCGGCCGACCTCCTGGTGACGCCGGACGGGCGGGATCTCGCCACCCTTCCCGCCGGCGCGCGCGTGGGGACATCGAGCCTTCGCCGCCGGGCCCAGCTTCTCGCGGCGCGTCCCGATCTCTCTGTCGAGCCGCTTCGCGGGAACGTCGACACGCGCCTCGCACGCCTCGCCGAGGGGAAATACGCCGCCGTGATCCTGGCCGCGGCGGGGATCATACGGCTCGCCCCGGTCCCCTCCGGATGGAAAGGGTTTCGCCTGCCGCCGGAGGAGTGGCTTCCCGCCCCGGCGCAAGGGTCTCTCGCGATCGAGATCCGCCGCACCGACGACGCGACGCGCGCCGCCGTCCGCCGGATCGACCACGCGACGACCCGCATGGAGATCGAGATCGAGCGCGGCTTCCTCGCCCGGATGGGGGGGGACTGCGCGACGCCGCTCGGGGCGCTGGCCCACATCCACGGGGAGCATGTCCGCTTCCAGGCCGCTGTCTGGTCCCCTGACGGGAAGCGCGTCGCCCGCGGATCGTCCCAGGGGGATACCGCCGCGATCGTGGATATCGTCTGCGGCCAGCTTGACGCCCAGGGCGCGCCCGGGATCCTGGAGGAGATCAGGAAGACGTCGTGACGGTGATATAATCCGGGCGTGGACCGCTCGTTGCCCGGATCGGATCTGGTGGAGGAGGGGTTTCGTGACCTGGGGCTCGGGGTCGAGTCGCCCGCGGCCTGTCTCGTCTCGATCGGTGCGCCGCGTCTGATCGCCTTGGGATTTTCCCTGCCCCGGGCGCCGATCGCGGAGCCGGAGCACCGGTTGTACGCGATCCTGGCCCGGGAGGATTCCGACACCGCCCACGCCCGGTACAACGCGCTCGTCCGGAAGCTGGTCAGCTTCGAGCGCGCGGCCGCATGCGCGAGCTAGCCGACGCCGGGCGCATCCGGCGCTTCATGGAGGGACTGGGGCGCGCGGCGAAGGCCCCGGGCCGGGTCTACCTGACCGGCGGGGCCACGGCGGTCCTCCTGGGGTGGCGGGGGATGACGGTCGACGTGGACATCCGGATCGAGGCGGACGCCGATCCCGTCCTGAAGCACATCCCCGCGCTGAAAGAGTCCCTGAAGGTCAACGTGGAGCTGGCCTCGCCGGCTGATTTCCTTCCGGAGCTTCCGGGCTGGCGTGATCGTTGCGTCTTCATCGCGCGGGAAGGGGCTGTCGATTTCTTCCATTACGACTTTTACGCGCAGGCCCTGGCGAAGATCGAGCGGGGTCATCAGCTCGACCGTATCGACGTGCGGGAAATGATCGCCCGGAAGCTTGTCGACCCCGGGAAGGCGTGGGACCTCTTCCTTGCGATCGAACCCGCCTTGTACCGCTTCCCGGCGGTCGATCCCGGAAGCTTCCGTCGTTCGGTCCGGGAAGCGCTGGGTCTCGCCCCCTGATGCGGGGAGCGGTAGACTCCCGGCATGAAGATCCGGGTGATCGGGGCGCCGCTGGACCTCGGGAGCGACCATCGCGGCGTCGAGATGGGGCCGGCGCTCCTGCGGGCGATCGGCCTCAACAAGATGCTCGCCGAGCTGGGGCACGAGGTCTCCGACGCCGGGAACATCCCCGTCAAGATCCCCCAGCAGATGACCCATTTCGGGAACGAACGCGCCAAGTACCTCGACGAGGTGCGGGAGGCGTGCGCCCACCTGATGCAGGAGGTGGGGCGGGCGCTCGCCGACGGGTGCGTCCCGCTCTCGATCGGCGGCGACCATTCGATCGCGATCGGCTCGATCGCCGGGATGTCCGCCCACTACCGCAAGAAGTCGCAGAAGATCGGCCTCCTCTGGTTCGACGCGCACGCCGACATCAACACCCCCGAGACGACGATCTCGGGGAACATCCACGGGATGCCCTTGGCCGTCGCCCTCGGGATGGGGGACGACACGCTCGTCAGCCTCGGCGGCTTCGCCCCCAAGGTGGACAAGAAGAACGTCGTCCTGATCGGGATCCGGAACCTCGACCCCCTGGAGAAGGACCTCGTCAAGCGCTCCGGGATCACCGTGTACACGATGCGCGACATCGACGAGCGCCGCATGCACAACGTGATGAAGGAGGCCCTGGAGATCGCCACCGACGGCACCGCCGGGATCCACGTCAGCTTCGACATGGACTTTGTCGAGCCGAAGGTGGCACCCGCCGTCGGGACCCCGGTCTGGGGGGGCGCCACCTACCGGGAATCCCACCTCGCCATGGAGATGGCCGCCGACACCGGCAAGGTGATCGGCTTTGACCTCACCGAGGTGAATCCCCTCTTCGACCAGGCGAGCGCCACCGGCCGCTTCGGCGCCGAGCTGATCCTCTCCGCGTTCGGGAAGAAGATCCTTTAGATTTTATATGTGGGAGTGGCTCCTTTGGACGGGAGGAGTAGGGTTAGGTCTTTACTTTCTTCTTGTTGTTCCGGCCGGCTTGGCCGTGATGGTGCGCGAACTGACGTTCCATCGATCTGGAGATCGTGAAGTCGTAATGGGAATCGTAAGGGACTATCGGCAACTTCTTTCTGGTGACCATCAGCGTGTGAGGAGCTTGGTAGGATCTGGAAGTCGTGAGGTAGTTGACCGGAATGGGATTAAGTATTCGGTCGAACTCTTGGTGCGACCGCTTCCGGAAAAAGGGAATTTCTCCGTTCACGTTTCTGTCGGGAAGCTCCGATTTTTCACGATCGGTCATGCGGAGTCGTTCAGTCTCAAATTCGATCCAGAGTGTGATATTCCCTGAAGAGTAAGTAGGATCCGCATCCTTTGGTTTCGGGAGCGTACAGGCGTTGAGAATAGAACCGCCCCTTACGGGCAGTTCACGTTTGTCGGGAGACGTTCCTCATTACGGGGGCCTCTCGGCGGGCTTGCTCGCGGGACGGTCGTCGCGGGCATCCGGCCCGCTCCTCCCTCCCATGCGCGACGGCCTTCGCTTCCGTCCGCGAGGCGGACGGGAAGCGCGTGGCGTCCTGCCACCGGCCTGCGCATGAGGCCCTCTCGCAAGCCCGTCTGCGGCCCCACGCTGACTCTCTTGCCGGTGCCGGCTAAAAAATAGGGTCTTGTCCCGCCCGCCCCCAAGCGGAATCCCCTCGCTGACGCTCGGCTCTTTCTCCACCGACCCCCTGCCTCCAACGGACACAACGGACCTCTTGCCGTTGACTGCTTCGATGAAAAGCCGCGAGCCGGGTAGGTCCCCGGCGAAGCAGCATTCCATGGGGGGCGGGTGGCCGGGGGCAGCTCCGAGGCGCACGGCCCGGATAATGGCGAGCAGGCCCGCGGGGGGCGCGAGCCCTCCACGCACGCCGGGCGGCGAGGAGCGGCGGAGGGTCCTGACTCTTTTTTTAACGGGGCGCCGTCCCGGGGCGGGCGCGTTTTCGCGGGCGTGTGCCGCAGGCCGAGGTGCGGTTCGGCATCCTTGGAGCGGACTGCCGCCGACTCCACCTCGGCCGTCGCGGCACCCGAGCGAGCCGGACGTTGGGAGCCTGTCCGTCCGGCGAGCGTCCCGCGAAAAGGGTCCCGCCCGCAAGGGACGGCCGTGCCGGTTTCATCAGAGCGTCCCCCGACAAACGCGAACCGCCGGTAGGGGCGCCCATTCGCCGATGGATGTCCTGCGATAAGGCGGCCGACCGCAAGGGGCGGCTTTTCTTTGCCTCTTCGAGAAACGTGAACCCCGACAGATGGGGCGCTTGCGATCACCCCCACCCTGACCCTCCCCCGTCGAGGGGGAGGGAAGCGTTGTTCTTCTGGCTTCTGACTTCTGTCTCCTATAATCCTTTCGTGCCTGACGGATTCGTCCATCTCCACAACCACAGCGACTACAGCCTGCTGGACGGGGCGAGCAAGATCGACGCCATGGTGGAGGCGGCGAAGCGCGCGGGGATGAACGCGCTGGCGCTCACCGACCACGGAAACCTCTTCGGGGCGGTCGAGTTCTACAAGACGGCGGTCTCTCACGGGGTGAAGCCGATCATCGGGTGCGAGGCGTACATCGCGCCGGCGTCGCGCCTGGACCGGTCGAGCCAGGGGGTGCGGGACGCCTCGTACCACATCACGCTCCTCGCCTCGAATTCCGCCGGTTACCGGAACCTGGTGAAGCTCGTCTCGGCGGCGCACCTCGAGGGGTTTTATTATAAACCCCGTATAGATAAGGAGATCCTCGCGACGCACGCCGAAGGGCTCATCGCCTTGAGCGGGTGCCTGAAGTCCGAGATGAACCAGACCCTCCTGCGGGGGGACATGCCGGACGCGACGAAGATCGCGGGGGAGATGCAGGAGATCTTCGGGAAGGAGAACTACTTCATCGAGGTGATGGATCACCAGATCCCGCTCCAGGACCAGTGCCGGAAGTCCTGGGTCGAGATCGCGAGGAAGACCGGGGCGCCGCTCGTCGCCACGAACGATTGCCACTACATCGCACGCGACGACGCGAAGGCGCACGACGCGCTCCTCTGCATCGGCACGGGAAGGCTCGTGGCCGATACCGACCGGATGAAGTACGCGACGAGCGAGTTCTACCTGAAGTCGCCCGCCGAGATGGCCAAGGTGTTCGCGGAGCTCCCCGAGGCGGTCAAGGCGACGCGGAAGATCGCTGACCGGTGCGCGGTGGAGTTCGACTTCCAGACGAAGCACCTGCCGAAATTCCGGACCGACGACGGGTCGAAGCCGAAGGAGCTTCTCCGTCGGCTCTGCACGGAGGGGCTCAAGCGCCGCTACGGGAAGCTGGAGGGGGCGGTGAAGGAGCGGATGGAGTTCGAGCTGGCGACCATCGAGGAGATGGGGTTCGTCGACTACTTCCTCATCGTGTGGGACTTCATCCGGTACGCCAAGCAGAACGGGATCCCGGTGGGGCCGGGGCGCGGGTCGGCCGCGGCATCGATCGTCGCGTATTCCCTGGGGATCACCGAGCTCGATCCGCTGAAATACAGCCTCATCTTCGAGCGGTTCCTGACGCCGGGACGCGTCACCCTGCCCGATATCGACATCGACTTCTGCCAGCAGGGGCGCGACCGCGTGATCGACTACGTGCGGAAGAAATACGGCGAGGAGAACGTCGCCCAGATCATCACCTTCGGGACGATGGCGGCGCGCGCGGCGATCCGCGACGTGGGGCGCGTCCTCGAGGTGCCGCTCGCCGAGGTGGACACGCTCGCGAAGAAGATCCCGAAGGTCCTGAACATGACGATCGAGAAGGCGATCTCGACCGAGAAGGACCTGAAGGAGGCGATCGCGCGCGACCCGAAGGTGCGCGAGCTTTTCGACATCGCCAGGCGCGTCGAGGGGCTCTCGCGCCACGCCTCGACGCACGCGGCCGGGGTCGTGATCGCCGACAAGCCGCTCACCGAGTACCTGCCGCTCGCGCGCGCCGGCGACGCGGTCACCACGCAGTTCGCGATGACGGAGGTCGAGGCGATCGGCCTCCTCAAGATGGACTTCCTGGGGCTCGTGACGCTCACGGTCATGGACCTCGCGGTGCGCCTCATCGAGAGCCGCAAGGGCGTGAAGGTGGACCTGAATATGCTGCCTCTCGATGACCCCGGCGCCTACCGGCTCCTCGGGCGGGGCGAGTGCCTGGGGATCTTCCAGATGGAATCCGAGGGGATGCGCGAGCTCGTCCAGCGGGTGAAGCCCGACAAGTTCGAGGACATCATCGCGTTCATCGCGCTCTACCGGCCGGGCCCGCTCCAGAGCGGCATGGCCGAGGATTTCGTCAAGCGCAAGCACGGCGAGGCGAAGGTCACCTACGTCCACCCGAAACTCGAGCCGATCCTCGCCGACACCTACGGGATCATCCTGTACCAGGAGCAGGTGATGCAGATCGTGAACCGCCTGGCGGGCTTCTCCATGAGCGAAGCCGACTCGCTCCGCAAATCCATGGCCAAGAAGCAGCGGGAGCTGATGGCGGCGAGCGAGACGAAGTTCGTGAAGGGGGCCGTGGCGAGCGGCGTCTCCGAGAAGGTCGCCAAGGAACTCTTCCAGCTGATGGCCTACTTCGCCGAGTACGGCTTCAACAAGGCGCATTCGACGGCGTACGCGCTCATCGCCTACCAGACCGCCTGGCTCAAGTCGAACCATCCGACCGAATACATGGCGGCCCTCATGACGTGCGAAATGGGGAACCTGGACAAGGTGGCGCTCTATATCGAGGAGTCGAAGCGCCTCGGGATCCGGGTCGATCCGCCGTGCGTGAACGAGAGCCTTGCCGCGTTCACGGTGGTGGCCGACAGGCAGATCCGCTTCGGCCTCGCCGCGGTGAAAGGGGTGGGGGAGAAGGCGGTGGAATCGATCGTCGCGGCCCGCGGGAAGGGGGGGAAGTTCACCTCGCTCTTCGACTTCTGCGAGCGGGTGGACATGCGCCTGGTGAACAAGGCGGTGGTGGAGCGCCTCGTCGAGTGCGGCGCCTTCTCGTTCACGGGGGCGCGCAGATCCCAGCTCGCGGCCGTGATCGAGAAGGCGATGGAAGCGGGGTCCACGGCGCACGCCGACCGCGCGAGCGGACAAGCGACCCTGTTCGGCGGGGGAGGCGGGGGGAACGGAAGCGGCACGGCCGATCTCGACCGCGAGGCGCTCCCCGACATCCCGGAGTGGCCCGAGAGCCAGCTCCTGTCGCTCGAGCGGAAGGCCCTGGGGCTCTACGTCACGAGCCATCCCCTGGCGACGCACAGCCGCCTCCTGAAGCGCTTTTCCACCACCACGGTCGACGGGATCGGCGCGCTTCCCGACCAGACGGCCCTGATCGTGGGGGGGATCGTCGCGCAGGTGAAGCCGACCGTGACGAAGAAGGGGCGCAACCAGGGCGAGAAGATGGCGCAGTTCGTCCTGGAGGACCTCACGGGATCGGTCTCGAGCGTCCTTTTCCCGCGCGAATACGCCAAATACCGCGCTCTCCTTGATTCCGAGGAGCCGGTCTTCGCCGTCGGGACGGCGGACCTCCGGCGCGAGAAACCGAGCCTCAAGGTGAGCGCGCTCGTCCCGCTCCGGAAGATCGCCGAGGAGATGACCCAGCAGGTGCTCCTCGAGTTCCACGGGCCCGCGATCGACGAGACCCTCCTCCTGCAGGTGCGCGACATCCTCCGGATGCACCCGGGAGACCGTCCGGTCTTCATCCGCTTCTCCACCCCGACGGGCCCCGCGGCCTCGCCCGACGGGACCGCTTCCGCCCTGCGCGTGGGGGAGAATTTCTTCGTCTCGCCGTCCCTCAAGTTCTGCCGCGAGATCGAGGAGGTGCTGGGGGCCGACCACCTGGTGCTCGTCCCGCGCCCCGTCGGCTCCCTGATCCAGCGGGATCGCCCCCGGTACGGACCGTGACCGGAAACGCCAAGCCCGGTTCGAGGGTGGGGCTCTCGATGACGGTGCGCCATCTCATCTCGATCGCGTCGCTGGCGGCCCTGGGGCGCGAGCCGGAGCTCGCGCGCTACATCCGGGCCGCGCTCGCGGCGGGCCTGGACGCGAAACAAATCCGGGAAGCGTTCCTGCAGGTGGCGCTCCTGGCGGGGCTTCCCCGGGCGATCTCGGCGCTCGAGGCGCTGGAGAGCGTCCTCGCGGCGCTGGACCGGAAGGAGCCGGCGGCGCCGCTCGAACCGCTTCCCGATGCCGCGCTCCTGCGCGCGCGGGGGGAGGAGGCGTTCCGGAAGGTGTACGGGGCGCACGCCGACGCCGTTCTCGCGCGGCTCGGGGCGCTCCATCCGTTTCTCGCGGAATGGGTCCTGTCGGGCGCGTACGGGGCGGTCCTGGCGCGGCCGGCGATCCCCCTCGTCCTGCGGGAGTACATCTCGGTCGCGGTGCTGGCGGCGATGGACCAGCCGCTCCAGCTGATGGCGCACATGCGGGGGGCGGTCGCCGCCGGCGGGACCGCCGCCGCGCTCCACGAGGTGGTCTCCCAGGTGTCGCTGCACCTGGACGAGGCGCAGGCCGACCGCGCGCTCCGGCTCCTCGAGAAGGTCGCGCCGTGACGGATCCGCGCAAGGACCCCCGCGAGGAGACGCATTTCGACCCGGAATTCTCGCGCCAGGTGAGGGCCGAGATCGGGCGCCTGGCGCCGGCCCGGCCGGCCGGGGGACACCGGGCGCGGCGGGTCCTTCTCGCGGCAGCCGGCGTGGCGGCCCTGGCCGGAGTCCTCGCGGCGGCAGTCCTCTGGCGCCGGGGTTCCGAGGCGGGGGCGCTTCCCGTGGCGGGGCTCCAGGCGTCGCTCGAGCGGTCCGATTTCGACGCGGCGCGCCGGATCCTGGGGGAGGCGTCCTGGGACGCGAGCCCCGCCGTGCACGCGCGCTGGCGGCGGATCGCGACGGCGCTCGAGCGGGAGGCGGGAGCCCGCCTGCGGCTCGACTGGGGCGCGGGATTCGACGCCCTGGCCGAGGCGCTCGAGGCCTGCGGCAAGGACCGCTGGACCGCCGGGCGCGTCCGGCTCCTGCGGGAGACGCTCGACCGGGAGATGGCCGCCTGCGGGATCCTGCGCGAGGCGCGCGCCCTCGCCGACGCCGGCTTTGCGGCGGAGGCCCGTGCCGAGGCGGAGCGCGTCCCGGCGGACAGCCTGTACCGGATCGAGGCGGAGGCGCTCGCGACGCTCCTGGCGCGCGGCATGCCGGAGGAGATCCCCGCCCCCCCGACGGAGGAGCCGGCGCGGATCGACCCGCCGCGCGCCACGCTCGACGCCGGCGAGGCGGCCTACGCCCTCTACCAGTCGGGAAAGGGGGAAGAGGCGCTCGCGCTCCTTCCGGCGGGGCACCCGGCCGGCCCGGGCATGCGCGCCGCCGCGACCTCCTACGAGGCGGGGCTCCGCCACCTCACGGACGGCGACCTCGCGCGCGCGGCGGGCGAATTCCGGGCGGTCCTCGCGGCGGACCCGGTCCCGGGCGGCTGGTACGCGGCGCGCGCGGCGGAGGCCCTGGACGGGATCCGGCAGGCCGCGCGGGACCTCGTTCCGGAGTGGATCGGGTCGGCCGAGGCGAGGATCCGCGAGGAGCGCTACACGGAAGCGGTCGGGCTCATGCGGCAGGCCGCGGCGATCGACCCGGAGTCGGCGCGTCTGGCGGACCTGCGGCGCACGCTCCACGCGGCGCGCGAGAGGCTCTGGCAGGAAGGGTACATCCTCCTCGAACTGGACCCGGCGAAGGCGCGCGAGCGCTGGAGCCTGCTCCTGGCGATCCTGCCGGAAAACGATCCCCTGCGCTCGAAGATCGCCGTCCGGATGCCGAAAGAATGAACGGGCATGTCTTGATCGTGACCGTGGCTTCCGGAACGCACGCTCGCTTTGCCCTTCCGGCGGTCGCATTTGGCGGGGGACGCTTCCTCGTCGGCATCCGTGCCGCCTCGTCGCTCCGATGTCGCCGGGCCTTTAACGTCCTGACCGGCCCGGCACCATCAGGCCCCCGCAAACGCTCCCGCCTCCGGGCCGCTCGCTTTGCGGGGCGGACGGGGACGGTCCGCGAGGGTTTTGGCCTGCCTAATGCGCCCTGACGGGCAGGCTCAAGAGGAATTCGGCGTTCGTCTTGGTCTTGCGGAGCTTCTCGACGAGAAGGTCCATCGACTCGATGGGGTTCATCTCGTTGAGCATCTTCCGCAGGGCGAAGATCCGCTGGCGTTCCTCGGGATGGAGCAGGAGCTCCTCCTTGCGGGTCGCCGAGCGGTTCACGTCGATCGTCGGGAAGATGCGCCGTTCCATGAGGCGACGGTCGAGGTGGAGCTGCATGTTGCCGGTTCCCTTGAACTCCTCGTAGATCACCTCGTCCATCTTGGAGCCGGTCTCGACGAGGGCGGTGGCGATGATCGTGAGGCTGCCCCCTTCCTCGCAGGCGCGCGCCGCGCCGAAGAAGCGTTTCGGCTTCTGGAGGGCGTTGGCGTCGATGCCGCCGGTGAGGATCTTGCCGGAGTGGGGGGCCTCGGTGTTGTAGGCGCGTCCGAGGCGCGTGATGGAGTCGAGCAGGATGACGACGTCCTTGCCGTACTCGACGAGGCGCCGGGCCTTCTCGATCACCATCTCGGCCACCTGGACGTGCCGCGAGGCGGGCTCGTCGAAAGTGGAGGAGACGACCTCGGCCTTCACGGAGCGCGACATGTCGGTGACCTCCTCGGGGCGCTCGTCGATGAGGAGGACGATCATGTAGACGTCCGGGTGGTTCTTCAGGATGCTGTTGGCCATCTTCTGGAGGAGCACGGTCTTTCCGGCGTAGGGCGGGGCGACGATGAGGCCGCGCTGGCCCTTCCCGATGGGGGTCACCAGATCCATGACGCGCATCGAGATCTCGTCCGGCGTCGTCTCCAGGATGAACCGCTTGTTCGGGTGGAGGGGGGTCAGCTGGTCGAAGCTGATCCGGTCGCCCACCGTCATCGGGTCCTCGCCGTTCACGGAGTCGACCTTCAGGAGCGCGAAGTAGCGCTCGTTGTCCTTGGGCGAGCGGATCTCCCCCTTCACGATGCACCCGGTGCGGACCCCGAAGCGGCGGATCTGCGACGGGGAGACGTAGATGTCGTCGGGCGAGGGGAGGTAGTTGTAGTCGGGGGAGCGCAGGAAGCCGAATCCGTCGGGGAGGACCTCGAGGACCCCCTCGCCGAACATCGGGCCGGACTTGGTGTTCCGCTCCTTCAGGATCCGGAAGATGAGGTCCTGCTTGGTGGCGCCGGCGTATTCGGTGAGCCCTTCGCGCTTGGCGAGCTTCAGGAGGTCGCCGATCGACGTTTTCTGGAGGGCGGAGACGTACATCGCCCCGCTCTGGGCGAGAAGCGCCTTCTCCTCGGCGGCCTTGTCTGCCGCGGGGACGGGAGCCGGGGCGACGGCCGTCGCCGCGCTTTCTTCCTTCTTGGGCGCCTCGGCCGTGACGGGGGCGTCGTCGGCGGGTTCCGCCGCGTGCCCCGCCTCATGCGAACGCTTGCGACCGTAATGACGACCGGGATGCTTTTCAGACATGAGCCTTCCTCCTGGGGGGATTCATCCACGCGACGCGCGCGGACCAAAGTTTCTCCACATGTCGGGACAATTCGGGGATCGAACCTCTATTTGGGAGGACAGTATCGCACATCCGGCGCTTCTTGGCCAGCGTCCATTGCATCTTTTCGCGCCGTGCGAGCTCTCCCGGCCGCCACCCCCGGTTGGCCGTCACGCGCCGCCGGCGGGCCGCGAGCGGCGCGTCCACGAAGAGCAGGAGGTCGCACCGGCGCGAGAGGCCGGTTTCCAGGAGCAACGGCGCGTCGATCACCGCGGCCGGAAGTTTCTCGCGTCGGGCGGCGGCGAGGGCCCGGTTTACAGTCGCGAGCGTGGGGGGGTGAAGGATCCGCTCCAGGCGCCGGAGCGCCGCGGGGTCCGGAAAGACCCGGTCGGCGAGCGCGCGCCGGTCGATCCGGCCCCCGGACGCCAGCACGCCGCGGCCGAACGCCCTGCGGGCGGCGCGGCGGATGGCCGGGCGGTCGAGGAGCCGCGCCACGATCCGGTCGCAGTCGATGATGCGGGCCCCCTTGCGCGCGAGGAGCCGCCCGACGGCGCTCTTGCCGCTTCCGATTCCCCCGACGAGGCCGATCACCAGGCAAGGAGATCGCGAAGCGTCCGGCGCGAAGCGTCCAGCGATTCGCTTCGCGCTTCGCGCTTCGCGCTTCGCGTTCCTATTCATGCGCCTCCAGCCAGTTGGCTCCCTGGCCGACGTTCGCGACGAGCGGCACCGAGAGCGGGATCGCCCGCTCCATCGCACGGGCGACCGCCTTCCCCGCGGCCTCGGCCTCGGCCTTGGGGACGTCGAGCAGGAGCTCGTCGTGGATCTGGAGGAGGATTCTCGTTCGCGGAGCTTCCCGCGCGAGGGCGCGCGCCGCGTCGATCATGGCCCGTTTCATGAGGTCGGCCGCGGTCCCCTGGATGACGGCGTTCACCGCCGTGCGCTCGGCCGCCTCCCGGACGTACCGGGTCTTCGAGACGACGTCCGGGACGCGCCGCAGGCGGCCGAGGATCGTCCGGACGACGAGGTTCGCGCGCGCGCCTTCGAGGATCTTCTCCTGGAACGCCCGGACGCCCGAAAACTCGCGGAAGAAGGTGTCCATCAGGCGCGACGCCTCGGTCACCGGGATCTTGAGGTCGCGCGCCAGGGTGAACGGGGTCTTCCCGTAGATCAGGCTGTAGGCGACACCCTTGGCGGCCTGTCGCATGGCGTCGGTGACTTGGTTCAGGGGAAGGCCGTCGGGAGGAGGACCATAAAGAAGGGAGGCGACATAGACATGGACGTCCCGCCCTTCCCGGAAGGCGCTGACGAGCCCCGGGTCGCCGGAGAAATGCGCCAGGACCCGGAACTCGATCTGCGAGTAGTCGGCCGACATCAGGACATGGTCCTTTGACCCGGCCAGGAACGCGGCCCGGATCTTCCGGCCCAGGTCGGACCGGATCGGGATGTTCTGGAGATTGGGGTCGCTCGAGGAGAGCCGTCCCGTGGCGGCCCCGGTCTGGTGCAGCGTCGTGTGGAGGCGCCCGGTGCGGGGATCCACCTTCTTCGGGAGGGCGTCGATGTAGGTGGACTTCAGCTTCGCGAGCTGGCGCCAGGCGAGGATGATCCCCGGAAGCGGATGCTGCTCGGCGAGCGTCTCCAGGACGTCGCTGTCGGTGGAGCTTCCGGTCTTCGTCTTCTTGACGCGCGGCAGCGAGAGCCTCCCGAAAAGGATCTCCGAGAGCTGCCGGGGCGAGGCGACGTTGAACGGGACGCCGGCGGCGGCGTGCGCCTCGGCCTCCAGGCGCGCGAGGTCCCTTTCGGCGTCGCGCGAGAGGGCGGCCAGTGCCTCGACATCGAGGCGGACGCCGGCTGACTCCATCCCGGCGAGGATCGCGACGAGCGGCATCTCGACGTCCCGGAAGAGATCCGTGAGCCCGTCCGCGGCGAGACGCCCGGCCAGGGAGGGGACCAGGCGCCCGGCCGCCTCGGCGCGCCGTGCGGCGAGGGCAGAGCGCTCCGGTCCCGCGACCTCCGCCCCGGAAAAAAGCGACTGCTGCGCCTCGACGGGCTGTTCTTCGAAGGTCACGCCCAGCTCCATTTCGGCCATCTGCTCGAACGAGCGGGGGGGATGGTCCGGGTCGAGCAGCGAGCCGGCGATCTGGAGGTCGAACCCCCGGTCGAAGAGATCGTCCGGGAGGGTCGCGCGGTCCGGGAACGCCGCGCGGAGGCGCTTCAGGTCCCATCCGGCAAGCGGCTTTTTCTCCCGCGCCAGTTGCGCGACGGCCGAAGCGGCAAGGGACGACGACGCCCCGGGCTCCCGCGAGATCCCGATCGTGTCGGGCGGATCCCCCTGGAGGTCGATGGCCAGGAAAACTCCAAGGGGTGAGGGGGGAGGGGAGAGGGGTGAGGGAAAAACGGGTGCTGGAGTCGGCGTCTGTTGCGCGCCTGCCGAAGATGAGGCGAGGGAGGCGAAAAGGCGCCGGAACCCCAGTTTCTCGATCCGCGCGCGGAACGCCTCCGGGGGATCGGCGAGGAAGCGGCCGCCGGCGAGCGCGAGCGTCACGGGCGCGTCCGCCTTGAGGCGGATGAGGTCGCGGTTCGCGAAGACCCGCTCGCGCGCGGCGGCGAGCCTTTCGCGCAACGCCGGCTGCTTCACGGTGTCGAGCGCCGCATAGATCCCCTCGAGCGTCTTGTGCTCGGCGAGGAGCTTCTGGGCCGTCTTCGGGCCGACGCCGCCTACGCCGGGGACGTTGTCCGAGGCATCCCCCGTCAGGCAGTAGAAATCGACCATCTGGGCCGGGGTGAGCCCCGTGTCGGCGGCGAGGTCGTCCGCGGTGTAGTACCGTTCCTTGCGCGAGTCATAGACGCGCACCGAAGGGGAGAGAAGCTGCTTGGCGTCCTTGTCGTTGGTGACGAGGACCGTCTCGATCCCCTCGGCGTCAGCCTGTGCGGCGAGGGTCGCCAGAAGGTCGTCCGCCTCGAAGCCGTCCTTCTCGAAGACCGGGATCCCGGCCGCCGCCGCCAGCTCCTTCGCCGCCGGGATCTGGGGGCGCATCTCGTCCGGCATCGGGGCGCGCTGGGCCTTGTAGTCGGCGAACGCGGTGTGGCGGAACGTCGCCTCCGGCGTGTCGAAGACGACCGCCAGGTAGTCCGGCTTCTCGGAGCGCGCCACCTTCAGGATCGTATTGATGAACCCGTAGACGGCGTTCACCGGCGCGCCGTCAGGCGCGTTCAGCATCGGGATGCCGTGGAACGCCTGGTAGCAGAGCGAGTGCCCGTCGAAGATGAACAGGCGCTTTCCCGTCATCGGAGTCGCGTGCGACGCGGGCTTGACAGTGCGCGCGCCAAAAAGAGTGAGTAAAACGGGCATGACCGTTCGGCCCTGAAAAAAGAGCCGTTTGGCCCCCCCCGGTTTCCTTGACGGGGCCGCATCCGCGGGATAGACACAACGCGTCGCCGGTTTTCCGGTCCTGCGTTGAAGAAGGGGGATGCATGTATCAAGGGATGCCGCTTCGCGCGTTTTCGGCGTTTCTCCTGGCCTTGGCCTGCTCGGGGCCCTGGATCGGCGAGCTCCAGGCGTACTGCCCGCGTCCCGAGTGTTTCCTGACGCACCGCCGGGGGCAGATGCATCCGCAGGGGGAGAAGCGATGCCATCCCTTGTCCTACAAGCAGTCCATCCCCGTCGGTCTCGTGAACGGCGAGGCGGTGCTGACGGAGGTGGATCTGGAGGTCCCGAGCCGCGGATTTCCCTTCCGGTGGCAGAGGACCTACCGGAGCCGGTCGAACTTTCCCAACAGCCTCGGGCACAACTGGTCGGGGCTCTACGACCGGAAGGCGGGATTCCTCCTGGGGGCGGTGGGGGCGCTTCGGGACGCCACGGTCGTGGAAGACACGGGCCGTGAGGAGCGCTACACCCGCACAGGGCCGACGACCTTCGACCCGCCGGCAGGGGTTTTTGACACCCTGCGGCTCGTCGGGAACACCCTGGTCCAGACCCGTCCGGACGGGATGCGATACACCTTTGCCCCGGACGGCTGGCTCGCGTCGGTCGCGGATCGTTTCGGGAACACGCTCTCGATCCAGCGGAACGCATCCGGACAGATCCAGACGATCACCGACACGCAGGGGCGGCTTTATACCTTCGTGTACGCGGGCGGCTTCCTGCAGTCGATCACCGATTTTTCCGGGCGGCAGGTGGTCTATACCTATGACGGGAACGGGGATCTCGTGAAGGTCCGCTCTCCCGTGGTGACGGGGACCCCCACGGGGAACGACTTCCCGAGCGGGAAGACGCGGCTTTACACCTACAGCTCCGGCCTTTCCCGGGGCGTCCTGAACCACAACCTCCTCACGGTGACCGATCCTCTTTACAACGTCAACGACGATCCCCAGCAGTCGAGGCCCTACGTGCGGCTCACCTACGCCCCGACGACGGACCCGAACGACTTCGAATTCGACCGGGTGATCGCGGAGCGTTGGGGGCACGACCAGGGGGGGCCCCTTGCCAACCCGAATGTCGTCGTGGGCGGGACGAGCACGCTCGACTACACGAACGACCCGATCCTCCTGGGGCTGGACCCGGATGCCCCGGCGGGGGCGGCCTCGCGCACGACGGTGACCGACGAGAACGGGAACGTGACGGTCCACTACTTCGACGCGCGGATGCTGGAGGTGAAGACGATCGAGCGAACGAACCGGAACGTCCGCCCCTTCGAGCCGGACCACGCCACGACCTGGACGTACGACGCGAGCGGCCTCCTGGTGGAGGAGACGTTCCCCCGGGGGAATTCCGTCGCGTACCTCTACGACACGGGAAACCCGGTCGTGGGGCTCCGGGAGACGGTCCTGGAAGAGCGCCGGAAGGACAACGCCCTCGGGGGCGAGCCCGATCTCGTGACGCGCTGGACGTACGAGCCGGTTTTCAGGCAGGTGCGGTCGGTCACCGATCCCCGGGCGTTTCCGGGGGGCGTGGTGCCGTCGGGGTTCGACCCGCTGACGAGCGGTTTCACGACCCTGCATTTGTTCGACTATCAGGAGGGGACGGGGTTCCAGGCGGCGCAGGGGGTCCCGCTGGCGGCGCGGATTCCGGAGGGATTGGGGGACCAGAACGGGGACATTGTCACGACACAGACCGGCGGGAACGTCGTGAAGGTGAGACACCCGACGATCCAGACGCCGGGCCCCAATTTTGGCCAGGCAGCAGAGTCGCTCACAACCTGGAATGCCGCCGGGCAGATCCTCTCGGAGACCGACCCGGAGGGGACGGTGACGGCATACGCCTATTTTCCGACGAACGGGGTCCCGAACGACCCGTCGGACCGGGAGGGGTACCTTGCAAGCCGGACGGTGGATTCGGGCCTGGGGGGATTCAATCTCGTGACCGCGTGGGAGTACGACACCCGCGGGAACGTGACGCGGGAGACCGATCCCAAGGGGCAGGACACGGTCTTCGTCGTGAACCAGCTGGACCAGGTGGTGCGCATGAAGAGCCGGCAGGTGACGCCGTCGGCCGGGGGGCTCGCCAAGCAGATCGGCGGTCCCGGGGTGATCGGGATGCGCTACCGGGTGGATCTCATCTATGACGCGAACGACGAGCTGACGGAGCGCCGGATCCAGAACCTGGACGAGACGGGGACGCTCTACGCGAACGCCGAGGTGCTGGAAAGGACCGAATACAACATCCTGCACCTACCCGTGGCCGAGGAGCGCGAGAAGACGAGGAACGACGGCTCGGACCCCGGAATGGTCCGGACGGAGTTCTTCTACGACGCGAACCTGAACCGGGTGGCGGTGAAGACGCCGCTCGCGGTTTCGGGCGCCCAACCGGACAACATCGTGACGACCCTCTTCGACGAGCGGGATCTGGCCTACAAGACGACCCGGGGGGACATCGACACCGATCCCGCGAACGCGCCGCCGGCCGGGGCGGTGGTGGTGACGGCCAATTACGACGCGAATAAAAACCTCCTCGAGCGGATCGACCAGCTCCGCGACAACCCGAACGGCCTCTTGAGCCAGTTTTTGGGGTCGGCCCCGGGGGACGTGACCTTGCACGGGTACGACGGGTTTGACCGGGAGATCTCGGTCACGGACGGCGAACTGAACGTCCGGGGCTTCCAGTACGATGGCGCCTCAAACCGGACGCGGGAGACCCTGACGGGCCCCCTCGACGAGACGGGGGCCCCGGTGGTGCTCCTGCGGCGGCGGGACATGACATTCGACGAGCGGAACCGCCACGTGACCGAGGACGCCCTGCATTTCGACCCTGTCTCGGGGAACATCGGGGACGGGCACCGGGTCACGACCTGGACGCATGATCGCGACGGAAAAGTCACGCAGGTGGAGGACGACCGGGGGCACGAGCACATGACGCAGTGGGACACGGCGGACCGTGTCTTTAAGGAGATCGACGATCTGGCGAACGAGATCGAGTACGGGTATGACGCCAACGGAAATGTCACCACAGAGACACGGAGGGAGGTCTCGACGGATCTGGCGAGCGCCCCCGAGACGTACGTCACCGAGAGGCGGTACGACGGCCTCGACCGCCTGAAGAAGACGATCGACCCGGCGGGGAACGTGCGCGAATTCTTCTATGACAGCCGGGACAACCTGACAAAGACCTTGGACGGCGTGAGGGGGGCGGGGCAGCCGAATGGACCCGGGAACGTGGTGCGGATGGACCACGACGGCCTTTCGCGGCTGGTCGAGACGCGCCGCATCCTCA
>CAYVXZ010000012.1:0-81057 GCA_964455625.1 uncultured Planctomycetales bacterium | reverse complement strand
GCAACCGGAGCCGGAGGCCGGGCCGGAGCAGGCCTCTCCGCTGCGACCCACGGAACTCCCGGATGAATCTGAATTTTTTCGGATCCGCTTGACATGGTCGATCGATGGTGTAGATTTCCCCACCTTATGGATGCCGGACGCGCCGTTACCGTTGCCCGTCTCGACCTTGCCACCGGAATCGTTTTCCCGGTGACGGTCATTATTGACGCGCACCTGTAACGGCGGGCCTGGCGAAACGCGACAACGCAGAGTAACCGGAGACCCGCCGACCGAAGTCGGCGGGTTTTTTCGTTTCGGGGCGGAACGGAGGGGAGCGGGAATGAAGGCGGGAGACGGGGCGGTCCTTGTCATTGTCATCGTGATTATCACGCCCACCGGATGTGGGCCGTGATCGGGGACGCTTTGTCATGAGATAGGCGGAAAGACAAAGGGAAACGATCAGGGCCCCCCGGAAGGAACCGGCGGGGCCCTGTCTTTTTCAGGAAAGGAAGGGAGCCATGGAGAACGGAAAAGGGATGCGGGGAAAACAGGCGAAGGTCTTTTACGACGCGGATGCGGATCTGGGGCATCTGGCCGGAAAACGCGTCGCGGTCCTGGGGTTCGGGAGCCAGGGGGCGGCCCAGGCGGCGAATCTCGCCGCGAGCGGCGTCGACGTGGTCGTGGGCCTGCGCCCGGGGAGTCCCTCGCGTGGCGCGGCCGAGGCAGCGGGGCTCGCCGTGGCCGACGTCGCCGGGGCGGTGCGCGGCGCGGATCTCGTCGCGATGCTCGTTCCCGATACGGCACAGGCGCGGCTCTGGCGGGACCACGTCGCGGCGAACCTCAAGAAAGGGGGGACGCTCCTCTTCTCGCACGGGTTCAACGTGCGGTTCGGGCAGATCGAGGCCCCTGCGGGGACGGATGTCGTGATGGCGGCCCCCAAGGGGCCGGGAAACCTGGTGCGCGAGGTGTTCCGCGCCGGCGGCGGGGTGCCGTGCCTCGTGGCCGTGAACCGGGACGCCACCGGAAACGCCTGGCCGCTCGTCCTCGCCTACGCGAAGGGGATCGGGGGGACGCGCGCCGGCGCCTTGGCCACGACGTTCGCCGAGGAAACGGAAACCGATCTTTTCGGGGAACAGGCGGTCCTCTGCGGCGGTGTCACGGAGCTCGTGAAGGCGGGGTTCGACACCCTGGTCGAGGCGGGATACCAGCCGGAGGTCGCCTACCTCGAGTGCCTGCACGAGCTGAAGCTGATCGTCGATCTCATGCATCGCGGGGGGCTTTCGGGGATGCGGCGCGCGGTGAGCGACACGGCGAAGTACGGCGACGTCACGCGCGGGAGCCGGGTGGTGGGGCGCGCCGCCCGGGAAGAAATGCGCCGCCTCCTCGCCGAGGTGCAAAGCGGCCGCTTCGCCGAGGAGTGGCTCGCCGAGGACCGCGCGGGACGCCCGCAGTACACGAGGCGTCTCGCCGAAGAGGCCCTGCATCCGGTGGAGGCGGTGGGGCGCTCGTTGCGCGCGCGGATGGGGTGGCTGGGGAATGCCGGGGAGGACCGGGCGAAGGGACGGCCCGCCGAGGACCCCGCGGGCCGTCGCTGGCCCCTGCAGGCGGCGTTCGGTGACTGGCAGGAGGAGCGATGCACATGAAATGGACCGGGGCGCACCAGCTGCTGGCCTGCCTCCGCGAGGAAGGGGTCGATCTCGTGTTCGGCTACCCCGGCGGGGCGAACCTGCCGGTGTACGACGCGCTCGTCGACTTTCCGGACCTCGCGCACATCCTGGTGCGCCACGAGCAGGGGGCGGCGCATGCCGCGGACGGATATGCCCGCGCGTCGGGGAAGGCGGGGGTCTGTTTCGCGACGTCCGGTCCCGGCGCCACAAACCTCGTGACGGGGCTTGCGGCGGCCTTCATGGATTCAAGCCCGATGGTCGCGATCACCGGCCAGGTGGGAACCTCCCTCCTGGGGACCGACGCCTTCCAGGAGGTCGACACGGTCGGGATCACGCTTCCCGTCACGAAGCGGAGTTTTTTCGTGCGCCGTACGGAAGAGATCCCGGCGACGGTCCACGCCGCCTTCGCGGCGGCACGCTCGGGACGCCCCGGGCCGGTCCTCGTGGACCTTCCCAAGGACCTTGGGGCCGCAGACGCGCCCCGGGAGCGGCATGAGCTTCCCGTCGCGGAAGGGCATAGGCCCGCCGAGATCGACGAAGGGCGCGTGGCCGAGGCGGCGTCCCTGCTGGGGAACGCGCGACGCCCGGTCCTCTACGTGGGCGGCGGCGCGGCGCGCGCGAACGCCTCGGGGCTCGTGCGGTTTCTCGCACGCGAGCTCGGGATTCCGGTCACCACCACCCTGATGGCGCTCGGGACGTTCCCGACGGACGATCCCTTGTTCCTGGGGATGCCGGGGATGCACGGCACGAAGCGGGCGAACCTCGCCTTCCGGGACGCGGATCTCGTCGTGGCGATCGGCGCGCGCTTCGACGACCGTGTCACGGGGCGAGCCGCCGGTTTCTCGCCGCACTCGAAGCGCGTCCAGATCGACGTCGACCCGTTCGAGATGGGGAAGATCTGCCGCGCGGACGTGCGGCTCGCCGGCGACGCGCGGGAGATCCTGATGCGCCTGCGGAAGGCGGTCGCGAAAAGGCCGGATACCGCGGGCTGGCTCGCGGAACTCTCGGCCCATTCCCGCGTCCCGCCGGCGCAGGGAGTCCCTCCGGACGCGCGCGTCCGGCCGCAGGAGCTCTTTTCCGCGCTTTCGGCGTGCCTTCCCGAGGACGCGCTCCTCGTCACGGACGTCGGCCAGCACCAGATGTGGGCCGCGCAGTTCGGGCGCTTCTCGAGGCCGGGGACCTTCCTCACGTCGGGGGGGCTCGGCGCGATGGGGTTCGGCCTCCCGGCCGCGATGGGGGCGAAGCTCGCCTGTCCGGAAAGGACGGTGGTCGCCGTCGTCGGGGACGGCGGGTTCCAGATGACCGCCCAGGAGCTCTCCACGATGCGCCGCTACGGGATCCGCGTGGCGGTCCTGCTGCTCGACAACCAGGCCCTGGGGATGGTCCGCCAGTGGCAGGACCTGTTCCACGGGGCGCGGCGGAGCGAGGTCGACCTGTCGGACAACCCGGACTTCGTGAGGCTGGGGGAGGCGATGGGGGTGCCGGGCGCGCGGGTCGACCGCGCGGAGGAGCTTCCCGCCGCGCTTTCGCGGGCGCTCGCGGAACCGGGGCCCTTCCTCGTTCACGCGCGGCTCGCCGTGCGGGAGAGCGTCTTTCCCATCGTCCCCCCGGGAGCGCCGGCCCACGAGATGCTGGAGGAGTCGGCGCCATGAGCCGCCCGGCGTGCCGGCTGCTCCTCGATGCCGAAGGGCCGGGGCTCGAGCGGGTCCTGGGCGCGCTCCGGTTCCGCCAGGCGGAGCTGGCGTCGCTTTCGGTCTCCCGGGAAGGGGACGTCCTGCTCGTCAGGCTGGAGGCGGAGCCGCGCCCGGGCCGGACGCTCCCGGATCTCGAGGCGCTGTTCAGTCGGATCGGCGAGGTGAGGTCGGTGGAAACGGAGGTGGTCGATGACGCGTCGAAAACCTGATCCGCGCGCGGAAAGCCGCGCGGTCTACGGCGGGATGAGCCGCGCCCCGGCGCGCGCCATGATGCGCGGTTCCGGCTTTTCGGCCCGCGACCTCGCGCGCCCGATCGTCGGGATCGCGAACACGTGGACCGAGACGACCCCCTGCAACGTGCACCTGCGGCGCCTGGCCGAACGGGTCAAGGCCGGCGTGCGCGCGGCGGGCGGAACACCGGTCGAATTCAACACGATCGTCGTTTCCGACGGGATCAGCATGGGGACCGAGGGGATGCGGGCGTCGCTCGCGAGCCGGGAGGTGATCGCGGACTCGATCGAGCTCGTTTCACGCGCGCACGGGTTCGACGGCCTCGTCGCGCTCGTCGGATGCGACAAGACGATCCCGGCCGCGGCGATGGCGCTCCTGCGGCTCGACCGTCCGGGACTTGTCCTTTATGGCGGTTCGATCGCGCCGGGACGCTTCCAGGGGCGCGACGTCACGATCCAGGACGTGTTCGAGGGGGTGGGGGCGTGCGCCGCGGGGCGGATGACGGAGCGGGACCTTTCGCGCCTCGAGGAGAAGGCGTGCCCCGGGGCCGGCGCCTGCGGGGGGCAGTTCACGGCTAACACGATGGCGATGGCGCTCGAGATGCTGGGTCTTTCCCCGATGAACTCCGGCGGCGTCGGCGCGACCGACCCCGCGAAGGACGCCGTGGCGTTCGACTGCGGGCGTCTTGCAGTGCGGCTTCTCGGGAACGGACTCCGCCCGCGCGATGTCGTGACGCGCGATGCCCTGGAAAATGCCGTGGCCGGCGTCGCGGCGACCGGCGGCTCGACGAACGCGGTCCTGCATCTTCTCGCGATCGCGCGGGAGGCGGGGGTCCCGTGGACGCTCGATGATTTCGACCGCGTGAACCGGAAGACGCCGCTCCTGGCGGACCTGAAACCCTGGGGGCGGTTCGTGGCGCTCGACATGACGGCGGCCGGAGGGGTGGCTCTCGTGGCGCGCCGCCTCGCGGAGGCGGGGCTCCTGAAGCGCGGCGCGAGAACTGTCACCGGGCGGACGATCGGACAGGAGGCGTCGCGGGCCCGGGAGGCCCCGGGGCAGAAGGTCGTCCGGCCGCTCTCGTCCCCCCTTTCGGCCGGCGGGGGGCTTGCGGTCCTGCGCGGAAATCTCGCGCCCGAAGGGGCGGTCCTGAAGATCGCGGGGACCGCCGGGGCCGGCAAGGAAAGGCGCGCGCATGCGGGGCCGGCGCGCGTCTTCGACGGGGAGGAGGCCGCCTTCGCCGCGGTGAAGGCGGGGCGGATCCGGCCCGAGGACGTGGTTGTCATCCGCTACGAGGGGCCGAAGGGAGGTCCCGGGATGCGCGAGATGCTCGCGGTCACCGCGGCGCTCGTCGGCCAGGGGCTGGGGGAGACGGTCGCCCTTGTCACCGACGGCCGCTTTTCCGGCGCCACGCACGGCCTCATGGCCGGACATCTCTCGCCGGAAGCGGCCTGCGGGGGGCCGCTCGCGCTCCTCCGGGAGGGGGACCGCGTGACGATCGACGTCCCGCGGCGGCGGATCGACGCGGCCGTCACGGCGGCGGAGTTCGCGCGACGCCGGAAATCGTGGAAGCCGCCCGTCCCGCGCCATGCCGCCGGGGCGCTCGCCAAGTTCGCCGCGCTCGTCGGGTCCGCGTCGGAAGGGGCCTTTACCGCGCCGGCCTGTCCCGGCCGGAAAGGAGGGCGTCCGCCGTCCATTTGAGCCGTCGCCCGAGGATGCGGGCGAGTCCCGCCAGGCGCGACGTGCCGCGCGGGGCGGGGCGGTTCCGGCCACCCGGGGCCAGGATCGAGACAACGCGTCCGACGAGGGCGTTTTCGGGAACGGGCGCGTCGGCGCGCCAGGTATTGTCCCCTTGCGTGACGAGCAGGCCTGCGGCGCGGCGCAAAAAGCGGTGGCAGACGGGGCCGCCGGGCCGCCGGACGACGACGAGATCCCCCGGACGGAGCTCGGCGGGGGGGCACGGGACGACGAGGACCGTCTCGCCGGGATTCACGACCGGCCGCATGCTGCCGGAGACGATCCCGAAGGCGAGATATTCGCGAATCATGGTCGAATGGCACCCTTGCTCCGCTTTGCGGCCCTTGCGGTCGGGGCCGTTTTCGCGGGACGCTCGGCAGTCGGAAGACCCGCCCACACATGCCTCGCTCGAGTGTCGCGACGGCCGGGATGAAGCCGACCGGGCCATCCCCGGCAGTGAAAGTCCGCATCCCGGCCTGCGACACACGCCCGCAAAAACGCCCCCGCCCCGGGCCGTGCGCGTTCGCGAGCATTCGGCGCGGAGGAAACCGGGATCTTTTCTTTGCAAGACACCCGCTTCGCCGGGCAGATCCCCGGCGAAGCGGAAAACAGAAGGGAAAAGCGATGAAGAAGGTGAAGTGATTCCATTCCGGAACGTGTTTGTGCGAGCCTTACGAACGCGACAGCGTGCGCCCCGCGGCGGGAGCCTTTTCGGGGGCCTGGTGAGCAGGGCCGCACAGGATGTGCAAGGCCCGTCGCGAACCCGGAGCGACGAGCGGCACGGATGCCACGAGGAGCGTCCCCCGACAAAGGCGAACCGCCGGAAGGGGCGCTAAAGCCGAGCAAAAGCGCTGTCATTCGCCAATTCCGGAGTTTTTCAGGGACTCCGCCAGGAGCCCGGCCGCGGCCCGGATCTCCGGGTCCGTCTCGAGGCGCAGGATCCGGTCGAGACAGGCGGCCGCCTCGGAGAGGCGTTTTCCGGCAATGGCCGCTTCGGCGCGCGCGAGAAGGTCCCGCCCGGTCCAGTCCGCGAAGCGCGCGGATTCCTTCCCTTCCCCGGCGAGGCGTTTCCGGAATTCCCCGGAGAGCGCCGCGCACTCGCGCAGGACCTTCGCCTCCTCGGCGCTTTCCTCTTTCAGGCCGGCGTAGGCGGTCTCGACCGTCCGGGCGAGCTCCTCCCAGAGCCGCTCCGGCGGCGCCAGGTGCACGAGGCGCCGGGCCGCGTACGGCCAGTTGACGCATTCCGGCGGCGGGGAGAAGGTCCCCCCGCGCGACTGGAAGAACTGGCGGTACTCCAGGTACGCCCGGGCGTAGGCGTCGCAGGCGCCCCACCAGAGGGCGTGCGCGGCGGTCTCGTCGCCGGCGGCGAGCGCCTTGCGCAGGATTTCGCGCAGGAGCGCCGCCTCCGCGTGCGCGCGCATGCGGGCCGGATGGTTCGGGGCGCCGTCCGACGGGCTCCAGGGCCAGCCGCGCCGGTCCCAGGCCGCCAGTCCCGCAAGGAGCCTCTCGCGTTCGATGGCGGGGTCGTCGGTCCACTCCGCCCACGCCTCCCAGACGTGAGGGACCATCGTGGCGCGCGGGGCTTTCTGTCCGCCGATCTCTTCCATTTTCCGGAAATGGAAGATCGCCGCGCTGAAGGGGTCCTCTCCCGTTTCCGAGCGGACCTTTTCCCCGATCACGGCGCCGGCCGGATCCTGGTGAGGGGTGCACTTCCGGAGATAGGTCCAGGCGAGATCCCGGTGGATCTTCCAGCGTCCCGGATGGCCGGGGTTGACGCGAAGCCCCTCCTTCATCCGGTCGATCCCGGCCCGGATCCATGGCCAGGAGGCCTCCGGCGACTCCCGGAAGACCGCCGCCGCATTGAAGGAAAGGGCCCAGCCGGTGGCGCCCCACATCTCGACGAAATAGGGCTGCAGCATTCCCATCGGCTCGAGATAGAGGGGAAGCCGGTAGAGGCGGTCCCGGTCCTCCGTGAAGAGGGAGAGGGACTTGTACCAGAGGAAGTCGACGTAGATCCCCCGGGCGTTCCCGAGAAGGGCGACGAGCGCCTGGCCGCCGCCTTCCGTGCCGGGGATCCCCGCCGCACGGGCGCTTCCGGCGAGTCTCGTCCGCGCCGCGCCTGCGGCGGCGAAGAGAAGCGCGAGGAGAAGGATTCCGCGTCGCGGCGTCACTCGAGGCTTCTCCGCGTCATGAAGAAGGCGCCCAGGAGCGCCAGGGGGGCAAGCCGGGCGAGGACCCGGGCCGCAAGGCCGGCGAATTCCGCAGCCGTCGTCACGGTCCCCGCGGCGAGCCGGTCGGCGCTCTCGAGCGCCGCGAGATCCGGGATCGCGGCGAGCAGGACCGGGACCGCCGCCGCCGCGAACGCCCGGAGCGCCGCCGGGGCGTCGGGATCGTCGTGGTCGTGCCCGTGGTGATCGTGTGCGTGCCCGTGCCCGTGCGTGTGGTAGATCGTCGGCGTGAAGAGTCCGGAAAGCGTCTTCGGCTCGAGCGCCTGGGGAAGGAGCTTCAGGAATGCGTGGGAGTGCGCCGCCAGGAGCACGATGGCGGCCGCGGAGAACGCCAGGGGCCACGCACAGAAGGACGACAGGAAGACCGCGGTGCCGGCGGCGAAGAGAAGCGTCGCCCACAGGACCGCGACATGCCCCGCCCAGAGCCGGAACTCCCGCCGGCCCCGGGCGATGAGCGCCGGAGGGGCCGCCCAGGCGTTCGGCCCCGGCAGGAGGGATCCCGCCTCGGGCGCGATCGCGAGCTCGAGAGGCGCTTCCTCTCCGGCGAGGTCCGGCGGGACCGGAAGATCCACGATCCGCTTCCCCGCCACGAGGCGCGTGGCGGATTCCGCGGCGGGTCCGCCGGTCCCCCGGCGCCAGGAGAGCGCGAGCGCCGGGGTGTCGTAGGGGTTGTTGACGAGGGTGATCCGGGCGGCGAGTTCCCCCTCGACGCGGCGTGTCGGGCCCCAGAGGATCCGGACACCGTTCCCCTCCGGGACGACCGAGATGGGCCGCTCCGCGGCGGTCTCGACGGTCAGGCGTTCCCCCCAGACGCGGGCGGTCGCGGCGAGCGCGACGCCTCCCGCCGCGACGGCCACCACCGAGAAGAGCGTCGCCACCAGGAACGCGCCGAGGAGGCGTCCCAGGAAATAGGAGCCCGGGGAGACAGGCTTGACGAAAACCGTCGAGAGAAACCGGCGCCGGACGTCGAGCGGGATCCCCCGCGACGCGTGCGTGAGGACCACGAGGGCGCCGAAGACCAGCGTCACGGCATGCAGGACGCCCGAAACCGCCTCGACCCGGCCCGCCGGCAGGACGTCCGACGTGGCAGGGACCGCGAGCCCCAGCGCGCCGGCGTAGAGCGCGAGGATCCATCCGGAGCGGGACCGGAGCGCCTCCCGCGCCGAGAGCCCCGCGCATGCCCGGAGTCCGGCGAGCATCGGTTCAGACGGGGGGCGCCGGGGGGCGTCCCACCGCGTCAAGGAAGACCGCCTCGAGCGTCCTCCGGGGGTGGTCGCTCCGGACGACGCGCCCGCCCTGGGCGGCGATCGCGTCGAGGCAGGCGGAAAGCCTGTCCGGCGCGAGCCCTTCCACCTCGATCAGGAGCCGCCGCGTCTCGGTGAGGAGGTCCCGCACCGTTCCCTGGACCCGGGGACGCCCGCCGGCGAGGATCACGACCCCCTCGCAGACCGATTCGAGGTCCGCCAGGAGATGCGACGAGACGATCACGGTCTTTCCGGCGCGGGCGAGGCCGCCGATCAGGTCCTTCACTTCGCGCGTCGCGACCGGGTCGAGCCCCGAGGTCGGTTCGTCCAGGATCACGAGCTCCGGATCGTTCACGAGCGCCTGCGCGAGCCCCACCCGGCGGGCCATCCCCTTGGAATACTCGCGGATCGGGCGGTCCGCGGCCGACGCCAGGCCGACGCGGGAAAGCAGGTCCGCGACGCGGGCCCGACGTGTCGCGCGGTCCATCCCGAAGAGCCGCGCGTAGAAATCAAGCGCCTCGCGCCCGGTCAGGAACCGCGGAAGGTAGGATTCTTCCGGGAGGAATCCCATCCGGGCGCGGACCTTCCGGTCCGTCGGGGAGGCCCCCCAGAGGAGGATCTCCCCCGATGTGGGGCGGGCGAGCCCCGTGAGGAGCTTCAGGGTGGTGGTCTTCCCGGAGCCGTTGGGGCCCACGAGCGCGAACACCGTGCCGCGGCGGACCTCGAAACCGAGGCCCGACAGCGCCTCGACCCGGCGCCGTATCCCCGGTCGGTAGGTCTTGGCGAGGTTCCGGCAGACGACGACAGCCGTTTCGCTCATCGCCCCCAGGAACGGGGACCGCCGCCGCCACCGGGACCGCCGGGAGACCACTCGCCGGGCCCGGCCGCCGCGCCGGGTCCCGTCTTCTTGATCGTGGTCCCCAGGGGGGGCCTGCGCTTGAGGCGCCGCTTCTTCTCGCTGGGCTTCTCGTACACCGCGCAGCGCTTGATGTCCTTGGTGAGCCCTTCCTTCTCGCAGAGCTTCTTGAAGCGCTTGATCATCACGATGACCGGCTCGTTTTCCCTCTGTTTCACCTTGATCATGGTCCGAACTTCCCTTTCCGCCGGGGCTGCCGGCTCATATCCGGGTCCTCGTCTTCCATCAGGATCCTGTGAAGGCGCCGCAGCGCCTCGCTCTCGATCTGCCGGACCCGCTCGCGGGTCAGTCCCATCACCTCCCCGATCGCTTCCAGCGTCATGGGCGAGCGATCCTCGAGGCCGTACCGGAGACGCAGGATCTCCGCCTCGCGCTTGTCGATGACCTGGAGCAGCTTGCTGATCTTTTCCTTCTCGTACTTCGACAGGATGATGTCGTCGGGCGATTTCGTCCGGTGGTCCTCGAGGACGTTGGTGAGCGCCCAGACGGTGTCGGAACCGGAGTTCGACAGCGACCCCGTCGACCCGGCCGTCCGCATCGCCCGCCGGATGATCTCCATCTTCTGCGGCGAGATGTCGAGCTTCTCCGCCACCTCCTCGAAGGTGGGCTCCCGGCCGTTGAAGCAGGTCATGTCGATGTGGGCGTTCTTCCACTTGGCGATCATCTCGACCATGTAGGCGGGGACGCGGATCGTCTTCACGGAGTTGATGAGGGCGCGGCGCACCGCCTGCTTGATCCACCAGGTGGCGTAGGTGGAGAAGCGCGTCCCGATCGTGTGGTCGTAGTTCTCGACCGCCTTGATGAGTCCCAGGTTTCCTTCCTCGATGAGGTCGAGGAGCGAGAGGCCGCGATTCGAGTACCGCTTCGCGATCGAGACCACGAGACGCAGGTTGGCGCGCGTCATGTGGTCGCGCGCTTTCTTGTCGCCCCGGCGGATCCGCTTGGCGAGCATGATCTCGTCCTTGTGCGTGAGGAGGGGTGTCCCCCCGATGTCCCGGAGGTAGGTCTCGATGTCCGACGGGACGCGTGCGGCGCGCGGCATGCCTAGATTGTCTCCTGACGGGGGTGCAAAGGGAACATCGTCATTCCACCGTCACGCTTTTCGCGAGGTTGCGGGGCTTGTCGATGTCGCGTCCGAGGGCCGCCGCCAGCTCGTAGGCCAGGAGCTGCAGCGGAACCGTTGCGGCGAAGGGGGAAAGCTCCGGCCGGCGGGACGGGACGCGCAGGACGAGATCCCCGCGCTCCGCGGGAAAGTCCCGGGCATTGGTGACCACGACGAGCCGCGCGCCGCGCGCGCGGATCTCGTGGAGGTTCGAGAGGGTCTTCTCGTAGAGGTCGTCCCCCTCCATGCAGACGGCGATCACGGGAAGCGACGCGTCGACCAGGGCCAGTGGGCCATGCTTCATCTCGCCGGCGCCGTACCCTTCGGCGTGGCGGTAGGTGATTTCCTTCAATTTCAGGGCCCCTTCGAGCGCCGTCGGGAAGTTCACGCCGCGCCCGACGAACATGAAGCTGGCGGTCCGGCGCGACGCGAAACGGCGCGCGATCGTCCGGATTCCCGGCCGGAGCGCCAGGGTCCCGGCGACATCCTTCCGGAGGAGCGCCGCCTCGGCGGCAAGCCATCGCGCGCGCGCCGCCGGAAGCGCGTTCCGGGCGCGTCCCAGGCGGAGCGCGAGGAGAAAGAGCGTGGCGAGCTGGGCCGTATAGGATTTCGTGGCCGCGACGCCGATCTCGATCCCGGCGCGCATCCAGACGGCGGCGTCCGCCTCGCGCGCGAGCGTGGACCCCTGGACGTTGACCACGGCGAGGGTTCTTGCCCCCTTTTCCCGCGCCAGGCGGATGCAGGCGAGGGTGTCCGCCGTCTCGCCCGACTGCGAGACCGCGATCACCAGCGTCCGCCGGTCAAGGACGGGGTTCGCGTAGCGCAGTTCCGAGGCGAGTTCCGCCGAGGCGGGGATGCGGCCGAAATCCTCGATCCAGTAGCGTCCGATGCTGGCTGCGTGCCAGGCCGTCCCGCAGGCGGCGAGGACCACGCGGTCGATCGTGCTCGCCAGGAGCCGTCCGACGCCGGGCTCCGAGAAGCGCGCGTCTCCCGCCTTCACGTCCAGGCGGTCGGTGAAGGCGGCGAGAAGGACCTCCGGCTGCTCGAGGATCTCCTTCAGCATGTAGTGGGGGTGCCCGCCCTTCTCGGCCTTCTCCGCCTTCCAGTGGACCGTCTGGACGGGGCGACGGACGTGTCGACCCGTCCGGTCCGTCAGGACGTATCCCTTCGACGTGATCCAGCCGCCGTCCCCGTCCTCGACGGACACGATCCGGTCCGTGTGCGGCAGCAGCGCGGCGATGTCGGAGGCGATGAACGTCTCTCCCCTGCCCAGGCCGACGAGGAGCGGCGGTCCGGAGCGGAGCATCAGGATCTCGGCCGGCCGCTCCGCGTGGGCGGCGACGATCGCGTACTGGCCCCGGAGGGACTTCCGGAGGGCCGCCAGCGCCGCGAGCGGCCCCTGGTTCCAGCGGTCCTCCAGGAGATGCGCGATCACCTCGCTGTCGGTCTGGGAGCGGAACCGGTGCCGTCCCGCGAACCGCTTCTTGATGTCGGAGAAGTTCTCGATGATCCCGTTGTGGATCACGGCGATCTTTCCCGAGCAGTCGAGGTGCGGGTGGGCGTTCGCCTCGGTGGGGGCGCCGTGCGTCGCCCACCGGGTGTGCGCGATCCCGGCGACGCCCGTCGGGGCGGCCCCGTTCCCCGCGCCCACCGCGCGCGCCAGGGCCGCGACGCGTCCCGGGGACTTCCGGAGCGCGAAGCGTCCATCCTGGACGACGGCCACCCCGGCGGAGTCGTACCCGCGGTACTCCATCCGCCGGAGGGCGTCGATCAGGATCCCCTGCGCCGGGCGCATCCCGACGTATCCCGCGATCCCGCACATATCAAGACGCGAAGCGCGAAGCGCGAAGCGTCCGGCGATTCGCTTCGCGCTTTACGCGGGACGCTTCGCGATGACCTGTATTCATGCTCTATCCTGCGGCACGCCCTTCAGGGAAAGGCCGATCCGCTTGTTCTCCTTGTCGATCTTGATGATCATGACCTGGAGGTCCTGCCCGACGGTCACCACCTGCTCGGGCTTCGCGGCCGCGTTGTCGGTCATCTCCGAGAGGTGCAGGAGACCGTCCAGCTGCGGCGCGATCTCGACGAACGCCCCGAAGTTGGCGAGCTTGGTGACCTTGCCGGGGATGATGTTCCCGATCGTGAACCGGGCCGGGATCTCCTCGAGCCAGGGGTCGCTCACCAGCTGCTTCATCCCCAGGGAGACGCGCTTCTTCTCGCGGTCCACCGCGAGGACCACGGCCTTCACGACGTCGTCCTTCTTGAGGATCTCCTGCGGGTGCCCCACGCGCTTCGTCCAGGACATGTCGGAGACGTGAAGGAGCCCGTCGATCCCGTCCTCGAGCTCGACGAACGCCCCGTAGGTGGCGAGGTTCCGGACCTTCCCCTCGACCAGGCGTCCCACCGGGAACTTCTGCGCGACGAGGTCCCAGGGATTCGCCTCCGTCTGCTTGATCCCCAGCGAGATCGTCCGCTTCTCGCGGTCGATCTTCAGCACGACGACCTCGATGTCGTCCTTGATCGCGACCACCTCGTTCGGGGTGGCGATCCGGCGCGTCCAGGACATCTCGGAGATGTGGACGAGCCCTTCCACGCCAGGCTCGAGCTCCACGAACGCCCCGTAGGTGACGACGTTCACGACCTTCCCCTTCACCTTGATTCCCGGGGGGTACTTCTGCTCGACGGTCTCCCAGGGGTCGGGCTTGTTCTGCTTCAGGCCCAGCGCGATCCGTTCCTTCTCGCGGTCGATCGAGAGGACCTTCACCTCGAGCTCCTCGTTCACCGAGACGATCTCGGAGGGATGCCCCACACGGCCCCAGGACATGTCGGTGATGTGGAGGAGGCCGTCGGTTCCGCCGAGGTCGACGAACGCCCCGAAGTCGGCGATGTTCTTGACGACGCCCTTCTTGATCTGGCCCACCTCGAGTTCCTCGAACAGCTTGTGCTTGGCGCGGTCCCGGACCTCCTCGAGGAGCTTCCGGCGGCTGACGACGACGTTCCGGCGCTCGGTGTCGATCTTGAGGATCTTGCACTCGATCTCCTTGCCCAGGAGGTCGTCGATGTCGCCGCTGCGGCGGATGTCCACCTGCGAGGCGGGAAGGAACACGGGGACCCCGACGTCGACGAGGAGCCCCCCCTTGATCTTGCGGATCACCTTCCCCTTGATCGTGTCCCCCTCGTGGCACTGCGTGACGAGGCGCTCCCAGCCGCGGACCTTGTCGGCCTTGCGCTTGGAGATCATGAGCATGCCGCTCTCGTCGTCGATCCCCTCGAGAAGCACCTCGATCTCGTCGCCGACGTCCACGGCCGACAGGTCGTCGAACTCGTCGGTGGAGAGGACCCCTTCGGCCTTGTATCCCATGTCGAGAAGCACGTCGGACTTCGAGCTCGAGAGGACCCGGCCCCGGATCACGGATCCCACGTCGAACCCGCGGACCGTCTCCTCCGATCTCTTGATCACGGCCTCCCCGCCCTGCTTCTCCATGAGGGACGCCACGAGCGGCGCGAGATCCGCATCGGTGATCATCAGTTCCTTCATCAGTTTGTGGTCAAGCACAACGGCTCCTTTCCTCTTCGTTTTCCGCCGCCGACAACGCGTCGCGACGGCGTTTCCAGGCCTCTTCCACGGCACGGGCCGTCTCCCCGGGGGTGCGCCCCGGGGCCACGACCGGCTCGAACCAGACGGTGATCGCCGACGGCCGCGGGAATCTCCGCGACCGGGGCCACGCCGAGAAGCTTCCTTCCACCCAGACGGGGACGACCGCCGCTCCGCTTCTGGCCGCGAGAAGCCCGACCCCGCCCCGGAGGGGCTGGATCCGGCCGTCCCGGGTGCGCGTCCCCTCGGGAAACACCACGAGGCACGCGCCCTGGCTCAAAAGGGAGATCGACTGCCGCATCGCCTTGAGATCCGACTCGCCGCGCCGCACCGGGCGCACCCGGATGGAACGGAGAAACCAGCCGAACCCGGGAATGTCGAAAAGGGTCTGGCGGGCCAGGTAATCGATCGGGCGCACGAGGGCGCAGCCGACCGCTATCGGATCCAGGAAGCTGGCGTGATTGGCTGCGAGAATCACCCCCCCTTCGCGGGGGACGTTGCGCTGTCCGCGCGAGCGGAGGCGGAACAGCGTGAGGAGGACGAAGCGCGAGGCCCAGGAACAGACGAAGTACATCGCGCCAAACGTTTTCTCCTCAAAGGGTTACGTTCCCCTAATGCGCACTTGAAAAACGCGGACAGGCATTCTATAAGGACGGGCCCTGTCGGGTCAACGGCCATGGTCAAGAAAAAGGACTACTACGAGGTGCTGGGCGTCGCGCGGGATGCCTCCGACGAGGAGATCCGCAAGGCCTACCACAAGGTCGCCCTGAAGCACCATCCCGACCGCAACAAGGGGAACCCCCAGGCGGAGGCCCTGTTCAAGGAGGCGGCCGAGGCGTACGACGTCCTGCGGGACCCGGAGAAGCGGAAGCGCTACGACCAGCTCGGTCACGAGGGCCTGCAGGGGTATGCGGGGCGCGAGTTCCACAATTTCGAGGACATCTTCGAGGCGTTCGGGGACGTCTTCGGCAGCGGCGGCGGGGATTCCCTGTTCGAGGGGCTCTTCGGCGGCGGCGGCCGCAGGGCCCGCCGCGGCGCGCACCTGCAATGCGAGGTGGAGATCGATTTCCGGGACGCCCTCGAGACGACCACCCGGACGGTCCATATCGAGCGCGCGGCCGCCTGCGGCGCCTGTCGGGGATCGGGGGCCAGGGCCGGCACGCGCGCGACCCCCTGCAAGACGTGCGGCGGCCGCGGCGAGGTGCTCCAGATGAGGGGGTTCCTCTCGATCCGGATGCCGTGCGGGACCTGTCGCGGGGCGGGACAGACGATCGCGAGTCCTTGCCCCGACTGCCGGGGGGCCGGGCGGGTCCCGAAGGAGGAGACGATCGAGATCAAGATCCCCGCCGGCATCGAGGACGGGACGCGTCTGCGCCTGGTGGGGCAGGGGGAGGCGGGCCCGGGCGGCTCTCCGGCGGGGGATCTCTACGTGATGGTGCGCGTCCGCGAGGATCCCTTTTTCGAGCGCCGCGGGGACGACGTCTACTGCCAGGTGCCGATCCAGTTCTCCCAGGCCGCGCTCGGCGCCGAGATCGAGGTCCCGTCGCTCGCGGGCCGCGCGAGCCGGATGAAGATCCCGCCGGGGACCCAGCCTGCCCAGGTGTTCCGCCTGCGGGGGATGGGATTCCCGAGCGTCCACGGGTACGGGCGGGGGGACCAGCTCGTCGAGATCGTGGTGGAGGTCCCGAAGAAACTGACAGCCGACCAGGAGCGGATCCTGGCGGAATTCGCGAAGACCGAGCCGCGGAACATGGGGCCCCTGCAGAAGGGGTTCCTCGACCGCCTGAAGCAGTATTTCAGGGAATGACCGTGGGAACCGAGCCGGAGGCCGCCCCCGTTCCCGACGCCCCCCGGGCGCCGTCCGCCGACGACCTGGCCGCCCTCCGGAAGAAGGCGGACGAGCGGGACGACTTCCAGGCGAGGATGCTCCGGGCACTGGCCGACTACCAGAACCTCGTGCGCCGGCTCGACCGGGAACGCTCCGACGTCGAGCTGGAGAAGACGCGGCTCGTGGTCTCGGCCTTTTTGGGGCCCCTCGACGATCTGGGACGCCTGGCGGCGGGGCTTCCCGCGTCGGTCGATCCCGCCCTGCGGGACGCCGTCGGGATCATCCTGAAGGGATTCGCGCGGGCGTTGCGGGAGTGCGGCCTGGAGGAGGTGGAGGCCGCCGGGTGCCCGTTCGACCCGGCGACGCACGAGGCGGTGGGACGCGAGGTCCGGCCGGGGACGCCCGCCGGGCAGGTGGTGTCGGTCGTCACGCCGGGCTACCGCCTGCGGGGCAGGCTTCTCCGTCCCGCGCGGGTGATCCTGGCGGACGCCCCGGCCGTCGGTGCCGGGGAAACGAAAGGGGAGTGAGATGCCGACTTACGACTACCAGTGCGGGAGCAAGAAGTGCGGGAAGGTCACCAGCGTCTTCCAGTCGATGACCGCCAAGCCCCTGACGCGCTGTCCGAAGTGCAAGGTGGGTCGCGCGACGCGCCTCATCGGCTCCGGTTCGGGGCTCATCTTCAAGGGGACCGGCTTCTACATCACCGATTACAGGAAGCCGGGCGGCGCCGGGAAGGACAAGGGGGGCGACTCCTCTTCCTCGAAATCCGACAAGAAGTAGCCTAGAATCCGCCCGCGAAAGGGGAGGGCTTCCATGCGCGAATTCCGGGGGGACTGGCGGGACCTGTTCCACACGTTCCGCATGGCGCTCGACCCGCGCAAGCTCTCCCTGGCGTTCGCGGCGCTCTGGCTTGTCGCGCTCGGGTCGGGGACGATTCTCGCGATCTTCGCGTTTTCCTCGGATGCCGCCGCGTGCCGCGCCGGCGCGCTCGCGCCCGACGAGACGTTCGCCGCGCGCTTTACAGACGGCCAGTGGACGCTGGCGGCCGGACGCCTGACGGCGTTCCTCTCGGAAAACCTGGGCGGTTGCTGTCCCTGCCGCGCCCCGAGCGGGGCGGGATTCGGGTTCCTGGCGGTTTCGATCGTCTGGGGCTGGTTCGTCGCCGCCGCCTTCGGCGGGGCGATCAGCCGGATCGCGGCGGTCGAGATCGCGCGCTCCGAGCGGATGCCGCTCTCGGAGGCCACGGGATACGCCGGGGCCAACTACAAGGCGTTCTTCTGGGCGCCGGTTTCCGTCGTGATCGGGATCGGCTTCTTCGCGCTTTGCAACGTCGCCGCGGGGGCGCTCCTGCGCGGGATCCATTTCCTGTTCGACAACCGTCTTGTCGACATGAACAGCGGGACCCTCGACGCGCTCGCGCACGGGGCGGCCTGGACGGGGCTCGTCCTCGGGTTCCCCCTGGCGCTCCTCTCGGGGTTCCTTGTCATGCTGCTTGCCGCGGGGCTTCTCGCCGGATGGCCGCTGATGCTGCCGGCCATGGCGGCGGAGGGGACCGACGCCTTCGACGCGGTGAGCCGGAGCTTCAGCTACGTCTTCGCGCGCCCCTGGCGGTACCTGGCGCACCACGCGGTCCTGCTCGCGTACGCGGTCCCCGCGACGGCGATCGTCCTGGCGGGCGCCTGCGCCTTCACGCACATCGCGGTGGCGACCGGCGAGGCGGGGATGGGGGAGGCCTTTTCGGGGCCCGGAAGCACCCTGCGCGCGGCGCTCGGGACGATCGGGATCGGTCCGGGCGCTTCCCTTCCGGCGGATTCACTGGCGCGCGTTTTCGGCTGGATCCTTTCCGCGATGACGCTTGCCGTCTTCGGGCTCGCCGCGAGCTACCTCCCGGCGTACCTGCTGACCGGCTGGACGGTCAGCTACTTCCTCCTGCGGCGCTCGGTGGACGGCACCCCCATGGGCGAGGTGTGGGAAGAAGAGGCGGAGGACGATCCCGACGCCCCGCCTCCGGCCCCGGCAGCCTCCTAGGGTTTGGGCCCTTCCGGGTTTCCCCCTACAGTAGGTTGATATGGCGATCCCCAGCGTCGTCCTCGTCGGCCGCGTCAATGTCGGCAAGTCGAGCCTTTTCAACCGGCTCGCGGGGCGGCGCATCGCGATCGAGGACGCCACTCCCGGCGTCACGCGCGACCGGGTCTCGACGATCCTGGAGCTTCCGGGGAAGTCGGTCGAGCTCGTCGATACGGGCGGGATGGGACAGGAGGACGATCCCTTCGCCGCGGCGGTCGAGCGCCAGGCGGAGGCCGGGATCGCGGCGGCGGCGCTCGTCCTTCTCGTGGTGGACGCCCGGACGGGGGTGACGCCGCTCGACACGCGGTTCGCGCGCCGGCTGCGGGAGGCCGCGCGGCCGGTCCTGCTCGTCGTCAACAAGGTCGACACCGACCGGCAGGAGCCGTCGGCGGGGGATTTCGCCTCGCTGGGGTTCCCGGAAACGATCGCCGTCTCCGCCGCGACGGGCCGGAACCTGGCGGAGCTCGCGGCCCGGATCGCGGACAGGGTCCCGAAGGTCGCCCGCGCTGACATGCCGGCCCGGAGGATCCGGATCGCGGTGGCGGGACGGCGCAACGTGGGGAAGTCCACCTGGGTGAACGCCGTCCTGGGCGAGGAGCGCCTCATCACGAGCGACGTCCCGGGGACCACCCGCGACGCGGTGGACGTCACCGTGATCCGGGGGAACCGCGCCTTCGTCCTGGTGGACACCGCGGGGCTCCGGAAGACGAAGTCGGTCCAGGGAACGGTCGAGTTCTACGCGCAGGCGCGGACGATGGCCGCGATCGAGGACGCCGACGCGGTCCTCTTCCTGATCGACGCGATGTCGGAGGTGGGCCGTGTCGACCGCCAGATCGCGGGGCGGATCATGGAGCTCGCCAAGCCCGCGGTCCTGGGCGTCAACAAGTGCGACCTCGTCCCGCCGGAGAAGCGGGACGCGTTCGTCGCCTACGTCGCCGACCGCTTTCCGGAACTGGCCGGATGTCCCATCGTCTTCACGAGCGGCCTCGCCAAGACGAGCGTCGACGAGACGATGGAGCTCGTCTGGGAGCTGGGGCTCCGCGCGCGCATCTGGTGGGACCCGGCGGCGCTCTCTGCCTCGGCGGCCGCGGCCTTCTCGCGGAATCTCCCCACCGGGCGCGGCAGGCGTGCGGCGGTGCCCGCCCTGAACGGCGTCCGGCAGGTGGGGGTGGCGCCCGTCCGGATCGAGCTCCACACGAACGACCCGGCGCTCTGGAAGCCGGCGGACCTCCGGATGTTCGCCTCGGCGATCCGTGCCGCGGGCCCCTGGGGAGAGATCCCGATCATCGTCAAGCCCGTCGGGGCGAAGCCTCCCCGATCAAAAAAGCGCCGGTGAAGGGCGGCACGCTTCCGCCCCTGGCCTGGGACAGTCCCGTCGGGGAGCTTTCCGGCATCGGACCGGCGATCGCCGGGAAGCTGGACCGTCTCGGGATCCGTTGTCTGGCGGATCTCCTCTGGACGCCGCCACGAGCCTGGCGTGATCTCGCGCACCTGACGCCGGTCGCCCGGTGCGTCCCCGGCAAGGAAGCGGCTGTGCGTGTCCGTTTTTCCCGCGCGCGCGTCAGCTGGCCCGGACGGGGACGGATCCGGAGCCTCGTCGAGGCGACCTTCCGGGACGGCGCGGCGGCCCTGAAGGCGGTCTGGTTCAACGCCCCGTACCGCGCGCGGGGGTTCGCGCCCGGCGCGGATTGCCTTCTCGTCGGCACGATCATTCCGGGACGGGGCCGCGTTCCCGTGCCCGTGATGGAGAATCCCGAAATCGAGCGGATCGAGGATCTCGATGTCCCCCGGGCCCCTTCGGCGGGAGCCGGAAGGCTCGTCCCTGTCTATCGTGGAACGGAGGGGGTGTCCCAGAAGCGGCTCCGTCGGGCCGTCTGGGAGGCGCTCGGGCGGCTTCCGGATGACGCCTGTCCCGACTGGATCCCCGCCGCGACGGCGCGCGCCTTGAGGCTTCGTCCCCTCCGGTCGGCGCTCGAGGCGTTCCATTTTCCCGTCTCGTCCGCGGACGCGACCGCGGCCCGCCGGGAGCTCGCCTTCAGCGAGGCCTTCCTGTTCCGTGCGGTGCTTCTTTGCGGCGACGGGACCCTGCCGGGACGCGCCCGCCCGATCGTCGTGGATCCGGGGATCGACCGGAGGATCCGCGCGCGTCTCCCGTTCCGCCTCACGCCGGGCCAGGACCGCGCCATCGCGGAGATCGCCGCGGACCTCGCGCGCGACGTCCCGATGCGGCGGCTCCTGCAAGGGGACGTGGGATCGGGGAAGACGGCGGTGGCCGCCTGGGCGTGCCTGGCGTCCATTGCCCGCGGGTTCCCGGCGGCGGTGATCGCTCCCACGCAGATTCTCGCCGGGCAGCACGCCGCCCGCTTCAGGTCGATCCTGTCCGGCGCGCGGGTGGAGGTGAGGATCGTCACGGGCGGGCGCGGGGAGACGGAGGGGTTTCCGGAAGGAAGACCCCTGATCGCGGTCGGGACGCACGCGCTTCTCGACCGGACGGAATTTCTCTCGCGTTGCGGCGTCGCGGTCGTGGACGAGCAGCACCGCTTCGGGGTGCGCGCGCGTGCCGCGGCGGCCGCGGAAGGCGGCGGGCCGCGCCCGCATCTCCTGGCGATGACGGCGACCCCCATCCCCCGGAGCCTCTCCCTGACGCTGTATGGAGGGCTCTCCCGGACGGTCCTGGCCGGGATGCCTCCGGGCCGCAGGCCCGTCCGCACGGTCGTCGTCGCTGCCGGGGAGCGACGGCGCGCCTTCGACGCGATCGTCGCACGCGTGCGCGCGGGGGCCCGGGCGTACGTCGTTTCTCCCTTGATCGGGGCCCCCGGCCCCGGGGGAGAGGATCCCCGGGGCGTCGTCGCGCTCCACCGGAAGCTCTCCACCGGGGCGTTCCGGTCCGTCCCGGTCGGGATCCTGCACGGAAGGATGGCGCCGGAGGCGCGGAGCCGGTCGCTCGCGGATTTCGCCTCGGGCGCGACGCGCGTCCTCGTGGCGACGACCCTCGTGGAGGTGGGAATCGACATTCCCGAGGCCTCGCTCCTTGTCGTGGTCGACGCCGACCGTTTTGGCCTCACGCAGCTCCACCAGTTGCGCGGCCGGGTGGGGAGGGGTCACGATCCGGGATCATGCTTCCTCTTCACGCGCGAGGCGGCGCCCGCGGCCGAAGAACGGCTTGCGGCGTTCGCGCGCTGCCGCGACGGGTTCGAGGTGGCGGAGCTGGACCTCGCGACGCGCGGCCCCGGCGAGTGGTTCGGGACGGAACAGTCCGGGGTTCCCGGCTTCTTCCGGATCCTGGACCTCGCCTCCGGCGCGGGCGCGCTCGAACGGGCCGCGCGCGAGGCGGCGCGCGCCCGTCCGGGCCCCTGGCGGGAGGCGGCGGGCCGGGAGGCCGCCCGGCGCCTTCCCGGCGGGACGCGCTGGATCGGCGCGCTATAATGGGGACCGGCATGACGACCGCCGCGCTCTCGGCCAACGTCCTCGTCCTCAACAAGTTCTACCAGGCGACGCAGGTCGTCTCGGTGCGGCGCGCCTTCTCGCTTCTCGCCAAGCGCTGCGCGGAGGTGATCCATGTCGTCGAGGGGAGCTACGAGACGTACGACTTCACGACCTGGGTGGAGGCCTCCGCCTTCCGGGACCGGTTCGAGACCGAGGGGGCCGACTGGATCCGGACCGTGACGCGCGAGATCCTCGTTCCGCGCGTCATCCGCCTCGTGGCCTGCGAGCGCCGCCCCGCCGGGCGGGTGAAGTTCAACCGGCGGAACCTCTTCGCCCGGGACGAGAACCGGTGCCAGTACTGCGGGCGCCATCAGCCGGTCTCCGAGCTGTCGCTCGACCACGTCATGCCCCGCTCGCGCGGGGGGGAGTCGAGCTGGACGAACGTCGTCGTCGCCTGCACGGGGTGCAATGCCAGGAAGGGCGGCCGGACCCCCGCCGAGGCGGGGATGCGCCTCGTGCGGGAGCCTGTCGTTCCGAAGCGATCGCCCCTGCTTTCGGCGAAGGCCCAGGCGGCCCGCTACGCCTCCTGGAAGAAGTTCCTCGACGCGGCGTACTGGTCTGTCGAACTGCGCTGACCGGGTCGTTGGAAAATCACCGTCTGGGGCAGGTTGGAATCCCGTCACGCATAAGGATGACGGCGCGGAAATGACCCCCGTCCCCATGGATGCAATAGGGACATTCCGTGTGGACCGGGACGCACTGCGTCGCGACCTGGGGACAGGTCGTCTGGTTCCACGGACAAAGGGTGGTGACCAGAGGGCAGACGGTGTCGTTGCAGGGGCACTGGGTCGCCTGGGAGGGGCAGAGGGTGGATGTCGCGGGACAATGCGTCGCGACCGGGATCATCGTGGAGCCGGTCAATGACGTTGTCATGATGTTCCCGTCTTTGAGGCTTTCCACCGAGAATCCGGTCATGGAGATCCCGTCGGTCAGGCCGGATTGACCGGAGGCGTTGCTTCCCGATCGGGGTCTGGGGCATTGAATGCTCGGAATGACCGACGGGGATGAATTCTGCAGTTCGGCGGCCATCCGGTAAATGCAGGCGGGAGAAGAAGCGGGGCATTCCGTGTGGACCGGGACGCACTGCGTCGCGATCTGGGGGCAGGTCGTCGGGTTCCACGGGCAAAGGGTGGTGGTTAGCGGACAGACGGTGTCCTGGCAGGGACAGTTCGTGTTTGAGGGAGGGCAGAGGGTCTCCCTGGCGGGACAGCGCGTCTCCAAGGGGACGGCGGTGGCCTGGCCGTTGCCGACCGCTACGGATGCGGCGGCCCCCGCGAAGGAGAGCAGGATCATCGTCCATCGGCCGAGGAGAATGCGATTTCTCCCGGTCATTCCTTCCACGCGGTCCATTGCGACGAGCGGCCGTTTCTGCGGAGCATCAGATCGAGCGCTTCAAAGACGGGCGTATCAAGCAGGGGCCCGATACAGGTCCAGCAATCGATCAGAACGCGGTAGCGGAACGAGCGGCACGCGGGAAGGCCGGACAGGTCCTCTGGCCCCTGGGATGCAGGATGAAGGACGCGGCTCCAGGCGAGGGTCGGGTGCCCCGGCTCCCCGGGGATCGTCGAGTACGCCTCGACCGTGACTGTGATCGGGTCGCCCGGGATCCCCGGGGGGATGTGCCCCGTCCACTGCGCCTCCGCCAACCGCGTCGGTGCGTCGAAGACGTAAACAGGGGATGCGTATTGTCCGGACCGGACGATACGCCCCTCGGCGTGTAGAGCGCCGATCGTCGTCGCATCGAGCGCGCCATCAAGGAAGCGGAGTTCGTCGATGCCGGTTCCCTGGACGGCGAGCCTGGTTCCGGACTGGTGGAGGGGCGGCGGCGTCATGACCATGTCGCCTGTGGACGGGTACGACATGCGCCCATCCACGAAGAGGGTGCACTTCATTCCGGCCCCGTCATGATCGAAGACCAGCGCCACGTGATGGCTCCAGGGTGTATGGGGCTGGAACGCCTCAGCGTCCTCCACGAGGTATTCCTGGCTGGTCACAACCGGACTGCTTGCTGGAACCGGGGCCCAGCTGACGTTCACGCTGAAGCGCGTGCCAGGACGCGTCGGATCGCCCGTCTGCCAGCCTCTCCAGGTGCTGATCAACACCCGCCCGTGTGGCCCCGTGGGGTCCGCAGGGGACCACTGAAGCGATCCTGCGCACGACATCCAGGCGGAGACCGTCGCGGGCTGGAAGGGGCCGGAGAAGGGGGGGAAGACCGGCACGGTTGAGGACAGGGCGCGTGCGTGATAGGGATTTGTCCGGAACGGGGTGACCGGATCCTCGCTGGTGAATCCGGGCCCGAGGAACGGGAGCGGGAAGGCGCCCGCAGGTCCCTCAGACAGGATCTCTCCGGTGGGGGCGCCGTCGAAATCGAGAGGGAAGGTCCAGTAGATCCGCGCGCTTCCGACGTCCGATTCCTTGGTCGCCAGGGCGACCGCTCCGGACCCGCGCGAGAAGCCGTAGCAAGGCGGGCCTTCCTCTGCGGCGGTCCAGGAACGACGATCCCAGTCGGGAAGTGTGGCGATGTGCGGATAAGGGCGTGTCGGGTGGTCCGGTTCGGCGCGGGTGTCGTGGAATTGGGCGGGTGTGAGATCCTGCACGACCTGGATACCGGCGCTGGCGAGGCGTGTGGAGCCGCCGGTCAGCGATTCGAAGTCCGCCTGGGAGGCGAGCTTCAAGCTTTCCCCGGCATGAAGGGTTCCAGAAAATATCGTGGTGGAAGCCGAGCCGGGGTTTTTTCCGGCGGCGCGGCCCAGGGAATCGACCTGGAAGCGGTCCGGCGGGGCGAGCGTCAGGGTCAGCGGCTGGAACGCCTCGCCCGAGCTTTTGAGATACGGTTGCATTCCGCCTCCCCCGCCGCTCCAAGGCCAGGGCGCCCCGGGCGCCGGTGGATAGCTGATCCGCTCGAGTGATCCGCGGTGGACGAGCGCTTGCTGTTGGACGCCATTCGCCGGGTCGCCGTCGCGGTCGATCCCCCAGCCAATCCAGGTCGCCGGATGGCCGATCGCCGGGGGGGGCATGTAGATGCTGGGCCAGCGCATGAAGACCGGGTCGGGTGTCACCGCCTGGAACGCCATGTCTGCTTTCGCCTGCGTCCAGTGGCGTGCGAACACCGGCGCCGCCGTGTCCTGGGCGGGGCCGGAGTGATCGATGTCGTCCACGTCCCGCGGGAAGAGGGTCAGCGATTCCTGCAGGAGCGCCGCGTAGATCTGCCGCCAGGTGCGCGGGGGGACGTCCCGCAAGGAGATGAGGCGCTTGGCCAGTGCCGTCGCCTCGTCGGGGAAAATGATCATCTTGGCCTCGAGGCCGGTCGCCGGCATGAGATGCAGGGAGTCCGGCGAGCTCCGCGGTCCCGTCCGGGTGGAGATGGCGTATTCGGTCCCGGTCTCCCGCGGATACAGATCCGTATGGGGAAAGGCGCTCACGTACATGAAAAGGGAGGCGAGCACCGCTTCCGGGGCCGTTGCCAGGGCGATCGGCGCGCAGGCGGGGTATTCCCCCGCCTCGAATCCGGTAAAACCGCTTTCGCCGGACAGGCCGTTCGCGGAATCGATGTCGATATACGGCTTCACCTTTGCCAGGTCCTCGGACGTATAGGGGGGACCCTCTCCCGGCGGGAAGGGGAGCGCCAGGAGCGTCGCGGAGATCTGGTCCCAGTCCCGGTATCCGCCCGCCGGACGGTTCCGGATCAGGTCGTTCCCCAGCCAGGAGCACTGGATCGATTCCCCTGGGGTTCCTCCCGGCAGGATATACCCGGCCGGGGCGTCCCAGCGGCGCGCGACGATCCCGCAGACGACGCCGAGGTTGTTGAGCGCGTGCACCAGCCCCTTGTGGCAGGCGATGTCAGGATCGCGATGGTCAGGGACCGGGACCCCGGCGACGAAATTGGGACCGTACGGATAGCTCTTGTTCCCATAGCGGTTCTGTGTGGAGAGGATCCCGGCGTTCACCGGGATTCCGGCATCCCATGAGGAGATCGCGAGCGTGAAATCGGCACCCGCCATTGGGCCGTCTCCGCGGGTCCGGCCCGAGCAGGCGGAAAGCCGTCCGTTCCCGTCCCGGTCGAGAAAACCCTCCCCGGGGGTGTAAAGCCCCGCCCCTTCATCCGGTTCATCGGCCGCGCCATCCCCGTCGTTGTCGCGGCCGTCCGCGGGGAGGGGGGCGTCGTCGCGCCAGGGTTCACCGTGGGAGTAGGACGGGTTCGACATCCCCGACACCGGGGTCCCGGGTGCTTCGCGCGCAATCCAGGAATCCCCGCGGCTGGCGATCATCGGCGAGCGGTCCGGGCGGGGGGCCCTTTCCAGGCGCGCGGCGGCGTACTCCATCCCGTCGAGGGCTGACAGATGCGCCTGGATCCCCAGGGAGCGGTTCGCCGCGTCGTCCCGTACGAGGCGGGCGGTCTGGACGATCGCCGCGCCCAGGAACACGAGAAGCGACAGGATGCCGCTGATGAAAACGAGAGCGATCCCGGCATCGGAGCGGTCTCTTCGCCGGTCAGTGCGCGATGTGAGCGGACAGAGAATAGTCGGACTCATGATGGATGCGGAACGCGACATTCGATCATCGATCCGGACAGAGCGGAACGGATCGAGCACCTCCGTCAGGCGTAATGAGAACGTGATGGTCCTTTCTTCGGGAGCACTCCGTGGGAACGGCGATGCATTGTGTCACGGTCTGTGGGCAGGCCGTGTGATTCGACGGGCAAAGGGTGGTGACCAGCGGGCAGATGGTGTCATTGCAGGGGCACAGTGTTGCCTGCGGAGGGCACAAGGTGGATCGGGGCGGGCACGTCGTTTCCTGGGGAAAGGATGTTTCCCAATCCGTGATGACGATGAGTTTCGGTACGGACGGTCGGAGGGCCCCGGCTTGACCGAATTGGTTGCTGACCCGGATGCCGTTCTCGAAATTCGAGATGTTCCGTTCCGCTGGGCAATGCGGGCATTCCGTTGGGATGGCAACACAGTGTGTTGCTATCTGGGGACAGGTTGTCGGGTTCCACGGACAAAGGGTGGTGACCAGAGGGCAGACGGTGTCGTTGCAGGGGCACAGTGTTGCCTGTGGGCATTGCGTTGCCGTGCGCGGGCATGCTGTCGGTGCGGGAAGGTGCGTCGGCGCATCTCCGAAAGTCGCTTCTCCGACGGTCAGAACAGGCAGGAGAGAGGGAGCGGCTTGCGGCAAGGCTCCTGAACCGGCGCTTTGCGGCGGCACGGCGGACGCGTCACCGAAAAGGAACGCCAAGGCAAGGGGAAGCCGGGCTTTTGTCCGGGCATGCATGCAGGAAGGGTGGTTCCGGCGCGCCGCCAGGGGAAGGGGTGTTCCTATAAATGCGAAGGGGTGTTTATTCCGCCGCGGGGCACCAGAGATACCAGAACCCCGGGCGGCGGGTGAAGGGGGAGGGGGCCGTGAGGGTGAGGCTCGCGGACGGGTCGCGCGGGGCGGGGGATTCGGCGCGGGCGACGTGGATCACGAGGCCGGGGGATTCCACCTCGTACTGGAAGGCGTTGACGTCGGCGTTTTCCGGGAGGCCCGAAAGCCTGGCCGCGGCGAGGATCGCCTTCTCGAAGGTCGCGATCTCGTCGACGAGCCGGTTCTCGAGCGCCTGTTTCGCGGTGTAGATCCGGCCGTCGGCGACCGGCTTCAGGGCCTCGAGGGTCATCCCCTTCCGGCCGTCGACCACCACCTGCAGGAAGCGGGCGTACATGTCGTCGATCACGGCCTGGAAGACCTTCTCCTCCTCCGGCGCCATGGCGTGGAGGGGGCTCCCGGCGTCCTTCATGGCGCCGCTCTTCACGACGCGCGTCTCGATCCCGAGCTTGCCCATCAGCCCCTCGATGCTGGGGAAGACCGCGATGACGCCGATGGAGCCGGTGAGCGCGGTCGGGTGGATCAGGATCCTGTCCGCCGGCGCTGACAGGTAATACCCGCCGCTCGCGGAGATCCCCTCGAAGTAGGCGACAAGGGGCTTCTCCGCCGCGCGGAACCGCAGGACCTCCACGCGCAGGAGCTCGGCGGCCGTCACGTCCCCGCCCGGGGAATCGATCCGGAGGACCGCCGCCTTCACGTCCGGGTCCCGGGCGGCCCGGCGCAGGTCGCGCGTGACGCGCTCCACGACCCCCTTTTCCGGTCCGAACGCGTCCCCTTCGGGGCGCGTCATGAGGATCCCGTCCACCGGGATCACGCAGATCTTGTCGCGGCCTCTCGAGAAATGGGGGAGCTCCGCCACCGCGGGCTTCTCGACGATCTTCTCCTGGTACTTGGGGAGGAGGCACCCGGGCAGGAGCCCGGCGAGAAGGACGGCGACCGGAACCGTTCGGGTCTTCATGGGGACCAGCATAGCTCCGCCGGGGACAACGCGCGAGGTCCTCCGCGGGTCGACAGGATTCCGGGGATTTCCGGACCCCCGTCTCCTAAGATGACCGGTTCCATGGACCCGTCGTTCATCCGCAACTTCTGCATCATCGCGCATATCGACCATGGCAAGTCAACCCTGGCCGACCAGCTTCTCCTGAAGACAGGGGTGATCGATTCCCGGACCTTCCAGAACCAGATCCTGGACTCGATGGATCTCGAGCGCGAGCGCGGGATCACGATCAAGGCGAGCGCGGTGACCTTGCCCTACAGGCGCGGGAATGAAAGCTACCGCCTGAACCTGATCGACACCCCCGGCCATGTCGATTTCGGCTACGAGGTGTCGCGGGCGCTCGCGGCCTGCGAGGGGGCGCTTCTGGTGGTGGACGCGAGCCAATCCGTCGAGGCGCAGACGATGGCCAACTTCTACAAGGCCAAGGAGGCGGGCCTCGCGATCATCCCGATCATCAACAAGGTCGACATGGCGAACGCCCGCCCCGACGAGGTGGCCGAGGAGATGGAGGGGACCTTCGGCTTCCCGGCGGAGGAGATCCTGCGCGCGAGCGCCAAGAAGGGGATCGGGATCGAGGAGATCCTGGAGGCCGTCGTCGAGAAAATCCCGCCGCCGGCGGGCGACCCGGCCGGCGCCCTGCGCGCGCTCGTCTTCGATTCCGTCTTCGATTCCTACAAGGGGGTGATCCAGTACGTCCGCGTGGTGGACGGGGAGATCAACCCGAGGGCGAAGGTGCGCCTGATGCAGTCCGGGCGGACCTGCGAGGTCCTGGAGATCGGGCGCTTCGCCCCCAAGGCGGTCCCGGCCGACCGCCTGGGGACCGGGGACGTGGGGTACCTCGCCGCGAACATCAAGAACCTCTCGGACGTGAAGATCGGCGACACCGTGGCGGACGCGGCCCGTGTGGAGTCCACCCGGCCCCTTCCCGGATACCGCGAGCCCCAGCCGATGGTCTTCTGCGGCCTCTATCCGTCGGAAAGCTCCGACTTCGAGAAGCTGCGTGCGGCCCTCGAGAAACTGCACCTCAACGACGCCTCGTTCATCTTCGAGCCGGAGACGTCGACGGCGCTCGGGTTCGGGTTCCGGTGCGGCTTCCTGGGCCTTCTCCATATGGAGATCGTCCAGGAGCGCCTCGAGCGCGAGAGCGACCTGGATCTTGTCCAGACGGCGCCGAACGTCACCTACGAGTTGCTCCTTTCGGACAAGAAGACGGTCCGCGTCTCGAACCCTTCCGACATCCCGGACGCCGGGAAGATCCTCGAGTTCCGCGAGCCGATCGTCACGACGAAGCTCATCATCCCGACCTGGGCGATCGGCGCCGTGATGCGCCTGTGCGAGGAGCGGCGCGGGAAGTTCGTGAAGACCGACTACCTGGGGCGCGACCGCGTGATCGAGATCTTCGACATGCCGCTCGCGGAGATCGTCTTCGACTTCTTCGACCGGCTGAAGTCGGTCACCAAGGGGTACGGCACGATGGACTACGACGAGCCCGTCTACATGCCGGAAGACCTCGTGAAGGTGGACATCCTCGTGAACGCCGACCCCGTGGACGCGCTTTCGACCGTCTGCCACCGGGACGAGGCGGATCGCCGCGGCCGGGCGCTCCTCGTCAAGCTCCGGGAAGAGATCCCGCGGCACCTCTTCGAGATCCCGCTCCAGGCGGCGGTGGGAGCCAAGATCATCGCGCGCGAGACGATCCGGGCGATGGCGAAGAACGTCACCGCGAAGTGCTACGGCGGCGACATCACCCGGAAGAGGAAACTGTGGGAGAAACAGAAGGAAGGGAAGAAGCGGATGAAGAACGTGGGGCGCGTCCAGATTCCCCAGGAGGCGTTCCGCAGCGTCCTTTCCACGAGCGGCCGCGGGGAGGGGGAATGACGGAGGCCGCCGCCCCGCCGCAGCCCCATACGTTCGGCTACTGGCTGCGGGAGAACGTCCGACAGATCGTCGGGGCCATGGTGATGGTGCTGATCGTTCGGGCCTACGCGGTCGAGATCTTCAAGATCCCGACAGGGTCGATGGCGGCGACCCTTTACGGGATGCACGTCCGGATCGACTGCCCCCGGTGCGGATGGGAGTACGCCGTCGGGGCGTCCCCGCCCCCGGAGCATTACGACGCCGAGCGGAGCCATGATTTCCGCGCGCGCCGGGCGGACCAGGTCGCCGAATGCCCGTCCTGCGGCGTCGAGAACCGGCTGGGCGATTTCCGCGAGCACGGCGGGCACAAGATCATCGCCAACAAGTGGGTCTACCTCGTCAGGGATCCGGAGCGCTGGGACGTGGTCGTCTTCCGGTTCCTGGACGGCGAAAGGCGGCCCCTCAACTACATCAAGCGTCTGGCCGGGCTTCCCGGCGAGAGGCTCGAGATCCGTCGCGGGGACGTCTGGATCGACGGGAAGATCGCGACGAAACCGGACGCCGTCCAGGAGGCGGTCTGGATACCGGTCTACGACAGCCGCAACGAGAATCCCCACCGCGAGGCGTGGACGCTTGATCCCGGGTGGACGCGGGAGGGGGGTGGTCCCGCCCGATGGGATCTCGCGGCCCCGTCCGGCGCGCCCGCCGGAATGGCCTTTTCCCGGGAGATCCGGAGCGATCTCGCCTACAACAACACGGGGCACGTCTCCGGGGAGATCGTCGGGGACCTGCGCGTGCGCGCGGACCTCGCGATGGAACCGGGAGGCGTCTTCGAGATCGGGATCCGCGAGGGGGCCGACACGTTCGTCGCGCGCCTCGCGGAATCAGGGTCCGGTTTCCTCCTGCGCCGGACGGACGGCGTGGAGACGGGGCGATGGGCCATTCCGGAGCGGCTCGCCGCCGGCAGGACGCACGAGGTGACGCTCGTGAATGCCGACGACCGCCTGCGCCTCGCGGTGGACGGGCGCGAGATCCTGGCGGCCGACGTCCCCGCGGTCCCGGATGCCCGCGGGCGGGAGTCCGGCGTCCGGCTGTCGGGGGAGGGAAAGCTCTCCCTCGCGCGCGTCCGGATCGATCGCGACATCCACTATCTGGCCGGGGGGCTGGACGGGTTCGACATCCCCGAAGGGGAGTACTTCTTCCTGGGGGACAACAGCGCCAACTCCAACGACAGCCGGGGATGGAATTCTCCCGACCTCGAACAGGTGCACACCGTCCGGCGCGAGCGGATCCTGGGGCGCGCGTCCTACGCCCTTCTTTACGTGGAGCTCGACTGGCCCTGGCGCATTCCCTGGACGCGCCTGTCCGTGAAGGAGGTCCGGTGACGGAGGAGGCGAAGGGGCCGGTCCTCGTCGCGGAGGGGCTCCGCAAGCGGTTCGGCCGCCGCGAGGTGGTCTCGGGCGTGAGCCTGTCCGTCGCCTGCGGGGAGGTCGTGGGGCTTCTCGGCCGGAACGGCGCCGGCAAGACCACCACCTTCCGGATGGTGATGGGGATGGAGATCCCGGACTCCGGGCGCGTGATGCTCGCGGGGCAGGACATCTCGCGCCTCTCGGTGTATCTCCGGGCCCGGCGCGGCATGGGGTACCTCTCGCAGGAGCCGTCGATCTTCCAGCGGCTCTCGGTCTTCGACAACCTGATGGCGGTCCTCGAGTTCATCGAGCCGGACGCCCGGAAGCGTCCGGCTCGCGTCGAGGAACTCCTCGGACGCTTCGGGATCTGGAGGCTGAAGGATTCCCTGGCCGGGACGCTCTCCGGCGGCGAGCGCCGGCGCCTCGAGATCGCGCGGTCGCTTCTCGTGCATCCCAAGGTGATCCTCCTCGACGAGCCGTTCTCCGGGGTCGACCCGATCGCGGTCGCCGACATCAAGAAGATCATCGCCGGGCTCCAGGCCGAGGGGATCGGGATCCTGATCACCGACCACAACGTCCGCGAGACCCTCGCCGCCACGAACCGCGCCTACATCATCCAGGACGGCCACATCCTCAAGGAGGGCTCGCCCGACGAGATCGTGGCCGATCCCAAGGTGCGGACCGCCTATCTGGGCGAGGATTTCAGGCTGTAGACTGGGGCCATGACACGCCTCGAGACATGGGTCCTGGCGATCGGGGGGTTCCTCTTCCTGACACGTTTTTACGGCGTCATGAACCCGGGCGGATACCGGAAGATCGTCGACCGGGTCCTGGCGCTCCCCGAGAAGGTCATGCAGCTGGCGGGGATCCTCGCGGTCCTCTCTGGGCTGGCATTCCTTTCGATCGTGATCCACGAGGTCTCCTGGCTCCACCTCGCCGGCGCCATGATCGGGATCGCGCTCTTCCTGGGGGGGATGCTGTGGCTCCTCCCGAACGTCGTCCGGGACCTCTCGCGGATGCTCTTTTTCAACCGGCACCCGATGCTGATCCGCGCGATCTGCGCGGCCTCGGCCGCGATCGGGGCCGGGTTCGTCTGGCTCGTCCTGCGGCACCACATCCATTTTTCATGAGGCTTGCTCGCTTGCCCTTTTGGCGGCCGCATTCTCGCGGACACGCGACGTGGGCCAGGGCGCAGATGGTGCCGATGCTCCTCTTTGCGGCCCTTGCGGTCGGGGTCGTTTTTGCAGGACGCTCGGCAGTCGGAAGACCTTCCCACACATGCCTCGCTCGAGTGTCGCGACGGCCTGGATGGAGCCGGCCAGGATTTCCCCGGGCATGGAAGTCCGCATCCCGGCCTGCGACACACGCCTACAAAAACGCCCCCGCCCCGGGCCGCGCGCGTTCGCGTGCGTTCGGCGCGAATGAGGAAGGATTGTTGTTTTATGGGACCGCCGCTTCGCCGGGGATCTGCCCGGCGAAGCGGGAACAAAGGCAAGAGCATCGCCTTGGGCGAGGCGATTCCAATGGGATTGAGCATGTGAACCGAATGCACGCGACGGCGCGCGCCCCGCGGCGGGAGCCTTTTCGGGGGCGTGGTGAGCAGGACCGTTCAGGATGTGTTAGGTCCGTAGGCCGAAGGCCGGCGAACCTCGAGCGACGAGCGGCACGGACGCCGCGAGGAGCGTCCCCCGACAAAGGCGAGCCGCCGGAAGGGGCGCTGAAGCCGAGCATCGGCGCCGTCAAGGCTGGCGATCCGTTCCTGGTCTACAAGCGAGTCTGACGGTGGATGACTCGTTCTCGGGGCGGCGCGTCGTCGTCCTGGGGCTGGGCCTCTTCGGCGGGGGGGAGGGGGCGGCGCGCTTCCTGGCGGAAGGGGGGGCGGACGTCCTTGTCGTGGACGAGGCGCCCGCGGAGCGGTTCTCCGCGGTCGTCGCGCGGCTTTCCGGCCTTCCGGTCCGCTACGCGTTCGGCAAGGCCGGTCCGGAGAGCCTCGCGGACGCGGATCTCGTGGTCCTGAATCCCGCGATCCCGGCGCGATCCCCCTGGCGCGCGCTCCTGGCGGCGCGGGCCATCCCCTGGACGACCGAGATGAATCTTTTCCTGGCGCGCTGTCCGCTTCCCGTGGTGGCCGTTACCGGCTCGAACGGGAAAAGCACGACGACGGCGCTCGCGGGCAGGCTTCTCGAGGCGGCGGGCCGGCGCGCCTGGGTCGGAGGGAACATCGGCCGGTCGCTCCTCGGAGAGCTTCCGGCCATGGCGGCGTCGACGGACGGGATCGTGGCGCTCGAGATCTCGAGCGCGCAGCTGGCGGATCTCTCCAGGGACGCCCCTCCCTTCCGGGCCGCGGTCGTCACGAACCTCACGGAGAACCACATCGACTGGCACGGGTCGCGGGAGGCGTACGCGGCCGCCAAGCGCCGGATCCTCGAGCGCCAGTCCTCCCGGGACGCCGCCGTGGTGAACGCGGACGATCCGGAGGTCCGGGCATGGCCCGTCGCGGGCCGCCGCATCGGATTCGGCACGTCGGCCGGGGCGGACGTCCGGATCGAGGGGACGCGGATTCTCTTTTCCGGCGGGCCCGGAAAGCCCGGCGGGGCGTCGCTCGACACGGCGAGGGCGCTCCTTCCGGGAGCCCACAACCGGCTGAACATGGCCGCCGCGGCCGCGGCGGCGCTCGTCGCGCTCGGTCGCGACGACATCCCGGACGCCTGGGAAGCGGCGCTCGCGGAGTTCAGGGGGCTTCCCCACCGCCTGGAATTTGTGCGGGAATCGCGCGGGGCCCGTTTCTACAATGACTCGAAGGCGACGACGCCGGCCGCGGCCCTGGCCGCGGTGGATGCCTTCGACGTGCCCGTCGTGGCCATCGTGGGGGGGCGCAACAAGGGGACGGATCTGGCGGCGTTCGCGGCGGCCCTGGCCGGCCGGGTCCGCCTGAAGGCGGCGGTCGCGACGGGGGAGTGCGCCCGGGTGATCGCGGACGCCCTTCCCGAGGGACGCGTCGAGGTGGAGCCGGATTTCGACGCGGCGGTCCGGCGCGCGGGGAGGCTCGCGGCGCCGGGGGACGTGGTGCTCCTGGCGCCCGGATGCGCGAGCTTCGACCGGTTCGCCAACTACGAGGAGCGGGGAGAACGGTTCCGCCGGATCGCGGCGGAGTTCTAGGAACGGAGGGATCCATGCAGGCCAAACGCGAGACGAGCGCCGTCCGGGAGACGAATTTCACCGCCTTGGGGAAGGTCCGCCGCGGCAAGGTCCGCGACCTCTACGACCTGGGGGACACCCTGCTCCTCATCGCCACCGACCGGCTTTCCGCCTTCGACTGGGTGCTGCCGACGCCGATCCCGGGGAAAGGGAGGATGCTCACCGGAATCTCGTCGCACTGGTTCTCCGCCCTCTCGGACATCCCGAACCACCTGATCACGACCGACGTGCCGAAAATGCCAGCGTCGGTCCAGCCGTTCGCCCGGGATCTCGAGGGGCGGACGATGCTCGTCCGCAAGCTCACGATCGTCCCCGTGGAGTGCGTCGTCCGCGGGTACCTGGCCGGAAGCGGCTGGGATTCCTACCGGAAGGAAGGGCATGTCTGCGGCGTGAAGTTGCCGGCCGGACTCAAGAAGGGGGACCGGCTTCCCGAGCCGGTCTTCACCCCCACGACCAAGGAGGAGAAGGGACACGACCTGCCGATGACGTACGCCGAGATGGAGAAGGCCGTGGGACGGGATATCGCCGCGCGCCTCAAGGAGGCGAGCCTCTCCGTCTACACGCGCGCCCATGACATGGCCCGGAAGAAGGGGATCCTGCTCGCCGACACCAAGTTCGAATGGGGGCGCGCGGGGAACGACCTGATCCTGGCGGACGAGGTCCTGACGCCGGATTCCTCCCGGTTCTGGCCGGCCGAGGACTACCGCCCCGGCCAGGAGCAGCCTTCCTTCGACAAGCAGTTCGTCCGCGACCACCTGGCGACGACGTCCTGGGACAAGCAGTCGCCGCCGCCGCCCTTGCCCGAGGAGATCGTCGCCAGGACCGTGGAGCGGTACCGCGAGGCGTACCGGCGGCTTGTCGGCCGGGAGCCGGTCTAACCCGTCTCATGCCCGACGCGGGCCCTGCCAGCTCCGAGGGGAAGCACCAGCGGATCGCCGGTTACGAGGTCCTCGCCAAGGTCGGCGAGGGGGGGATGGGCGTCGTCTTCAAGGCCCGGCAGGTCTCGCTCGACCGGATCGTGGCCCTGAAGGTCCTGCCCGCGAAGCTCACGGCGGACGCGCGGTTCGTCGAGCGCTTCCTCCGCGAGGCGAAGGCGATCGCGAAGCTGTCGCATCCGAACATCGTCCGGATCTACGAGGTGGACCGCTCGAAGGGGGGGATCCACTACTACGCGATGGAGTACGTGGACGGCGAGAGCGTGGGGAGCCTCCTCAAGCGCAAGGGGGCGCTCGGCGTCCGGGAGGCGGCGCGCATCGTCATGCAGGTCGCGCGCGCCCTCGACCACGCCCACGCGCAGGGGTTCGTCCACCGCGACGTGAAGCCCGACAACGTGCTCCTCGACCGGCAGGGCGAGGCGAAGCTCGCGGACCTGGGGCTGGCGCGTTCCATGCAGGGACCCGGCGCCGCGAAAGGGCCGGCGCAGGCCGGCTCCTCCCTCACGATGGACGCCGTCGTCGGGACCCCCTACTACATGTCTCCCGAGCAGGCGGAGGGGAAACCCGTCGACGCCCGGAGCGACCTCTACGCCCTCGGCGCGACCTTCTATCACCTGCTCGCCGGAACCCCTCCGTTCGTCGGTGACACGGCGATCGCGGTGATCACGAAGCACCTCACGGACCCGCGGCCGGAGATCCGGAAGGTCCGGCCGGAGGTGCCCGAGGAGCTCTCGCGCGTCATCGGCCGGATGATGAAGGTCGATCCGCGGGAACGCTATCCGGACGCGAAGGCGCTCCTGGCGGATCTTTCCGCGTGGGCGGAGGGCGGGGCGCCGCGGCGTCCGGACGCGCCGGGAGGGGGGCGGCGCCGGCGCGCGCTTCTCTGGGCGGGCGGGGCCCTCCTGGCAACAGCCGGTATCGCCGCCTTCGTGACGGCCCAGGGACGCGCCCGGCGCGAGCGCGAGGCGCGTGACAGGCTCGCCGAGGCCGAGGCGGCGCGTGCCGGCTTCTCGCGACAGGCCCCTTTCGTCCGGAACGCGGAGGCGCTTCGCCGCTGCGCGGAGCTGGCCCGGTCGGTCGCAACGCGGTACCCGGGGACCCGCGCCGCCCGGGACGCGGCGACCCTTGACCAGGAGGTCGCGGGGGTCCTCGCGGAGCTCTGCCGCGAGGAGGTCGCCGCGGCCGCCGGCCGGATCGACGGGCTCGCCGCGAAGCGGCCGATGGATCCGGAGACGTTCCAGTCCCTGCGGGCCGAGACGGAGTCGCTGGATCGTCTCGCCGGCCAGGCCGACATTCCGGCCGACGTCCGGGCGTCGGCCGACGCGGCGGTCCTCCGGGCGCGCACGGGGGTTTCGGGAAACCTTGCGGACCCGGACAGGGTCGCGGCGCTCCGCGGGATCATGATCCGGCGCGTCGGGGAGGCCCGGACCGAGGAGGCGTTCGTGGAGCTCCGCGATTTCGTCCCGGAGGGGAGCCCCGCCCGGAGGAACCTGGAAAAGGAGCTCCGGATATTCGAACTCCGGAAAAAAAGGAAGTAGAATCCGCCCCATGACACTTGCCAAGGTCGCCATCGTGATGGGAAGCGATTCGGACCTCCCCGTGATGCAGGAGGGGGAGAAGATCCTCGCTTCCTTCGGGATTCCCTGCGAGATCCGGATCCTCTCCGCGCACCGGACGCCCGAGGCGGCCCGCGCCTTCGCCGAGGGCGCCTGGGGACGCGGGGTGCGGGTCGTGATCGCCGGGGCGGGCGGGGCCGCGCACCTCGCGGGATTCATGGCGGCGCACGTCACGATGCCGGTGATCGGGGTTCCGCTCGCGGGATCGGCCCTGGGCGGGATCGACGCGCTGCATTCCACGGTCCAGATGCCGCCCGGGATCCCCGTCGCCACGGTGGCCGTCGGGGAGTTCGGGGCGAAGAACGCCGCGGTCCTCGCGGTCGAGATCCTCGCGATCGCCGACCCGGACCTCCGGAAGAAGCTCCAGGATTACCGCGTGAAGATGGCCGAAGCGGTCCTCGCCAAGGACGAGAAGCTCCAGAAGGGGCGGTAGCGGCCGTCATGGGCGGCCCGGGCCAGGTCCCGTCGCGCGCGGGGAAGACGTCCTTCGACTGGGAGCCCACGATCGAGTGGACAGGCTCGCTTCCCGGGTCGGTGCGCCTGATCGACCAGACGCTCCTTCCGGGGCGTTTCACGCAGGTCACCTGCCGGGCGCTCCCGCAGCTGATCGAGGCGATCCGGATGTTGCGCGTGCGCGGGGCTCCGGCCCTCGGCGCCGCCGCCGCCTTGGGGGTGGTCCTCGGCGTCCAGCGGACGAAGGCGCGCGACTGGAAGGGGTTCGAGGCGGACCTGTCGGCGGTCGCCGCCGCGATCGGCGCGGCGCGCCCCACCGCGGTGAACCTCTTCTGGGGGATCGACCGGATGGTCCGGACGGCCCACGCGCACCGGAAACATCCCGTCCGGGAGATCGTGGAACGGCTCCTCGCGGAGGCGCGCGCGGTCTGCGAGGAGGACCGCGCGGTCTGCCGCCGGATGGCGGACCACGGCGCGGCGCTTCTCGCGGACGGCGCGCGGGTCCTGACGCACTGCAACACGGGAGCCCTCGCCACCGTCGATTACGGGACGGCCTTGGGGGTGGTCTTCCGCGCGGCCGAGCAGGGGAAGCGCGTCTCGGTCGTGGCCGACGAGACGCGTCCGCTCCTGCAGGGGGCGCGCCTCACCGCCTGGGAATGCCTGCGCGCGCGGATCCCGGTGACCCTGATCTGCGACAACATGGCGGCCCAGGTGATGCGCGAGGGGCGCGTGGACCTCGTCCTCGTCGGTGCCGACCGGATCGCCGCCAACGGCGACACGGCGAACAAGATCGGGACCTACGGCGTGGCGGTCCTCGCGCGGGCCCACCGGATCCCCTTCTACGTGGTCGCTCCCGTCTCGACGATCGATCCGGCGACCCGGACGGGCGGACAGATCCCGATCGAGCAGAGGAAGCCCGAGGAGGTGACGCGCCCCGCCGGCGCCGTCTTCGCGCCCGAAGGGGTCGCGGTCTACAACCCGGCCTTCGACGTCACGCCGGCGGAACTCATCGCGGGGATCGTCACCGAGGCCGGGGTCCTGCGGCCGCCGTACACGGCCGCGATCGCGCGCCTGAAAAAGGCCGTTACGAAAGCTTGAGGACCGACTCGATCCGGCGGAGCCCTTCACGGAGCTCTTCCGGAGGGATCCCGAACCCGATCCGGATCCCGCCGAACGCCTTGAAGAAACGCCCGGGCGTGACCCAGGTGTCCTGCTCGCGCGCCAGGCGTTCCACCAGCGAGTTGTCGTCGATCCCCGAGGGAAGCCTGACGAAACCGACGAACCCGCCGTCCGGAGGGGTCCAGCGCAGGGCGGGTTTCGACTCGACCCATCGGGCGAGGATCGGCAGGTTCTCGTCGTAGCGCGCCTTCGCGCGGGCGTGGAGCTCCGGCAGCATGCGCAGGGCGACGACGAGCAGGGCCTCCGCCGCCGCGGAATGGCCCACCCCGACATGCTGGAGGGCGAAGCGCATCCGGGTGATGGCGTCCGTCGGTCCCACGGCCCAGCCGCACCGCAAGGGGCCCAGGCCGTACACCTTGGTGAGGCTCGCGGTCGAGATGCCGTTGGGCATCACGCGCACGCAAGGCATGGGGCTCCCGCCGAACAGGCCGTCGAGGTAGACCTCGTCGCACAGGACATGGGCGCCGACCCCCGCCGCGATGCGGCCCAGCTCGCGCAGGGTCTCGGGCGGGGTGTGCCGGCCCGTCGGGTTGTGGAGGTTGCTCGTCACGACCACTTTCGTCCGGCGGGTCACGGCCTTCCGGAACCGCTCGGGATCGATGCCATTGTCGGGGGCGCGCGGGACGAACGTGATCTTCGCGCCGATCGCGTCGAAGACGCGCCAGAGCGGCTCGTAGACCGGCTCCTCGATCACCACCTCGTCCCCGGCGTCGGCCAAGGCCATCGCCGCGAGGTGGTTGGCGCCGGAGGACCCGAGCGTGATGAGGATCTGGTTCTCCGCGACGCGGTAGCGCTCGGCGAGCATCTTGAGGAGGATGCCGTGGGCCCTCGGAAACTCGGTGTCCCCGTCCACCAGCGACTTGTCCCAGGGGAGCTCCGAGAGCGGCAGGCGTTGCATCGCCGAGACCGAGAGGTTGCAGGCGGGCTTCGGGCGCTGGTTGTTCGCCGTCGCCCAGGTGAGGTGCTGGATCTCGTTGAACCGCATCGGGCCATTATAGGCGGTCGTCGGTCCTTTTAGGCTCAAGTCGGCGCCGTGCCGCGCCGATAGGGTGGACGGTTCCCTCTCCTCCCGTCCGTCCCCGGGTCCGGGGCGTAAAGGAGGATTCTCCATGGACGTTCGCAGCGCCAACCTCACGAGGAAGCGCCTGCCGTGCCTGCGTTGCGCCCGCCTGTTCTGGACGGACCGGTGCCACCGGATCTGCGCCAAGTGCCACCGGCTGCGCCGGACCCACGGCCTCTGGGATCTCCTGTCCGATCTCTACGGGCTGGAGGAATCGCCGGAGGAGCGGGAGAAGTCCGCGTCGCGCCTCCCGGCGGCGAAAGGACGGAAGCCCCGCCCGTTCGGCCGCGGATAGCCCCTTCGTGCCATCCCCGGACCCCACGCGCCTATACTGGCGTCGTGGGGTCCGATCTTTTTCCGGCAGACCGTATTCTCGTTCCCTGTCCGGACGCCCCGCTCGACTGGCCCGCGCGTTTCGGAAATGCCGCGCCGCTTGCTGTCGAGGTGGGAGTGGGAAAAGGGGTCTTCCTCGAGCGGATCGCGTCCGCGAGCCCCGGCGTCAATTTCGTCGGGATCGAGATCCGCGCCAAGCGCGTGGAGAAGATCGTGAAGCGCGTGCAGGCCGCGGGGCTCGCCAACGTCCGCGTCCTCTCGGGGGACGCGCGCGCCGTCTTCGAGAAGGGGTTTCCGGACGGTTCCGTTTCGGCCCTGTATCTCAATTTCCCGGACCCCTGGCCCAAGCGCCGGCACGCGAAGCGCCGCATCTTCCGGGGGGCGTTTCCCGCCTGGGTCCACCGAGTCCTCGCGCCGGGCGGACGGTGGCACGCCTGCACGGACGTCCGCTGGTACGCCGCCGAGATGATCGCGGCGGTGGACGCGCTCGCGCTCCTCGCGAACGCCGGAGGCCCGGACGGTTTTTCGGAGCGCCCGCCGGGATATCCGGCCTCCATCCACGAGGAGAAGTTCCGCGCCTGGGGCCGCGAGATCTATTACATGGAGTGGAGGAAGACCTCTTGAGTATGCTTCCGCCATGGAACGGCTCTATCGTCTCGCCGAGCGTTTGAGACAACCTGACGGGTGCGCCTGGGACCGGGACCAGACCCTGGCCTCCTGCACGAAACATCTTCGGGAAGAGGTCGAGGAGCTCTGCGAGGCGCTCGAGAAGGGGGACGCCGCGTCGATCCGCGAGGAGGCGGGGGACCTCCTCTGGAACGTCGCCTTCGCGGTCCGGTTGTGCGAGGAGAAGGGGCTTTTCGCGCGAGACGCCGTCGTGACGGGGATCCTCGAGAAACTCGTCCGGCGGCATCCCCATGTCTTCGGCGCCGAGCGGGCCGCGACCCCCGAGGAGGCGCTTGCCGCCTTCAACCGCATGAAGGCCGAGGAGCGGCGGAAACCCGGGGCCTAGCACGACAACGCTGGAAACCCGGGGCTGCGGTACCTGAAGGTGCCGTTGCTCCGCTTTGCGGCCCTTGCGGGCGGGGCCATTTTTTCGGAACGCTCGGCAGTCGGAAGATCCGCCCACCCCGCAAAGCGAGCGGCCCGGAGGCGGGAGCGTTTGCGGGGGCTTGATGGCGCCGGGCCGTTCAGGACGTGCAAGGCCCGGCGACATCGGAGCGACGAGGCGGCACGGATGCCGACGAGAAGCGTCCCCCGCCAAATGCGACCGCCGAAAGGGCATAGCGAGCGCGCGGTTCCTGACGGGAATCGCTTCCATGAAACCACACAGTAATTCTCGAAACGTTCTAGGGCGCCTGTCCGCTGCCGCAGCGCGCCTTCCCCTCGATCACCATCCGGATCGCTTCGGGGTAGGCGATCCGCTCCGCCTCGAAGACCCGCTCGGCGAGCGCCTCCGGGGTGTCGTCCGGAAGGACCTTCACCTTGCGCTGGAGGATCGTGGGGCCGTGGTCGTACTCGAGGTCGCAGAAATGGACCGTGCAGCCGGTCTCCTTCTCCTTCGCGGCCAGCACCGCCGCATGCACCTTCGCGCCGTACATGTTCCGCCCGCCGTACCTGGGGAGGAGCGACGGGTGGATGTTCAGGACCTTTCCCTCGTACTTTTTCGGGAACTTCCAGAGGTGCAGGAACCCTCCCATGCAGACGAGGTCGGCCCGGGCCGCCTCGATCTGGCGCGTGATCTCGTCGCCGAAAGCGGCGGCGTCCGCGAAGAGCTTCCGGTCGACGATCGCGATCGGGAGCCGCGCCTGCCGCGCGCGCGCGACGCCGATCGCCGCCGGATTCGAGGAGAGCACCAGCGCGATTTCGGCAGGAAGGCTCTTTGCCGCGATGAGCTCCATCAGGTTCTGGAGGGTCCGCCCCGCCCCCGAGAGGAGGAAGGCGATCCGGACAGGTTTCCGGTTCGGTTCGGTCATCTTGTCCTTTCCGGGGAGACGATCTTCCAGATCCAGAGGACTCCGACAAGCTCGAAGATCGCGCAGGCGGCCAGGGTCGCCTTTCCCGGCGCCGTCGCGTAGAAGCGGCCGAATGTCTCCGGCTCCCAGAGCCAGAGGAAGGCGGCGAGAAGGGGGGGCATCGCGCCGATCACCGCCGCCTGCATCTTTCCCTGCGCGGTGAGGGAAGCCAGGGTCTCGGCGAGTTTCCGGCGCTCGCGCACGGTCGCCGCGATCCGTTCAAGGGCGTCGGAGAGCCGGCCGCCGGAATCCTGCGCGATCCGGATTGCCGTCGCGACGAGCCGGGCGTCCGCGGTCGCGACACGCTCCGCCCAGGCGTCCATCGCCTCCGGAAGGGGTTTCCCCACCCGGAGCTCCTGGACCAGGTGCGAGAGCTCTCCGCGCAGGGGCTCCTCCGTCTCGAGGGTCGTTTTCTCCATCGCCGACTCGATCCCCTGTCCCGCGGCGATCGTGGAGGCGAGACGGTCGAGGAACGGGGGAAGCTGTGCGGCGAGGCGCTTTTCGCGCCGGGCCGCCGCGAGGCGCCGAGACAGCCCCGGCGCGGCGAGGACCCCCGCGGCGAGACAGGCACCCGACATCCACCAGTCGGAAACTCCCGCCAGGAGCAGAAGGGCGGCCGCCGCCAGCCACGCGCCTCCCGGGAGGGGGCCCGCCGCGGACTTCGCGACCGCGCCCGGCGGACGCCCGGCCAGAAGCGCCCCCAGCAGGACGAACAGGGCTCCCGCCAGCGCCGCCGAGAGGAGGAACGGGATCACTTCGGGGCGTCCGGCCCTTTTCCCTTCTGATCAGGGCGGATCCGCTCGGAGGCGGGCCTGTCCGCCGCCGGCTCGCCCAGGGCGGGGAGGCGCGGGGTCACGAGAAGGACCATTTCCGTCTGCTCCTTGCGGGAGCTCTTCTCCCGGAAAAGCTCCGCGAGCACCGGGATGTCCCCGAGAACCGGCGTCTTCTCCTTGAAGCGGTCGCGCAGCCCCTCGGCGATCCCCGAGACCACGATCGTCTCGTCGGCCCGGGAGCTCACCTCGGACTCGGTCTTGAAGGTGGTGAACGCCATGTCCGCCCCGGTCCCAGACTGCTGGGCGGGGGCGCTCACCTCGAGAGAGAGCTTCGTCCGGATCGCCCCCGTCGAGGAGACATCCGGCAGGACCGAGAGGATCAGGCCGAACTTCTTGAACTTGACGTCGGCGACGCCGGTGCCGGCCACGCGGTATCCGTGCTCGCCGCCGGCGTGGAAGGTCGCCTCCTTGCCGGAGACGGTCTTCAGGAAGGGCTCGGCGACGTAGGTCGCCTTCCCCTCGGAGACCAGGGCCCGGATCCGGATCGGGGCGGCGGCCGACACCGAGAAGGAGCGCGAGGCACCGTCCATCCCTGCCTCGACCGCGATCCCGAGATCCGCGAGCAGGTTCGTCCCGCGCGCCTTCCCCTCGGTGAGGCGCACGACGACGAACTTGACGTCCACCTCGACGAGCGCCTCCTCGACGGCGATCAGGTTCGCGACCGACGGGAAGTAGGCGGCGGCCGTCTCGCCGGCGGCCTTCCGGTCCGCCTCACGGAAAACGGTCCCCTTGAGGACCAGCCGGTCTCCGGCGAGCTCCGCCGTGACGAGGGGAAAGCCGATCTTTCTCGCCACCTCGGCCGCGAGGAGCGACTCGTGTCCGGAAAGGTCGAGCACGGCCAGGTTCAGCACCTGGGGGTACGCCTCCGCCACCGCCTTCACGCGGTTCATGTCCTTCTGGGTCAAGACCTTCCCGTCCACGACGATCCGTTCCCCCGTGGCCCGGACGGTGATCCCGGGGATCTCGGCGAGGAGCGCCTGGATCTCGCCGGCGAGCCCCGGCGCGTCCCCGCCGGCGACGTGGACCGCGACGGTCTCCTTCGTGCCGTCCTTCTTCCAGAGGATGAGGTCGGTCCGCCCCGCGCGCCGGGCGGTGAGGACGATCTCCTTCCCCGGAAAATTTGTCGCGTCGCATACCTCCGGATCCCCCACCGAGAGCCGGATCACCTCCCTGGCGTCGATCGTCCGCTGCTCGCCCACCGAGAGGCGGACCGTCTCGGCGAGGACGTCCCGTGGAAAGGCCCAGAGCAAGGCCAGCACAAGAGCTGCCTTGAGCCAACGTGCCGGCGTGGGAATGTCCGAGGCGGGATGCGGTCGACAGGGCGTGTGGAGCAGGGCCGGAGCAGGATGCGGAGGCCCGTAGCCGTCCCCGCGCATCGCGGGTGGCGGCGCAACTCGAGCGACGAGCGGCACGGATGCCGCGAGGAGCGTCCCTGGAGACTGCGACCGCCGAAGGACGTCATTGCCACGCCGGATCATGCGAGAGGGTGCATGCATGATTCCTTACTCCTCCGCGGGGATTCCGCCCTTGTAGATCGCGATCCGCTCCCGTTGCTGGCGCTGGAGCTCCTGGAGGCGTTCGGGGGTGTAGAGGTGCTCGGTCCGGACGTCGGGGAAGGCGGCGGGGTCCAGCCCCTCGACGTCCTGGGGGTTCCGGAGCGCGAGGTACAGCTCTCCCTCCAGCTGGGCGAGGGCGACCAGCTGGACCTCGGCCGGCTTCACGGAAAGGGTCACCGTGGCGTATCCGTCCGGGGCGTCGGCGTCCCAGTCCAGGGTCGCCGCCCCCGCCGCCAGGACCGTGACGTTCGGAAGGAGGAGCCGCGCGGCGCGCCCGCCCTGGCCGGACGGACCCGCCGGGGCCGGCAGGATCCCGTAGACGTCGACCCGGTCCCTGGGCTTCAGATGCTCCCCGACGCCGGCCGGCTCGCTCACGGTGATCGTGACCGCCCGTTCGCCCACCGGGACGCGGTGCGCGAGGTCGTCGCCTCCCTCGGGGATGTCGAGCCAGAGGACCGGCTCCCCCGCGCGGCGCGCGCGGAGCAGCGTCTGCCCGGTCACGGCGGAGAGGGCCCCTCCCTCGACCGCCGAGGAGGGAGGCGTCCGCGCCGGAAAGCGGGCGATCGCGAGATCCTCGGGGGCAAGGACGGTCCCCGCGGCGAGGTTCCGCGCGGCGACGACCCAGGCCGCCGTCGCGTCCTCGCCGGTGGCGGCCTGGCGCGCGTTCTCGACGTAGCGCCAGAGCCCGAGGCCCGCCAGGAGCGCGATCCCGCCCGCGGCCATCATCGCGACGCGTTCGTTCACGCCGGGGACTCTAGCGGGGGCGTTCGGGAGCGGTCAAGCGCGGCCCGCCCGACGCTGTTTTCCCCGGTTTCCCCTGTATAGAATCCCTCCCCCATGGATTCGTTCCGCTACCGCAAGGGGGAGCTGTTCTGCGAGGGGGTCCCGGTCCGGCGGATCGCGGGAAAGGTCGGGACGCCGGTCTACATCTACAGCCGGAAGACGATCGAGGACCACTACCGGAAGCTCGTCGCCGCCTTCCGGGGCGTGGACACGCTTGTCACCTACTCGGTGAAGTCGAACTCGAACCTCGCGATCCTCAAGATCCTCGCGGATCTCGGGGCCGGGTTCGACATCGTCTCGGGGGGGGAGCTCTTCCGGGTCCTTTCCGTCGGCGCGGACCCCGGGAAGGTGGTTTTTGCCGGGGTCGGAAAGAGCGAGCGGGAGATCACCGAGGCGATCCGGGCGGGGGTCGGCCTCTTCACGGTCGAGTCCGAAGGGGAGCTCGCGCTGATCAATCGGGTCGCGGGCCGCTTGGGGAGGCGCGCGCGCGCGGCGCTCCGGGTCAACCCAGACGTCGATCCGAAGACGCACAGGTACACCACCACCGGGAAGCGGGAGAACAAGTTCGGCCTGGATCTCGCCCGCGCGCGGAACATCTTCGTCCATGCCTCCCGCACGCATCCCCACGTCGATCTCGTCGGGATCCATGCCCACATCGGATCCCAGATCACGTCGGTCGCGCCGTACCGGAAGTCGCTCGAGCGGATCGTCGCCTTCCACCGGAGCCTCCCGCATCCGGAACGGGTGACGACGCTCGACTGCGGCGGGGGGTTCGGCGTCCATTACCGCGCCGGGGAGGCGATCCCGGCCGACGCCTACGCGCGCGCGATGGTCCCCCTCGTCCGGAAGACCGGGTGCCGGCTGCTCCTCGAGATGGGGCGCTTCGTCGTCGGGAACGCCGGGATCCTGGTGACAGAGGTCCAGTACGTGAAGGACTCCGGCGACAAGAAGTTCGTGATCTGCGACGCCGGGATGCACACCCTGATCCGGCCGGCCCTCTACGAGGCGTTCCACAAGGTCTGGCCGGTGGCCACCAGGATCCCCCTCGACCGTGTCGACTGGACCGCACAGGGGTGGAAGCGCCTCCCGAAGGGGACCGGGCGCGTCGATATCGTCGGCCCCATCTGCGAGTCGGCCGACTTCTTCGCGAAGGACCGACCCTTGCCCCCCGTGGCGCGGGGCGACTACCTCTCCGTCTTCACCGCCGGCGCCTACGGCTTTGTGATGGCGAGCCGCTACAACTCCCATCCCCTGCCCGCGGAGGTCCTGGTCGAGGGGGCGCGCTTCCGCGTCGTCAAGAAGGCCGAGACGTACCGCGATCTCCTGCGCGGCGAAACCGCTTGAAATTATTTCGCTGGAAGTCGGACTTAGACTGGGCTTGGGAAGAGCCCAAAGAGATTTCAGATGCTTTAACCGAAGAAAGAATGAAATATTTCGCTTTTCGCCATCGTCAGTACCTGACTGCTTGGATTATTTTTTCCGTGCTTTCGGTGGGCGGCTCTTTGGGGGGGATGTTCAGGAACGACACGATTATCCTGGTTTTTGGACTGGCAGTTATGATCGGAGGTGCATTCCATTTTTTGATTTCAGTCCCTCTGACAAAGCGGGCTGTTTCATTGGTTTATTTGGATGACGAATATGTGGTGTGGGAGCAGGCGAGTCGTCGCCGACATTGGTTTTTTTCCGATTTCAGATCGTTTCGTTTGGAAAGGGCCGGTTCGACTGACGATTTGTGGATCCTGATTTTGGAAGGTGAGACGGATAATACGCCAGTCCGCTTCGGTGTGGGTCGTGGGATCAAGCGAGAAGAGTTGGAGGCGTTTTTGCGGAAATGCCTTTCAAAAAACTTCATTCAATAGCGCCCCTTCCGGCGGTTCGCGTTTGTCGGGGGACGCTCCTCGCGGCGTCCGTGCCGCTCGTCGCTCCAGGTTCGCGACGGGCCTTCACGTCCTGAACGGCCCTGCTCACCAGGCCCCCGAAAACGCTCCCGCCGCGGGGCGCTTGCATTGGGTGTCGTTGCCATGTGCCGGCCCACCCTTTTTATAAATGGGGTCTTTCCCACCCACCCCCGGCGGAATCGCCTCGGCCTGCCGGCCTCGGCTTTTCTCCATTGGCCCCCGCCTTTCCCGTTGTTGTTGGCGGCAGGGGGCCGGTGGTGAAAAGACGCCCGGAGGGCGTCGATCCCACGGGGGTGGGCGGGGAATGAGGTCTTTCCCTGGATTGCAGCGATGTGATGCGGTCATCGAGAGGGGCCGTAGGCGGGCGTGTGAGGGGGCCTCATGCGCAGGCCGGTGGCAGGACGCCACGCGCTTCCCGTCCGCAAGGCGGACGGGCGCGAAGGCCGTCGCGCATGGGAGGGAGGAGCGGGCCGGACGCCCGCGACGATCGTCCCCCGAACAGGCCCGCCGAGAGGCCCCCGATGGCCGCCGCATTTCCCTCTGGAAAATCCGGTTTTTCACGGGATAATGACGGGCTCTTCAGGAGGTGAAATTATGAAGGCGAATGTTCATCCGGAATATGGCGTGGCGACCGTGAAGTGCGGGTGCGGGGCGACGTTCCAGACGCGCTCCGTGCGGCCCGAGATCCACGTCGAGATCTGCGCGAGCTGCCATCCGTTCTTCACCGGGGTCCAGAAGTTCGTCGACACGGCGGGGCGGATCGAGAAGTTCCAGCGCAAGTACGCGAAGGCCGCGACGGCGGCCGCCGCCAAGGCCGAAAAAACGGCCAAGAAGAAGGGTTAGGGACGCGACACCGATCCCCCCGGGGCCGACGGCCCCCGGGGGGATACTTTTTTTCGGACGCCCATGTTCGACAAGCTGGACCAGATGAAGGCGCGCTACGAGGAGCTCGAAAGGCTCGTCGGGGCGGGGGACGTCGCGAAGGACCCCGCCGCCTACGGGCGCGCGGCAAAGGAAATGGGGAGCCTCGCCCGGACGGTGAAACCGTACCTGGCGCTTCTGGAGACCCGCCGGCAGATCGCCTCGGCCGAGGAGATGGCCAAGGCCGAGACGGACCCCGACATGCGCCGGATGGCCGAAGAGGAGCTCGCGGGCCTGAAGAAGGATGAACGCGAGCAGGTCGAGGCGCTCCAGAATCTCCTGATCGCGAGCGATCCGAACGACGACCGGGACGTGCTCCTCGAGATCCGTGCCGGGACCGGAGGAGAGGAGGCGGCGCTCTTCGCGGCGGATCTCGCCCGCATGTACCAGCGCTATGCCGACATCCGCGGATGGAAGGCGGAGATCGTGGACGCCACCCCGTCGGACCTGAAGGGGTACCGCGAGGCGGTGCTCTCGGTGAAGGGGGACGGTGTCTACCGGGTCCTGAAGTTCGAGTCGGGGGGGCACCGGGTCCAGCGGGTCCCCGAGACCGAGACCCAGGGTCGGATCCACACGTCGGCGGCGACCGTGGCGGTGCTTCCGGAGGTGGAGGAGGTGGAGTTCGTGATCCGGCCGGAGGACCTCCGGATCGACACCTACCGCGCCGGCGGCAAGGGAGGCCAGCACGTCAACAAGACCGAGTCGGCCGTCCGGATCCTGCACATCCCGACCGGCGTGATGGTGGCGATCCAGGACGAGCGGAGCCAGGGGAAGAACCGCGTGAAGGCGATGCGGATCCTGCGGGCGCGCCTCTTCGAGGCGGCGGAGCAGAAGAAGAAGGCGCAGGCGGACGCCCTCCGGAAGGGGCTGATCGGTTCCGGGGACCGGGGGGACCGGATCCGCACCTACAATTTCCCGCAGAACCGTGTTACCGACCACCGGGTGGGGGTGACGGTCTATCAGCTGGACCGCGTGATCGAGGGGGAGATGGACGCGCTCCTGGGCCCCGTCGCCGAGTACGACCGGAGGCTGCGCCTCGGCCTTCCCGTCGAGAAGGGGAAGGACGCGGAGGAGTGATGGAAGGCGCCCGGACGCTTCTCGTGGAGGGGGAACGCGCCCTTTCGGCGTCCGGGGTTCCCGATGCGGCCCACGAGTCGGCGCGCCTCCTGGGGTGGGCCTGGAACCGTCCCTGGCTTGAGGTGTTCGCGGCGCGCGAGGATGTCCCCCCGGACGCGACGCGGGCGTTCCGGGAAGGGGTCCGGCGCCGCGCGGCGCGCGAGCCGCTGGAGTACGTCACGCGAAAGTGCCTTTTCCGGAACAACACGTTTCGTGTCAACCCGGACGTCCTGATCCCGCGTCCCGACACGGAAACGCTGGTTGAGGCAGCGCTCGCGTTCCTCGCGGGGCGACCCGCGCCGCGCGTCCTGGAGCTCTGCACCGGGAGCGGCGCGGTCATCCTGTCGGTGGCCCTGGAGCTTCCGGATCCGGCCGCCCGTTTTTTCGCGACGGACCTCTCCTCTGCGGCGCTCGGCGTCGCGCGGGAGAATGCCCGCGAAGCGGGCCTGTCGGACCGGGTCGCGTTCCACGCGGGTGACCTCTTCGCGGCCTTTCCCGCCGGGACGGAGCCATTCGACCTGATCGTGGCCAATCCCCCGTACGTCGCGACCGGCGATATCGCGGGGCTCGCGCCGGAAGTGGCGCGCCACGAGCCGCGGCTCGCCCTCGACGGTGGAGAGGACGGATTTTCCTTCTATCCGCGGATCGTGGCCGGGGCCGGTCCCTTCCTGAAGCCGGGCGGGATGCTTCTTTTAGAATCGGACGGCCCGCTGGTCGCGCGCGCGGCGGATTTCATGCGCACGCGGGGGTTTACGGACGTTTCGGTCCGGGCCGACTTCGCGGGGAAGCCGCGCGCGGCGGCGGGGAAACCGGTTCCGGCACCCGGCGTGCGTGATACCATCGCGGGCGTTCATGGATAAGTTCGTCATCGAGGGACAGCGTCCCCTGCGGGGCTCGGTCGACATCTCCGGGTCGAAGAACGCCGCCCTTCCGATCCTCGCCGCGGCGCTTCTCGCGACCGAACCCGTGGTCGTGAAGAACGTCCCGAACCTCTGGGACGTGAACACGATGATCAAGATCCTGGGCGCCCTCGGGGTCACGTCGACGAAGGGGGCGAACGGGGAGATCTCCCTCGTCGTCACCGACGACAAGCCCGACACCGCCCCTTACGAGCTGGTGAAGACGATGCGCGCCTCGTTCTGCGTGCTGGGGCCGCTTCTCGCGCGGCGCAAGAAGGCGCGCGTCTCCCTGCCGGGGGGGTGCGTCATCGGCCCGCGGCCGGTGGACCTCCACCTGAAGGGGCTGAAGGCCCTGGGGGCGCGGATCGAGATCGAGGGGGGGTATGTCATCGCCGAGGCGACCCAGCTCAAGGGGACCGAGATCTATCTCGCCGGCGCCCAGGGATCGAGTGTGCTCGCGACCGCGAACGTGGTGATGGCCGCGGTCCTTGCCGAGGGGAAGACGACCCTCATCAACGCCGCCTGCGAGCCGGAGATCCTCGACCTCATGCAGTTCCTCAACAAGATGGGGGCGCGGATCTCTGGGGCGGGGACGCCGGTCGTCACGATCCAGGGGGTCGAGTCGCTCAAGGGCGGGTCCCACGACGTGATCCCCGACCGGATCGAGGCGGGGACCTTCATGGTGGCCGGCGCCATGACCGCCTCGTCGATCGAGATCCGGAAGTGCCGGCCGACGCACCTGGCGGCGATGATCGACAAGCTGTCCCAGATGGGGATCCACGTGGAGGCGTCGGCGACCTCCTGCCGCGTGCTCGTGCCGGAGGAGATCCGGCCCGTGGACGTGACGACGCATCCCTATCCGGGATTCCCGACGGACCTGCAGGCGCAGTTCATCGCGCTCCTTTCGGTGTGTCACGGGATCAGCCTGGTGACGGAACGGATCTTCCCCGACCGGTTCATGCACATCGCGGAACTGGGGCGCATGGGGGCACGGATCCGGAAGGAGGGGGGGACCGCCGTGATCGAGGGGGTGCGCGAGCTCCGGGGCGCTCCCGTCATGGCCTCGGACCTGCGCGCCTCGGCCGCGCTCGTCCTCGCCGGCGTCGCCGCCCGCGGCATCACCGAGGTCCAGCGCGTCTACCACATCGACCGGGGGTACGAGTCGATCGAGAAGAAGTTCGCGTTGCTGGGCGCCCGGGTCGACCGCGTCAAAGACGAAGAATAGGGAAGCCCATGTTCGACGCCCTGTCGGGCCGTCTCCAGGAGATCTTCAAGAAGCTCCGCGGCCAGGGTCACCTGACCCCGGAGAACGTCGCCGAGGCGGCCAAGGAGATCCGGAAGGCCCTCCTCGAGGCGGACGTCCACTACAAGGTGGCGAAGGAATTCGTCGAGGGGGTCGCGAAGCGCGCCGCGGGGCAGGAGGTCCTCGCGAGCGTCACGCCGGGCCAGCAGTTCGTGAAGGTGGTCCACGACGAGCTGGTGCGGCTCCTGGGCGGCCCCTCGGCGCCCCTGGCGGCGGGGTCCCCCGGCGCCCCCGCGGTCTGGATGATGGTGGGGCTCCAGGGGACCGGCAAGACCACCACCTCGGCGAAACTCGCGCGGTTCGCGCTCGCCCAGGGCCGGAAACCCCTCCTGGTCGCGGCCGACGTGAAGCGCCCCGCGGCGATCGATCAACTGAAAACGCTGGGCAGGCAAATACAGGTTCCGGTCTTCGCTGACGCCCGGGGGGACCCTGTCGGGGTGTGCCGCGCCGGGGTGGCGGAAGCGGTCCGCGCCGGATGCGACGTCGCGATCCTCGACACCGCCGGCCGGCTCCACGTCGACGCGGAGCTGATGGACGAGCTGGTCCGGATCAACGCGGCGACGCGCCCCGCCGAGATCCTCTGGGTCCTTGACGCCATGGCGGGGCAGGACGCCGTGAACGCCGCCCGGACGTTCGGCGAGAAGCTGAAGCTCACCGGCATCGTCCTCACGAAGATCGACGGGGACGCCCGCGGCGGGGCGGCCATCACCGCGAAGGCGGTCCTGGGCGTCCCGATCCGCTTTTCCGGGACGGGCGAGAAGCTCGATCGGCTCGAACCGTTCCATCCGGACCGGATCGCCTCGCGGATCCTCGGGATGGGGGACATCGTGGGGTTCGTCGAGAAGGTCCAGGCCACGGTCGATCTCGAGCAGGCCCGGAAGATGGAGGAGAAGCTCAAGAAGGGGGGGATCGACTTCGAGATGATGCTCGACCAGCTCGAGCAGGTCGGACGCTTCGGCTCCCTGAAGGATCTCCTGGGGATGCTGCCGGGGATGTCCGGGGCGATGCCGGCGGGGATGGACGTGGACGAGAAGCAGATCGGCCGCACGAAGGCGATCATCCAGTCGATGACCCTGAAGGAGCGCCGGACGCCGGATCTCATCGACGGAAGCCGGCGCCGCCGGATTGCTGCCGGAAGCGGGACAACCGTGCAGGAGGTGAACGCCCTCCTCAAGCAGTTCGCCGACATGAAGCGGTTCATGAAGGGGGCCGCTTCCGGGAAGCTTCCTCCGGGCCTGAAAGGGATGAAGGGAATGAAGCTCCCGCGGTTTCCCGGATGATCTGGGCGGATCTCGTCTGGGGGGAGCCGGCGCCGCCCGGACGCAGGCTTCTGGCCGGCGCCCTCCGGGCGGCCGCGTCGATGCTGTCTGTCCCCTACGGCGCGGCCGTCCTTGCGCGCGGCGCCCTTCACGACTTCTTTCCCGGACGCGCGAAAAGGGTTCCGGTCCCGGTGCTTTGCGTCGGGAACCTGACGGCCGGCGGGACGGGGAAAACCCCCGCGGTCGCCTGGCTCTGCCGGGAGCTAGTGGCGCTCGGCCGCAAGCCCCTCATCGCGAGCCGCGGATATGGCGGGGAAGCGGAAAAGGGCAATGACGAGGCGCGGCTCCTCGCCGAGGAGCTTCCCGGCGTCCCGCACGTCCAGGGTCCGGACCGGCATTCCGTCGCCCTGGCTGGGATCGGAAGGCACGGCGCCGACTGCGTCGTGCTCGACGACGGCTTCCAGCACCGGCGACTGTTCCGCGATCTCGACATCGTGCTCGTTGATTGCCTCGACCCGTTCGGCGGAGGGAGGCTCCTGCCGCGGGGACGGCTCCGGGAGCCGGTATCGGCCCTGTCCCGCGCCGGCGCCGTGATCCTGACGCGGAGCGATGCCGTGGCCGGCGCGGAGGCCGACCGGATCTCGGACGCCGTCGCGGCGCGCACGGGCGCGTGCCTCGCGCGCGCCGTCCACAGGCCGACAGGGGTGACGGACTTGCGGGGCGAAGAGACGCGGCCCCCGGAGTCGCTTGCGGGCGCACGCGCGCATCTGGCGATGGCGGTCGGGAATCCCGCGTCATTCCGGCGGGCGGCCGAGCGGCTGGGCGTGCGGGTGGCCGGCGAGAGCCGGTTTCCCGACCACCATCGGTATACGGTCGGAGATCTCGCGGAGATCCGCCGCGCGGCGGCGCGGGGTTCCGCCGACATGATCCTGGTGACACGGAAGGACGCCGTGAAGATCCGGGACCTCCCGGAGGCCGGTCCGGGCGGTATCCCGGTCCGCGTCCTCGCGGTCCGGTTCGAGGTGGTTTCCGGCCTGGATACGCTTCTGGCGCGGATCCGCGACGCCGCAGGAGGGGCGCATGGCGAAACGCACGCGCGCGCGTGACGCGATCGAATTCGCGGGGGCGATCCTCCTCGAGTGGGTCGCGGCCGCCCTGCCGGAGCGCGCGGCCCTGTCCCTGGCCGGATCCCTGGGCCGGCTCCTCCTCGCCCGAAAACGCTATGCCGAGCGGGCGGCGGAGCATCTGAAGCTCGCCTTTCCGGACTGGTCCGACGCGCGCATCCGGCGGACGATTCTCGCTTCCTTCGAGAACCAGGCGCGCGTCCCCATGGAGGCGTTCCGCCACGCGCGGCGCCTCAAGAACCCCGACGTGTTCCGGCGTGAGGTCCGGCTCGACGCTGACCCGGCCGCATGGGAGGCGGCCGCCTCGGGGAAAGGCGTGATCTTCGTCACGGCCCACCTGGGGAATTGGGAGCTTTCCCCGTCGATCGTCACCCATGCGGGGATCCCCCTGGCGTCGGTCGGTCGGCCCCAGGAGAACGGCTGGATCTACGACCGGATCGCGCGCCTGCGGGCCCGGTTGGGGCAACGGATGATCCCGAAGAAGGGGGCGCTTCTTGTCCTGATGCGCACCCTGAAGCGTGGCGGGAACCTGGCGCTGGTCGTGGACCAGGACGCGCGCAAGGAAGGGATCTTCATCCCGTTTTTCGGGCGGCTCTGCTCCACCTATGACAGCGCGGCGGCCCTGGCCCTTCGAACCCGGCGTCCGATCATCTCCGGATTTCTCGTCCGGCATCCGGAAGGGGGGTTTACGGGACGTCTCGATCCCCCGATTCCCATGGAGGACCTCACCCGGGACGATTCCGAGAACCGGCGGATCCTGACGACCCGGATGAACGAACGGATCGAGGCGGCAATCCGCCGGAACCCGGAGCAGTGGATCTGGAACTACCGCCGCTGGAAGACGCGCCCCCCGGGCGAAGTGCCGGCTGAACCCGTCCCCGGGGCCCGCTAGAATGCCGCGGATGGCCAGGACGCCGCAAGCGGCCGCAAGCCCCGTCGAGATCCTGAAACGGCGCGAGAACCCCCTCCTGCTCGTGGTGGGGGACCTGATGCTCGACCGGTACGTCTGGGGCGAGGTGAGCCGGATCTCGCCCGAGGCCCCGATCCAGATCCTGCATGTCCAGCGCGAGGAGGAGAAGCTCGGCGGCGCCGCCAACGTCGTCCGGAACGTCGTCGCCCTGGGGGGGCGCGTCGTTCCGTGCGGGGTGGTCGGAAAGGATCCGGCGGGACGCTTCATCCGGGAGCGGCTCGGGCGGATCTCCCGGACGGACGCCGGGATCATCATCGATCGCGCCCGACCCACCATCGAGAAGACCCGGATGGTCGCCCAGGCCCAGCAGGTCCTGCGGGTCGACCGCGAGAAGCGAGAGGCGATGCCCCGCGCGGTCGAGTCGCGCGTGATCCGGTTCCTGCGGACATGGCTTCCGCGCGTCGACGGCGTGATCCTGTCCGACTACGGCAAGGGTCTCCTGACGGAAGCGGTGCTCCGGGCCGCCATCGAGGGCGCGCGGCGCGCGGGCGTTCCGGTCCTCGTGGACCCCAAGGGGCGGGATTACCGGCGGTACCGCGGGGCGACCGCGGTCACCCCGAACCGCCTCGAGGCCCAGGAGGGGAGCGGGATGACGCTCGACGACCGCGCCTCGGTCCACCGCGCGGCGCGGTTCCTCCGGTCCCGGATGGGGTTCGACACCGTGTTCATCACCCTGGGGGCCGAGGGGATCGCCTACCTCGATCCGGAGGGGGCGCTCGAGATCCTTCCCGCCAAGGCCCGGTCCGTCTATGACGTGACGGGCGCGGGCGACACCGTGATCTCGATGCTCGCCCTCGCCCTCGCCCTGGGGGCCGACCACCGGACGGGGGCGATCCTCGCGAACCTCGCCGCAGGGATTGTCGTGGGGAAGCTCGGCGCGGCGACCACCACGCGCGAGGAGGTCCTCGCGGCGCTCGGCGAGATCGAGCATCATCCGAAGGTCCTGCCGTGGGGGAAGCTCCGGGAGGAGCTCGCCGTCCATCGCGCCCAGGGCCGCAAGATCGTCTTCACGAACGGATGCTTCGACATCCTGCATGTCGGCCACGCCCGGCTCCTGGAGGAGGCGCGTCGTGCGGGGAGCCTTCTCGTCGTGGGCGTGAACGGTGATCGCTCCGTGCGGCGCCTCAAGGGGAACGGGCGCCCCGTCGTGCCGCAGGCCGAGCGCGCGGCGCTCCTGGCGTCGCTGGCGTGTGTCGACTACGTGGCGATCTTCGACGAGGACGTTCCGGAGCGCCTGATCCGCGCGGTGCGACCGGACATCCTGGTGAAGGGGGAGGACTGGCGCGGGAAGGGGGTCGTCGGACAGCGATTCGTGGAGTCGTACGGAGGGCGCGTGGAGCTCGTGAAACTCGTCCCGGGGCGCTCCACCACGAACATCGTCGCCCGGATCCGCGCGACGGACCTCCCCGCCGCCGCGGCCCGACGACCGTCCTAGCCGTCCGGCGATGGGGACACCCGCCGCCTTCCTCGATCGGGACGGGACGCTGATCGAGGACGTCGACTACCTGACGGACATCGGGCAGATCCGGATCCTTCCCGGGGCGGACGAGGCGGTGCGGCGTCTGAATGCCGCTCGCGTCCCGGCGATCGTCGTCACCAACCAGGCGGGGATCGCCCGGGGGTACCTGACGGAAAGGGCGCTATTCGGGATCCACGAGGCGTTCCTCGCCCGGTTCGCCGCGGCAGGGGCCCGGATCGACGCGGTCTATTACTGCCCCCATCATCCGGAGCTGGGCGCGCCCCCCTACCGGAAGGCGTGCGGCTGCCGGAAGCCCGCCCCCGGGATGCTCGCGCGCGCCGCGCGCGACCTGGGGGTTGACCTCGCGCGCTCGATGATGGTCGGGGATTCCCCGCGCGACGCCGGGGCGGGGCATTCCGCCGGGTGCGGCGCGATCTACTACACGGGAGGGAAGGCGTCGGAGACGGACGACATCTGCCGGGCGGGGCTCGACGCCGCGCGTCGCGTCCCCGATCTTCTCTCGGCGGTGACGGACTGGCTGGGACGGTCGTGAAGAAGGAAGCGGTCGGCCGGAAGGGGACCGCGGGAGGCGAAAAGCCGCCCCCCGACCCGCGCGTCGCGAGTTTCCTCGCCGCGCTCGAGCTGGAGCGGGGGGCGCTCCCGAACACGCTCGCCGCCTACCGGCGGGACCTCGCCGCGTTCACCGGATACCTGGCCCGGAAAAAACGGATGCTCCTCGCGGTCGACGCGTCGGACATCGCCGCCCACTGCGGGGAGCTCGTGCGGCAGGGGCTTTCGGCCGCCTCCGTCGCCCGTCACGTCGCGACCCTCCGGTCCTTCTACCGTTTCCTGTCGGTCGAGGGGCTCTACGACGGGGATCCGACCGCCTGGGAGGCCCCCAGGCGCGCCCGAAGGCTTCCGGAGGCGGTCTCGCAGCGGGATATCGAACGGCTTCTCGCCGCCCCCGATGTCCGCAATCCGGGAGGCGCGCGTGACAAGGCGCTTCTCGAGCTCATGTACGCCGCGGGCCTTCGGGTCTCGGAGGCGGCGGGGCTCTCTCTCGGGGACGTCGATTTCGCCGCCGGATTCGTCAAATGCCGCGGCAAGGGGGACAAGGAACGGATCGTCCCCGTCGGACGGACGGCGCTCGCGGCCTTGAAGGCATATCTCGACACGGAACGGAAGGGACTGTCCGGGAGGGCTCGGGGGAAGGAGGTCCGGGCGATCTTCCTGTCGCGCAGCGGCAGACCTCTCGAGAGGGTCGCCATCTGGAACCTCATCCGGAAATGGGCCCTCGTCGCCGGGATCCGCCGGATCCACCCCCACACCCTGCGCCATACCTTCGCGACGCACCTCCTGAAGGGCGGGGCGGACCTGCGGGTCGTCCAGGAGATGCTCGGGCATGCCGACATCGCGACGACGCAGATCTACACCCACGTCGACGCCTCGCGCCTCAAGGAAATCCACCGGAAATTCCACCCGCGCGGCTGATGATCTTTGGATGGCGCTGAAGCTCCGCTTGAGCGGCCCCTACCGCCGGGAACGGGTCGCCGGGGACGTTCCTCGCGGCATCCATGCCGCTTGTCACTCGAGTTGCGCCGCCCGCCGTGCAGGGAACGGGACGGGCTACGGTCCTTCAACATGGGTTTTTACCATCGTTACCCAGCGAAGCGAGCGGCCCGGAGGCGGGCGCGTTTTCGGGGGCGTGATGGAGCCGAGGCCGTTCAGGATGTGCCAGGCCCGGCGGAATCCGAGCGACGAGGCGGCACGGACGCCGCCGAGGAGCGTCCCCCGACAAACGCGACCGCCGGAAGGGCAAGTGAGCGAGCGTGTACGCGCCCCGCTAGACCCGCGCGATATCCTTGGAAGCGAGCGCGACGTCGCCGGCGGCGGGGGCGAGCGCCGTCTCGTAGACGCGCCGCTCGATGAAGATCCGGAGGAGCTCGGGGTCGAGGGCGCCGTGCTTCTCCTCTTCCTTGAGGATCGCGAGTGCCTTTTCCACGGGGGCCGCCTTCTTGTAGGGGCGGTCGGAGGCGGTGAGGGCGTCGTAGATGTCCGCGATCGTCATCATGCGCGACTCGACCGGGATCTTCTCGCCGGCGATCCCGCGGGGGTACCCCTTGCCGTTCACCTTCTCATGGTGGGCCCAGGCGATCTCGGGGGTCCGGTCGAGGTCGCGCGGCCAGGGGATCTGCTTCAGGTAGTTGTAGGTGTGGGTGACGTGCGATTCGATCTGCTTGCGTTCGTCCTCCGAGAGACTTCCTTTCCGGATACCGAGCCGCTCCGCCTCCCGGTCGGAAAGGAGCGTCAGGATGTCGCATCCCGGAAACGAGTAGGTTTCCCTCGGGATCTGCTTCAGGCGGCCGGAGGCGGACTCCTCGAGGAGCGACGGCTCGTTCGCCTTCCGGATGAGCTGGATGTCTTCCTGGAGCCGTGCAAGCTGGTCGGAAAGCTCCGCATCGACCGGTCCCGCGTCGGCCCGCGCCGAAAGGAGGTCGAGCTTCTTCTGCACGGCCAGGAGGCGCAGCCCCAGGCCGATCTCCTTGCCGCGCTCCTCGACCACGGCGAACTCCTCCGGGTAGAGCTTCTTCGCCTTCACCAGGACCGCCTCCCGGACGCCGATCTTCCCGAAGTCGTGGAGGAGCGAGGCGTACTCGATCTGACGCAGTTCCGTGTCCGTGAAGCGCATCGACGCGTAGGGGCCCGCGGTCTCGGCGTGGACGGCCCGCGCGAGTCCTGTCGTCAGCGCCGCGACGCGCCCCGAGTGCCCCGCCGTCGTCGGGTCGCGCGATTCGATCGCGGAGACCGAGGCCCGCACGAAGACGTCGAAGAGCCGCGTGATCTCCTCGTAGAGGAAGTCGTTCTCGATCGCGACCGTCGCCTGGCTGGCAAGCGACATCGCGAGATCCACCGAGAGCTTGTCGAACGGAAGGACCTTGGCGAGGTCGAACCCCTTTCCCAGGGGGTGCCGGGGGTTCTTCCGGCGGTTGATGAGCTGGAGGACGCCGATCAGTTCTCCCTTCTGGTTTGCCATCGGGACGGTGAGCATCGACACCGTCCGGTAGCCGGTCTTGTCGTCGATGAAACGGCTCAAGCGGCACGGGAGGTCGTCCGGGACGCGGTAGGCGTCCCGGAGGTTCAAGGGTTTCCCCGTGATCGCGACATGTCCGGCGATCGATGTGTGGGTGATGGGGAGAGGCGTCGCCTTGAAGGGGAAGTCGACCGAATCGTTCTGGGCCAGGGTGAAGAGGAGCTCCTTGTCGGCGAGGAAGTCGTTCCGGTTCGCGGGGGCGCCCTCTTTCTTCCGGACGAGATAAAGGCTTCCCGCATCGCAGCCGATGAGATCCCGCGCGCTCGTGAGGATGAGATCGAGGACCCGCTCCGGGTTCCGCTCCCGCGAAAGCGCGATCCCGATCTCGTTCAGCTTTGCCGTGGCGTTCGCCGGGAGCCTGCGGGTCTTCCGGATGGCGGGTCGCCGCTTCACATCCTCATCCTACGGCGCGAAAGCCGCTTCGGCAAAGCGGCCGCTGTCAGACGGGCGGGGGCGCCTTGCATCGGGGAGCTCGCTCGCTTGCCCTTCCGGCGGTCGCGTTTGTCGGGGGACGCTCCTCGGCGGCGTCCGTGCCGCCTCGTCGCTCGGATTCCGCGGGCCTAACACATCCTGAACGGCCTCGGCTCCATCACGCCCCCGAAAACGCTCCCGCCTCCGGGCCGCTCGCTTCGCTGATTGGAGCAGCCTGTTGCCGTTCGACGCCGCATGGCGCGCCCGTAGCCGGCCGAAGCCAGGAGATGGTTTTTGGACCGGTTCTAGATCGCCGTCGCGTGGAATCCGGCGTCGACGTGCAGGATCTCGGCGGTGATGCCGCTCGACATGTCGGAAAGGAGGAAGGCGGCCGCGTTTCCAACCTCGGACGCCTCGATGTTGCGCTTCATGGGAGCGCGTTCCTTCACGACGTCGAGGATCTTCGTGAATCCGGAGACGCCGCGGGCGGCGAGCGTGTTCACCGGGCCGGCCGAGACGCCGTTCACGCGCACCTTTGCGGGGCCGAGATCGTGGGCGAGGTACCGGACGCTCGTTTCAAGGGAGGCCTTGGCGGCCGCCATCACGTTGTACCCCGGGACGATCCGCTCGGAGGCGACATAGGTGAAGGTAACGATCGAGCCCCCGTCCTTGAAGAGCGGCCGCGCCCCGCGCGCGAGCGCCACCAGCGTGTAGGCGCTCACGTCCTGCGCGGTCTTGAATCCCTCGCGGGAGGTCTCGATGTAGGGGCGCTCGAGGTCCTCGGCCGGCGCGAAGGCGATCGAATGGACCATCCCGTCGAGTTTTCCCCATTTCTTCTGGATGGTGTCGAACAGGGTCGTGATGGAGGCGGCATCGGTCGCCTCGCACGGGGACGCCTCGGTCCCGGGGACGGTCCCGGCGAGCTCCAGGACGTTCTCCTTCAGGCGCTCCCCCTGGTAGGTGAGCCACAAGCTCGCCCCCTCGCGGACCGCGGCCTGCGCCGTCGCCCAGGCGATCGAACGCTTGTTGGCGACGCCGAGGATCAGAATCTTTTTGCCCGCGAGCAGTCCGGCCATGTTGAAGGGAGTCTAGCGGAGGAGAGAGCGGCGCTTCAAATGAAGTTGGTGTGCGCGGGCGGATTCTTCAGTTCCCAGAGGAACCGGTTCACCGCGTCGGGACGGCAGTTCGGCATGCAGTTCGATTTCACGTCGAGCTCGGTCGCGGCGTGCTTCTGGATCGCCTTCCGGCGGGCGGAGTTCCAGATCTCCCGGAAGGACATCTCGTGGATGTTCCCGTAGGCGTGCTCCTTGTTCTCGTAGTAGGGGCCGCAGGTGTAGACGTTCCCGTCCGAAAGGATGAAGGCGAAGAACGGGAGCGCGTAGCAGTGGCTGTAGGTCCGGTTGTGGTATTTCCGGAACGATTCGCGGCGCCCCACCACCTGGAACCCGGGGCGGTTGTGCTTTTCCGCCTCCTGCATGACCGGCTCCACCTCGGCCAGGGTGAAGTTCTCCTCCCAGCGCATCGTCACCTGGTCGGGGTGCTGGACGAACGGCTTCAAGGCCAGGTAGTCGACGCCGATATCCGAGGCGAGACGCGCCAGTTCCGGCACCGTCTTCAGGTTCTGGGGAAGCATCACGATCTGCATCCCGATCGTGACCTTGAGGTTGTTCTTCCGCTTGAAGTCGACGGCGTAGCGGAGGTTCGCCACCGCCTTGTCGAAATCCTCGGGCTTGGTCTGGTGGATCGCGGCGTATGACTCCTTCGTCCCCGCGTTGAAGCTGCACCGGATGAAGGTGAGGTGGGGGAACGCTTCTTCCACCTTTTTCTGGGTGAGGGGAACGCAGTTGGAGAACATCCCAACGTCGATCCCGGCCCCGGCGGCGATCTGCGCGAACTTGGGCATGTCGGGGTGGACGAACGGCTCCCCTTCCCCCGCGAAGAGAGCGGCCTTGACTCCCATCTCGCCCATTTCCTTGAGGGTCCTCTCCATCGACGCCCTGTCGAGCTTCCGGTTCTGGTACCCGATGTAGTCGTAGGCGCAGAAGACGCACCGGTGGTTGCAGGAGCCGACCGGCGAGAACTCGACGTAGAGGGGGGCGATGTCGTCCCCCTTCATGTAGGCAGAGAGGCGGTCGAGATGATGGTGCAGCTTGTGGCCGTCGAGGTTGAAGAGGTCCTGGTCCATGGGGCTAGATCCCGACCGCCGGGCGGACGTCGCGCTTCCAGGTGACGGGTCCCGGGGGCAGGACGCCGTTGTCGCCGAGCTTCCGGCGCGCCTCCTCGTCCGGGGTCAGCTCGCGGATGTTCTCGATCTCGCAGGAGGTGTGCCCGTACTGCTGGAAGCGGTTGGTCTTGACCTTGATGTCGCACGGGTTGCAGTGCCCGTAGACGAAGCAGGGACGGAAGATGTCCTGGACCCGGAACTTGGGGTCGAGGATGTGCCCCACGGCAGGGCGGGCCTCGTAGAGGTCCGAATGGCACCGGTAGACGTGCCCCGAGGGGGACATCAGGAGCTCGGTCGTCTTGCAGTCGCAGTACTTGTTGAACTGCCCCTCGATCGCGTGCGGATAGCGGTAGACGCCGTTCGCCTCGTTCTTGAAGACGCCGAGGTACTCCTTCGTGCGGAAATCGATCCCCTCCTTGAGGCACTTCGCCTCGACCTCGAGGATGTGGTCCTTGAGGGAGGGGTGCAGGACCCCGTAAAGGCCGATCTGGAACCCCGCGGCCATCATGGCGTGCATCTTGGGGATCAGCTCCTCGATCCGGTTCTGCCCCGGATGGTAGCTCACGCGGATGGGAGCGTACGGCGCCTTCCGGTTGAACCGTTCCTTCGGGACCTTCCGGACGAACTCCGCCGGGTCGAACTGGAGGTTCGTGAGGAGGTCAAACCGGACCCCCGCGCGGACCCTCGTCACGACGTGGTAGAAATCCTTGAAAACTGTGGGCTCCCCGCCCTGCAGCGTGATCGGCATCCGATCCTGCGTGTCGATCCGGTCGATCGCGGCGACCCATTCCTCGCCCGTCATGTGCTCGGTGAGGATGCGCTTCCGGCCGCCGGTGGTGTCCTCGTGCAGGTTGATGCAGTAGGAGCAGTCAAGGTTGCACGCCAGGGTGAGGAATGTCGCGACGTAGTTGTGCGTCTCCGGAACGACGACGGGCGCCAGGGGGGCGGCGGTGATCATGTGGCGCTTCCTGTCACACCTACAAGATCGGCAGGAACGGCCTCCGGCTTGGGCGCGACGGCCCGGTCCTTCCTCCAGCGGGCGAGGCGTTCCTCGCTCATTGCCCAGACGGAGGTCCGGCGCGCCCAGAGGGCCCACTGGACCACGGAGAACGCGCGCGTCCAGAAGCAGCCGAACCGGAAATCGTGGATCTTGTCGAGAAGCAGGTGGAAGAGCATCCCCCAGAGGAGGAACGAGAACGCCGGGACGAATGCCGCGGCGATCGCCACGAGCCCCATCGCCTCGACGGTGTGGAAGGCGCACAGACCCCGGTGCTCCGGGTGCCGCATCAGCCACTCCCCGTACGCCAGATGCCAGCGGTACGCCCGCGGCAGGCTCCAGTTCCGGTTGACGCAGACATGGTCCAGGTAGTGGTCCGTGTCGATCAGGACCCCGCCGGCCCAGAAAAGGGCCGCCCCCGCGGGATCGACGATCGCCGTCGCCGCCGCCAGGGGGGTGGTAAGTCCCACGTGCCAGGAAACGTACATGGCCCCCTACTGTAGCCTCCCCCGTCGGGGGGGTCAAAGGAGAGGGGGGCTACCCCTCGACCTTCGTGAGGTCGAGCTTGATTCCCTCGAGGGTCAGCTTCTTCACGAAGTCGTCCTTGTCGACCGCCTTGATGTAGGCGTCCCGGGGGTCGACGGTCTTCGCGCGCACGAGCTTCATCATGGCATCGTTGAGGAGGATCATCCCCTGCTTGGCGCCGGTCTGCATGGCCGAGAAGATCTGGGGGGTCTTTCCCTCGCGGATGTTGGCCGCGACCGCCTGGGTGGAGATCAGGACCTCGAGCGCCGCGGCCCGTCCCCCGCCGGTCTTCTTGAGGAGCGTCTGCGAGATCACGGCCTTCAGGGACGATGAGAGCATGAGGCGGATCTGCTCCTGCTCGTTCGCGGGAAACTGGTTGATGAGCCGGTCCACGGTGGAAGGGGCCGTGTTCGTGTGGAGCGTCCCGAAGACGAGGTGTCCGGTCTCCGCCGTCTCGATCGCGATGCGGGTCGTCTCGAGGTCGCGCATCTCGCCCACCAGCACGATGTCCGGATCCTCGCGCAGGGCCGCCCGCAGGGCGCTCGCGAAGCTCTGCGTGTGCGAGTGGACCTCGCGCTGGTTCACGAGGCACTTCTTGTTGGGGTGGACGAACTCGATCGGGTCCTCGATGGTGATGATGTGGTCGGACCGGTGGCTGTTGACGTGGTCGATCATGGCGGCGAGCGTCGTCGACTTCCCGCTGCCGGTGGGGCCCGTGACGAGGACGAGTCCCTTGGAGAGGAAGCAGAGCTTCTTGATCTCGTCGGAGAGTCCCAGCTGCTCGGCCGTGAGGATCTTCTCCGGGATCAGGCGGAAGACGCCGCCGATCCCGTTCCGGTCCATGAAGATGTTGGCCCGGAAGCGCCCCGTCCCCTCGAGCGCGTAGGCGAAGTCGGTGTCATGGCGCGCCTTGAACTCCTCGCGGTTCTTCTCCGGCATGATCTCCCAGAGCGACTGGCGGCAGAAATCGAAGGTGTTGGGCTCCTTCCCCTCGATCGGGGTCATCGCGCCGGAGAGGCGCAGCATCGGGGGCGTGCCGATCGACATGTGGAGGTCCGAGGCCTTTTTCTCGACCATCAGGCGGAAGAAATCGTCCAGGACAGCCATGGAATCCCTCCTTAGCGCGGGTTTATGAACCGGGGGCATTCTAGGGGTGGGTCGCCGCGGGATCAGCCGAAATCGCGGGATACACTCTCCGGATGTCCGCTCCGGACAAGGAGGCGTTCCGGCGGAGGGTCCTCGCCGCCGGGTTCGACGCGGCGGGGTTCGCCCGGGCCGGGCCCGCGCCGGACGGGGAACGCCTCGCGGCGTGGCTCTCGGACGGGTTCGCGGCCGGGATGGACTACATGGCGCGCACCCTCGCCTCGCGCCTCGACCCGGCCCGGGTCCTGCCCGGCGTCCGGACGGTGGTCGCCGTTTCCCTTTTCTACAGGGACCGTTCCGCCGGGGACCGGTCCGCGGCGTCGGCGGCGGAGGTGGCCGCGCGCGCCCGGGACGGGCGCGGGGAGATCGCCGCCTACGCGCAGGGGCGCGACTACCACGCGGTGATGGTGAAACGCCTCCGCCGGCTCGCGGCCGCATGCCGGCGCGCGTTTCCGGGGGAGGCGTTCCGCCCGGCGGTCGACACGGCTCCCGTCCTGGAACGCGCCTGGGCGCGCGCGTCGGGGATCGGGTGGACCGGGAAGAACGCCTGCGTGATCGACGCGAACCGGGGGTCGTACGCCTTCCTGGGTGTCCTCCTCACGACCATCGCCTTCGACCCGGACGCTCCGGCCGCGGACCGGTGCGGGACCTGCCGGGAATGCCTCGACGCCTGTCCGACCGGCGCCCTGTCGGCGCCCGGCCGCCTCGACGCGAGGCTCTGCCTCTCCTACCAGACGATCGAGAACCGCGGGGAGATCCCCGTTCCCTTGCGTCCCGCGCTCGGCGGGCTCGTCTTCGGGTGCGACATCTGCCAGGAGGCCTGTCCCTACAACCGGCCCGCGGAGGCAGGGCGGGCGATCGATCCGGCCCTGGCCCCGCGTCCGGAGAATGTCCGGCCGGAACTCGCCGCGCTCCTCGTGGAGGCGGTCACCGGGTTCGAGGCGCGTTTCCCGACGAGCGCCGTCCGGCGCGCCCGCGCGGAAGGGATGATCCGGAACGTCCTCGTCGCGATCGGGAACGGCGGCCGCCGGGAGGACGCGGCGGTCCTCGACTGGGCGCTCGCGCGGCCGGAGGTGGCCGGGAATCCCGTGCTCCGGAACGCGCTCGACTGGGCGCGTGAACGCATTTTCTGACGATATCTTTCAGCACGTTCCGCAAAGCGAGCGGCCCGGAGGCGGGAGCGTTTGCGGGGGCCTGATGAAGCCGGGCCGGTCAGGACGTGCTAGGCCCGGCGACATCGGAGCGACGAGGCGGCACGGATGCTGACGAGGAGCGTCCCCCGCCAAATGCGACCGCCGAAAGGGCAAGCGAGCGCGTGGCTCCTGGAGGAGTCGTTTCCAGGGAACCGCGCAATCATTCTCGGGGCGTGTCAGATATTCCGGAACGCCCGCTCGATCGCCTCGCGGATCGCGTCGTCGGGGCGCAGGGTGCCGGGGGGGATCAGGGCGGTCTTCAGGGTGGCCGGCTCGTGGAGGGGGTTCCTGGCCGGCTGGGGCGCGGCGGTGGCCTGGACCGGTCCGCCCGCGGAGATCTTCCGTTCGATCGCCTCCACCATCTGGACGAGCTGGTCGATGCGCGAGCGGGCGGCGGCCGCCTCGGCGCCGGGGAGGCCTGCCGGCGCGGGGGGGATCCCCTGCGCGCCGCGCTCCGCCTCGTTCGTGATCGGCAGGGCGATCTGCTGGAGGGAGTCCGAAAGGGGCCCCAGGACCGCGGCCGCTTCCGCCGCCCCCGCCCCGAACCCCTTCAGGGTTTCGACCGCCTTCATGAGCTGCTGTCCCTTGGCGCGCGCCTCGGAGACCAGGCGCGCCAGCCGCTCGGCGAGAAGTCCCGCGTCCTGGATCTCCGCCAGGCGCGCCACCAGCATGTCTTTCTCGCGCGCCAGGCGCTCGACATCCCGCGCGAGTCCGTCGATCTGCGCGCGGGCCGCGGCGGCGGCGGTCCGCTCGGCGGCGACGGTCTGGATCTCGAGGCGCGCCGCGTGGAGGTCCTTCTCGAGCGCCAGGATCCTCTCCCGCGCCTCGCGGGCGACGGACCCCGCAGCCTCCAGCTCCTGTTTCGCGGTGTCCCGTTCCCCCTGGAGCCCCTTCACGCGTCCCTCGAGATGCTGGACGTGCCGGCCCCGGTCGGCGAGCTCCTCCTCGAGGATCTGGATCCGCTGCGCCTGCGAGGCGACCCGCTCCTCGACCGACATCCGCAGGCGCGCGATCTCCTCGAACATGTCCGCGGTCGCCGTGCGGACGCGCTGCTTCAGGGTATTCCGGTCGAGGATCTCCGGCTCCATGCCCCTCCTATCGGCGAAACCCCGGGAGGACAGGAGTGTGGAATCGGAGGCCAAGATCGAACGAGCGGCCGCCGGGGCCTCTCGGCGGTGGGGATTCGCGGGGACGCTCGGCGCGTGACACGCACTCCTCCGGCGCGACTCGCTCCGCTCCGGCCGCGCACTCGGCGGAGCCGGCGGCAATTTTCCGTGGACGTCGCAAGTCCGCACCTCGGCCGGCCGGAGAGGCCCCGCTCACCCACCGCCTACGGCCCCATCGGCGGCCGCGTTCCACTCACTGCTCCCCCCCCCAAAAAAACACTCTTTTCCCACCCACCCCCGCCGCCGAAGGGCAGAATGGACCCGCTTCCAATCGATGCGAGGCAGAAATGCTCATCGGAATCTTCCGTAATTCGCGCAGAACGACCGGAGGTCATCTTCCAGGTCGAGAAGGGCCCGTGCCTTGGTTCGTCCGATGCCGATCAACCGCCTCTCGCCCGACGAGAGTTTCAGGAATTTCTCGTTTACGACCTGTCCGCTTGAATGGATGAACCTTTCCTCCTTGATGACCGATACGGCGAGTCCCCCTTCGGCGAGATACATCAACGGCCCCGTGTTGGCGTCCGGGAGCCTTCCCTCGCTCTCGGAGAATTCCTCCAGGGCATCAAGGCAGGCGACGATCGCCCGCGCCTTCCGCAGGCCGAATTTGAATTCCCGATCGTAGGGGAACACGGTCCCGAAAGGCTGGCCGTCCGCGAGTATTTCGAAGACGGGATAACCTTGGTAGGTGCCCACTTGAGATTCGTATTTCATGAGGCGCCTCCTGTGCGATTCAGATGTGCGGTCATGAGGCTGAAAAAGGGAGCCCGCGCGTCGCGCGCGCAGGCTCCCTGTGCCGATGATCTACCGGCTCCTGAGGGTCAACCCCGAGCCGTTCGAGAAATACGGCAGGGTCCGCGGGGCGTAGTCGCCGGGGCGGCAGGGGAGCGTCTTCGGGGCGTAGTCCCCCGGGTAGGAAGGAAGCGTTCCCGGAACGCACCTGTCGAAACTCCTCGTTCCCTCGCGCCCGGTGTAGGGGTTGAAGTTTCCCTTCGTGCTCCAGTTGTCGCAGGGGGTCCCGTTCCGGTCCGAGCGGAAGTGCGGCGCCACGTAGGTGCCGTCTTGCTTGATGTGCCCCCGCACGAACGTATCGGCCGAGGCCGTCCCGACAGAGAAGAGCCCGCCGACCGCGACCACCCCCGCCACCGCCAGTTTCTTGATATCCATTTGCGCCTCCTTGGTTTTGACCGCCCCCATGGCGGCCTCACCCAAGGAAGCGGGGATGGGGCGGAAAACGGACAAGGATTTTCAGAAAATCACATCCAATTCACCATCAAGGAATTGCGTCTACTTCAAGATTACGGAAGGGGAGACATACTCGCGGAACGACCCGATGACTGCTCTGAGTTCCTCCTGGACGGCGTCGAATGCCTCCGCCGGAGCATACCCTTCCAGGAAAAAGGTATTCCCCGAGACTTCGACGAGGCGCACGAGTGAACGCCGCTTCACGCCGTCGCGCGTGTAGGTGATCTCGCCGTTCCGTTCGAAGCGGCCATCCTTCTCCACGGTCTTCTCTTTCAAGATCTTCAGGTCCGCCGCGGTGATCGCCGCCCGCTTCAGGAGAAACGAGCGCGCATCGTGCTCCTTCAGACCGCCCGGAAAATTCTCGATCGTGACGCCTGCCTGCTTCAGGCCGGATGAGGAAGGCACGGCCCTGATAAATTCGCGGAATGCTGGGTCGCTCCCGTTGTCACTCTGCCGCCACTCCGTTGGGATTTGGAGCCTGCATCCCCAGTCGTTCAGTTCCAGCAAGCGGTTTGGCTCGAAAAAACGAATTCCCTTCAACATGTTGGACAGCTCGGCCATTCTTGAAGCCTTCATTTGGATCGGACAGGACGATGTGACGAAAAAAGACCTGCCATCATGCTCGATGCCGATAATGAACCAACACAGCTTCCCTCCGTCCGCCGAAACGGTTTCCGCAATTCTCGCATCAATCTTGGATGCGCCTTGAACCAAGTATCCTGGAACAGGCTCGAAGTTCGGCTCATGACCCAGGTTTTTCTTTGACGTCTCCCGCGCAAGATTGACAAGACCTTGAACCGTCTCTCCAAACAATTCCCGCGCACTACGCGACGAGGCGGTCACTGAAACAAAACCGGTTCCAGATAGACCGCTCGCATTAAAAACATAGCTCGATTGATTTGTATTGTTTGCTGGTTCCCACAATGCAGAGTATGGAAATCGAATCCCGTTGAACTCGTCGACCCATATGTCCTGAAGAGTGACGGCATCAGGGTGCCCTTTGTATTTTTGGACAGGTTGGAACACTCTAAGGGAGGATAAAGTTGGCGCCACTTTTTCGATCAGTTTCGCGTGATCATCACCGTGGGCGGTCAACTCAATGAGCAAATATCGCCCATGATATTGGGCGTGCCACGTTTCGCCGACCAAGCGCATATCGTCCTTGCCGACGATCAATCGATGATGAATGCATTCCACTCCTTCGATTTTAAAGTCGTCAATGTCGACGTTTTCGATCACTGGAATTCCAGGCACGGGGATAGCCTTATTTTGGCGAACGTGTTCATTGAACACTTCCTGCGCAGGATGGTCAGAAACATGAAACTTCGCTGGCTTTGCCGCATCCGAAAGAGGTAGAGAAACGTCCACCATCCAAACGCCACCGCCATATTCAGTCTGGTAAACCTCGACATAGCATCCGGAAGGTGAATCCAGGACGAACCTGGACAGTGGAATGGGGGAGCCGGATTTGGACCTTTCCACGCTGGAATAAACGTGTCGCGTTGCCGGATAATTTTGCGCGATCTTCGCAACGCGTTCCGAAACACCCTTTTCTCCAAGTACCCATGCAAAACGTGCTGCCTCTGGCAGGTCCTGAAGTGGGAACGTGGGCGGCTGGAATGACAATTCGTGGATGATCTTTGCGGCCTCTGATCGGGTCTCCCGAGTCGCCTTGGAGCCGCAGGCCAAGAAATGAGCCCGCAGGAATCGGATCGGCTCCTCCGTACACCCCGCATAGAGATTTAAAAGTTCCTCCAGCTTTTTCTCGTCGCCTATTTCCAAATACAGGTTCCCGAGTCGGAGAACGAGCTCCGTATCCCCGGGCCTTGCCCGCAACGCTCTCTCAAGGTAATGCGGAGCCTTTTTCCGTCTTTCTGGATCAAGATAGCTCTCAGCTTCGAGTCGGCCGATCGCGGCCAGTAAATCGCCGTCCTCTGGGTGCCGGTCAAGGCCAGTCTCTAATATTTTCCGCGCTCGGTCGGTTTTGCTTTGGGTGCGGAGAGCGTTCGCTGCAGCGATGTAAAGAACGCTGATATCCGGCCGAAGCTGGATGGCCCCTTCGGCGATCTGGCTCGGCTTTTCTCCGGAGAATGCGGCGGAGTATTCGATGGCAAGCATCATGACTACAACATCATCGGGAGCGGTCGCCAGGGCGCGGTCGCGAAGATCCTGAACGAGCCACTTGATGTTTTCGTCTTCTCCGCCAAGGAGAGACAAAAGAATCAGCTCGCGGCCGGAGAAGCGATGCTGGTTGACGTTTTTTACCAGTGTCTCGTAGTCGAATTGCCTCAATGTCCCGATGGACTCCAGGAACCCGCGATACTTCTGTGGAATCACTTCCGCGGCCTGCGTGCGCTTCTTCGACAGGTCCTCCCCCCAGTCGGACTGGGCGAGAGTCATGATTCTTTGAAGCGACTCGATGAGATCCATCGCGGGATCCGTGTGGAGGGCTCTTGCCTCTCGTAAGAGTCGTTCCGAGCGTTCCCTGTCCGAAAGAAAGTGGAGCGCTTCGCAAAGGAGGCGATCCGCATCGCGTTTCGCGCGATCCTTCTGCTCGTGGCTCGCCTTCTCTTGGTTGATCTGGTCCAGCCGTTCGACACCGAGCTTCCATTTCTTCCAGTAGCGGTATCCTGCGGCAATGGAGACCAGCGCGAGGATCGCCAAGGTGACGTGCGCGAGGCGCTTTTTGGCTTGGCGCGCCATTCTGACAACGGTGGATAGTGGCTTCGCTTCCACCGCGCGATGCGCGAGGAAACTCTTTAGGTCACTGGCTAATTTCTCCGCGGAGGGATATCTGTCCTTTGAATGACGGGACATCGCCTTCTCGGTGATCGCCGCCAGGTCTCGGGGTACATGGGGATTCAATTTTCGGAGAGGGGCAGGATAGGTGTTCACTATGGCGTGAAGGATCCTGGCGGTCGTCTCCCCGGTAAAAGGAGGGTGCAGAGCGAGCGATTCGTACAAGGCCACGCCGATCGCGTATACGTCCGTGCGTTCGTCGGGGGAGCCGGATGTCGCGGCGACCTGCTCCGGGGCCAGATATTGCGGTGTGCCGAGAATCGTATCCCCTCGGGTGAGCGCCGGTCCCCCTTCAAGCCTGGCGAGGCCGAAATCAGCCAGATGCGGTTTTCCCTGCTTATCCATGAGGATGTTCGACGGCTTGATGTCCCGGTGGACGATCCCCTTGGCGTGCGCGTGGCGAACCGCGTCGGCCACGTCGCGCATCAAGGAGGCGATGAAGCCGAAATAGGAATCCGTGGAATAGGCCCATTCTCCGGAGGGAGCGGCGTCCGTGCCGCCCTGCAGGATGGATCTGACATCGGCGGCCGTTATCTCCCCCAGACGTTTTTTCTTCAGGTCCGTCAGGATGCGATCCAGCGACAGGCCGTCGATATGCTCCAGGATCAGATACAGCGCGCCGTCTTCGGAAACGACGTCGATCACTCGGACGATGTTGTCGTGCCGCAGGGCGGCGATCGCCTTCCCTTCCCGAAGGAATCTCTCCGCGTACGATGGGTCCGAGGCGTGCGCGACATTGAGGGCCTTGACGGCCACCTGCCTCTGCAGGTTCAGTTGCTCGGCCAGGTAGACCACGCCCATGCCGCCCCTGCCGAGTTCCCGGACGATCCGGTAGCCGGTCGGGCCCTTGTGGGGGGAGGGGGCGGCGGCCGGCAGGGCGGCGCCGATCTCGCGGAGGGCCTGGTCGGCTTTCAGGTAGGTGCGGATCCGCTCCCTGAAGAGGTCCGCCCGGTCCCCGGCCTTCCGCGCGAAATCATCGACGGAAGGGGCGTTCCCCTCCTCGCTGGCCAGGATGAATTCCTCGACAAGGCGTTCGATCCCTTCCTGGTCGTCCCGGGACTCGTCCATAGCGGATCAAGCGGATTTTCGGGACAACTCGGACGCTAATTTTGCCAGGGAGCGTGCCAGGGCCTTCCTGACGCTTTCCGGGGTCTTCTCGGTCGCCTCCGCGATCTCCTCGTAACTCATCCCTTCCAGCTTGTGCATGATGATGAGATCGCGCTGGTCCTGGGAAAGTTTTTCGATCGCCTCTTCCAGACGCGCCATCTCTTCGGCTTTCTGGGCGATCCCGCTGGGCGTGGGCGTGGACGAACGAAGATTGCCGGCGATCTCCTCCTTGTCGGGCAGTTCGCGGCGGATGTCGCGCTTCTGCGCCGTCAGGTAATCGACCTTGTCCCGGATCTTGTTTTCCACCAGCCGGCTCAACCAGTGGAGAAAGGCCCCCTCGGTCCGGTATTCGAAGCGGTCCAGCGACTGAAGGGATTCGAGCATGACCGACTGGACCAGATCCTGGGAATCCATGCGGGAGCGGAGCCTTTGCCCCATCCGCAGGCGGACGATCGCCAGCATCCTTTCCTGGTATCGCCGATACAGGGCGTCCAGCGCGGTGCGATCCCCGGCTTTCGCGGCCGCCACCAGCTGGATGGTCTTGTCTTGAGGAAGTGTCACGGTCGAGCTTTCATTTTCAGCCTTTGAGTTTCGCAACACAATGTTCCCTTGTTCATGTATCGAACCATGTCTGGTGGTGGCGGGGGGCCCGTGGAGAAAAGCCGCCCGGAGGGCGGCGATACCGCAAGGGCGGGCGGGCACATCTGGATTTTTACTTTCGTAGATGGGCAAGAGATCGCTGGAGGAGCCGGATGAACGCGACAGCGCGCGCCCCGCGGCGGGAGCCTTTTCGGGGGCCTGATGGAGCCGGGCCGGTCAGGACGTGCAAGGCCCGGCGACATCGGAGCGACCGAGCGGCACGGATGCCGCGAGGGAGTGTCCCCCGACAAAGGCGAACCGCCGGAAGGGGCGCAAAGCGAAGCCGCAGCGCCATACGCGCCCCGAGGCCTCCGACGGCTGCTTGTTGGTCTTGAGGACTACCCTTCCAGGTAGGTCCACGCTTTGGCGAGGGTCTCGATCTTCTTCCGGGCCTGATCGGGGGTGAGGCGTCCGAGATCCGAGGAGGGGAGGAGCCGCACCTCGCCGCGCGCCTTCGCCGCGATCCGCTCGACGCGGCGCGCCACGTCCTCCGGCTTCTCGGGATCGGCGTTCCGGGCGTCGACGACCCCCAGGCCCAGGATCTTCGAGAATCCCTGGCTGATCTTCTCCTCGAGCGTCTCCGACGAGGCGAGATCCCAGGTGATCTGGTTGACCGGAAGCTCGAGGAGCTTGAGGTAGAGCGGGGCCGCGTCGGCGCCCCAGGTGGCGAGGCTCACGACGGCGTCCGGGGGCTTGGTCCGACCGAGGTCCTGCAGGAACCGCTTCAGGACGGGCAGGTCCTCCGGATGCGTGAGGATCGCGGGCTCCCCGATCTGGAGGGTCGTCGCGCCGGCATCGAAGAGCGCCTTCGCCTCCGCCAGGAGGCCCGCCGCGGCATCGGCCGCGAGCCGGTCCGCGTCCGGCCAGGCGTCCATGTCGGCCGCCATCCGGCGCGCCAGCGTCACGGGACCGGCGAGGACCGCCTTCACGACCGTCCCCCGGCGGGCCGGGGCGGGGAAGGAGCCGGGGACGGTCCGGGTCCGGCCGTCCGTCACGACATGGCAGCCGGCCTTCTCCTGGGCGCGGACCGCGTCTTTCGCCGCGTCTTCCGGGCGGGCGGAGGGATTTCCTTCTCGTGCCCGCGGCCAGCCCGAATGGTTCTCGACGCGCATGCCGCGACGGATTCTAGCGGCGTTCCTTGCCGAAATCGCGGGCGGAGAGCTCCACGGGGCCCAGGATGTCCTCGGGGGCGAGCATCACGGCGAAGAGGAATTCCGCCGTGTCCAGCCCCTCGTCGGGAGGGTCGAACTCGAGCGTCCGGGCCCCTTTCTTCTTCGACTCCGGGACGATGACGATCCGGACCTTCGCCGCGCGGTCCTCGCGGTCGGGGATCTCGATCGTGATCCGGTATCCGGCCGGGGAGGGATCGAGCATCGTCCGCTCGGGGTGCTGCCGGTCCGCCAGGAGCGGCGAGAAGCACCAGACATCGTCCCGGGCCGAGCCGAATTCGAGAAGCGGGCGCGGGATGTCGTCCGCGTCGGCCGGGCACAGGAAGATCCGGAGGGAGGCGTCTTCCTTCGAGCGGGGGATCCAGAGGAGCTGGATCCTGCCGGGCTCGATGAGGACGTCCCGGTAGCGCACGGGGGGGTACATCTGTCCCTTGTCTCCGAACGGTCCCGGCCTGTCGGGAGGCTTCATCTCGTGCGCGAGCCGGTAGGAGAACCCCTGGTTCTCGACCTTCCAGGTCGGTTTGGGCCCCATGGATTCCATGGGGAGGTCCCAGGTCCAGTCCTCCTTGAACTGGGAGGCGGACGTGAAATAGGAGCGCTTCTTGGGCTTCTTCCTTTTCGGGGACTTGTCCGGCTTTCCGTCGGAAGGAGGCGCCACCTCTGGTTCCGTGTCCGTGTCGGCGGGATCGGGAGCGGACGGTTCCGGAGGGAACCAGTGATCCATCTCGCGAAGGAGCGACTCGGCCGCGATCCGGAGGCTCGGGAAGGGCGCGTAGCGCGCCGCCGCCGCGCGCAGCGTCCGTTCGGCGGCCGGACGGTCCCGGGCCGGGATCTCCTCCGCCAGGAGCTTCTCGAGCGTCTTGAGCCAGTCCGCGCGCGCCTCGCGCTCCACGCGCGCCGGGAGCCGCTTGAGAAGGTCGGCCCAGGCGGGGAGCTCCGACACGCCCGGAAACTCCCGGGCCAGCGCCTCCGAGTCGAGCGCCTCCGCGTACGACCCCGCGCGGCAGAGGGCGTCGATGCGGCGGTCGACCGCCGTGAGGCGCGCCTCCTCCTCGGCGAGTTTTCCGGCGGTCCGTTCGATCTCGGACTGCATCTCGGCGAGCTTCCTGCCGTAGGGGGCGTCCCGGTCGAGGAGCGGGTCGGCGAGCGCGCGCCGCAGGATCGTCCCCTGGCCTTCCGCGTCGCGCGGGCGGTCCGCCTGGAACCCCTTGAGAAGCCGGAAGTACGCCTCGGCCGGATCGAGGTCGATCGCCGGGGCGGCGGGCGCCGGGGTCGGGGCGGCGGGCACCGGAGCGGTCGTGGTGCCGGCCGCCGGTTTTCCGGAGGCGATCGCCGGAGGCTTCGGAGAGGAGACGCGGCCGACGATGAACCCGACAGCGGCAAGCGCGATCCCGCCCAGGATCGAAGCGGCGACGAGCGTCGTCCGCGGGGCGCCCGCCGGACGGCCGCCGGCGGGCGGCATGGCCCGGGTCGGGAAGGCGGTCGATCCGCGCTCGACCGCCTCGGAATCCTTGAGGAATTCGGCCGCCGACTGGAAGCGGGCGGCGGGGTCGGTCGCCATCATCTTCATCACGAGCTGGGCGTAGACCCAGGGGATGTCGGGGAACCGGTCGGCGGGGTTCGGGACGGGTCCCTTCTGGATGTTCGCCATCACCTCGAAGGGGGAGTTTCCCTGGAACGGGGGCTCCCCCGTCACCATCCGGTAGAAGGTGGCGCCCAGCGAATAGATGTCGCTGCGGGCGTCGACGGAGCGGGTGTCGCGGGTCTGCTCCGGCGACATGTAATAGGGAGTCCCCATCACCTCGCCGGAGATCGTGAGCGACTTGTGCGCCTCCTGGGTGTCCTTGACCTTGGCGAGCCCCAGGTCGGCGAGCTTCACGCTCCCGTCCCGCGTCACGAGGATGTTGTCCGGCTTGATGTCGCGGTGGATGACGCCGTGGCCGTGCGCGTAGGCGAGGGCCTTCGCCACCTCGCGGATGATCCGGAGCGCCTTCGCCGGGGAGATCCGGTCCTGCCGCTCGAGGGCGGCGGACAGGGTCTCCCCCTCGACGAACTCCATCGAGAAGAAGAGCGTGTCCCCCTCGTGCCCCGCGTCGTACACCTGGATCACGTTCGTGTGGTTGAGGCGCGCCGCGGCCTGTGCCTCGCGCTTGAACCGCTCGATGAAGTCGGGGGAGGCGTCCGTATCGGCCTTCAGGAACTTGAGCGCCACCGTCCGGTCGAGCGCGATCTGCCGCGCCTTGTAGACGACCCCCATCCCGCCCGCCCCCAGCTTCCCTTCGACCCGGTATCCGGCGATCTCGCGTCCGATCATCGGGTCCTCGGGCGTCGGCGGCGGGGACGGGACCGTCTCCACCTGCGCGGGCCCCTCGGCCGCCCGGGGGGGCTGGCCCGGCCCGCCGAGGATCATGGGCTTGCGGCATTTCGTGCAGAGGGTCCGCGTCCCGGGGGGAAGCTCCGGCGCGAGAAGCCGCGCCTTGCAGTGGGGGCACTCGACGATGTAGCGCTCCTGGTGCAGGAGGATCCACTGGAGGCGCTCGGGAGAGAGATATTTCCGTTCGAGGAGGATCTCGCCGAGGAGCGCGGGCGCCGCCGCGCCGGCCGAGCGGGACTTCTGGATCTCGAGGCACTCGGCCAGCTGGGCGGGGCTCACCCAGCCGCGCGCCACGGCCATGTTCCCGAGCTTGGCGGGGTCTTCAGCCGACATCACCGGATTCTACGCCAGAGAAAGCCCCGTGCAGGGAGGGGGGGCGGTCAGGAAGACGCTTTTTTCTTGAGCGCCGCGCGCGTGAGGGCCGCGCGCCTGGCGCGGTATTCGTCCTCGGTCCTCGCGGGAAGCCTTTTCGCCCGTTCGATCTCGGCCGCGACGGCCTCCGGCTTCACCTCCCTGGCGGGCAGGGCGTCCGCGCAGAGGACCGTGACGACGTCGCCGGAAATCCGGTAGAAGCCGTCGAAGACGAGAAACGTCTCGTCCTTTCCGGGGGTCTTGAGCTGCAGAAAGCCGTCTCCCAGGCGCCCGATCATCGGGGCGTGCTTCGGGAGGATCCCCATCCCGCCGTCGTGCGCCGGGAGCTGGACGCCGGTCACCTCGCCGTCGAACAAGGCCCTTTCCGGCGACAGCAGCACGCACCTCATGGCTTTCTCTTTCCCCGTTTCGCGCCGGACGCTTCGCGCTTCGCGATCATTTCTTCAGTTTCTCGGCTTTCTCCACCGCCTCGTCGATCGAGCCCACCATGTAGAACGCCTGGTCGGGGAGGTGATCCCACTTCCCCTCGACGACCTCGCGGAAGCTGCGGATCGTGTCGGCAAGCTTAACGTAGCGTCCCTCCATGCCGGTGAACTGGGAGGCGACGTGGAAGGGCTGCGACAGGAACTTCTCGATCTTCCGGGCCCTGCGGACGGTCACCTTGTCTTCCTCCGAGAGCTCGTCCATCCCGAGGAGGGCGATGATGTCCTGGAGGTCCTGGTAGCGCTGGAGGATCTGCTGGACCTGCCGCGCCACGCGGTAGTGCTCCTCGCCCAGGTACTGGGGGTCGAGGACGCGCGAGGTCGACTTCAGCGGATCGACCGCCGGGTAGATCCCCTTTTCGGCGATCTTCCGTTCCAGGACGGTGGTGGCATCCAGGTGCGTGAAGGCGGTGGCCGGCGCGGGGTCGGTGAGGTCGTCCGCCGGGACGTAGATCGCCTGCACCGAGGTGATCGATCCCTGGCGCGTGGAGGTGATCCGCTCCTGGAGGGCCCCCATCTCGGTCCCCAGGGTCGGCTGGTACCCTACCGCCGAGGGCATGCGCCCCAGAAGCGCCGACACCTCGGATCCGGCCTGGGAGAAGCGGAAGATGTTGTCGACGAAGAGGAGGACGTCGGTTCCTCCCTTGTCGCGGAACGCCTCGGCCATGGTGAGGGCCGAGAGCGCCACGCGCAACCGTGCGCCCGGCGGCTCGTTCATCTGGCCGTACACCATGACGGTCTTGGGGAGGACGCCCGCCTCCTCCATCTCGCCGTAGAGGGCGGTCCCCTCGCGGGTCCGCTCCCCGACGCCGGCGAAGACCGAGTACCCGCCGTGCTGCTTGGCGATGTTGTTGATCAGCTCCATGATGATGACGGTCTTTCCGACGCCGGCGCCGCCGAAGAGGCCCGTCTTGCCGCCCTTCACGTAAGGCTCCAGGAGGTCGATCACCTTGATCCCGGTCTCGAAGATCTGCGTGCGGGCCTCCAGCTTGTCGATCGTGGGGGCGTCGCAGTGGATCGGGCGTCTTTCCGATGCCTTGACCGGGCCCTTCTTGTCGATCGGCTCGCCGAGGAGGTTGAAGACGCGTCCCAGGGTCGCATCCCCGACGGGGACCGAGATGGGGCTTCCGGTGTCGGTGATGGGCTGCCCGCGCATGAGGCCGTCGGCCGATCCCATCGAGATGGCGCGGACGCGCCCGCCGCCCAGGTGCTGCTGGGTCTCGCAGACGAGCTTCGTGGTCTCGCCCCCGACGGTGACGTCCACCTCCAGGGCGTTGTAGATCCGGGGGAGCTGTTCCGGGGGGAACTCGGCGTCGAGGGTGCTGCCGATGACCTGGACGATCCTGCCTTTCGCTGCCATCTCGAACCTCCTTATTTGATCGCTTCCGCGCCGCCGACGATCTCGGCGATCTGTTGCGTGATCTGGGCCTGCCGCGCCCGGTTGTAGGTGCCGGTCAGGGACTTGATGAGGTCGCCCGCATTCTCGGTGGCGCTCTTCATGGCGATGCGCCGGGCGATCTGCTCCGAGACCGCCGCCTCCATCAGGATTCGCAGGAAACTCGTTTTCACCGCGATCGGGACGAGATCCCCCAGGAGCGTCGCCGGCGGGGGATCCCACAGGTAGTCGGCGCCCCCGCCGCCATCCGCCTTTCCGGGGCCGTCCGTGGCGAGCGCGACCGGCAGGACCTGTTCCACCCGCGGGAACTGCCGCGAGGCGGAGGCGTAGTGTGTGGCGCAGACGAGGATCCGGTCGACGGCGCCCGAGAGGAACTTCTCCATCCAGGGGGAGATGATCTCGGCCGCCTGCGCGAAGGCGGGACGGTCGTCCATCGTGACGATCCGCTGTGCCAGCGGGATCTTCTGGAAGTCGGCATAGCCGGCCCCCTTTTTCCCGATCACCACCAGTTCGACGTCCTTTCCCTCGGCCACGAGCCTCGCGCGCGTCTCCATCCCCAGGCGGAAGACGTTCCCGTTGTAGCCGCCGCAAAGCCCGCGGTTCGCGGTGATGACGAAAAGGGCGACGGTCCTTTCCCGGTCGCGCGCCGCGCAGAGGGGGTGGAGGGAGGAGGGGTCCGTGACGCCCCGCGTGGCGCTCGCGATGAGGTCCGAGAGGGCCAGGGCATAGGGCTGGGCCGCCCTGATCCGGTCCTGCGCGCGCTTCGCCTTGGCGGTCGAGACGAGCTCCATCGTCCGCGTGATCTTGCGGGTGGAGCCGACCGACTTGATCCGTTTCTTGATGACGCGGGCGTTCATCGGTCTATCGCGCGGCCCTCGGGTCCGGGGTCTTCCCCTGGACGTAGGCCGCCTTGAAGTCGTTCATGACGGTCCGGAGCGCCTTCTCGGTGTCGGGGACGATCTGCCCTTCCTTCTTGATCGACGCGCCGAGCTCGGCATGGACCTCGCGGGTGTACTTGAGGAACTTCTCCTCGAAGTCCCGGACCTTCGGGACCGGGAGATCGTCGAGGAGCCCCTGGGACGCCGCGAAGATGATCATGACCTGCTCCTCGACGGGCATCGGCCGGTACTGGGGCTGCTTCAGGATCTCGACCATCCGGCGGCCGCGGTCGAGCTGCGCCTGCGTGGCCTTGTCGAGCTCGGTGCCGAGCTGCGCGAACGCCTCGAGCTCGCGGAACTGCGCGAGGTCGAGGCGCAGGCTTCCGGCCACCTTCTTCATCCCCTTGATCTGGGCGTCGCCGCCGACGCGCGAGACCGAGATCCCGACGTCGATCGCGGGGCGCACGCCCGCGTAGAAGAGGTCGGGCTGTAGGTAGATCTGGCCGTCGGTGATGGAGATCACGTTCGTGGGGATGTAGGCGGAGACCTCCCCTTCCTGCGTCTCGATCACGGGGAGCGCGGTGAGCGAACCGCCGCCCATCTCCTTCGAGAGCTTGGCCGCGCGCTCGAGGAGCCGCGAGTGCAGGTAGAAGACGTCCCCGGGGTATGCCTCGCGCCCCGGCGGGCGGCGCAGGAGCAGCGAGAGCTGCCGGTACGCCTGGGCCTGCTTGGTGAGGTCGTCGTAGACGCAGAGCGTGTCCTTCTTCTCCTGGTACATGAAGTACTCGGCCATCGCGCAGCCGGCGTACGGGGCGATGTACTGGAGCGGCGCCGGGTCGGCGGCGCTGGCATTGACGACGATGGTGTAGTCCATCGCTCCCTGCGCGCGGAGCTTCTCGACGACGGCGGCGACCGTCGAGGCCTTCTGCCCGATCGCGACGTAGACGCAGATGACGTTTTCCCGCTTCTGGTTGATGATGGCGTCGACGGCGATGGCGGTCTTTCCCGTCCCGCGGTCGCCGATGATGAGCTGCCGCTGTCCCCGGCCGATCGGGATCATGGCGTCGATCGCCTTGACGCCGGTCTGCAGGGGCTGCTTCACGTTCTGGCGGTCGGCGATGCCGGGGGCGGGGCTCTCGATGGGGCGCAGGCCCGCCGCCTTGATGGGGCCCTTGCCGTCGAGGGGCTGCCCCAGCGGGTTCACCACGCGCCCGAGGAGCGCGGGGCCCACCGGGACCGCGAGGACGCGCCCCGTGCGCTTGACGCGGTCCCCTTCCTTGAGGCCCAGGTAGTCGCCCAGGATCACCGCACCGATCGAGTCCTCCTCGAGGTTGAACGCCTGGCCCATGACGCCGTTGGCGAACTCGAGCATCTCGCCCGCCAGGCACTTCTCCAGGCCGTGGATCCGGGCGATCCCGTCGCCGACCTCGAGGATCGACCCGACCTCTTCCATGGCGAGGTGCGACTCGTACGACTCGATCTCCTTGGCGATGACCGACGCGATCTCTTCGGCTGCGAGCTTCATCTTCTGGTCTCCTTACGCG
>CAYVXZ010000011.1:0-81328 GCA_964455625.1 uncultured Planctomycetales bacterium | reverse complement strand
GGCGAACCCCGATATGGCACAATGGCGGGATGCGCGCGGGCGTCCGTTCCGGGCTTCTTCTTGCCGTCCTGCCCGTCCTCGTCGCACGGGGCGCGGAAGCGGACGGCGAGATCGTCGCCATCGTCTCGGCGGACATCCCCGGGTTCGCGGGGACCGCCGGCGACAAGGAGGCGTTCCACGACGACGACTTCAAGCGGGACCTCGCGCGCCGGACCGGGGAGCGCCGTCGCCATGAGGTGATCACGCGGCGGGACCTGGTGCGGGAGTCGTGGGGGCTTCTCCAGGGAGACGAGCCCGCCTCCCCGGTCGAGGCGGCCGAGCGCCGGCGGCAGGCCGAGCGGAAGGCGCTCGCGGCCCTCATCGACCAGAAGATCCTGGCCCGGGCCGCGGTCGAGCAGGGATTTTCCGTCTCGGACCGCGAGGTGGACGACGAGATCCAGGGGCGCCTGCGCCGGAATCCCCAATGGGGCGTGCGCGACGTCGCGGAATTCGCCCGGCGGCTCGCCGGCGAGGGGGACACGATCGAGCGGTACCGCCGCGAGGTCCGCGAGGGGCTTCTCGCCTCCTGGTACGAGCAGTACAACGTCCGTCAGGTCGAGGTCGCTCCCGGTCGCATCCGGGCCTGGTACGAGGCGAACGCCGGGACCCTCGCGCGCCCGGCCGTCGTCCGCCTCACCCGGATCCTGATCGGGACCGGGGAGGGGGAGGAGGGGCGGCGGGCGGCGGAGGCGCGCGCCGCGGAGTGCCTCGCGCGCCTCCGTGCCGGAGACGATGTGGCCGCGGTCGCGCGGGAATTTTCCGAGGATCTCGAGACCCGTGACGCGGGAGGGGCCGCGCCCTTCGTCGAGAAGGGGTCCTATCCGGAGGCGATCGAGGGAGCCGCCTGGACGGGCGACACCGGCGCCTGGCAGGGGCCGGTCGAGGCGAAGGGGTTCTTCTGGATCTTCCGGGTGGAGGAGCGCCGCGAGGCGTCCGTCATGACGCTCGCCGAGGCGCAGGACCGGATCCGCCGGCGGGTCCTCGCGGAGGAACGCGAGAGCCGCCTCCGGGAACTCCTCGCGCGCGCCCGGAAGGGCGTCTACGTCTGGGTCTCGCCGGACCTCGCCGCCGAGTAGTTGACAGGCAAGGTCGCGCGCTCCCTTCGCGGACCTTGCCGCTCGAGCTGAACGAACGCGACAGCGCGCGCCCCGCAGCGGGAGCCTGGCCGCCGGTTCGCAGCGAGGCGCGCGTTCGGCGAGTCTTGCGCGCGCCGAACGTCCTGCGGAGCAGGCGAACCGCTGGAAGGGGCGCAAGCGAAGCAACGGCGCAGGTACTTCCGCCCGATTATTCCGGCCGGAATCTACGGGTCCAGTTCCGGATCCCCCGCTCCATGTCGGCTTTCAGGGGGTGCTCCGGTTTGATCGCGAGGGCGCGCTTGAGATGCGCCACCGCGCGGAGGGGATCGCTGTTCCGGATCAGCTTCGCGAGCTCGATATGCGCCTCCGGGTCGTCGGGCGACAGGAGGAGGAGGATCTCGAGGTTCCGCTCCGCCTCCCGCTCGAACCGGGCCTTCTCCTCCGCGTTGATGTCGCGGCGTCCGGCCGCCTGGACCAGATGCGCCGACAGCTTCGCGCGGATCCGGGCGTTCCCGAAGGCGAGCGTCGCGGCGCGCGCGTACCGTTCGAGCGCGCGCCCCTTTTTCCCTTCCGCGGAGAGGGCATCCCCCTCGGCTTCCAGATTCCGCGCGTCCGCGGAGGCCGCGGGCTCGAGCTCCTCCGGCGGCCGCTCGGGGATCCGCTCCCCCAAGGCCCGGATCGCCGGATGGTCCGGCGCGCGCGCGGCGAGCGTTCCGTGGAAGAAGCGGGCGGCGGGGAGGTCGCCGGATGCGAGGGAGACGTGCGCCAGCGCCGCCCAGAGGTCGCCGGCCACGGGATCCCGGTGCGCCGCCGCCGCCAGGTGGGTCGTCACGCGCCGGATCGCGTCCGGATCGGCGGACCGGCTCTCGGCGAAGGCCCGGTAGACGAGGAACGCCACGTGGGTCCGGAGGACCGCCTGCTCCGGATCGGCCCGCAGCCACTTCTCGCCGATCGCGGCCATGCGGCCGGCATCCCCCGCGCGCGCCGCCTCGTTCCACTGGAACGAATAGACGGCGGCGAGCCGCTCGACGGGGAGGAATCCGTAATCCCGCATCGACCTGGCCCGGCGCCAGAGGCGCTTCAGGCACTCCTCGGCGTCACGCCGCCAGGCGGCCGCCCGCTCCGGGCGCGTCTCCGGCGCGCGCTCCGCGAGCTGGAGGCAATGGAGGTAGGTCTCGACGATGTTCATGAGATCGACGATGCGGTTGGCGCCCGCCGTCGTGTACGGCAGGTCCCGGCCCGAACGGCGGTCGGGATGCTCCATCCGGACCGTGCCGTCCGTCTCCTCCGGCGCGTGCCGCTCGGAGATCCCCAGACGTCGCAGGACGGCATCCGGCTCCGGGAGCCAGAAGAGCCGCGCGAGCCCGAGGACGGCCGTCGCCAATGCCGCGGCCGCGAGGATCCGGCGCGCGCGGAAGGATTCCCAGAGACGGTCGAGCGTCAGGGCGGCAAACGGGATCCAGAAGGGGATCGCCTGGATCCGGAAGCGCGAAGCCACGTAGGTGAGGAGGACGGAGAGCGAGGCGGCGAGCAGGAAGAGATAGAGAAGCATCAGGCGCTGCCGGTCGCGCCAGGCGAGCGCCATGCCCGGGATGGCCAGGGCCGCGTAGAGTGCGGCGTGCGACGTGGGGAGGTCGAGGAGCGGGGAATACCAGCGCCAGACGTAGAACGAATGGTTGTCGGGGACCTCGTAGTCGGAGAAGAACCAGTAGATCTTCCGGAGGTAGAGGAGGCCGAAACCGACGGGATCCGAGGAACCCCATTCCCAGATTTTTCGCGCGGCGCCCGTCAGGGTAAGAGTCCCCTTCTCCATGAATTCGACCGCTTCCGGCGTCGGACGGTATCCGGGAGCGGCGAGGTCCGGATGATTCCCGAGCGCCACCTCGTAGGGGCCCTGGGCGCTGACGGTGAAGGCGTTCCGCTCCGTCCCGGGGGGCGGCGGGTTCGTGACCGGGAGCCTGCGGCTGTTGCGCCACGCGAGAGGCAGGCAGAGGAGGACGAAGAGGAGCCCCGCCGCGCCGATCCGGACGAGGCGTTGCGGCGCCGGGAATCCGGCGAACGCGCGCGACCAGGCGAACCAGACCACGAACGGAACGAACAGGATCGCGTTCGTGCGGCACTGGTAGGTGAGGGAGAGGAGGGTCGCCGAGAGGAATAGCGCCTTCCAGGTCGGCGCGCGCGCGAGGCGCCCGAGGGCGGCGAAGGTCGCCAGGGAAAGCCAGGTGGCCGGAAATTCCCGGGAGAGAAGCGCCTCGTGGAAGAGGAGGGGGCCGCAAAGCGAATAAAGGAGGGAGCTCAAGATCCCGACGCGTCGCGAGAAATACCGTGCCGCCTCGTAATAGAGGATCAGCGAGGCGAGCGCCCCGAAGACGAGATGCGTGGCGCGCGCGGCGAGGAAGAGCGGGTATTCGTCGGCGCCCGGGTCTCCCCCCCCGGCCGCCCACCAGACGACCCCGAGCGCGTACTTGTAGAGCGCCGAATACATCTCGTTCGGCGAGGGCGCCCAGGGGTCTCCCTGCGCGAGCGCCTTCGCGCCGGCGTAGAAATTGTGCTGGTCCACGAAGGGGGGCATGAAGTCGAAGTAGGGGGACCGCTCGATGTGGTGGAGATAGAGCGCGCGCACCCCGAGAGCGAAGGCGAAGAGGAGCCAGGGGACGGGGCCCGTCCGGCGGACGGCACTCCTCACGCGGTCCGCCAGGGCGGGGGGCAGGACGGGCACCGGAAGAGCATACGCCCCTCTTTCGCGCGGGCCAAGCCGCCGCGATGCGATAGCATGCCGCGATGCGGGACCACCGGGGCTTCTTCTGGATCGCCGCCTTGTTCCTGGCCGTCCGCCTCTGGAACATCGACGCGCTCGACGTCGTGCATGATGAGTCGATGTACATGTCCTGGTCGCGGGCGATCGCTTCTGACCCGAAATGGGCGTTCCTGCCGCAGATGGACGGGAAGACCCCGCTCTATTACTGGCTCGCCTCCGTCTGGCCGGGGCTCGGGCGGGATCCGCTCGTGGCCTGCCGGCAGGCGAGCGTCTTCTCGGGTCTGGCGGCGCTGGCGGCCGTCTACGGTCTCGGGTGGCGCTTCTTCGGGAAGGGGACCGGGATCGTGGCGACCTTCCTCTATGTCTTCTCGCCGTTCCCGATGTACCTCGAGCGGATGGCGCTCGTGGACGCGCTCCTCTCCGCGCTCGGATGCTGGACGCTCCTGGCACTCCTCGAGACCGTTTCCGGCCGGATCCCTTTCCGGAAGGGGCTTGCGGCCTGCGCGGCATTCGCGGGCCTGGGGTACCTGGCGAAACCGCCGGCGTTCCTCTGGATTGTCTCGGCGGGGGTGATCGCCGGATGGATCTGGCGCCGGGGATCCCCCTACCCGATGGCGAAGCGCCTGGCGGCGGCCGGGGCGGCGGCGGCGGGCGTGCTCGCCGGCGTCTGGCTGTGCCTCGCGGCCGACCTTCCCAACGTCTACGCCCAGCGCGACCGGATCTTCGTCCACCCCCCCTTCAAGGGGCACTACTGGCTGACGGTCGAGACGATCCTGCGCCTGCCGCTGGCGGCCTGGGGCGCGAACCTGCGGGAGCTCGCCGGGTACCTTGTCCGGTACCTCCCCTGGACGTGCCTCGTCCCGCTGGCCGCCGGCGCCCTGGGGTCGGGGCCGGCGGGTCGTTCGATCCTGGTCTGGGCGGCCGTCCCGTTCGCCGTGGTGGCGGGAGCCCTCGGGGATCCCCATTCGCGCTTCCTCCTTTTCGCCGCGGCGCCGCTCGTGGTCCTCGCCGCCCGGGGGGTCTGCCTGATCGGCGCGCGCCTGGGGGACGCCGCGCGCGACAGGCTTTCACCGGAACCGGGCCGGACCGCCTGGATACTCGCCGCGCTTTGCTCGATTCCCGGGATGCTCTTCGCCTGGAACCTGGCGAACGCCCCCGGGCGGGCGGCGTGGACCGGGAAGGACCGCGTCGACTACGTCGTCGGGGAGCTCGCGGGGGACGGTCTCGGGGAGGCGGTCCGCTGGATCGAGGAGGAGGCGCGCGCGAACGGACCCCTGGATCTTTTCGTCTACCACCGTTGGGGAGTCCCGTCGGATGTCATGGAGGCGCATTTCCGGGGCCACCCGGCGGTGCGCGTCTGGATGGCGCATTGGGGGGACCGGATCCTGGACGGGCATCCGGAGGAGATGATGGTGATCACCAACCAGTACACGCACGAGATGGCGCCGCTCGATTTCGGCGGGATCACGCGGGCCTGGCTCCTGATCCGGCGCGACTACGCCCCGGAAGGGGAGCTCCGCCGGCTCAACCCGGGCGCGGAGCCCGTGAAGTCGTTCGGCCGGTTCGTCGACGGCACCGAGCGGTTCGTCCTCTGGAAGTTGCGCTAGCCCGCTAGCCGGCGGGCTTTTTCGCGTAGATCTCGATCCGGCCGGGATGTCCCAGGAGGCGGCTTGCCGCGAAGATCCCGGCGAGCGTGAGGCGCGCCGGGGCCGACAGGGCGTATCGGCCCAGGAACGGGGCGGATCCACCGGTCGCGAGGACCGAAAAGCCGGCGTCCGTGAGGAGCCGCGCGAGGGTCTCCCGGCGGAAATAGAAGAGATGGTTCGGGACGTACAGCTTCTCGGCCACTCCGGTGAAGAACGGGAGGCGTGCCCGGTGTCCCGTGTCGACGAGCCTGAAAAGGAGGTTCGCGCAGTCGGGGAGCGCCACGAACAGGATCCCGCCGGGCGCGAGGAGGTCGAAAGCCCGGCGCACGAACAGGTCCGGCTCGCGCGCGTGCTCGAGGACGTCCCACATCGTGATCGCGTCGAAGGCCGCCTGCGGGGTGAACGTGTGGAAATCGGCGACGGCGACGGGGATGTCGAATTCCTTCCGGGCCGCCCCGGCAGCCTCGGGCGCCAGGTCCACCCCGTTTGGCGTCCATCCTGCCTCCCGTGCGAGATGGAGAAAAAGTCCGGTCGCCACCCCGACGTCGAGAATCGCGCGGCCGCGCGTTCCCGCCGCGAGGCGCGCCAGGCACGCGCGGTATCCCCGGACCAGGGGGTCTTCCCGGAAATCCTTCCCGTGGCGTGAAAACATCCCGCGGGTCTCCGGCAGGAGCCCGTCGGTGAAGGCGCGGCGCTCGCGCGCCTCGACCTCTCCGGCCGTCGGGAGCGGATCCGCCCACCGGACGGCGCACCGGAGGCACTCCCGGATCGCCCGGCCGCGGAGGTGCAGGTGCGGGCGGGTTCCGGGATTCCGGCAGACCGGGCAGGGGGAGGTCACTTTCCTTCCGGTTCCGGGACGGGCAGGATGCAGCGCGCCGCCCCGGCGCATTCGGGATGGCGCGCGACGAGGGTCTCCAGGAGGGACGCGGCCTCCTCCCGCCGCCCCGTACGGACCAGGAGTTCCGCGTACAGGAGATCGATGTCCGGCTGGTCCCGTTCGAGCGCCCGTCCCAGCCGCCAGGCGCGCGGAAGGATCTCGTCATGCGGATGCCGGTAGATCGGGGGGGCGGCCCGGCAGGCCCGGATCTTGCTTACGAGAGAGGCATAGAGGCGATCTTCCGTCTTGCGCGGAGGGAAGAGGCCGATCGCCAGGACCGGAATGATCGCTGCGAGGATCGCCGCCGTTCCCCAGGGGGTGATCCGGTCGACCGCCTCCGGCCGCGCCGTCATGCGGTTCCACAGGAACGCGACGGCAGCCAGGAATCCCGCCAGGACCAGGGGGAGCCCCGCGAGAAAGAACCACTCCCGGGCGTTTTCAGGGACCAGCCCGTCCCGGAGCGCCACGGGAAGCCAGGCTGACGCGCGCAGGAGGTTCGAGAGGGGGGACAGGAGATCGGGGAGGTTCATGAACGCCTGCCAGGTGTGTTCCGGGTCGTCGTGCGCGAGCCAGGTCTTGTGCTGGAGGATCTGCGCATATTGCCAAAAGACGGCGAGTGTCGCTCCGACGGTGAAAGGGCGTCCCCAGCCGCGCGGGACCGCGACGCGCGCATGGAAGACAGAAAGCCCGACCGCGAGGGCCGGAACGGCGGCGGCCAGATACCGGTATCCGAACCCGTTTCCCCAGTGGCGGAACATCAGGATCATGGCGAGAAGCAGTCCCGCGTGGACGAGCCCCGCGCGCGCGAGGAGCATCGGAGCGTCCTGCTCCCGGGAGCAGGCGAGGTTCCAGAGCCCCCGGATTCCCGGGACGACGAGCGGCATCATCCAGACGATGCCGTATTGCGGTCCCGCGAGGATCTCCCACAGGGCCGGGAGGTTCGCGAGGCGCGCGAACCCCTCGGGGGAAAGGACGCTGTCGGTGCTGTAGGAGGGGTCGCCCGTGGAACCGAAAGGCTTTCCGAAGAAGGTCCAGGCGGCGAGCGCCTGCGTCGCATGGAGCGGGACAAACGCGGCTGCCCAGGGGGCGAAGGCGTTTCCCAGGCGTTTCCAGTCCGGAATTGCCGGCCAGGCGCGCCGGAACCCCGCGGGGAAGAGCCGGCGCCAGAAGAGGGGAAGGACGTAGACGAGCGTCATCGGGGCGTTGAGGCGGATGATCGACGCGAATCCGGAGAGAACCCCCAGGGCGAGCCAGCGGTTCCTGGCATCGGGGGCCTCCGCGGCGCGGAAGGCGGCGAGGAGAAGACCGGCGTTCAGGGCGAACTCCGGGCCGTGCGCCATCTTCGTCTGGATGAACGTGTAGAAAGGGGTGAGGCTCGCGAAGAAGGCGGCGAGCGCGATCCAGGGCGCGGCGCGCTCCGTGGTGAACCGGCGCAGGACGTGCGTCAGGCAAAGGACTCCCAGATAGGCACAGACGATCGTGCCGAGACCCGTGAAGGCGAGCTCGGGGAAATCGTATCCGTCCGGGTCCATGGCGTGGCCGTGCGCGGCGAGCCATCGCGTGACAAGACGCCCCGCGGCAAAGAACGGGGCCCAGAGGAGGGCCGGCCCGATCGTCCAGTAGTTGCGGGCGACCCCCGTCACCGTCGAGGAGAACGCCTGGACGTTCATCTTCCAGTTGTTCGAGAAATCGAGGTCGTGGTCGAACCAGAGCGACGTGAGAAAGACGTAATGCCCCCCCTCGTCGCTGATGTCGATGTCGGTGAGGGAATAGTAGCCGGTGTGACGCTCCGGCGGGATCCGGTCCGAGAAGCGCCCGAGCGGCGTGAGGAGGAGGAACGCCAGGAAAAAGGCGCCGGCCGCGATCCAGGCGGGGCGCTTCGTCACGAGGCGCGCGTGATCTCCTCGATGGTCCAAGCGGCGGCGAGAAGCCGCTCCTCGCCGAAGGCGGGGGCGGTGATCTGGATCGAGACGGGAAGCTTCCCGGTCTCCGAGACTCCGCACGGCACCGCGATCGCCGGGATCCCGGCGAGGTTCGCGCCGACCGTGTAGTAGTCGGAAAGGTACATCGCCACCGGGTCGTCCGAGCGTTCTCCGAAGCGGAACGGCAGCTCCGGCGTCACGGGGCCCATGATGAGGTCGACGTCGCGGAACGCCTTGTCGAAGTCGGTCTTGATCAGCGTCTTGACCTTGTGCGCCTTCAGGTAATAGGCGTCGTAGTAGCCGCGCGAGAGGGCGAAGGTCCCGAGAAGGATCCGGCGCTTCACCTCCGCGCCGAACCCGCCCGGTCCGCCGCGCGAGCGCATGAAAAGATCCAGTATGTCTTCAGGCGCGTCAGCGCGATGCCCGTACCGGACGCCGTCGAAGCGGGCCAGGTTGGAGCTCGCCTCGCTCGGGGCGATCAGGTAGTAGGCCGGGATCCCGTACGGAAGGTGGGGGAGCTCGACCGTCTTCAGCGTGTGCCCTTGGCGCGCGAGCGCCTTCAGGGTCCGGTCGATCGCCGGCGCGGCGGGATTTTCGGCGCGCGGCTCGCCGGCGACGACGCCGATCCGGAAGGGGCCGACCTTCCGGGCGAGCGCTTCCGTGTAGCGGGGGCGCGCGTGAGCGGCCGAGGTCGCGTCGCGCGGGTCGTGCGAGGCGATCGCGTCCAGGATCATCGCCGTTCCCTCGACGTCCGAGGCCATCGGCCCGGCCTGGTCCAGCGACGAGGCGAAGGCGATGAGACCGTAGCGGGAAACGAGTCCGTAGGTGGTCTTGAGCCCCGTGATCCCGCAGAAGGCGGCGGGCTGCCGGATCGACCCCCCGGTCTCGGAGCCGACCGCGAGGTCGACGAACCCGGCCGCCACCGCCGCGGCGGATCCGGCCGAGGAACCCCCGGGGACGCGCGAGGGGTCCCGGGGGTTCTTCGGCTTCTCGTAGGCGGAGTTCTCGCCGGACGAGCCCATCGCGAACTCGTCCATGTTGGTCTTCCCGATCACGATGGCGCCCGCCCGCGCGAGCCCCTCGATCACGTGCGCGTCGTAGGGAGGGCGGTAGTTCTCCAGGATCCGGGAGCCGCAGGTGGTGGGGATCCCCTTCGTGCAGAGGACATCCTTCACGGCGACGGGAATCCCGTGGAGGGGGAGGGTCTTCTCTCCCTTGGGGAGCGCGTCGAGCGCGTCCGCCCGCTTGAGCGCCTCCTCGCGGCAGACATGACGGAAGGCGTTGATCCCGGCGGGGCCGGGGTCGGCCGCGTCGATCTTCCGGAGCGTCTCCTCGACGAGCTCCCGGCAGGAGATTTCCCTGGCGGCGATACGTCGGCGTGTCTCGCCCGCGCCCATCTAGTCTTCCAGGATCTGCGGCACGGCGAAGAAATCCCACGCCTTCTTGGGGGCCTGGGCGAGGGCATCGGACGTCGGAAGCGTGTTTGCGGGCGTGTCTTCCCGGGGCGGAGCGAGGGCGCGCGGCACGGTGATCGTATGTTCCGCGCCGCCGATATCGACTTCTTCGAGCTTTTTCACGTATCCCAGGATCACCTCCATCTGGTGACGCAGGGTCTCCTTCTCGGCGGGGGTGAGTGCCAGGCGCGCGAGCTTCGCGAGATCGTCGAATTCTGCAGGGGTCATGGATTATCCGAGCGCATTGTAGGCCCGGGCGTGGAATTTCGCCCCCAGGCTCTCCGCGAGCCTTCGCGCCGCCGGGACATCGACCGACGGGACGGTCACCACCGTCATCTGGACCTCGGGGAGGTTCGCCGCGGCGGACTTCGTGAAGTCGATCATCGCCTGCCACGCCTTCCCCCGGTATTCGGGACGGGGCCGGACGAGTTTCTCGTACTGCGCGGGATCGGTCGAATTGAGACTGACGGAGACCGCGTCGAGGAGTCCCTTGAGCTCAGGGGCGATCGGGCGTCCGTTCGTCAGATCCCCCAGGCCGATCGTGTTGAGACGCAGGCGCTTCGCGCCCGCCTTCTTCAGGGCGCCCGCGACCTCTTTCATGACGTCGAGCCGCATGGTCGATTCCCCGAAACCGCAGAAAACCACCTCGTCGTAGGCGGAGACGTCTCCGAGGTCCGCGAGGATCTCCGCGGCCGACGGCTCCTCCTTCAGGGTCAGGTCGTGTCCCTGGACCACGGGTTTCGTGTCGCGCGGGCAGAAGCCGCAGTCGGTGGGGCATCGTTGCGTCAGGTTCACGTAGAGGGCGTTGTCGATCACGTACCCGATGACGCGGGGCCGGGGACGCGTGAACCCGAAGAGGCGCGCGGTGTTGTCGGCGGTCGCGGCGGCGAGCGCGTCCATGGAGATCCCCAGGATCCCGGCGAGCGCCAGCGCCGTGTGGCGCAGGAAGGCGGGCTCGTTCGTCCGTCCCCGGACGGGCTGGGGAGCCAGGAAGGGGCAGTCGGTCTCCAGAAGCAGCCGGTCGAGCGGGAGCTCCTTCGCGAGGCTCCGGAGATAGTCGTTCCGGGGATAGGTGATGTTCCCCGAGAACGAGATGTAAAAGCCCATATCGATCGCGGCCTTCGCCGTGTCCGGGAGCCCCGAGAAGCAGTGGAGGACCCCCTTCACCTTTCCCTGGCCTTCTTCCCGGATCCACCGGAGGACGTCGCGATCCGCCTCCCGGTTGTGGACGACGAGCGCCTTCCCGAGGTCGCGCGCGAGGCGGATCTGCTTCCGGAACGCCTCCCTCTGTTCCTCGACGGGGGAAAGGCTTTTCACGTGGTCGAGCCCCGTCTCGCCGATCCCGACGACCCGCGGATCCGCGGCCAGCCCGGAGAGCTCCGAAAACGCCCCGTCGTCGAGCTCCATCGCGCTGTGCGGATGGACCCCGACGGTGGGGAAGAGGTTCGGGAATCTTTCTGCCCAATCGAGGACCTGCCGCGAGCTCTCGAGATCGGTCGCGACGTTCACCATCCCGACGACGCCGAAGTGCCGTGCGCGCCGGATCACCGTCCCGGCATCCCTCGCCAGCTCCGGAAAATAGACGTGTGCGTGCGAGTCGATGAACACGGCCGAATCGTAACAGAACGATCGCGAAGCGTCCTGCGCCAAGCGCGAAGCGCAGAGGCTTCCGCTTCGCGCTGTACGCTTCGCGCTTAGCGGGCTAGACTTCCCGGCGCGCAGTTAAAATTCAAGGAGGCGATCCATGGACTGGGGAATGAAAAACCGTTTGAGCCGCTTCATCAGCCCGAAGACGGGGAAGACCGTCATGCTTGCGGTCGATCACGGCTACTTCCTGGGGCCGACCTCGGGCCTGGAGAACGCCCGCGAGACGATCGCGCCGCTCCTCCCCTATACGGACGCCCTCATGTGCACGCGAGGGGTGCTCCGCACCTCGGTCGATCCCCAGACGCCGGCCCCGGTGGTGCTGCGCGTCTCCGGGGGGCCCAGCATCCTGAAGGAGCTCTCCAACGAGGAGATCACGACCTCGATGGAGGACGCCCTGCGGCTCAACGTCTGCGGCGTCGGGATGTCGATCTTCGTCGGGGCGGAGTTCGAGAAGCAGAACCTGACGAATCTCGGGACGCTCGTGAACGAGGCGGAGAAGATCGGGATGCCGGTCCTCGCCATCACCGCGGTCGGGAAGGACATGGGACGCGACGCGCGCTTCCTGTCCCTCTCCTGCCGAATCGCGGCCGAGATCGGGGCGCACGTGGTGAAGACCTACTACTGCGAGGGGTTCGACAAGCTGGTGGCCTCCTGTCCCGTTCCGGTCGTGATCGCGGGCGGCAAGAAGACGCCCGAGAAGGAGGCACTGGAGCTTTCCTGGAAGGCGGTGAACGAGGGGGCTGCCGGCGTCGACATGGGGCGCAACATCTGGCAGTCCGAGTGGCCCGTCGCCATGATCCAGGCGATCCGCGCGATCGTGCATGACAAGAAGTCCGTCAAGGAGGCGAACGAGATCTTCGAGACGGTCAAGAAGAGCACCAAGGGGAAGAAGGTCAAGCACGCCGGAACGCCGGATTTCTAGATCATGAGGCAAAAGGATTTGGTCTTCGTTGCTTGTCGGCTCTTGGCAGTCAGCGGAATTGTTGGTGTTTCCGCGGCTTTGCCTAGGGTCTATAAAACTTTGACTGCGAGTGAAGCGGGAGAGTTCGGAGGGCTTCCCGTCTGTTTTTTAGTGGTCCTTTGCCCATTCGTGATTTATGCCTTTTTATGGAAAGGAGCCGGATGGTTGTCCCTTCGTGTGACTCCTTCTCCAGAGTCTGAGACGCAATGGGCCTTGACGGCCAAAGAACTCGAGATCGTCGGTTTTTCCACAATTGGGCTTGTCACGTTCATTCGAAGCCTGGTTAGTCTTTTGAACGGCATTTTCATTTTCAGCCGTAATACAGAGTTTCCTGATGGTTGGGACAGACTGATGTTGGTGGATACTGTCATTGGTGGAGGGTTAGGCCTTGTTTTCGGAGCGTTCCTTATGCTCAAAGCGCGCGGCGTGGTTGAAGGCATCCGGCGTTTGAGACGCGACCCAATTCCTTAGCTGGCAAGGTTGCAAAACCTTGAAAGTCGCCGTCTACTACAACAACCGCGACGTCCGGATCGAGGAGCGTCCCGTGCCGAAACCCGGCCCGGGCGAGCTCCTCGTCCGGATCGAGGCGTCCGGGATCTGCGGCTCGGACGTCATGGAGTGGTACCGGATCAAGAAGGCGCCGCTTGTCCTGGGGCACGAGATCGCGGGCGTCGTGGAGGAGACCGGCATCGGGGTGACCCGGTTCAAGAAGGGGGACCGCGTCTTCGCGACGCACCATGTCCCCTGCGGCACCTGCCGGCGTTGCGCGGGTGGGCACCCTTCCGTCTGCGAGACCCTGCGGACGACCCATTTCGACCCGGGCGGATTTTCCGAGTACGTGCGTGTCCCTTCCCTCCAGGTGGAAAAGGGGATGCTCAAGATCCCCGACGCGATGACCTTCGAGGAGGCCTCTTTCATCGAGCCCCTGGGGTGCGTCGTCCAGGGGCACCGTTTCGCGAAATTCCGGAAGGGGCAGACTGTCCTCGTGATCGGGAGCGGCCTCGCGGGGCTCCTTCACATACAACTCGCGAAGGCTCAAGGGGCGTCGAAGGTTCTTGCCACGGATGTCAGCGATTATCGCCTTGCCGCGGCACGGCGGCTGGGGGCGGACGTCGTCTTCAAGGCGGCGGAATACACGCCGGAGCGACTGCGCACCGAAAACGGCGGGGCGCTTGCGGATCTCGTGGTGACCTGCGCCGGGGCGGTGCCGGCGATCCAGCAGGGGTTGCGTTCGGTGGAGCCGGGCGGGACCGTCCTTTTCTTCGCGCCGACGGGCCCCGACGTCCAGGTCCCGCTCCCCTTTTTCGATCTCTGGAAGGACGAGGTGACGCTGGTGAACACCTACGCCGCAAGCGGCGAGGATCTCGTCACCGCGCTTGACCTGATCCGGGACAAGTCGGTGAAGGTGTCCGACATGGTGACGCACCGCCTGCCGCTCTCGGGGGCCGGCGAGGGATTCCGGCTCACGGCGGAGCCGAAGGATTCCCTGAAGGTGATCCTGTTCCCGCACCGCGCATGAAACGGCTCGTCCTCCTCCGGCACGGCCAGAGCACCTGGAACCTGGAGAACCGGTTCACCGGCTGGACGGATGTCCCGCTCACCGAGCAGGGGCGGGCCGAGGCGACGTCCGCCGGCGCCGTCATGTCCGTGGAAGGGTTCGTGTTCGATGTCGCCTACACCTCGTTCCTCGCGCGGGCGCAGGAGACCCTTTCGATCGCGCTCGACGCGATGGGCGTCGAGGGGCTTCCGGTGGAAAGGACCTGGCGCCTCAACGAACGCCACTACGGCGCGCTCCAGGGGTTGAACAAGGCGGAGACCGCCGCGAAGTTCGGCGAGGAACAGGTGAAGGTGTGGCGCCGGAGCTTCGACATCCCGCCCCCGCCCCTGGCCGAGGATGATCCGCGCCATCCGGCGAAGGATCCCCTCTATCGGGACGTCCCGCGCGCCGAGCTTCCCCGCACGGAATCGCTGGCCGACACGATCACCCGCTTCATGCCGTACTGGGAGGGGACGATCGCTCCCGCCATCCGCGCGGGGAAGCGCGCCCTCATCTGCGCCCACGGGAACTCCCTGCGGGCCCTGGTCATGCATCTCGACCGGATCATGAAGGAGGAGATCGTCGAGCTCAACATCCCGACCGGTATCCCGCTCGTCTACGAGCTGGACGATTCCCTGAAGCCGCTCGGCCATCGATATCTGGGCGACCCCGAGGCGGTGAGGCGTGCCGCCGACGCGGTGGCGCGCCAGGGCCAGAAAAAGTAATCAGGCTTTCGCGAGTTCCCGGGCTTTCCGGAGATCGATCTTGCCGGTCCCGAGGAGCGGGATGGCGTCGACTTCCTTGAAGGCGTCCCCGCGCGGCATCCAGAGGTTGGGGAGGCTCGCCGCGGCGAGTCTTTCCAGGACCGCCTTCGGATCGAGCGCCCCCTTGCGATAGAGGACGACGATCCGTTCACCCTTCCTTTCGTCCGGAACGGACGTGACGCAGAGCGCGGGGCCGGCCGGCTCCGCGGGCTCCTCCGCGGGGCGGTCCAGCACGTCGAGGATCGCCTCCTCGACCTTTCCGAGGGGGACCATCTCGCCGGCGATCTTCGCGAAGCGCGAGAGCCGGTCGGTGATCGTGAGGAACCCGTCCTCGTCGAGGCGGGCGATGTCGCCCGTCACGTACCAGCCGTCGACCAGCGCCTCCGCGGTCCGGTCGGCGTCGTTGAGATATCCCTGCATGACGTTGGGACCTTTCACGAGGAGGAGCCCTTCCGTGCCCGGAGGGAGCGGGGTCCGGGCTTCGGGATCGACGATCCGGACCGAGATGCCGGGAAGGGGCTGGCCGATCGAGCCCGGCTTGTTCCCGACCTGTTTCTTGCGCTGGCCGTTCTCCTCCACATCGGGGACGTTCACCGAGACGATCGGGGCGCACTCGGTGGCGCCGTACCCTTCCAGGGGTTCGACGCCGTACTTGTCGGTAAAGGCCTTCCGGACCGGCTCGGCGAGCTTCTCCGCCCCGACCACGACCCGGCGCAGGTGCCGGAAGTCCTCCGGCGGGATCCTGCGCTCGTAGGCGGAGAGGAAGGTGGGGGTGGCCACGAGGATCGTCGCCTCGTGCTCGCGGGCCAGGCGGCCGATCGTCTTCGCGTCGAGCGGGTTCGCGTGATACGCGGCCGAGAGCCCCGCCACTGCCGGCATGCAGAGGGTCCCCGTGAAACCGAAGGAGTGGAAGAAGGGAAGGACCCCCAGGACGCAGTCCTCCCCGGTGACCGAGAAGACCTGGCGCAGGGACTCCAGGTTCGAGAGGACGTTGTAGTGGGAAAGGACCACTCCCTTGGGCGTCCCCGTCGATCCGCTCGAGAAGAGGATCGTGGCGGTCCGGTCGACGTCCGCGAGATCCCCGTCGATGAAGAAGCGCGCGGCCAGCCGTTCCGGAAGGAGCCGGCAGAAGAGCCAGGCGCGCGCCGCCTGGAGTTTCGGGACGGTCCTGTCCATCCGGTCGAGGTGCACGAGCGCGACGCCCGTGAGGGGAAGGTCCGCGCCCAGCTTTTCGAGGAAGGCGTCCGCCGTCACCACGCGGCGGATCCCGGCTGCCGACAGGGCATGCGCGAATGCCTCCCGTGACGCGGTGTAGTTGAGGTTCACCGGGACCTTCCCCGCGAACAGCGTCGCGAGGTTGGCGAGGACCCCGCCGACCGACGGAGGGAGGAGGATCCCGACCTTCTCCGGTTCCCGGCCGTCCGGGGGATCCTTCCCGAAGAGCGCGTCCTTCAGGAGGATCGTCCCGACGAGCGCCTTTCCGAACGTGAGCTTCCGGCGTTGCGAATCCGCCACGAAGGGCCGGCCCCAGAGGCGCCGCGCGGTGGCGAGGAACGACACCGCAAGCGGCTTCTGGCGGGCCTTCCGGAAGAGCGACGCCTCGGTCGAGAGGTCCTGGACGGCCTGCCTGACCTCGAAGGCGGTGGCGGAGGAGGGGAGAGGCTTGCCGAAGAGGACCGTCACGGGGTAGCGCAGACGCTTGGGCCACTTGAAGAGGAACCGGCCCCCCTCGAAGCTGAAGATGCTCCCCCAGACGCCGTCGAGGCAGACGGGAACGATCGGGCAGTCGAGCCCCGACACGATCCGCTCGAAGCCGCGCCGGAACTTGAGGAGGTTCCCGGTCCGCGAGATCGACCCCTCGGCGAAGATGCAGACGACGTGCCCCGCCTCGATCTCGCGCCGCGCGTGCTGGAGCGACTCCACGGTCTTCCGGGGGGAATCCGAGGCCGCGATCGGGATCACATGCATCCGCCGGCAGAACCAGTTCAGGGCCTTCGCCTCGTAGAACGGGCGGAACATCATGAACCGGACCATCCGGCCGCTCGCGGCGGCCACCAGGAACGCGTCGACCCACGAGACATGGTTCGAGACGAAGAGCGCCCCCCGCGTCGGGATGTTCGCCCCGCCGCCGACGCGGATCCGGTAGACGGTGTTCGTGAGGATCCAGAGCGTCAGGCGTACGAAGTAGTCGGGGAGCATCACCAGGGCATAGGCGGTCCCTCCCAGCGTCACGAGCGCCAGCGCCATGAGGGTGGCGCCGGTGTCGAGCCGCGCCGCCTCGTGCGCGCCCCAGGTGAAAAGCGACGCCGCCAGGATCGCCGAGAAGGCGCACAGGTTCGAGAATCCGATGATCCGTCCCTTTCCCCCCTCGGGCGCGCGCTGCTGGAGGAGCGCCGAGAGGGGGACCACCACGAATCCGGCGCTCACCCCCAGCACCAGGAGGTCGGCCCCCGCCCGCCAGGGGATCTCCCAGAAGAGGCGGGGGCCCTTGCTCCCGAAGAAGAGGAAGTCGAGCATCGCCAGACCAATCCCCACCGCCCCCAGCGGCACGAGCCCCGGTTCCACCTGGCCGTGGGAGAGCTTTCCCGCGAGGACCGAGCCGGCGGCAATCCCGACCGCCACGAACGCCAGGAGTGTCGCCGCCGCCTCGGCGGTCGGGACCGAGAGCGTGTTCTGCCCGTAGATCGGGATCAGCACCATGAAGGCGCTCGCCACGAACGAGAAGTAGGCGTTCCCGATCACCGTGTGGAACAGTGCCGGGAGTTTCCGGACCTCCCGCAGGTCGTCGCGAATCGTCCGGAAGGGATTGGGATTGAAGCGGGCCGACGGGTTCCCGGGCGCCGCGGCCGGGATGAAAATGGCCGCGACAGTCCCGGCCACGGCCACGCCGGTGAAGACGAGGCCGACGGTGGCGGGGGTCTCCCGGAACGCGGCGAAGACAAAGGGGCCCGCGATCCCCCCGAGGAGGACCGCGAGGTTCGTCGTCATGTTGAGGAGGCCGTTGGCCCCCGAGAGGTCCTTCGCGGCGACGATCTCGGGAAGGATCCCGTATTTCGCCGGGCTGAAGAAGGCGCTCTGCAGGTCCATGAGGAAGAGGACACCCGCCAGGAACCAGAGGTCCTGCCGGATGAACCCGACCGTCCCGAGAAGCATCGCGAGGATTTCCGGCGCTTTCGTCCAGAGGAAGACGCGGTGTTTGGGGAAGCGGTCAGCGAGGAATCCCGCCACGGACGAGAAGAGGATGAACGGGAGGGGAACGATGAAATTGAGAAGCGTTCCGTAGCGGACCTGGGCCGCCTCGTCGCCGGCGAGCGCCGTGAGCCCCAGGGTGAAAACGGCTGCCTTGAACCCGTAGTCGTTCGCGGCACCGAGGAACTGGCAGAGGAGATAGGCCTGGAACCGACCGGAGGAGAGGGGGACGCCGGCGGTCATTGGGGCTTGCGGAACCCCGCGAGAAAGCGGCGGAGCTCGTCCCAGACCGCGGGGAATTCCGTGAGGTCGTTGTGCGTCGCTCCGGGGATCTCCACGAAGCGGGCCGTCTCCCCCGCGGCGGCGGCGAGCGCCCGCCCTTGCGCGACCGGGATCACCTCGTCCGCGGCGCCGTGGATCACGAGGACGGGTTTCCCGAAGCCGGGGATCGCGTTCGCGGAGTCGTACCGCTCCCGCAGGGCCAGGCCGACGAACCATCCGGGGTAGTGCGCCCGCGCGGCGTCCGCGAGCGACGTGAACGGCGCCAGAAGCGCCAGCCCCGACACCGCCTCGCGCGCGCGCGCCGCGAGCCCCGCGGCGACCCCGGATCCCAGGGATTGTCCCAGGACAACGACGGGGGTTTCCGGATGGCGCGCGCGGAGCCACGCGAGGGCCGCGTCCGCCGTCCGCATGATCGCCGCCTCGCCGGGGGACCCGGCGCTTTTCCCGTATCCCGGGTAGTCGGGACAGAGGAGCCCCGTCCCGCACGACGCGATCCGGTCGAGGAGCCCCGCGCGGTGCGCGGTCGCGAGCGACATCCCGTTTCCGTAGAAGAAGAGGACGGCCGGCTCGCCCGCCCCGGGGGCGCGCCACCAGGCGGCGATCGTTCCGTCGGCGGTCGCGAGCGCGATCTCCCCGAAGGGGACGGGGGGAGGCGTCGGCGTGGCGGCATCCGGCGGGTGGTAGGTCATCCGCCGCGCCAGACACCCGGTCAGGAGCATGGTCAGGATCCCCCCCAGGACAGTCCCCCGGACGATCCACCGGAAACGGCGCACGCCTGCATTCTATGCCAGAAACCGTTCAAGGATTTTGCCCGGCCGCGCCGATGGGAGGAATAGGGCCCGGTCAGGGGAAAGGAGGCGCGCGATGTCGATCCAGAAATGCGTCCGGTGCGGGAAGATGGAGCACGTGCCGACCCACCAGTACGTGAAGTTCGACGAGAAGCTTCACGACCTGTGCGGATCGTGCTGGCAGGCGTTCCGGGAGTGGTTCCATACGGCCGATCGGCCGGCCGAGGTCGAGACCGCTTCCGTCTAGAGCCCCCGGCGCGGGCGCACGCGGCCTGTTTTTCCTGAACCGGGCCGTTCCTTCCTGTATTCTTTCGTCGCCATGGAACGCGTTCTCGTCACCGGCGGCGCCGGTTTTATCGGGTCGAATCTGGCGAAGGCGATCCTGGCGAGGCATCCCGCCGCCCGCGTGACGATCCTTGACAACCTGTCGAGCGGCGACCCGGCGCGCCTGCCGAAGGACGGGCCGCGCCTGGCGTTCGTGAGGGGGGACGTGGGGGCCTCTCCCCTGGCCGCGCATTTCGCGCCCGGCGCCTTCGACGCGATCTTTCACCTGGCCGCGATCACCGACACCACCGTCACCGACGAGAAGGAGATGCGCCGCGTCAACGTGACCGGCTCCCGCCACGTCTTTGAGTACGCCCTGGCGGGGAAGATCCCGGTCGTCTACGCCTCCTCCGCCGCCGTCTACGGGATCACGGAGTCGCGGTGCTCCGAAACGAATCTCCTGAAACCGGCCAACATCTACGGCGTCTCGAAACTGGAGGCGGAGCAAGCCGCGGCCGAATACGTGAGAAAGGGGGCGCGCCTTGCGGGGGTCCGCTTCTTCAACGTCTACGGGCCGGGCGAATTCCATAAAGGAAAGTTCGCCAGCATGATCTACCAGCTTTCGCTTCAGATGAAGGCCGGAAAACGCCCCCGGATCTTCAAACACGGCGAGCAGAAGCGCGACTTCGTCCAGATCGAGGATGTGGTGGAATCGACAATTCGCGCGCTCGCCACCCCTCCCGGAACCGTCGTGAACGTCGGCTCGGGAAAGGCGCGCTCCTTCAACGACGTGGTCGCTGCCCTGAACGCCGCCCTCGGGACGCGTCTTGAACCGGAATACTTCGACTGCCCCTACGACTTCTTCCAGCCGTTCACCGAGGCGGACGTCACGCGCCTGAAACAGGTGACCGGCTACGCCCCCCGCTGGAACCTCGAGGACGGCGTCGCCGCCTACATGAAGTCGATCGCCTCCGCTGACGCTGCCGGGCGCTAGCGCGCCCCTGTCGGCGGTTCGCCTGCCCGCGGGACGTTCAGCGCGCGACAAGACCTGCCGGACGCGCGCCTCGCTGCGAACCGGCGGCGGCGAGGCGGAGCCTGCGATGGCCTTCCCCGTTTTCGCCAATCCGCGCCTCGCCTTGCCGGTTCAGCCCCGCGGTCACGCTCCCGCCGCGGGGCGCCTGCTTTTCCTGCTGCGCTTCGACGCCGGAAAAAATAAAAACCCAGTGTCCCCGCCCGCCCTTGCGGTATCGCCGCGCCTCCGGCGCGGCTTTTCATTGATGCCCTCACTTTTGGAGGGGGTTACCATGCCGCACTATTGCGATTCAATGTCTGTTAGCCATCACATGAAATACGGAGCTTGAGATGACCCAGAGGAACTCACGGCTGAAACGTCCGCGGCACGCGATGCCGAGATTCGTCAAGGAGGCAATCGAAAAGCGTGGCCTGATGGATGCATACAAAGAACGGCCGGCATACCAGCAGAACGACTATGTTGGCTGGATAAACGAGGCAGCGCGCCCAGAGACGAAAGAAAAGAGGCTGCAACAAATGCTCAACGAACTTGAGAAGGGCGGCGTTTACATGAACATGTCACATGCACCGTCAAAGCAGTCACGAAAGGGGGCGGGGAAAGGATGAGCGTCGAATACATGAGCCCCGACGGGTTACACAAGAATCCGGCCTTCTCCCAAGTGGTTGTTGCCAGGGGGCAAGTGCGCACTGTCTACGTTGGTGGACAGAATTCGGTTGACTCTTCGGGCAGTATCGTCGGCAAAGGCGACATTGGCCGACAGGCTGAACAAGCCTTTAAGAACCTGGAGATTGCGCTTTCCGCTGCGGGAGCTCGACTGGAAAACATAGTCAAGTGGACCATCTACGTTGTGCAAGGACAATCACTGCAACCCGGATTTGAGGCATTTCAGCGCGTATGGGGCCGCCGGTCTCGCCCCCCGCTCGTTACCGTGCTGTCTGTCGCCGGGTTGGCGAACCCCGAATTTCTCTTGGAGATCGAGGCCATTGCGGTCATTCCTGAAGGTGACGGCTAACAACGGCGTGCAGCGGACGGCGCTGCGCGCCGCCGCTGAGCCGGAACGTTGAGTGTTTTTTCGGTTTTCTCGATGGTGGCGGGGGCCGATTAGGAAATGAGCCGACGCTGACAGGCGGAGGCGATTCCGCCGGGGGTGGGTGGGCCATCAGATTTTTTTGTGAGTGGGCGGCTGGGCAGGGAGGTCGGCGCGTCGCGCTGCCGCGAGACGACATCGGGCGCAGGCCCGCGGCGTAGGGAGCCCGCGACGGGGTCTGCCCCGCGTCCACGCGGAGGCAGGCCCGTTGCGGAACCCCCCGGCTTCGCCGGGGGGATGGGGGGGACACGTCGGAGCGGGCGACCATACGTCCGCGCGGCCGAGCACCGGGAGGCGAGGGGCAGGCGGCGCGCATCGGCCATCGCGCACCCCCACCCCGGCCCTCCCCCGTCGAGGGGGAGGGGGGATCCGATATGCGGATGGCCTGCGCAGAAGTGCCGGGATGCTTACACCGGGCGGCCTGCCGGGGTTTTCGCTAAAATGAATGCGTGAAGGTCCTCGTCGTCGGGTCGGGGGGGCGGGAGCACGCGTTGTGCTGGCGCCTCGCGAGATCCCCCTCGGTGACGGAGGTGATCGCCGCCCCGGGGAACCCGGGGATCGAGTCGGTCGCGCGGTGCTTCCCGGTCGCGGCGCACGACTTCGCGGGGCTCCTGCGGCTTGCCGCGGAAGAGAAGGTCGATCTCGTCGTCGTCGGCCCCGAGGCGCCGCTTGCGGCCGGGATCGTCGACAGGTTCCAGAAGGAAAAACGGCTCATCTTCGGCCCCACGGCGGCGGCGGCGCGCCTCGAGTCGAGCAAGAGCTTCGCCAAGCGCCTGATGGCCAAGCACAAGATCCCGACGGCGGAGTTCCGCGTCTTCGATCATGCCGACCAGGCGCTCGCCTGGGTCGAGGTGGCCCAGACCCCGATCGTCGTGAAGGCGGACGGCCTCGCGGCGGGGAAGGGGGTGACCGTCTGCGCGTCGAATGCCGACGCGATCGCCGCCGTGAAGTCGGCGATGGAGGCGAAATCCTTCGGGGAGGCGGGCGCGCGCGTCGTGGTCGAGGAATGCCTCACCGGGCCGGAACTTTCCGTGATGGCCTTGACCGACGGCGAGCGGATCCTCGTCCTGCCCCCGTGCCAGGACGCGAAGCGGGTCGGCGACGGGGACACGGGGCCCAACACCGGCGGGATGGGGGCGTTCTGCCCCGTGCCGTCGGTCGGGGAGCCGATGCTGCGCCGCATCGAGGAGGAGATCCTGGTCCCGATCGTCCACGCCATGCGGCGGGAAGGGTGCCCTTTTTCCGGGCTTCTCTACGCGGGGCTGATGCTGACGCCGTCGGGGCCCAAGGTGATCGAGTTCAACGTCCGGTTCGGCGATCCGGAGACGCAGGTCCTGCTGCCGGTGATCGACGGGGATTTCGGGGCGCTCCTGGCGGGCGTCGCGCGGGGAAAGCTCGATCCGGGGGATTTTTCCGTCGGGCCCCGCGCCGCCGTCTGTGTCGTCGCGGCGAGCGCCGGATACCCCGGGACCTTCAGCAAGGGGGAGACGGTCCACGGGCTCGCCGCGCTCGCGGAGGCGCGGGACGTGACCGTCTTCCATGCCGGAACCGTCCGCGGCCCGGCGGGAGGGGTCGTCACGTCGGGGGGGCGCGTCCTGGGGATCACGGCCACGGGGCCGGACGTCGCCTCGGCGCGCGCGCGCGCCTACCAGGCCGCCGCCACCGTCCGTTTCCAGGGGATGCATTTCCGCAAGGACATCGCGGCGAGGGCCGCCGGCGCGGTCGCCTGACCGCGTGAAGCGCGAGAGGGAGGGGAGGATCGTGCCGACCGAGGTCCTGAAGGTCGATCCCGTGAATCCCGACCCCGCGACGCTCGCGCGTGCGGCGGCGATCGTCCGTGAAGGGGGGATCGTGGCGTTCCCCACCGAGACCGTCTACGGGCTCGGGGTGAATCCGGGGATCCCCGCCGCGGTCGAGCGCCTGAAGGGGCTCAAGGACCGCGAGGCCGACAAGCCTTTCAGCCTTCACTTCGGATCGATCGACGGGGTCCTGTCGCGCGTGGCGACGCCCGTCCCCTGGCGCGTCCGGAAGCTCGTCGCGCGGTACTGGCCCGGGCCCCTCACGCTCGTCCTCCAGGAACGGAACGGCGCCATGACGGGCTTCCGCGTTCCGGCGGGGGCCGTCCCGCAGGGGTTCCTCGCGGCCTGCGGGTTCGGGGTCGCGGCGCCGAGCGCCAACCGCGCCGGGGAGCCGCCCGCCTGCGCGGCCGCCGACGTCCTCTCGGTCTTCGACGGCCGGATCGACGCGGTCCTGGACGGCGGGACGACGCCGCTCCGGCAGTCCTCGACGGTGGTGCGCGCGGCCGGAAAGGGGATCGAGGTCCTGCGGGAGGGGATCGTCTCGGCCCGCCAGGTGCTCGAGGCGGCGACGCGCCGGATCCTGTTCGTCTGCACCGGGAACTCGTGCCGCAGTCCCATGGCGGAAGCGATCGCCCGGAAGGTCCTCGCGGAACTCCTGGAATGCCCCCAGGGGGCGCTGGCCGACAAGGGGTACCTCGTCGCGTCGGCGGGGCTCTTCGCCGGGTACGGCCCGGCGAGCCCGCACGCCGTCGCGGCGGCGCGCGAGCGGGGGGGGCACCTCGACGACCACGCCGCGCGGCAGCTCACCGCGGCGATGCTGCGGGAAGCGGACGCCGTCTTCGTCATGACGGCGGCGCATCGCCAGCAGGCGGTCGAGATGGCTCCCGAGGCGGCGGGCCGGATCCATCTCCTGGGGCCGGCCGGCGAGGAAGTGGCCGATCCCGTCTGGGGGACCCTGGAGGCGTACCGCCGGTGCGCCGACGGGATCGAGCGGCACGTGCGGGTCCGGATGACGGACCTGGCGCGGGAACCATGATTTCGGAGGGACGCGCACGATGAAGATCGCCATCGGATCGGATCACGCGGGGTTCGCCTACAAGGAGGCGATCAAGGCCCACCTGGCCAAGGCGGGTCATACGGTGCGCGATTTCGGGACCGACTCGGAGGCGTCGGTGGATTACCCGGTCTTCATCCGTCCCGTGGCCGAAGCGGTCGCGCGGGGCGAATTCGAGAGGGGGATCGTCCTGGGAGGATCCGGGAACGGCGAGGCGATGGCCGCCAACCGGGTCAAGGGAGCGCGTTGCGCCTTGTGCTGGGATATCAAGTCGGCCGAGCTTTCCCGCCAGCACAATGACGCCAATCTTCTCTCCCTTGGCCAGCGCATGATGCCGCTCGCGACGGCCCTGGCGATTGTCGATGTCTGGCTCTCGACCCCCTTTGAGGGAGGGAGGCATGTCCGCCGCGTGGAACAGCTCGGAGGATTTCTCCTTGCGGTGGCGGTGGCGGCGTCGGCTCCGGCGCTGGCGGGGGCGGCCCGGGAGGAATACGAGGGGTTCCGGGCGGCGATCGATCCGTCGGACGTCCCCGCGCATCTGGCGCTCGCCCGCTGGTGCGCCGGGCGCGGTCCGGAACTGGAAGAGGAGAGGAAGGGGCTCCTGGTCCATGTCCTTTCCGTCGATCCGCGCCGCGACGAGGCGTACCGGGAGCTCGGATATGTCCTGCGGGAGGGGGTCTGGATGTCCCTTCCGGACGCGCGCCGCGAGGAGGGGTGGGGGGTCCACGAGGGGCGGCTGCGCCCGCCGGACACCTTCCGCCCGGCCCGCCTCGACGCGCTCGCCCGGGCGGTCGCCGCGGCGGACGCGGCGGAACTCCCCGCCGCCGAGGCGGCGCTCCTCGCGTTCGCCGCGCCCGGGGACGCCCGGATCCTCGAGAAGCATCTCGCGTCGCGGCAGGCCCCCCTGCGGCGGGCCGCCGCGAGGGCCCTCTGGCGGATCGGCGGGCACGATGCCGTCGTCGAGGCGTTCCTCGACCCGCGCGCGGAGCACGCGGACGACCTTCGCGGCGCCCTGGCCGAGCCTCCGCGCGAGGCATTCGTCGCGGCCGCGCGCGGGGCGCTCGCACCGATCCTCGCGCGAAAGGCGCGGGCGCCCGAGGAGCGGCTGATCGCGGTCGTGGACCTTCTCGACACCTGCCCCGGGGCGCCGTCGGCGGAGCTCCTCTACCGGATCGCGGTCGAGGCGCCGGGCGCGGAGCTCCGGGACGAGGCGGGCCGCGCCCTCGCGCGCCGGAAGGACCCGGCCGTGACGGCCGCGGTGCTGGAGCTGCTCGCGCGCGGGACGGCACTGGGGCGCGCGCGCGCCGGGCGCCTTGCCGTGCACCTGGACGAGAAACGGGCGATCCCGCTTCTCGCCGATTCCCTGGAGAAGACCCTGCGTGGCCGCGCCCGGGCCGAGGAGGCCGCGGCCGTGCGGGAGCAGGAGGGGCTGCTGGCGTCCGGGACGACGATCTCCGTCGGACGCTCGCCGTTCGGCTACAACGCCTTTCTGGGGACAGGCGGGGCGGACGGGGCGCCGAACTTCCGGGACGTCCCCCCGGAGATCCCCGCGCTCCAGGATCTCACCGGCCAGGCGTTCGGCGAGGACGTCCCGGCCTGGCGCCGCTGGTGGGAAAAATCGGGGAAGGGCGGGGAGTGACCGCCTGGCGGCCGCCCGTCGACCCGCGGCCGGGGGCGCTCCTCGCCCGGGCGGCGCGCGATTTCGCGGACCGCCCGTTCCTCTCCTGCGCCGAGACGGGGCGAACGCTCTCCTTCGGGGAACTGGACGGCCTCGCCTCACGTGCCGCCTCGGTCCTCGCCGCGCGCGGGGTCCGTCCTGGCGACGTCGTGAGCCTGTTCCTGCGCAACTCCCTCGACTTCTTCCCCCCCTGGCTCGGGACGACACGCGCCGGCGGGGTGGCCAACCCCATCAACCTGGGGCTCGAACGCGACATCGGGCGGGTGGTCTACATGCTCGAAAAGACGCGCGCGAAGGTGCTGGTCCTGGAGAAGGCCTTTTCGGCGCTCGCGGCCGAGGTCCGCAAGCAACGGCCATCCGTCCAGGTCGCCTTCATCGACAGCGCCGAGGGGGATTTCGACTGGCCCGGGGAGCTTTCCCGCGCGCACCCGCTTGCGCGACCGCATGACGCCGCCCCCGACGCCCCGTTCCAGATGATCTTCACGAGCGGCACGACGGGGCTTCCGAAAGCCGTCGTCCAGCGCCACGGCATGGTGGCCGACGCCCTCTGCCTCGCGGAGCATTTCCGGTTCCGCGCCGACGACACCTGGATGTGCGTCCTTCCGTTCTTTCACGTGAACGCCCAGTACACGAGCTTCTTTCCGGCGCTCGCCGCCGGGGGGCGCCTCGTCCTTTTCGAGAAGTTCAGCGCGAGCCGGTTTTTCCCGACGATCCGGAAGGAGAAGGTGTCGCACGTGAGCGTCGTCCCGAGCCTTCTCACACGGCTCCTCTCGCACGGCGTCCCCGGTCCGGCGGAACGCCCCCCGACCCTGCGCTTCATCATCTGCGGCGCGGCGCCGCTTTCGGTCGAGCTCCACCGGCAGTTCATCGAGGCGACGGGGATTGTCGTCGCCAACGGCTGGGGGATGACCGAGACGGGATGCTGGGGGTGCCACATGGACCCTGCCCGGATCGTCCACGGGGCGATGGGGCGTCCTCTTCCGGTGAACGAGATGAAGGTGGTGGACGCCACGACCGGAGCGGACCTTCCCGCCGGGACGACGGGCCGGCTCCTCGTGCGCGGCGCGAACGTCTTCTCGGAGTATTTCGACGCCCCCGAGGCGACGGCGCAGGCGTTCCGGTTCGGGGACGGCTGGTTCGACACCGGCGACGACGCGACGGTCGACCGCGACGGGAACTTCTGGTTCGTGGGGCGCGGATCGGTGGACACCGGAAAGATCGACGGCGAGTTCGTGAACTTCCTGACGCTGGACGAGCGGCTCTGGTCGTGTCCCGGGGTGGCGGAGGTCTGCTGCGTCGGCGTCCCCGACCCGGTGCGCGGCCAGGCGGTGGCGGCCTGCGTCGTCCGGAAGGAGGGCGCGGCGCTTGACGAGACCGCGCTTCTCGACTTCTGCCGCGCGGCGGGGTTCGCCCGCTGGGAAATGCCGGCGCGCGTCCTTTTCGTTCCCGAGATCCCGAAGGGGGACACCGGGAAGATCCAGCGCAAGGTGATGGCCGAGCGCGCGGCGGCCATCGCCGCCGGAACGTCCCGATGACGGACCGGTTCCGTCGGGCGGTCCCGGGGCTCCTCTTCGTCCTCGTCTTCCTGGCCTACTGGCGCGCGAGCCTGGATGTCCCCTTCCAGCTGGACGACGAGGGGCTGATCGAGACCCGCGAGGACCTGCGCGGCCCGATCTCCATTTTCGGGACGATCCGGGAGGCGCTCGCGGTCCCGTTCGGGCGACCGCTCTCGATGCTGACGCTCCACGCCGATTTCCTCCTGTGGGGGCTCGACCCGCGCGGCTACCACGTGACGGCGCTCCTCCTGCACCTGGCGGCCGTCTGGCTCGTGTGGCGGCTGGTGCGAAGGGGCGCCGAAGCGCTCATGCCCGGAGGGGGCGTCGCGCCGCTCGCCGCGTGGATCGCGGCCGCCGTCTTCGCCTTCCATCCGGTCCAGACCGAATCGGTGGCATACCTCTCGGCGCGTTCGACGCTCCTCTCGACCGTGCTGGGGCTCTGGGGGGTCCTGGCGGCCGATGCGGCGCTGCTTCTGGCGCGGGAGGGACGGCCCTGGGGATGGCGCGCGACGGGGGCCGCGGCGCTCGTCTACGCCTCTGTCGCCGCGATGCCGATGGGGCTCGTCTTTCCCGCGGTCCTCGTGGCGTGGCTGGTCCTCGTGCGGCGGGTCTCCTGGCGGACGGCCGGGGCCGCGGTGGCGGCCGGCGGGGTCCTTTTCGCGTTCATGGCGGGGGACCTCGCGTATTTCTTCGCGGGACGGCACACGTTCCGTCCCCCGGGGTACGCCACCGCCTACTGGATGACGCAGCCGGAGTGCCTCCTGCGGGCGGCGGGGACCGTCGCCCTGCCGCACGCGCTCGCGCTCGACCATGACATCCTGCCCGTCGGGGTGGGGTTCGCGCATGGGGGGGAGATCCCCGGTCCCGGGATCTCCGGCGGAAAGATCGTGCTTCCGTTCACGCGCCGGGACGGGGAGGCGGATCCGCCGGAGGGGATCGTCCATCCCGGGCCGGGAGATCCCCTTCCTCCGCAGGGGCTCAAGGCGCGCTTCTCGCCGGCGATGTTCGATGCGGCCTTCCTCGGGGCGGGTGCGGCGATCAAGGACCCCCGGGTATGGGGTCCGCTCGCGATCCTGGCCGCCGGCGGGTGCGCGTTCGCCTTCTGGGCCCGCCGCCGCCGGGACGATCCGTCGCTCGTCCGCGCCGCGGCGTTCGGGGGCGCCCTGTTTCTCCTGGGGTGGATCCCGTCCGCGGCGGCGCCCCTCGAGGACCTGTTCTTCGAGCATCATCTCTACCTGTCGATGGCCGGGGCGGCCTGGATCGCCGGCCTTTGCGGGGCGCGCGTCCGGCCCGGGTTTTCCCTCGCGGCCGGGGCGGCGGCCCTTTTCCTCCTGTGGGGCCTTCTCGTCGGGGAGCGCCTGGCCGCCTGGTCCGGGAAGGATCTCATCTGGGCCGATTCGGTACGGAAATCCCCGGGAAAGCCCCGGCCCAAGTTCAACCTGGCCACGATGTGGCACGACGTCAGGCGCGGCCCGCCCGAGAGGCTCCGGCAGATGTGCGTCAATGCCTCCGTGGCGCACGTGCGGTTCCGCGACAACGGAAACCTCCTGGCGGAGATCCCGAACCTGCTGGGCGGAATCCACCAGTGGATGGGCGACCTGAAGCTGGCCGACTTCTTCTACCGGGACGCGGTGCGGCGCTCGCCCGGGACCTTCGCGTTCCGGTCGAACCTCGCCGCCAACGCGCGCCTCCTGGGACGGAATCTGGAAGCGGCGGCCCTTTACGCCGGGATCCTGCGGGAGCGGCCCGGCGATCCGCGCTACACGCTGCTCCTGGCTGAATCGCTCGCCGGCGCCGGGCGCCTGGCGGAGGCGCGCGAGATCCTGGAGGGGCTCGTGGCGCGCGACGGGAATTTCCACGCCGCTGCGGTGGACCTGACGGCGGTCATGATCCAGCAGGGGGACCTGGCGGGGGCGGTACGGCTCTACCGGGAGACGGCGTCGCGGCACCGCTCGGCGCCGCTTCTCTACAACCTGGCGATGGCGTTCCTTCAGGAAAACCGCCCCGACGAGGCGCGTCAGGCCTTGGGGGCCGCTCTCGCGATCGATCCCGCCTACGCCCCCGCCCACGCGGCGCTGGCGCGGATGGCGGGGCTGGCGGTTTCATCGCCCCTCGAGTAGTGCCATCTGGCGTGAGGAGGGTGCGGCGTTATAATCGCGCCCTTGCCCGTTCCGGGCCGGTAGCTCAGTTGGGAGAGCGCTACGTTCGCAACGTAGAGGTCGTGGGTTCGATCCCCATCCGGTCCACCATATAGCGAATGTAATGAGAAACGCCGGGAGGTTTTCTCATCGCCCGATCCGTCGGGGGAGGGCTACAATCCCCCCACAGATGAAAAATCCGATATGGCTCTTCCTGGCCGCCGTGGTGCCGCTTGCGGCGTCCGGCGCGCCGGACGAACGGACCGGGATGCTCGCCGACCGCGTTCCGGAGGATGTCCTCCTTTACGCCGCTGTCGAGGATCCGGCCGCCTTCCGCGAGGGGGCGTGCGGGACGGCGCTGGGGAAAATCTGGCGCGAGGAGGAGATCCAGGCGGCCCGCTCCGAGCTGCGGGCGTTCGTCGAGAAAGAGGCGGATAACGACGCCCTTCCCCTCCTGAAGGCGGCAAAATTCGCCCTGACGGCCCCCCTGTCGCGGTGCGAGCTGGCGCTCTGGATCGACGCGGCGCCGAACGGGAAGACCTGTCTCCGGGGGATGGCCGCGGTCACGTGCGGTGACGGAAAGTCCCTGCGCGGGGCGCTCGAGGACGGGCTCTCCGCGCTCATGCGCGGGAGGCACGATGCCGAGCGGCGCCCGGACGGGATGCGGTGGCATTTCCGTGAAGGGGATCTCCTGCTCGTCGAGCGCGGCGGGACCTGTTTCCTGGCGGGCGTCGCCGCCGATGGCGTCGAAGGCCTGGCGGCGGAAGACCTTTCGACAGCTTCCCCCGAAAGGCCGCTGTCGCGGTCGCCCCTTTTCACGGCCGCGCTCGAAGGGGCCCGGCAGGGTCCCGCCGGGCGGTTCGTCGCCTTCGCCAACATCGATTCCCTGAAGGGCTGGCTCGCGCGCGCCCCCGAGGTCGCCCGGGAACTCGACATCGAGCCGGAGATGATCGTCCTGGCCCGCGCGCTCGGGTTCGACCGCCTCCAGGCGGCGGGGCTCTCCGTGGCCCCGGAGGGGGCCGGTTTCAGGAGCCGTTTCCATCTGCATGCGTCCTGGGAGCGGGGGACGCTCCCGGCCGCGATGGCGTCTGCCGGACGCGCGCCGCTCCGCTCCTTCGACCGGCTTCCGGCGGACGTCCTTGTCGCCTCGGCCGCGCGCGTCCCCTGGGAGGCGCTCTGGAAGGCGGGCGCCCGGGCCCTCGACCGGCTTCCGGCGGAAGATGTCGCCGAGGTGCGCGGCGGCCTCGAGGCGGTCCAGAAGGGGTCCACCGTCCGGATCCTGGCGGACCTCCTGCCCGCCCTGGGGGAGGAGACCGCCTTCTGTCTCGGCAAGCCCGCGCCTGGGCTCATCCCGATCCCGCCGATGACGGCGATGATCGAGGTGAAGGACGCGAAGAAGGCGGAATCATGCCTCGCGAAGATCGCCGACTATGCCGCGGCGCAGGGGGCCCCGTACGCGAAGACCCCGTACGGCGGGCGGACGCTCTACCACTTCGGGGGGGCGGCCGGCGGCGGCATGCAGCGGATGGATCCCATGGGGGGGCTGTTCCAGCCCACCTTCGTCGTGACCGAGACGCACCTGGTGGCCGCGACGAGCCCCCAGGCCCTGAAGTCGCTCCTTTCCGCCTGGAAGCGGCCCGAATTCGCCGGTGTCGCCGGGACCGAGCGGTTCAAGGCGGCGCGCGGGTTGGTTCCGGCCGACGCCCCGAGCGTCGCCTACGTGAACCTTCCCGATGTCGTCACCTTCGTCTACAACACGGTCCTGCAGTTCGCCGGCGTCGCGCAGGGGTTCGGCGGGGAGAACCTTCCGTTCAACATGAACGCGCTCCCGTCGGCCGAGGTCCTCACAAGGCACCTGGCGGGGTCGGTCGAGTCGGTCGACTTCCGCGCCGATGGCGTCCGGATCAGCTCCTGGTCGCCGATCGGCATCAACCTGTCCGGGCTCGACCCGGTGACCGTCGCGGGGCTTGCGGGCTTCATCTGGGTCCAGGAGATGGAAAACCGGCGCCAGAGCTCCATCTGGACGTGCCAGTACCGCCTCCAGCAGCTGGGAGAGCGGATCGGCCGGCACGAGGCACAGCACGGGGCCCTTCCCCGGCGCCTTCCGGATCTCTTCGCGGACGCGGCCGACGAGTCCTGGTGGGAACTCTCGAACCTCTACTGTCCTCTCGATCCGAACGATCCGGGATCCCGGAACCGGGACGCGAACCAGTGGAAGAAATGGCCGGAGACGCATCCGCCGAGCTACCGTCTCGCGCGCGTGCGGCCGGGGAAGGCGGAACCCGCCAACCGCGTCCAGGCCTACGAGACCCGGGCGTGCCACGGAGGGAGGCGTCACGTCCTGTTCGCCAATGGAACCGTGGAACTGTTGGACGAGGCGCGGTTCAGGATTCTTGCCGACGCCCAGGGGTTCCTGGATCCTCCGAAGCCGCCGCCTGCCGCGACGCCTGATCTGCTGCGGCAGATCGACGAGAAGGTGAAGGCGCTTTCCGCGAACGATTTCCAGGCGCGCGAGGAGGCGACCGAGTGGCTCACGGCGGCCGGTCCCGCCGCCGTCCCCGCCGTGAAGCGCGCGGCGGAGTCGGGCGACCCGGAGGTCCGGACGCGTGCCCGGCAGATCCTCGATCAGGTCGATCTTTCCGGGGGTGAATGATGGGCCGGATGAGGGGATTCCTGCCGCTGGCGCTGCTTCTGGCCTCGGGCGCCTTGGGCGCCGGGGGGGATCCCTCGCCGGTGTCGCTCGCCGGGAAGGTCGTCTTCCTGCCCGTTTCCGACGAGGACCAGTACATGGTGGACGAGGGGCTCTCGCTCTTCATGGAGCGGCGGATCCGCGAGGCGGAAGAAGGAGGGGCGAAGGCCCTGGTCCTCGAGATCGACACCTTCGGCGGGGCGGTCCATTCGGCCCTGAAGATCTCGGACCTGCTCCTCAACACGAAGATCCCGCTCACGGTGGCGTTCGTGAAGACGAAGGCGATCTCGGCCGGGGCATTGATCGCGCTCTCCTGCCGGGAGACGGTCATGAACCCGAACACAGCGATCGGCGACTGCGCGCCGATCCTGCAGACCAAGGAGGGGATCGAGGAAGGCCCGGAAAAATTCAAGACGCCGCTCCGGGCGCGCTTCCGGCTTTTTGCCGAGCGGCACGGATATCCCGCCGCGATCGGTGAGGGGATGGTGGACAAGGAGATCATCGTTTACCGGATCGGCGAGGGGGCCTCGGCGCGGTTCGTCACGGACACGGAGTTCGAGAACCTGAAAGGCCAGGGCGAACCGCCGCCCACCGCGACGGTGGTGAAACCGAAGGGGCAGCTCCTGACACTCACGGCCCAGGAGGCGGTCGACTACAAGGTTGCGCGGGCCCTCGCGGCCGACCGCGCGGCCATCCTCGCGCTCTACGGCTGGTCGGCGGGCGACGTCGTCGACATCCGGCCCAGCTGGTCGGAGGATCTGGCCCGCTGGGTCACGAGCCCCATGGTGGCGGGCCTGCTCCTTCTCGTGGGCCTCGTCTCGATCTATATCGCGATGAACCATCCGGGGCTCGGGGTGCCGGAGCTTCTCGCGATCCTCTGCTTCGGATTCCTCTTCGGCGGGAAGTACCTCGCCGGGCTTGCCGAGTCATGGGAGATCGCGCTCTTCGCGCTGGGGGTCGCGCTCCTCCTTGTCGAGTTTTTCGTGATCCCGGGGTTCGGATTCGCCGGGATCGCGGGGGCGATCCTGATCCTGGCGGCCTTGTTCCTGGCGTTCCTGCCGGAGCTTCCGGGGACGGCCGCGCCTCCCGCGCCGGTTCCCGCGTCGCCCGCCGCTCCGGAACCTGTCCCGCCCCCGGCGGTCGACTGGGGAGGGCTCCTGAAAGAAACGACGCTTGTCGTCTTCGGCGGCTTTTTCGGGGCGACGCTGGCGATCCTCGCGATCATCAAGTGGATGGGGTCGATCCCCGTCCTGAACCGGATGGTCCTGACAGCGTCGATCACCGGAAGCGCCGCGGAGGCGGTCGCGGCCGGGGACGACCCGCTCGCGGCGCTCGTGGGGAAGCGCGGAACGTCGGTCACGACGCTCCGTCCTGCGGGGCGGGTCGACATCGGCGGGACCCTCCATGAGGTGACGACCGAAGGGGACTATCTTGACCGGGGACAGGCCGTGGTGGTGCACAAGGTCGAGGGGACCCGCGTCATCGTGCGGAAGGCCTGACATGGACGGCCTCTCGGACTGGTTCGCGCCGGAGGTGTGGGTCGCCCTTCTCTACACGGGGGGGTTCGGGCTCGTCTTTCTCGAGATGTTCATCCCGGGATGGGTCGCGGGGACTGCCGGGTACGCGGCGCTGGCGCTCGCTGTCTATGTCGCCTGGGCCGGAGTGTCTCCTTTCCTTTCCGTGGCGCTGGCCATGGGCGGGGCTGTCGGGATCCCGTTCATCCTCCGGTGGGGGATGAACCGGGCGGCCCTGAAGATCGAGCTTTCGGCCGCGGCCGGCTATGTCGCGGCCGACTCCGCGGAGATGGAGAGGTTTGTCGGAAAGCGGGGAACCGCCGCGACGGTCTTGCGCCCCTCGGGGGCCGTCGAGGTGGACGGGAAACGGTACGATGCCCGCTCGGAGCGGGGCGTCGTCGAGAAGGGTCGCCCCGTCGAGGTCGTGCGCATCGAGGGGAGCGAGATGGTGGTCAAGGACGCGCAACACGGGACGGACAGAGAATAGGAGGCTTTTATGCCCTGGGCCTGGGTGATCTTCGGCGTCGTCGCGATCGTGGTGCTCTTCGTCTTGAGCATGATCTTCAACAACTTCTGGCTGTGGGTGCAGGCGCGCCTGTCGGGGGCGCCCGTGGGGCTTGTCCAGCTCTTCCTTATGAAGTTCAGGAAGGTGAGCTCGACCGTCATCGTCCAGGCGCGGATCACCGCGATGAAGGCGGGGATCGACATCAGCGCCAACGACCTCGAGGCGCATTACCTCGCGGGCGGGAACGTGATCCGGGTGGTGAATTCGCTCATCGCCGCGTCGAAGGCGGGGATCCCGCTCGCCTTCAAGCAGGCGACGTCGATCGACCTCGCCGGCCGGGACATCCTGGAGGCGGTGAAGACGAGCGTGAATCCGAAGGTGATCGACTGCCCCAGCAAGGAGTCGGGGAAGGATTCGATCGAGGCGGTCGCCGCCGACGGGATCCAGCTGAAGGTCCGGGCGCGCGTCACCGTGCGCACGAACATCGGGCGCCTCGTCGGGGGCGCCACCGAGGAGACGATCGTGGCCAGGGTCGGCGAGGGGATCGTGACGACGATCGGGTCCGCGGGAAGCCACAAGGACGTGCTCGCGAACCCCGACAAGATCTCGAAGACCGTGATGGAGAAGGGGCTCGATAACGGGACCGCGTTCGAGATCCTCTCGATCGACATCGCCGACGTCGACGTGGGGGAGAATATCGGCGCACGGCTCCAGACCGACCAGGCCGAGGCCGACAAGCGCGTCGCGCAGGCCAACGCCGAGAAGCGCCGCGCGATGGCGATCGCCCAGGAGCAGGAGATGAAGGCGGCGACCCAGGAGAACCGCGCGAAGGTGGTCCTGGCCGAGGCCCAGATCCCGATGGCGATCGCCGAGGCGTTCCGCGGCGGGCGCCTGGGGGTGATGGACTACTACCGGATGCAGAACGTCCAGGCGGACACCCAGATGCGCGATTCGATCGCGAAGCCGGAGGACAAGGGGCCGAGCAGCTAGGAAATAGCCGTGGATTTCGACTCGGTCTGGACGCTCTTCGTCTTCATCATCGGGATCGGGGGATGGATCCTCGACCGGATGAAGAAGATGAAGGAAGAGAACGAGAAGCGCCAGCGGGGGCCGGCGGCCCCCGCCGGCGCCCCGGCCGCGCCACCGGCGGCTCCTCGACCGGCCCCGGCTCCAGTCCAGGAGGAAAGCGCGGATCCGTTCGAGAATCTCCGGCGGTTCCTCGAGGAGGTGGAAAAGGGGCCCCAGGCGCCGCGCCCTCCGGAGAGGAAGCCGGCGCCTCCCCCCGCGCCGCGTCCGGTTTCTCAGGCCCCCCGGCTTGCCCCGGCCCGGAGCGCGGACCGGCCCGCGCGGCGGCGTCCGGTCGAGAAGGTGATCCGGCCGGAACTCCTTCGGGTCGAGAAGCCCGTTCGCCGCCTCGTACCGGAACAGGCTGCCGCGACGGTCCCGGAGCCGGCCGCGGCCGAGGGTCGGCCGGCGGGCCCGCCGGTCTCGGCGGCGCGTCCGTCCGTCCCGCCCGTCCGGACCGCGCTCCACGGCCGGAAGAACCTCCGGGCGGCGCTCGTCGCCTCGGAGATCCTCGGTCCGCCCGCGGCGTTCCGTTCGCCGGGCTCCCGGCCTTTCTGATCTTCTGGTAGGATCGTGCCGTGAACGGCTATCTCCAGATGGGGACGCGCCGGTTCCCCCTGAAGGACGGCGTCAGCTTCATCGGGCGCGACGAGTCGTGCGAGATCCACCTCCTCGACCAGGGGCTCTCGCGACAGCACGCCTTCGTGGTGAAGGACGGCGAGAAGTTCTACATCCTCGACTTCAAGAGCCGCAACGGCATCGAGGTCAACGGGAAGCGCGTCGAGAAGGCGGCCCTGAACATCGGGGACGTCGTCGTGATGGGCCAGCACAAGTTCACCTTCGGGAAGGAGTCCCCCGCCGCCGCGCTCCACAAGGAACAGTCGACGGTCTTCTCGATGCTGACCCAGAAGATCAGGATCGAGCCCGGCGACCTCGCGCCGCCTCCCGACGCGCCGCCGGCCGGGGTGCAGGCCGACACCGTGAAGAAGCTCATGATGCTGTACCAGGTCTCGAAGACCATCTCCTCCGAGCTCGACATCGCCAAGGTCCTCCAGATCGTGATGGACAAGTCCCTCGAGGTGATCAAGGCGGACCGCGGCCTCATCGCGCTCGCCGACGAGAAGACGGGAGAACTCCTCGTGCGCGCCAGCCGCTCGATGGGGGACCTGACCCCGGACGGGGGGCTTTCCATGATCAGCCGGAAGATCGTGCAGGAGGCGACCACCACGAAGAAGGGGATCCTGACGCAGGACGCGATGAGCGACCAGCGGTTCGACACGTCCCAATCGATCCAGGTGATGAACATCCGCTCGGCGATGTGCGTGCCCCTGCTTTCGCGGGAAAAGCTCGTCGGGATCCTGTACGTCGACAACCGGATCCACTCGGAGAGTTTCCAGGAGGGGGATCTTCTGTTTCTCACCGCCTTCGCCGACCAGGCGGCGATCGCGGTGGAAAACGCCAGGCTCTATGCCACGGTGCAGGAGGAGACGAAGCGCCGGACGAACCTCCAGCGGTATTTCTCTCCCGCGGTCGTCGAGAAGATCCTCTCCTCGCACGAGGATATCGGCCACGAGAAGCTGACGGCGACCGTGATGTTCTCCGACGTCCGGGGGTTCACGTCGTTCTCGGAGACGAATTCCGCCGAGGCGGTGGTGGGGGTCCTGAACGACTATCTCGACCGCATGTCCCAGGTGATCCGCGACCACCAGGGGACGGTCGACAAGTACCTCGGGGACGGGATCATGGCGGTCTTCGGGGCGCCGTTCCCCCTGAAGGACGGCCCTTTCGCCGCGGTCAAGGCGGCCTTCCACATGCAGGAGGCGATGCGGGAGCTGAACGCGGCCTGGCAGGCGAAGGGGCTGCCGGTCCAGGGGATCGGGATCGGGGTCCACACGGGGGAACTGATCGCCGGGAATGTCGGCGCCAAGGACCGGGTCGACTACACCGTGATCGGGGACACCGTCAACACCACGAGCCGCCTGCAAGGGGTGGCCCAGGGGGACGAGGTGATCCTGTCGCACGAGACGTACGAGACGGTGCGGGACCGCGTCGACGTGGAGCCCCTGGAGCCGGTCCAGGTGAAGGGGAAACGGGAGAAGCTCAAGGTCTACCGTCTCAAGGGGATCCGCGGATAGCGCCGCCTCCCCGTGCGCGTCGCGATCGTCCACGACTGGCTCACCGGGATGCGCGGCGGCGAGCGCTGCCTCGAGGCGTTCTGCGAGCTGTTCCCGGACGCCGACCTCTTCACGCTCGTCCATGTCCCGGGCTCGGTCTCGCCGGTGATCGAGAGGCGGCGGATCGTCCCCTCCTTCATCCAGGCGCTTCCCTTCGCGGCCTCGCGCTACCGGACCTACCTGCCGCTCTTCACCCGCGCCGTGGAGAGGTTCGACCTTTCAGGGTACGACCGCGTCATCTCGATCAGCCATTGCGTCGCCAAGGGCGCCCGCCCGCCCGCCGGCGCCGAGCACCTCTGCTACTGTCTCACGCCGGTCCGATATGCCTGGGACATGAAAGAGGCGTATTTCGGGGACCTCGCCGGGCCGAAACGCTGGTTCGTGGAGGGGGTCCTCGCTTCCTTGCGACGCTGGGACGTGGAGACGGCCCCGCGCGTCACGCGCTTTTACGCGATCTCCCGCTACGTGGGCGAGAGGATCCGGCGCTATTACGGCCGGGAGTCCGGGGTGCTCTATCCGCCCGTCGACTGCGCGCGTTTCCAGGTGTCGCGCGAACCTGGCGCGTTCGATCTCGTGGTCTCGGCCCTGGTCCCTTACAAACGCGTGGACCTCGCGGTCGACGCGGCAACCCAGATGGGGCGGAGGCTCCTCGTCGTCGGGACCGGGCCGGAAGAGAAACGCCTGCGGTCCCTGGCCGGGCCGACCGTGGAATTCCTCGGATGGCGTTCCGACGACGAGATCGCGGGGCTCTACGCGCGATGCCGCGCCTTTCTCTTTCCGGGCGAGGAGGATTTCGGGATCACTCCTCTGGAGGCGATGGCCTCGGGGCGGCCCGTGGTCGCCTTCGCGCGGGGGGGGTGCCTTGAAACGGTCGTGGGGCCGGACGATCCGGGTCGGCGCGCCCCGACCGGCGTCTTTTTCCGCGAGCAGACGGTCGACGCGCTGTCGGAGGCCCTCGAGCGGCTCGACCGGGAGGCCGCCGGCGTGACGCCGGACGCCTGCCGCAAGCAGGCCGAGCGGTTCGACCTGCCCCGCTTTCGCGATGAGATCCGGGCCGCCTTCGGGGGACGCTAGATGGATCTTTCGGTCGTCGTCGTGACGCGCGACACATGTCTCATGACCGCCGAAGCCCTGGCCTCCGTCGGTCCGGCCGCGGGTCCGCTTTCCACGGAGCTGATCCTGGTCGACAACGGCTCCACGGACGGGACGGCGGAGGAACTCCCGAAGCGTTTCCCGGGTCTCCGCGTGATCCGGAACGCCGGAAACACGGGGTTCGCGCGCGCCGCGAACCAGGGGTGGCGCGCCGGGACGGGGGAGATCGTCCTCTTCCTGAATTCGGACGCGCGCCTGGCGCCGGGGGCGGCCGAACGGCTCGTCCGGTTCCTGCGGGAGGCCCGAAAGGCGGGTTTCGCGGGCGCGCAGCTTCTCGATCCCGATGGCCGCGAGCAGAATTCCGCCGATAATGTCCCCACCTTGGCGACCGAGCTCCTGAACAAGTCCCTCCTGAAGAGGGTCTTTCCGGGTCGTTACGCCGGAAGGCCTCCGGCCGGGGACGCCCCCGTGGAAGTTCCCACGCTCGTGGGGGCCTGCTTCGCCGCGCGTCGGGAGGTGCTGGAGGCGACCGGCGGGTTCGACGAGGGGTTCTTCTTCTTCATGGAGGAGACCGACCTTTGCGTCCGGACGCGGGAGGCCGGCTGGGAGGTCTTCCTCGTGCCCGCGTCGCGCGCGACGCACCTCCAGGGGCAGACCGCCCGCAAGGACAGGGCCCGTGCCCGGATCGAGTATTTCCGCTCGCGGTACCGCTTCTTCCGGAAGCACCGGGGCGGCCTCGTCGCGGGGATCCTCGCCGCGGGACTGACGGCGCGCCTTTTCGCCGAGACGCTTCTCCAGGGGGCGGGGGTCCTCCTGTCGCTGGGGCTGTCCGGACGGCTCCGCGCGCGCTGGCGCGTGACGGCGCGCCTCCTCGCCTGGCATCTGGCGGGATGCCCCGCCGCCGCGGGACTTTCGGGAGGACGCGCGTGACCGATTTCAGGGGGCTTGCCCGCCTCTACCGGTTTGTCCTGGGAAACTTCCGCGCGGGACTCGTCGCGACGGCGGCGGTCGCCATCGCCTTCTCGCTCGCCAAGCCCGCCCTCTATGTGGTCCTTTCCCAGACGCTCGGCGCGCGCCTCGGGATCCCCGGGGACGTGACCGCCGAGAAGGTGCGCGACCTCCTGGCGGTGGATCTCGCCGCATGGTCGCTCGTGCGCGTGGCGGTCGCGGCGGCCATCCTCGGGACGTGCGTCACGCTGTTCGCGGCGGCGCGGTCGATCCTGGTGGGATTTGTCACCTCGGGGGCGATCCGCGACCTCCGGCAGGCGCTCTGCACGAAGCTGCTGGGGCATCCTGTTTCCTTCTTCTCGAACCGCCGGAGCGGCGAGCTCCTCTCGCGCATCAACAACGACGTCGAGAGCGCCCGGATCGCCGTCGACTTCCTCACGAACGACGCCCTCCTGCATCCGTTCCAGATCGCGGGCGGAATCGTCATCTGCCTGTGGCTCGACTGGAGGATGACGCTTCTCCTCGTGACCGTGGTCCCCGTCGTGGTCATAAGCCTTTCCTACTTCGGTCGGCGGATCTTCAAGTCGGCCAAGCGCGGCATGGAGAGGCTTGCGGACATGAGCGATGTCCTCCACGAGCTTCTTGCCGGGATCCGCGTCGTGAAGTCGTTCGGCGGGGAGACACGCGAGAAGGAGCGTTTCGCCGGCGCGAACGCCGCCTACACCCGGCAGATGAACCGGATCGTCATCGCGCGCGCCGGGAATTCCGCCGTCGTGGACTTCCTGTCCTACGTCGGCGCGCCCGTCCTGGGGGCCCTTCTCGTGTGGCTCGTGGCGCGGGGATGGGTCCGCCTGTCGGGATCGGATCTCATGGCGTACGTCGCGGTCCTCACGAGCCAGGTGGTTTCCCCGCTGCGCGCCTTCACGAAGGCGGTGAACCAGCTCCAGTACGCCGCGGCCGGTGCGGACCGGACCTGGGAGCTCCTGGACGAGCCGGTGAGGCTCTCCGACGCCCCCGACGCGAGGGCGCTCCCGGCCGTCCGGGGGGACGTGGCGGTCGAGAACGTCACCTTCGCCTACGGGGACGAGACGGTCCTTTCCGGCGTGACCCTCGCCGCCCGCCCGGGGCAGATGATCGCCCTGGTGGGGCCCAGCGGGGCCGGAAAGACCACCCTGCTTGATCTCATCCCGCGCTTCCACGATCCGCAGGAGGGGCGGGTCCTCGTGGACGGGATCGACGTCCGGACGGTCCGGCAGGGAGACCTCCTGGCGTCCATGGCCGTCGTCGGGCAGGACACCTTCCTCTTCAACGCGTCGGTCGAGGAGAACATCCGGTACGGGCGCCCCGAGGCGACCGACGCCGAGGTGCGGGAGGCGGCGCGCGTCGCGAACATCCACGACGTGATCGAGCGCCTGCCGGAGGGGTACCGGACGCCGGTTGGGGAGCGCGGCGCGAAGCTCTCCGGCGGCGAGCGCCAGCGCGTCGCGATCGCGCGGGCGGTGCTGCGCGATCCCCGGATCCTGCTCCTGGACGAGGCGACCTCGGACCTCGACAGCGAATCCGAAAGGAAGGTCCAGGAGGCGCTGGACCGGGTGCGCCGGGGACGGACCACCTTCGTGATCGCGCATCGTCTCTCCACGATCCTGGGGGCCGACGAGATCCTGGTCCTGGAGCGTGGCCGCATCGTCGAGCGCGGGACGCACCCCGAGCTTCTCGCCCGGGGCGGCGTCTACCGCCGCCTGTACGACACGCAGTTCGCCCGATAAAATAAAGGACTTATGCCGTTCTCGCCGATCCCCGAGATCCTTGAGGAATTCCGCAAGGGCCGCATGGTGATCCTCGTCGATGACGAGGACCGCGAGAACGAGGGAGACCTCGTCATCCCCGCCGAGAAGGTCACCCCCGAAATCGTGAATTTCATCCGGCGCTGGACGGGAGGGGTGATCTGCCTTCCGATGACGAACGAGAAGGCGGACCGGCTCGGGCTCCCCTTCATGGTGACCGAGAACACGAGCCGCCGCGGGACGCCGTTCACGGTTTCGATCGACGCCGCGCGCGGCATCACGACCGGGATCAGCGCCGAGGACCGGGCCGCGACGATCCGGGAGGCCGCCCGCGACAACGCCTCTCCGGAGGATTTCGTGCGTCCCGGGCACCTCTTCCCCTTGCGCGCGCGGGAGGGGGGGGTCCTTGTCCGCCCCGGGCACACCGAGGGAACGGTGGATCTCTGCCGCCTCGCGGGCATGAAGCCGATCGGCGTCTTGAGCGAGATCATGAACGAGGACGGCTCGATGGCGCGCCTTCCGGAACTCGCGGCCTTTGCGACGGCCCATGGCCTCAAGATGTGCACGATCGCGGACCTCATCCGCTACCGCGCGCGTTCGGAGCGCCTCATCCGCCGGATCGACACCTGCGCGCTTCCGACGGACTTCGGCCGCTTCACCTGCCACCTGTACGAGTCGTCGATCGACCATTACCTGCACGTGGCGCTCTGCTGCGGCGAGATCCGCCCCCTGGACGGGAAGCCGGGTCCCAAGATCGAGCGGCCGGTCCTCGTGAGGGTCCACTCGGAGTGCCTCACGAGCGAGACGTTCGGCTCGCGCAGGTGCGAATGCGCGGGGCAGCTCGCGGCCGCGATGCGAATGATCCAGGAGGCGGGCGAAGGGATCCTCCTCTATATCCGCGAGGAGGGGCGGGGGATCGGACTGGCGAACAAGATCCGGGCCTACGCGCTCCAGGACCAGGGATACGACACGGTCGAGGCGAACGAGCGGCTGGGGCTGAATCCCGACGCGCGCGACTACGGGACGGGGGCGCAGATCCTCTCGGACCTGGGCGTCGCCCGGATGCGTCTCCTCACGAACAACCCCAAGAAACTGTCGGGCCTGGAAGGGTACGGCCTCGAGGTGGTCGAGCGCGTCCCGATCGTGGTTCCCCCCACCCCCGAAAACGCCGGGTATCTCGCCGTGAAGAAGGCGAAGATGGGGCACATCCTGTAGTTTTTTTTCAGCTCGCCTTCTTTTCTATAACTTGTGGCTTGCGACCCGAAATGCCCCAAGATATCGTTTCCGCCGTGACGGCCGATCCTTCCCGGCACGAGGCGATGTACGCCGCCTTCCAGAAGATCTGCGAGACCCTGTCGGACGAGGACATCACCCGCGGCGCGGGGGTCCTCGCCGGTCCCGATGCGGTCCGGAAGATCGTGCGCGAGGAGATGGGGCGGGCCTCTCCCGCCGCGGCGTCCCCCGAGGCGGACCGCGTCACGCGCATCGTCGACAACCGGATCGACCAGTTCCTCTCGCGGCACCTGAAGTCGAAGGAGCTCGCCGAGCGGATCATGACCCTGGCCCGCAGCGAGTCGCGCCTGATGTATGCCACGAGCGTCGAGAAGGCGAAACAGGAGATCGAGTCCCGGATCGCCCAGGAGATCGAGAAGGCCGTGGACGACCTCCTCCGCTCGGACGCCCTCGCGGACCGGATCCGCCGCGTGGCCGAATCGGCCGTGGCCTCCGCGAAGGCCTCCACCGCCTCCGCCTGACCTTTCATCCGCCATGGGACGGGACGCCTTCCGCCTGACCGGAGAGGCCTGGGATTCCCCCCTCGACGAGCGTCTGCGTTTCGAGCCGGAATCCGTCCGGGACCTCTTTCCCGCCGGATCGCGTCCCTCTGCCGATGCGCTGAAACAGGCGTGCGACGCGGCCGCGAGACTTCCGGTCGACCGGAAGCGGCTTTCGGCCGCGCTCCGCGCGTTCCATGCCGCCCGCCAGGCGCCGCCCGGGACCCTGGCGGCGATCGAGGCGATCGCCCGGGAGGGGACGTTCCTCGTCGTCGCCGGCCAGCAGCCGGGGATCCTGGGGGGGCCGCTCTACACGCTCCACAAGGCGGCTGGCGCCGTGGCCCTCGCGCGCGCCTGGAACGCGCTGGGGATCGGGACGTTTGTCCCCGCCTTCTGGATCGCCTCGGACGACCACGACCTCGCCGAGATGAACACCGCCTTCTCGCCCGGGGCCGAAGGGGGGCCGCGCAAGTGGGCCTACCCGATCCCGGACGAGGGGCGGCCGGCGCATGCCGTGCGCCTTCCCGCGGGATCGCTCGACGTCGCGCGGCGCTTTTTCGGGACGGAAGGGGAGGCCCCGGCCTGGAGCGGTCCCTTCCTGCCGGTCCCGGGCGAGACGCTCGCCGACGGGTTCGCACGGATCCTCCTGTCCCTGTTTGACGGGCTCGTCGTGATCGAGCCGGCCGCGATGCTCTGGCCGGCGGCGGGCGATCCCTTCGCGCGCCTCCTGACCGGGTGGGAGGAGATCCGTCCCGGGGTCGAGAAGGTCGCGGCGGATCTCGCGGCGCGCGGGTTCGGGGAGCCCGTACCGCTTCCTCCGGGGACGCCCCTTTTCTTCTCGGGGGAGGGGCGCCGCCGGCGCGTCGACGGGAAGGGGGACTGGGCCGCGCGGATCGCGCGCGACCCGGCCGCGTTCAGCCCGGACGTCCTGGGGCGGGTTGCCTGCCAGAACGCGCTCCTGCCGGTCGCGGCCCAGGTGACCGGCCCGCATGAAACCGCCTACTGGCCGCTTGCCGCGCCCCTGACGCGCCATCTGGGAGGGGTCTCCTGTCCCGTGATCCCGCGACCCGGCGCGACCTGGCTCGACGCGGCGTCCCGGGAATTTCTCGCGCGCACCGGGATTCAGGCCGGCCGGATGATCACCGGAGATGTTTCCTACGAGGAGGCGATCGCAGCGCGTGTGCCGCCCGAGACGCGGATGCATCTGGAAAGTTTCGACGAGGCGCTCGACGGCGCCCTGTTGCGCCTGGCGGATCTCGGCCTTTCCGAGGACCCCAATCTCGCCGAGCCGCTCCGGAAGGGGCGCGCCCGCATCGAGGAGGAGGCCGCGCGCCTGAAGCGCCGGATCACGGGGGCGGCCGTGGCCGGCCAGGGACTGGGATTGTCACGTTGGGAGGAGGTCACCGGCTGGATCCGTCCCCGGGGCCGGCTCCAGGAGCGGGTCTACGCCTGTGCCGCGCTTCTCGCGCGCGTCGGCAGGGAACGGGCGCTCGACACCCTTTCAGGGCTCGATCCCTTCGATTTCCGTCACCAGGTTCTTTCGGTCAGCTAACAATACAGTGCTCTATCGTGGCGGCCGCCGGGGGCCTCTCGGCGGGCCTGTTCAGGGGACGGTCGTCGCGGGCGTCCGGCCCGCTCCTCCCTCCCATGCGCGACGGCCTTTGCTTCCGTCCGCTCTGCGGACGGGAGGCGCGTGACATCCTGCCACCGGCCTGCGCATGAGGCCCCTTCACACGCCCGCCTGCGGCCCCTGTCGGCGGCCGTATGCGGTTTTTGCATTACCAGCGCCGAATGCACGCGACGGCGTGTGCCCCGCGGCGGGAGCGTTTTCGGGGGCCTGATGGAGCCGGGCCGGTCAGGATGTGCAAGGCCCGGCTTCATCGGAGTGACGAGGCGGCATGGATGCCGCCGAGGAAACGTCCCCCGACAAAGGCGAACCGCCGACAGGGGCGCTGAAGCCGAGCTGCGGCGTCTTCAGATACCGCGGTCCCGGATTTCCGGCGTTGTCGTGCTAACCGGCGCCGCCGCGGGCGAGCCAGCCGGCGATGAAGCCGGCCACGAGCCCGACGGCGATCCCGATCCAGAGCTGGGCCCCGGACCCCTTCGCGGGGGCCGGCGCCGCATGCGGCGCGGCGTGGACCGGGGCGGCGGGAGCGGCCGCCGCCGCCGCGTCCTTCTTCAGGCGCTCCTGCATCTTGGAGGCGTCGATCTGCATCGTCCCCATGATGTCGAAGGCGAAGTCCTTCTTCTTCCCGGCGTCCGGAGCGGCCTCGCCGAGCTTCACGTGGAAGGTGAACTTGTCGATCTTGAACTCGTCCCCATCCTTGAGGGGGGTCTTCCCGGCGATCTTCTGGTCGCGCAGGAAGACGCCGTTGGTGCTCCCGAGGTCCTCGATGAAATGCTGGCCGTTCTCCGACGTGATCTGGGCGTGCTTTCGCGAGAGGACGGGGTTGTCGATCTTGAGATCGCACCCGGGGTCGCGCCCGATCGAGATGGTCCCCTTCTCGAAGCTGAAATGTTCGATCACCCGGTTCTGGATCTTCACGTCGATTTTCATCATGGACGGGATTGTAGGGGAGGGGCTTCCCCCGGCTCAAATGGATAATGGCGTCGCGATTCCTAGAATATCGGCACGCTCTTGACGTGATCGGAAGGTGGTCTCCCGAAGGAGGCACGAATGGCGCAACCCGTTCTCATTCCGCATCCCGATTACCGGGAGTATCCCGTTGAGGAAATGAAGCGTCGCGCGGCCGCGTTCCACGCCGACATCCGGCGCCGGCGCACGGTGCGCGACTTCTCCGACCGTCCCGTGCCGCGCGCGGTGATCGAGGACTGCCTGCGGGCGGCAGGAACCGCCCCCAACGGCGCGAACATGCAGCCCTGGCACTTCGTCGTCGTGAGCGACCCCGGGATCAAGCGGAAGATCCGCGTGGAGGCGGAGAAGGAGGAGCACGAGTTCTATAACGGCAAGGCCACGCAGGAGTGGCTGGACGCGCTCGCGCCCCTCGGCACCGACGAGAGGAAGCCGTTCCTCGAGACCGCGCCATACCTGATCGTGGTCTTCTCCCAGATCCACGGCCTCCTTCCCGACGGGCGGAAGGTCCGGCACTACTACGCCCCCGAGTCGGTCGGGATCGCCTGCGGCTTCCTGATCGCCGCCGTCCACCAGGCGGGGCTCGCCTCGCTCACCCATACCCCGAGCCCCATGGGGTTCCTGAACACGATCCTGGACCGTCCCGCGAACGAGCGCCCCTTCCTGATCCTGGTCGTCGGCTACCCGGCCGCGGACGCCAAGGTGCCGGCGATCACGAAGAAGCCCCTAGGGGAGATCGCAACGTTTTTGTAACGCCGCAGACGGCCCGCGATATGCTCCCGGGCTCCTCACCCCTTCGGGGCGGCGTCCTCCCTTCGACTCCCCCCGGCCATGCTCCCGCATGGCCATTTTCCGTTTCGCGGAGAGTGGCCCGGATCCCAGGCGCGAGCCGGGCCGTCGGGTCTGCCTGCGACCCCCGGCCCGGCGAAGCAACGCCGGAGGCGGGCCGCTATACGCGAAACGGGTGCCGAAGGTGGGAGTCGAACCCACACACCCTTGCGGGTACCGGTTTTTGAAACCGGCGTGTCTGCCATTCCACCACTTCGGCGGGCGCTTGATCCTACACGCTCCTCCCGGAAATTGGGATAATCGCGAAACATGGCGCAGGCCGCGTGCGATACGGTCCCTTGCGGGAAGCATCTGGTGGACGCGAAGGTCGTCGCGAACGAGCGGATCGCCCCCGACGGCTGGAAGCTGACCCTCGCGGCCCCGGAAATCGCCCGTGCGATACGTCCCGGGCAGTTCGTGAACGTCTACGTCCACGCGTTCGACCCGTCGGTGCTCCTGCCGCGTCCCTTCTCGGTCTACGACTACGACCCGGACCGGGGGACCGTGGACCTCGCGCACCAGGCGATCGGCCCCGGGACGCGGGCGATGGCGCGACTTGTCCCGGGCCAGACGGCGCCGGTCACGGGCCCCCTCGGGAACGGCTTTTCGATGGACCCGCCCGCGAAAAGGCTCGTCTGCGTCGCCGGCGGGATCGGCGTGACGCCCTTTTTGGCGCTTCTCCGGCGCTACCCGCACGAGAACACGGTCCTGCTCCTCGGGGGACGCACGAAAGACCTCCTTTTCGGCCTCGACGATTTCGAGCGGCTCGGGGTCGAGGTCCGCACCGCGACGAACGACGGATCGGCAGGACGCAAGGGGCTTGTCACCGACCTCCTGGAAGAGGAGATCAAGAATGGAAAAGAGGGGATCGGGATCGCTTCCTGCGGCCCCAATCCGATGCTTCGCGCCGTGGCCCGGATCGCGAAGCGCGAGAGGATCCCGGCCCAGCTCTCGATGGAGAACCACATGCCGTGCGGCCTGGGGGCCTGTCGGGGATGCGCCTGGCCGGTCGTCGCGCCCGCGGGATCCGTGAAGCCGTACACCTACAAGCTCCTCTGTGCCGAGGGGCCGATCCTCGCGGCCGACGAGGTCTTATGGCCCGCGGACCACTAGGCTCGAAGCCAAAAGCCGCATCCCTGAAACCTGCGCTCCGGGATGCGGACGGTGGCGCGGGCGACATTCCCCTCTTCGGGCATGACGCGGAGCAGGCTGATTTCCTCCGGCGCGTCAAGGCGGGGCGCTGGGAGGGGGCGTATCTCGTCACCGGGCGGGAAGGGATCGGCCGGCGCCGCTTCTCTCGGGCCGCCGCCGCGCTTCTCCTCTGCGAGAAGCGGGACAGGCAGGCCGCCCTCGCCGGATGCGGCGAATGCGGCCCCTGCCGGGAGGCCGCCGCGGGGTCGCACCCGGATCTCCTCTGGATCGAGCCTCCTTCCGGGAAAAAGCTGATCCCGGTCGGGGCGATCCGGGATCGATCGGGCTCGGGTGGCGAGGGGGGCGAAAAGGACGCCTATCCGGTGACCGTGGAACGGTTTTTCCAGCTCGCCTCCTACGGCGGCCGGGCCCGCGTCGTCGGGATCGATCCGGCCGGGAGCCTCGTCGAGGGGGCCGCGAACGCGCTTCTCAAGATCCTCGAGGAGCCCCCGCCCGGGACCGTCTTTTTCCTGGTCGCCGGAAGCGGCCGGGAACTGCTCCCGACGATCCGCTCGCGGTGCCAGACGGTCCGCCTCGCTCCGGCGGATCCCGAGGCGCTCGGGAAATGGCTTGTCCGCCAGGGGGTGGCCCCGGCCCGCGCCCGGTTCCTGGCCCGCTTTGCCGGGGGAGCGGCCGGGCGGGCGCTTGAGCTTTCGCGCGACCAGTCGTTCGCCGAGCTCGCGCGCGTCGCCGCGCTCTGGGACGGCTCCGCCAGCCGCCCGGTCGCCTTCGCCGAAGGGCTTCGCGCCTGGGCGGAAGAAGAGAAGGGGAAGACGAAGGACGCCGCGCGCGCGCGACTCAAGCTCGCGTTCGAGCTGATCCTCTTCGCCTGGGAATCCCCTGACATGCTCCAGGGGATCCCGGAACTGGCGCCGCTCGCGGCATCCGCCCCGCGCGATACGCGGGAACTGGCGCGCCGCCAGAAGACGGTCCTCGACGCCCTCCGGGATCTCGACGCGAACGTCTTTTTTCCTCTCGTCACGACCCCGTTCGCGCTTCGTCTGGCGGAACGGTCTTAACCGCGACCGGCTCTGAAGCTCCGCTTTTGCGGCCCCTGATGCCGGGGGCGAATCGTCGGGGACGTTCCTCACGGCATCCTGCCGTTCGTCACTCGAGTTTCGCCGCCGCCCACGAAGCGTGGGGACGGCGACGGGCCTCCGCTTCCATGCTCCGGCCCTGCTCCACACGCCCCGAGCGATCGCCCCCGTCCGGGGCCACGCGCGTTCGCGGGCTGACGGCTTAGCGGGGGGCAAGCCTACGGAAGAGGATTAAGAGGCGGATTCTTGGATTTTGGAACAATGATTACGTTGGCGCTTGCTGAGAAGGCCAAAAGATCAGGTAAGAGATATTTTATGTTCCCTTTTTCCGGATCGTAGATCACTGGAGGCGAGGGATCTTGTCGGTTAGTCTGTGCTTGCAGAGTCCTTTGTTTTCTAATGTCGGTTAGAATTCTTCTTTCTTCTTCAAGATCCCCTTCATTTAATCCACTACTTTTTACCTTTTCCCATTCTGTGGAACTTGGCCAAGGGGCAACGTGGATAGATTTTTGCTTGTGTAGAAATTTTCTCCATAATTCTTCCGCTACGAATGGGACGAAAGGCGCAAAAAGCCTCAATTGCACGGAAAGAGAAAGTTTTAGCGTGGCCATAGCTGATGCCTGCTCCGGGGCCACTGATATGTAAGTGGGGCGAGGGTTGGGAAAGCGTCTTTTTACAAGCTCGATATAGTTGTCGCAAAATTCAACCCAGAAAAAATCCTCTGTGGCTTGTAGGGCATCGGCGTATTCGAATAGTAAAAACGCTTTTGTGGCTCTCTCAACAGTGTGGGCGAGTTGTTCAATGTGAAGGCGATCTCGATGAGTTTTTATGTGAGACACATCAGGATCCACCAATCCATAAGTTGGTATGTCTCTAACGAACTTCGCTGCATTGAACAGCTTCGTCGTCAGGCGTCCGCCGTTCGCCATGATCTTCTCGTCGAAGGCGGTGTCGGTCCCCAGGCGCGCGCGCGCGGCCCAGTACCGGACGCCGTCGGCGGAGTGCTTGTCGATGAGGTCGGCGGGGGTGACGACGTTCCCCTTGGACTTGGACATCTTCTTCCGGTCCGGGTCGAGGATCCAGCCGCTCACGATGACGTTTTTCCAGGGGATCTCGTCATCGTGGAGAAGCGCCTTCACGATCGTGTAGAAGGCCCAGGTCCGGATGATCTCGTGGCTCTGGGGCCGGATGTCCATCGGGAAGAGTTTCTTGTGGCGTGCGGAGTCGCCGCGCCATCCCGTCGCGATCTGGGGCGTGAGCGAGCTCGTGAACCAGGTGTCGAAGACATCCGGCTCTCCCGCGAAGCCGTCCGGCTTGCCCCGCTGTTCTTCCGCATATCCCGGCGGCACGCTCGAAAGGGGATCGACCGGAAGGCCGGGGAGGGGGGCGAGGACCGGTTTCTCGTACAGGGGGCGCGCCTGGCCGTCGAGCGGATACCAGACGGGGAAGGGGACGCCGAAAAAGCGCTGGCGGCTGATGCACCAGTCGAGGTTCAGCCCCTCGACCCAGTTCTCGTAGCGCTTGCGCATGAAGTCGGGGTGCCAGCCGATCTTCCGCCCCTGGGCGAGGAGCTGCTCCTTCTTGTCCAGGATCCGGACGAACCACTGGCGCGTGGTGAGGATCTCGAGGGGCTTGTCTCCCTTCTCGTAGTACTTGACGGCGTGGGTGATCGGGGTCGGTGCTCCCTCCAGGGGGGCGACGCCGTCGCCGGCCGAGGCCGCAGGTCGCGCCAGGATCTGGGCGATGGTCTTGCGGGCCTCGAAGAGCCCCTTCCCGAGGATCTCCCCGTGCAGCGCGCGGGCCGACTCGGGACTGGCGCCGGGGCCGTCGAACGGCGTGATCTTTCCCGCGCGGTCGATGATCGGACGCAGGGGGAGCCTGAACTCGCGCCACCAGGTGACGTCGGTGAAGTCGCCGAAGGTGCAGACCATGACGGCGCCGGTCCCCTTTTCCGGATCGACCTTGTCGCTTGCGAGGATCGGGACCTCGACGCGGTAGAGGGGGGTCACGGCCGATTGGCCGATGAGCCCCTTCACGCGGTCATCGGCCGGGTGGACGCAGACGGCGACGCACGCCCCCAGGAGCTCCGGGCGCGTCGTCGCGATCCGCAGGGGCTCCGCGCGTCCCGGGACGAGGAAGCGCAGGGTATGGAAAAAGCCCGGGGTCGGGCGGTCCTCGACCTCCGCCTGCGCGACAGCCGTCCGGAACGACACGTCCCAGAGGTTGGGGGACTCCACCGAGTAGACGTGCCCCTTGGCATAGAGGTCGAGGAAGCTTTCCTGCGCGGCGCGGCGGCACCGTTCGCCGATCGTGGCGTACTCGAGAGACCAGTCGATCGAGAGCCCCAGGCGCTCCCAGAGCGCCTTGTAGACCTTCTCGTCCTCCAGGGTCACCTGCCCGCAGAGCTCGATGAAGTTCCGGCGCGAGACGGTCCGGATCCTTTCCCCCCCCGGCTCAAGGGCGAGCCCCGGCTCGTACGGCAGGGCCGGGTCGCACCGGACGTTGAAGATGTTCTGGACCCTGCGCTCGGTGGGAAGGCCGTTGTCGTCCCACCCCATGGGATAGAAGGTCCCGAACCCCGCCATGCGGCGCTGGCGCACCAGGATGTCCTGGTGCGTGTAGGAGAAGACGTGCCCCAGGTGCAGCGACCCGCTCACCGTGGGAGGGGGGGAGTCGACAGTGAAGTTTTTCCCCCGCTCCGGGAGGATCCGCGAGGCGTGGAGGTTCGAGGCGGCCCAGTCCTGCCGCCAGGCGCCTTCCGCGCGCGCCGGGTCGTACCGTTCCTTCGGGGGGGCGCTCTCCGCGGGATCGGACATGGAGGGGGATTCTAGCGGGAGCTCACGCCTTGCGCAGGTGCCATTGCGGGGCGACGTACACCTGGTCGAGCCGCTCCCGCGCCAGCGCCGCCCATCGCCGCAGGTCGCCGGTCGCAGGCGGGCGGGGGCCGCCCTCCAGGGGCGTGGCCGGCTGGAGGAAGAGGGGGATCGCGCGCGAGCGGTCCGCCACGGTCCGGACGGCGCGGTCGATCTCGGCGTCCGTCGTCCGGTCTGAAACGACCGCCTTCACGAACGTCCGTGCCGGGTCGGCATGCGCCAGGAACGCCGCATGCATGTCCCAGCGGTCGCGCCCGTCGGCCGCCGAGGGGATCTTGATATCGGCGGCGACGAAGTCGAAGTGGGGGGCCGCGCGGGCGAACCGGTCGGCGAGGATCCCGGCCGTCTCGAGATAGGTCGCCAACCCCGCCGCGCGGAGCGCGCGCGCCAGGCCGATCGTCCATTCCTCCTGGGCGAGGGGCTCGCCGCCCGTCACCGAGACGGAATGGATCCTGCCGGGTCCCCCGGCGCGGTCCGCGAGCGCCTTCACCTGTTCGACAGCCCAGTGGATCGTGACGGGATTGGGGACCGCGTGGACGTCCCGCGCGTCATGCTCACCGCCCCGGCGGACGACGCACTCCGGCGTCTGTTCCAGGGACCCGGGCGTGTCGCAGTAGGCGCACCGCAGGGGGCATCCGGCGGCCCGGACGAACACCTGGGGAGCCCCGGCGTGGAGCCCCTCCCCCTGCCATCCGAAGAAGATTTCTGAAAGATACATGCTCGTGATTCGTGACGCGTGCTACGTGATCCGCGAAACGGCGCCTCGTCGGCAAACCACGGTTCACGAACCACGAACGACGAGTTGTTCTATGCCGTCGCCGCGGCGCCGGCCTGCTGCTCGTACCACTCCCAGTTGCCGGTCTCCGTGAGCGCGCGCTTGAAGCGCAGGCACGACTCGCAGTGCCAGCAATGGGTGTCGCCTCCCTCGTAGCAGGACCAGACGGCCTCGATGGGGGCGTTGATCTCGCGGCCGAGGTTCACGATCTGCTTCTTGTCGAGGTCCACGGTGTAGGAGCGGACCGAGGGCTTGTTCTGCGTGGAGAGGGCCAGCGACGCGTTCACGGCGTCGAGGTATTCCGCCGAATTGTCGGGGAAGGAGGCCGCCTCCTCCTTGTTGAAGCCGGTGATGATCAATTCGCATCCGTAGGTCTCGGCGTAGGCGGCGGCGACGTTCAGGAAGACGCCGTTCCGGTTGGGGACCCAGACGGCCCTGGCGGTCGCCGCGCACTGGGCCGCGTCGTCCAGGTCCGTCATCGCCGGATGGGGCAGGGGCTTGTCGATGTCGACAAGCGAGCTCTTCGTGATGTCCGCCAGCCAGTCGAGGCGCACCACTTCGTGGGCGAGTCCCAGCTGTTTCGCGATCGTCTCGGCGGCGCGGGTCTCGCACCAGCCGGCGCGGTGGCCGTAATCGAAGGTCAGGACGCGCTGGATCTCGGTATCGCGCGCCGCGAGCTTGACGTTGACGGTGGAATCCAGGCCGCCCGACAAGAGAACGATCGACTTCATGGGACTCTCCTTAAAAAGCGACAAGCGGAAAACATCAGAACCGGAACGAACGTGAAGCGTAATCGAAGCGGCCCCGTTTTTCCAGCGCGAATCCGGTATACGATGGCGCCATGCGCCTGCCGGTCAGGGTCCTGGTTGCCTGCGGGATCGCGCTTGCCGGTTGCGCCGGGCGGGCGCCCGTCGATCCGCTGGACGCGCTCCTGGCGCGCCTCGCCGGGAAGGCGCGGTCCGTCCGGAGTTTCTCGCTCTCCTTCGCCGAGGAGAAGGACCTGCCGGGGATACCGGGGACCGTCCGCGTCGCCGGGACGCTCTGGGGAAAGGCGGACCGGCAGGGGATGTGGCTGAAGCTCGCGGCGGACGTCCCGCGCCCCTCGACGATCCTTGTCACGCCCGGGGACGTCCGCGTCTGGTCCCCGGTCGAGAACCAGTTCGAGATCGCCCCTGCCGGCCGCGCCCCCGACTTCGCCGGGCTCCTGAAGGGTTTTTTCCTCCTGTACGCCGCGTCGCGCCCGGAGATCGAGCGTGACTTCTCGGTCGAGACGGACGGCCCTTCCGGCGGGTCGCGCGAGACCCGCGTGCGCCTCACCCCCCGCGACCCGGAATCGTTTCTCGCGGGCCCGCTCGAGATCGTCTGGGCGGACGGGGAAACCGCGCCGGCGCGCATCGCGTTCGCGACCCGGACGGGGGAGCGGTACCGGTGGGCCTTTTCCGGATTCGCGGCGGGGCGGGAGCCTCCGGACGGGTTCGTCCTGGAGCCGCCGCCGGGCGCCTCGGTGGTGGATCTCACGCTTCTCGAATGAACCGGTTTACCGGTTCCCCGGCCGCGTGTAGAATCCGGAAGGTCGATTTGAAAGGGGGCTCATGGTGAACCGCTCTCATCGGATGGTCCGTTTTCTCCTGGCAGGAACCTTCCTCGCCGCCACCGCCGGCTGCACGCGGGAGACGGCCTACTGGCGGGAGCTCTTCCCCCAGTCCCGGCACGCCGACGGCGGGCGGTTCGGGAAGTACACCTACGAGATCCGGCATCCGGATATCGACCCGAAGGAGTACGTTTCCTGCACCATCGCGCAGCTCCACGCCCAGCCCCTCCGCTGGCAGAACGTTCCCGTGAAGATCCGGTGCGTCTTCAACGGCTGTCATGACGCGGCGCTCGGGTACTACACCCGGTACACGCCGAGCAGCCACCTGGGGTTTTCCGCCTGGGATCCGCGGACGCGCCTCTGGATCCCGGCCGAGCGCGAGAAGGGGCACGCCCTGTTCTTCATGCGCATGGGGTCCCCCTGGGTCTGGGACGTCCAGGAGTATCCCGCCTACCAGCCCGTCATGGTCTACGGCGTCGGCACCGACATCCTCGACCAGGGGATCTGCATCGATGTCGAGCGGATCGAGGCGCTGTCCGGCGTCCGGTACACGGAAGAGGCGCTGGTGAATCTCAAGACCGCCGACGAGGCGGCCGCGCGGCAGGACTGGGCCGTCGCCCGCGACTGCTACCGGAAGGCGGCCGGCATCGTGATGCCGGAGGAGGCGCTGTCCCACGCCCATGCCGGGTGGGCGGATGCCGCCGAGCACCTGGGGGCGTGGCCGGAGGCCGCGGCCGCCTTTGACCGGGCGTGCGGATACGACGCGGAAAACTGGGAAAGGGCCTGGGGGGCGGGCCGGTGCCATCTGCGCCTCGAGGCGTGGGGAACCGCCGCGGACCGCCTGGACCGCTGCGACGCCATCCTGGCCGCGTCGATCGAGCGTCCTTCCTGCTGGCGGGAGATCCAGACGAGCCGGGCCACGGCCCACGCCCAGTCGGGGCGCTTTTCGGCCGCCGCCGCCCTGTTCGAGAAGCTGGTCGAGACGGATCCCCGGGACGGCGTGGCGCTCAACAACTATGCCTACGCGCTCCTGTCCGAGGGGAGGGACCGCGAGAAGGCCCTGGGGCTCGCCCGCCGCGCCGCCGACGTCATGGGGGACCGCGTGCAGGTGTTGTCGACCCTGGGATGGGCGTGCCTCGAAACCGGGAACGGCGCGGAGGCGGTCGTGGTCCTCCAGCGGGCGAATACCGCCGCTCCGGCCGACGCCGAGATCGCGTTCCGCTATGCCCAGGCGCTCGTCAGGACGGGAAAGCCCGTCCATGCGAAGGCGGTCCTGGCCCAGGTCGCGAAGACTCCCGGCCGGTGGGGCGAGCGGTCACGGTCGCTGATCCAGACGATCGACGCGGACGAGAAGAAGCTTCTCGAAACAAAGTAGCTCCGTGGCCTCCTACGAGGAGTTCGCGAAGCTCGAGTTCAGGGTCGGCCGGATCCTGACGGTCGAGCCGCATCCCAACGCCGACAGGCTGTATTGCCTCACCGTCGACCTGGGGGGCGAGACGCGGACGCTTGTCGCCGGGATCCGGGCCGCCTATCCCGATCCCCAGCCGCTGGTGGGGCGCCTCGTCGCCGTCGTCGCCAACCTCGAACCGGCGACGATCCGGGGGGTGACGAGCCAGGGGATGATCCTCGCGGCCGACGATGGCGGGACAATCGCTTTCCTCACGCCCGAGCGGGCGGTCGCGCCGGGCGCCAGGATCAAGTAGCGGCTATTCGGCCTTCGGTCCGTCCTCGGTCTTCCGCTCGGGGGGCTTTTCCGGCGGGGGTTCCCCGGGAGGGATGTCCAGGTTCTCGTCGAGCGGGCCGGAGACCGGCCTTGCGGGCGGCTCGTCGAGGCCGCCGACGACGTATCCCTTCCTGACGAAGGTCTGCAGGGTGGCCCGGCTCAAGAAGAGGAGCGCGAACGCGGTCGAGACGGTCGGTCCCTCGAAGCCGGCGCTCCAGCATCCGTTCTCGTTCTGCAAGTCGAGAAGCATCCGGGAGCCCTTCGCGTACCAGTCATGCTTGCCGATCTTCTCGAGCCGGCAGAAGCTTCCGGTCCGCTCGATCGAATAGAGGTGGTAGAAGAAGTGCCCTGAAGCCTTCGCCTCCCCGTCGTCGCCGAAAAAACGGGGAAGGTCGATCTCGTCGAGATAGGCGAGGGCCGGCTCGATCTCCGGGGGACCCATCGGGTCCATCTCCTCGACCGGTTTTTTCTTCAGGGCGGCGTCCGCGAGGATCACCGAGCAGATCCCGGCGCAGGTCATGGAGCCGGTCGGCGCCATCTGGTCGTTGTCCGTGGCCGTGTAGCCCCAGCCGCCCGGCTTTTTCCCGTACGACTTCTTCTTCTTTTCCCCCTTTTTTTCCTTTTCCTTCTGGCCGCCGGGTTTCTGGTTCTGGCGCTGGGCGGACGCGTCGGGAATGAACCACTTCTCGAAACCGTCCTTGATCCGTTCCCAGGTCTCTTCGGGGATGCGATACCCCTTCTGGCGCGCGGCGGCCAGTCCCAGGACGGCGAACTGGATGTTCGAGAGGTCGCCGTTGTGGCTTGACGCGGTTTTCTGCTGCTGCCGGGTGCAGGTGTACGTCCATCCCCCGCCCGAGGACTGTCCCTCGACCAGGCGCTCGATCGCCGTCTCGACCTCCGGGATCCTGTTTTCCTTTCCGCCGTACCGGCCGTCGGGAACGGGGAGCCCTTCCGTCAGCGCCAGGATCGAGAGGGCCAGGTCATAGGTATTGTTCTCGCCGTCCCGTATCTTCTTCCGGATCCGGTCGAGGCGCTTCGTGATCCGCTTGTCGTCGCGGCTCACGCCGGAGGCGATGAGGGCGTAGGTTTCCAGGTGGACGGCCCGTTCCATGAAATTGTCCTGGAACTGGGACATCTCCTGCTGGAGACCTTGCAGCTTCCTGGACAGGTCCTTGTAGCGGGCGTCGTTCGTGCGGCGGTTCCGCGCCATCTCCTGCATCTCCTTCTGGAGAGGGGCCATCTTTTCCTGGATATCCGACATCCTGCGGGCGTCATTCCCGCGGTCGTCCCCGAGCAGGTATTCCTGGCCCTTCCGGATCGCCTTCTGGATCTCCTTGTCAGATCCCTTCGGGGGATCCTTGCGGTCCTCCGCGTGGGCGAGCGAAAGGGCGGCCAGGCAGGCGGCCGGAAAGAGGCGACGGATCACCATTGAGCATATTGTACCTGTCGGGGCGGGACGGGCCCTGAAGGGAGGTCAGCGCTTTTTCTTCTTCTTGAAGAGATCCTCGATGAGTTCCAGCCCCTTGTCCTTGGCGTCGTCCTCCATCCCCTTGCGCCGGGCCTTCAGCTCCTCTTCCAGGATCTTCGCCGCGAGCTTGTCGTAGTCGACGTCGATCGACGGGGACGCGGCGTTCCCCCACGCGCGGATCCCGCCGGCCGCGTTCAGGGCCCGGAGGACGCGCGCCGCCTGGCCGTCCCCCTCTGCAAGTCGCCCCAGGATCAGGATACGGTGCTCCATCGTTCCGTCGAAAGCGGTCCATCCGCGGATATCCATCGGGATGTCCCCCTCGATCCGCGTCAGGTGGTTCGTGACCCGCCGGTCCCTGATCTCGTAGTCCTGTTCGACCTTCGTGAAGCGGATCTTCGAGAGTTCCACCATCTTCAGCTTCTCGGCCAGGGCTCCCATGAGCAGCGACCCCTCCACGAACCCGTCCGTGAGGAGGATCTTCTGGATTCCGGGGGTGCGCAGGGTGTCCGCGAGTCCCGCCGGGTCGAGGCCGGTGGCCAGGATGCGTGAGTCGGTGTTGATCGTGAAGACGGCCCGGCCTCCGGCGGCCGGAATGAACGGGAGGGCGAGCGAGAGGAGCCGCGCGTCGGAGACGTCGAGGTTCGCCTTGTCGAGCGTCAGGCGGAGCGCATGGTCCCCCGCCGGCGCGAGCGTCGCCTCGACCGAACAGGTTCCCTGGTTCACGGCCGACCTCGCGGCGAGCCGCGCCGGTTTTCCCCTGCTGAACGCGAGATCGAAGACCAGGTCCTTCAGCTGGTTCTTCTGGAACGCGTAGGAGGGAAGCGCCAGGCGGAGCGTCCCCGAGAGCGTTCCCAGGAGCGCGTCGGGGGAGGCGGCGCCCGCCGCGGCGTCCCGGATCCCGGCGAGGTCGAGCGCGAGCGTCCCCTTCTGGCCGGCCGCCTCGATCGAGAGCCCCTCCCCGGCGAGGCGGTCCGCGCCGGCGGGGTCCGCTTCGTATGACAGGCGGCCGTCCAGGAGGACGGGGGAGGAGCCGGCCGGGGCAAGGGATGCCTTCTCGAAAAGACAGGCGACGCCGGCCTTCGGTCCGGCCGGGCCTTGCGACACGGTTCCCCCGAGCGTGACGGATCCCGTGGCGCCCGCGGCGGCGAGCGCGGGGACCGATTCGGCCAGTTTCGCGAGGTCGATCCGGCTGTCCGCGAGCGTGGCGTCAAACGCGAGGGCGGGAATCGTCGAGACGCGTCCGGACCCTTCCAGGGTCCCGGCCGGCATCCCGAGGCGGAACGCCCGGAGGTTCCAGGTCCCGCCCGCGGAATCCCCCGTGAGGTCCCAGGAAAAGTCCCAGGCGTCGCCGGCCTTCTTGCGGAAGAGGGGGGCCGTCTCGCCTTTCACCGTGATCCCGAGCGGCGACAGGTCCAGGGATCCCTTGCCGGCAAGCCCTGCCGTCGAGGACGAGAGCGAGGTTTCCGGGGCCCGGAACCCTCCGGTCGCGTCCAGGGCCGGCGTCGAGAGGGAAAGACCGGTCGCGTCCAGGGAGAGGCCGGAGGCCGCGAAGGCGCCTTTCCCCGGATCGAAGGAGACGTCCGTCCCGAGCTTGAGCGAGGCGAGGGAGACGGGCGTCATCCCGTCCGGACGGACCGAGAGGGACCGGGCATCGAGGGCGAGGCGCGCCTTTCCGCTTCCCTCGCCGTCGATCTCGATCCCGGAGATGCCGGCGGAAACCGCCCCTGCAACGTCCGGGACCGCCGGCAGGATCCCCGCTCCCGTCAGGAGGGACCGGATGGCGGCCAGGTCCGGCAGGGAGATCTCGACGGGCTTTTCGGCGCGCAGGCCGCCCTCTCCGGTGAAGCGGATCCCGCCCGCCGACACGCTTGCCTTGGGCGGGATGTCGCCGCGGCCTTGATCCTGGAGGCGGGCTGAAAACCGGTCCAGTGCGAACGACCGTCGGGGGCCGCCGGTCGCCGCGCCTTCAAGCGAAACGGCCAGGGCTCCTTCCAGATCGAGCGTCCGTCCGTCCGGCCATGCCAGGGCCGCGTCCGTCCAGGCGATATCCGAACGGCCGGAACGGGACGCCGGCGTCCCCGACACGTCGGCCGACGCCGTGAGCCGTCCTTTCGGCGACGGAATCCCGGCTGGCCAGGCGATGAACGATCCGGCCCAACGGGACATCCCCGCAAGGTCCGCCTGCAGCCGGAGGGAGAGCGACGCGTTTCCGTCCTCTCCCCATCCGAGCGACCCGGGGCCGGCCTGCAGGGAGAGAAAGTCGGTGCTCATGCGGGAGGTCTGGATCTCGATCCTCTTCTCGCGCGGAAAGATGAGGGCCTTCTGCTCCAGATCGAGCGCGGCAAGGACGAGAACGGCCGGGAGGTTCCCGCCCGAGAGGCGCACGTCGCGTCCGGTGCCTGTCGCCTCCAGCACGATGGCATCGGGGGTTCCCGAGACCTTCGCCGACCCGGAGAGCGCGTCGGCGGAAAGCGTCATCCCTCCCGCCGCGGCGGCCTCCCCCGGGGCGAGGCGCGCGGCGAGCGACAGGTCGACCGACCGGGCGAACCCCTCCTCCCCGGGTCCGACGACGGTCCCGGACGCCTCGAGGGAAAGGCCCGGGGGCGAAAGGGACAGTTTCATCTCCGGGATCTCCAGGGTCCGCGTCGCGGGGACCCACCGGATCCGGACCGAATCGCCCAGTTCCGAAGGGGGCCAGCGGAGAAGCGCGTGGGCCAGGTCGGAGGCGCGCCCTTCCAGGCGCACCGTCGTCTCTCCGGCGTTCCCCGAAAGCGACAGCGCCTGCGCGAGCGTTCCGGACGGCAGGGGGAGCCCCAGCGTCCCGGCCAGCTCCCCCAGGGACGCTGCGATCCGGGCGTCAATCGCGAAATCCGCTCCGCCGGGCGCCGCCGGATCGATCCGGCCCGACGCCTCGATCGAGCCGCCGGGGAACGAGGCCGCGAGCGACCGGATCTCCACCGGACCCGGCAGGCGGAGCGACGCGTCGGCCCGCACGTTGACCGAGCCCCCTCCGAGCGCCTCCGGAAGGAGCGTCTCCAGGACGAGCCGGAGATCGGCATCCGGCGAGAGCGTCACGGTCGCTAGGGGAATGCGGACTGCCGAGTCGGGGCTTCCGGGGAGGAAGACGGATCCGCGCTCGACCCGGAGGCTCGCCGCGGGAAGGGGGATCGGGCCCTTGCCGGCCGGCGCGCCCGCTTCCGGCGGCGCGGAGGCGTTTCCCAGGGCGGCGACGTTCAGGGATCCGTCCGGCGCCGCGGAGAGCCGGATCACGGGTTCCGTGACCGCGACCGAGAGGCCGTCGAGTCCTCCTTTCAGGAGGCTCGAGAGGGGCGCCGCCGCGCGGATCCCGGCGATCTCCACGGCGGATCCGGCGGGAAAGGAAGGGGGGTTCTTGATCCGGAGGTCCGTGATCCCGGCCCCGGTCCAGAAGAGCGAGATCTTGCCGATCGAGACGGGGGTCCCCAGCGCCGCGGTCGCCTCCCGCTCGATCCGCGCGCCGATCCACCCGGTCGGCAGCCACCAGGGGAGCGCGGCGATCGCGGCGCCGGCGATCGCCAGACCCGTAAGCGTTCCCTTGACCCGGCGCGGCGCGGCCACGGGCCGAGTCTAGCCGCGTTCATTGAACCGGGACAAGTGACCTGTTAGTTTGCGCGCTCGATGGCGCCCAGGCTTTTTTTCGTCCTGGTCCTTTCGGGAAGCCTCACGGGGTGCCTGGGGTATCAGAGCTATCACGGCCAGTTCCCGCCGGAGCTTCAGGGCCTCTCGGTTCCCGTCTTCGGGAACGACACCTTCTACACGGGGCTCGAGCTCGACCTCACGCGCGCCGTCCAGGAGGAGATGACGCGCCGGCAGGGGACCTCCCTCGTCGGCGCCGGCGCCGCCCGTGCGATCCTGACGGGGAGGCTCGTCCAGTTCTCCCCGCGGGAGGCCCTCACCGTCGGACGGGGGGATGACGTGGTCGACCGGCAGGCGGTCGCCACGGCCGAGATCACGGTCCGGACCACCGACGGCACGGCCCTCTGCGAGAACCGGCGGGTGACGGCCGCCGTGACCTATCGCCCGGCCCTGGGGCAATCCGAGGAGAAGGCGCGCCAGGACGTCCTGAAGGAACTCGCGCGCCGGATCGCGATCTCGCTCCTCGATCGCTGGTGACATGCGGAACCTGGCGGCGGCATTCCTGGCGACGGCGGCGTTCGGCGCGATGGCGGGGGAACCTGTCCTGGCGCCTGTCACGGTCTGGACCGAGAAGGGCCGCATTTCCGCCGACCGGTCAGGCGGTTCCATCGTGGTCGAGGGAGGCGCGCGCGCGGAGTTCTCCGGAATCTCCCTGTGGGCCGACAGCCTCGTGGCCTGGCAGGAGACCAAGGAACTCTACGTCGAGGGAGGCGTCCGTCTGGTGTGGGGGGTCCACGTGGTCGAGGCTTCCCGGGCGGTCCTGCGGCTGGGGTCCGGTGAGGCGTTCCTGTGGGAGGCGCGGCTCCTGACCTCGGGCGTCGATGCCGCCGAGACGCCGGTGCACCTGGACGCGGATCTCATGCGGATCACCTTCAGCCGGTCGGTGCCGGAAGGGGAAGGGGTCACGCGGGACGAGGTCCGGATCCTGGCCCAGGACGGCGTGATCTCCGCGTGCCGCTTCGCGATCCACGACCTCTCCCTGACGGCCGGGCGCATGACGGTCCGCCTCTGGAAGGACCGCCCCCTGCCGGGCCGGGAGGACATCCTGGACAGCGAGGAGGCGTACGACGGGGGCGTCGCCCGGACGGGGTTTTCCGCCTGGCGCGTCCTCGGGTTTCCGGTCCTCCCCTTTCCCCCGTTCGTGATGGACCTCAAGGACCCGTGGCTCAAGTCGTTCGAGTACGGCTCCCGCCGCCGTTTCGGGACGTATGTCCGGACGCTGTGGGGGCAGAACTGGTCCTACCGGCGCTCCCGGGCGCTCCGGGAAATGGGGCTCCGGAAGCTCCAGTTCCGCTTCAATGCCGACCACTACCAGGTACGCGGGTGGGGGCTGGGGCCGCAGCTCGACTACAAGGGACCCGATTTCAGGGGGCATTTCGAGTACTACGGGATCGAGGACGAGGGGGACGAGAACGAGGACCTGACCGGCGAGCGGTTCGACGGGACCCCCAACCGCTGGCGCCTCCGCTTCACCCACGCGCACGACCTGGGGGACGGCTGGTCGGCGCTCCTGGAGATCCACCGCATGAGCGACTCGAACTTCCGGAAGCAGTTCTTCGAGGCAGAGGAACGCTCGGGCCGCCCCATCGAGAACAGGCTCTGGATCCAGAAGGTGATGCCGCATTCGACCTTCTGGATCACCGAGCGGATCCGGAACAACGCGTTCCTCACCGAGACCGAGTACCTGCCGCAGGCGGGCTACCAGGTCTTCTCCTATCCGCTCGAGGGGTCGCCGTTCCTCTACAGCTCCCGGTCCGAGGTCGCCTATCTGCGGCGGAACAACGCGGATCCGGCCGGCTCGCGCGGCGATTCCTACAGCACCTCCCGGGCCGACACGGAGCAGCGGGTCTCGTGGCCTTTCGGGACGGGCCCGGTCTCCTGGGAGCCGAGCGCCGGGTTCCGGGAGACCGCCTACCAGCGGAACCGGGCCAGGGTCGAGCGGGCCGTGTCGCCGCCGCTTTCCGAGGACAGGGGATCGGACAGTCCCCTGACGCGCGAGGCGTTCGTCTACGGGTGTTCCGCCTCGTCCGAATTCTTCCGCGTGTACGACGCCGAGAGCGAGCTGATGGACATCGACCGGCTCCGCCACAACGTGATACCGGGGGCCGTCCTCACGGGCGTCCGGGGGGTGACCGAGAAGCCCAAGGACGTCCCCCAGTTCGATGCCGTCGACACGGTGACGTCGCGCGAGACGGTGGATCTTTCCGTCCGGCACCTGTTCCTCACGAAGCGCGGCCCCGCGCGCCAGACCGCGACCTTTGCCGACGTCGACTGGCGGTCGACCTGGTTCCCGGACCCGAACCGGGACAATCCGGTGACGCTTCCCGGCGGCCGGACCGCCGCCCGGGACTTCTCGTCCTTCCGGCAGGACGCGACCGTCTTTCCGGGGCACGCGGTCACGGTGCGCTCCGATACGGTCTACGACCCGTACGGCGGCTCGGTGGATGCCCAGACGACCGGCATGAGCCTGCGGGCCGGCCGCATCGTCCGGGGGGCGGACAGCGCGGGACGCTACCTTTTCAGCGCGGACCTGGACCGGACCGACCGCGACTGGGGGGGGGATTCCGGACATGGGGGAGATCTCCTTTCGGAGTCGGGCGTGGGCCTGGCGATCGAGCACAGGCAGCGCCGGAATCTCGACACGGTCGGGAGCCTCGCCCTGCAGGTGCAGTTCACCGAGCGCTGGGGGGCGGACTACCAGGTGTCGCGGGAGATCGAGCCCGGCCAGCGCTGGAAGAACCGCCGCTTCACGGTCCACCGGCGGATCCACGACGGTGCGCTGGAGATCTTCTACGAGATCGACAACGACACCGGCGAGTACCGGTACCAGTTCAACTTCACGACGTACGGATTCTGACCGCGAGCCCCCGCCGACGGCACTCGGCGGCGAATCCGGCGGGATCCAGGGCCCGCTCCTGGGGCAGGGCACCCGCGCGGCGCGCCCGTCCCGAGGCGAGGGTACGCGCCACGATCGCCAGGGGAAAGCCGGTGGTGCGCATCATGGCGGAGAATCCCGTGCGCGGGTCGAAGCGGTCGTGAAGCACCGTCTCGGTCGAGACGCGCCTTCCCTTCCGGCGCCCCCGGACGACGACGCGCACCAGCACCTGGTCCGGTCCCGTGTCCGGGATCACGCGCCGGAGGATCTCTCCCAGGAGCTCCCGGGGGGCGTGCTCCTTTCCGTCGAGGACAGTCCTGCGCGTGTCCGTCAGGCCGAGGTCCCGGAACAGCCGGATCACCCGGCAGTGCCCCGGGAAGCGGATCGTCTTGTAGTCGAGGTCCCGGACGCGGCCCGCGTAGGTGTCCGGCAGGGTGGAAGTGCCGCCGGAGGTGACGAACGCCTCCAGTCTGCCGATCCCCGGCCAGCGGAGGGTCTCGAGGCCCGTGAGCGACGCGACCGTCGCCACGCGCCCCCGGCGGAGGATCCGGGCGGGCTCCAGGTACTCGTTCAGGAGGCCGTGGACGGAAAAGACCTGGCGGTAGTTCCAGGGGGGGACGGGGTCGCGGGGGAGGCCGCCGACGCGGATCCGGACCGTGTCGGCCGCGTCCATCGACTCGATCGCCGCGGCCGCGAGCAGGTTCGCCATCCCGGGCGCCAGGCCGCAGTCGGGGACGACCGTCACGCGGGCCCGGGCGGCCGCGCGGTCGAGCGACAGCTGCTTCCGGACGATCGCGTCGTTCCCTCCCAGGTCGCAGAAGTGGGCCCCCGCCCCGACCGCCAGGCGCGTGAGCGCGAGATTCAGGAAGTAGGGGACGGCGCTCACGACCGCGTCGTGCCGTTTCATGAGGGGGAAGAGGCGCGCCGCGTCCCGCGCGTCGCACGGGGCGAACGCGGCCCGTCGCGCGCCGAACCGCCGGCGGAGCGCCGCGAGTCGCGCGCGGTCGGCGTCGGCGAACGTGACGAGGGCCGTGTCGGGCTGCTTGAGGAGGTCATGCCCGGCCGCCTCCCCCATCCGGCCGGACCCGAGCAGGAGGTAACGGAGATTCCGCCTCACGCGAGGATCCTTTCCAGTTCCGCGGCCGACGACACGGGGCTCCTGCAGGTGAAGTTCTCGCAGACCCAGGCGGTCGCGCGCGTGCCGGGCGGGATCATCCCGGCCGTGAACGGCGCGATCCGGGCGATCGCATCCCCGTCCGGTCCCGCGGGCTTGAAGAGGACGGTCCGCCGGGGATCGAACCCGGCGCGGCAGGCGGCGAGCATCCCGCGGGTTTCCGGGTCGTCCGGGCCGCCCGCGACCACGATCTCCCGCGCGGGGCCCAGGGCGGACTCCAGGGCGATCATGAGCTGGGCGTAGGCGCTGGGGGCGCGTCCGGTCTCGGCCGCAAAGGCCCGGAAGATCCCCGCGGCGTGCCCGGCATGCGCGGGGTTCCCCGTGAGGCGCGCGAGCTTCAGGAAGACGAGCGCGGCGACCGAATTTCCGGAGGGATGCGCCCCGTCGTAGATCTCGCAGGGCCGGGCGATGAGGCGCTCCCCGTCGGCGGGGGACATGTGGAAGGCGCCGCTCTCCTCGTTCAGGAAGCGGCGCGTCATGGCGTCCGCGAGCGCGAGCGCCTCCGTGATCCGGCGGGGTTCAAAAGTCGCGCCGTAGAGCTCCAGGAGCCCCCAGGCGAGGAAGGCGTGGTCGTCGAGCTGTCCGAGGATCGCCGCCTCCCCGTCCCGGTAGCGATGGAGAAGCCGTCCTTCGGCGTCCCGCAGGCGCACCAGGAGGAAATCGGCCGCCCGTCCCGCCGCCGCGGCCAGATCCGGCCGGTCGAAGGCGACGGCGGCTTTTGCGAACGCCGCGATCGCGAGTCCGTTCCAGTCGGCGAGGATCTTGTCGTCCTTGAGAGGCCGCACGCGCGCGGCGCGCGCGGCGAGGAGGCGCGCCCGGCAGGCCGCCAGGCGCGCGGCGTCGGATTCCGGGACCGGCCGCGCGAGATGCAGGATGGAGTGGCTCTTCGGGCCGTGCGGCTCGTCGAAATTTCCCTCCGGCGTCACGTCGTAGCGGGCCGCGAAAAAGGCGGCGTCTTCGGGTCCGAGAATGCCGGCAAGTTCCTCCGGACGCCAGACGTAGAACTTCCCTTCCAGCCCCTCGCTGTCGGCGTCCTCCGCCGAGTGGAACGCCCCCTCCGGGGAGGAGAGGTCCCGCAGGACGTACCCGAGGATCCCTTCGGCCGTCTCGCGCCAGAGGGGCCGGCCGGTCGCCTGAAACGCCTCGGCGTAGGCGATCGCGAGCATCGCCTGGTCGTAGAGCATCTTCTCGAAATGGGGGACGAGCCATTCGGCATCCGTCGCATAGCGGTGGAACCCGCCCCCGAGGTGGTCGTGGATCCCCCCGAGTGCCATCGCCTCGAGGGTCCGTTCGGCCATCGCGCGGCTCTCGGGGGAGGCCCGGCGCAGGAGGAAGGAGATGTTCTGCGGGCTCGGGAACTTCGGGGCTCCCCCGAACCCGCCGTGCGCCGCGTCGAACCGCTGGGCGAGCTGGCGCTCGGCCAGGTCCGGCGTCTCGTGGCCGGGTTCGGCGCCGGGAGACGGCGCGGATTCCCTGGCGACCCACCGCGCCGCCTCGGCCGCGGAGTTCTCGATCCCCGCGCGGTCCTTCTGCCACGCCTCCGCGAGGCGCGCGAGGACCGTCATGAGCCCCGGCCGTCCGTACGCCCCCGCCTTGGGGAAATAGGTCCCGGCAAAGAACGGCTTCTGGTCGGGGGTCATGACGATCGTGAGGGGCCATCCGCCGGCGCCGGTCATCCCGATCGCGACCGACATGTAGATCTTGTCCACGTCGGGCCGTTCCTCCCGGTCCACCTTGACCGCGATGAAGCGGTCGTTGAGAAGCCGCGCCACCTCGTCGTCCTCGAACGACTCGCGTTCCATGACGTGGCACCAGTGGCAGGTGGCGTAGCCGATCGAGAGGAAGACGGGCTTCTCCTCCCGGCGGGCCTTGTCGAACGCCTCCGGGCCCCAGGGGAACCAGTCGACGGGATTCTTGGCATGCTGGAGGAGATAGGGGCTCTTCTCGCGCGCCAGGCGGTTCGCGGGGCGGTCCGGCGCCAGCGCGGGGTCATGTCCCATGCAGGGCAGTATAGCGAGGCGCGTCACCTGCCCCTCGCCTCCCGATGCTCTGGGGCCGATGCCTGCTCATCCGTTTTCCCTCCCCCTCGATGGGGGAGGATCAGGTGGGGGTGCACGACAATATTACGAGAATGCGCCCCCATCGGCGGTTCGCATTTATCGGGGAATGCATACGCCAACAGCAACAGACGAAACCCGAAACCCGTGTCCCGATCTCCGTAACCCGAACCCCGACATCCGAAACCCGATTCGCGTCTCCCTCACAACGCCTCGGCGACGCCCCAGCCGGGTGAAGCGCCGCCTCGGCGCCAGAAAGGAGACGCGATGAATCTTCATGGAAGCCGGGCGTATCGGAAATCGGTGGATCTGGTGACGGAGGCCAACGCTTGGACTCGCGGCTTGCCCAGAGGCTATGGGTGGCTCGCCGATCAGGCGCGGCGCTCGGCCGGGTCGATCCCGCTCAACATTGCCGAAGGGTTGGGCCGTCCCTCGCTGGCCGAGCGCCGCCGTTTCTTCCAGATCGCGATCGGTTCGGCGCACGAACTCGCCGCCTGTCTGGAGGTCGGCCACCGCCTCGGTCTTCTCGGCGAGCCTTGCTTCCGGGCCCTCTGGGACTCCTGCGACCACGTCACCCGGATGCTCGGCAAGCTCGTGATGCCTTCTCCATGAGCGCCCCGCTCGCGGTCTTTTTTCAGTTAGTCCAACGGAAGACGACGTTTCTCTTCTTTGAGGATTCAGGCGGGCGGCTTTTCACCCGTCCCCCGAACAGGCACGCCGGGAGGCCCCCGGCGGCCGCATCGACGGAGTGTCCAGTGAGGGGTCAGACGCGCGTAAGGAGGGTGTCGGCGGCTGAAAACCCGCTCGCGATGCACTGGGGGAGTCCGACCCCGCGCAGGTAGTTGCCGGCGATCCGGATGGGGGGGAGCGTTTCGATCGCCCGCTCGATCGCGGCGATCCGGTCGAGGTGGTTGACCTCGTAGTGCGGCATCGCGCCGACGTGACGGGCGACGCGCATCCGGAATGGATCCCCGCGGATCGCGAGAGGCGCCGCGACGTCCGCGAGGAGCGTTTCCGCGATCTTGTCATCAGGGAGTCCGAGAAGCGGCTCGGCGGCGGCGCCGCCGGAAAAGATCCGGAGGAGGACTTTTTCACCAGGGGCGCGTCCGGGGAACTTGGTCGAGACGAAACTGACGGCGGAGGCGCGTTTCCCCTCGATCGCCGGGATCACGAACCCCATCCCGTCGAGGGGATGGCCGACCTGCGACCGCTCGAACGCGGCGTGGACCGCGAGCGTGCTTCCGTGCGGGATTTCCGCGAGTCCCCGTGAGGCGTCCGGTGCGGCGTCCGCCAGGAGCCGCGCCGCAGTTCCCGCGCCTCCCGTGAGGACCACCGCGCGCGCGCGAAAAATCTCCGCGCCGGCGTGGACCCGCCATCCCTTTCCGTCGGGTTCGAGGCGCGTGACGGGGCATCCCGCGCGCAGGGAGCCCGCGAGGTCGCGCGCGAGGGCGGCGACGAGCCCGGAGAGTCCGCCTTTCAGCGTGAGAAAGAGCCCGTAGCGGGGGCCGCTCGTTCCGGAGGGCTTTTGCTGGCGCCGCGCGAGCTCCCGGATGACGCTTCCGTGGTCGCGCTCGTAGTCAAGGAACTGCGGGAAGGTCGCGGCCAGGCTCAATCGTTCCGGGTCGGCCGAATAGATCCCCGCCACCATCGGCTGCGCGAGGCGCTCCAGGGCCTCCTGCCCCAGGCGTCGGCGCACGAAGGAGCCGAGCGACTCGTCTGTCGCGTCGCGCCTCCGCGGGATGAAGGGCTCCATCGCCATCCGGAATTTCCCTCTCCATGAAAAGAGGGGGGTCTTCCAGAGCGCGGCGATCGAGGTCGGGGCGAGCAGGTAGATCCCTTCCGGGACCGGGAGGAGCCTGTCGCCGCGCAGGATGAAGCTGCGGCGGAACGCCGGGTTCGTCGGGAGGAATTCTCCCTCCAGTCCCAGGTCCCGGCAGAGGTCGATCGCCTCGGGGCGCGCCGTCAGGAAGCTGTCGGGCCCTTCCTCGACGAGGAAGCCGTCACGGGGGTCCGTCCGGATCACGCCGCCGAAGCGGGGCGAGGCCTCGAGAAGCAGGACCTGGCGCTCCGGCGCGTGCCGCTTCAAGCGCCAGCACGCGGCGAGCCCCGAGATCCCCCCGCCGATCACCAGGACGTCGTGCGGTGCGGGGTCCACTACCGGCAGGTCTCGTCGTGCACGAAATCGATCAGGAACCGGACGTTGTCGACCGGCGTCGCCGGGAGGACCCCGTGCCCGAGGTTGAAGATGTGGCCGGGACGCCCGCCGATCCGCCGCAGGATGTCGCGCGCCTGGGCCCGGATCGTCGCGCGGTCGGCGAGGAGGACCGCCGGGTCGAGGTTTCCCATGACGGGGATGCCGGCGAGGCGCTTCCGGGCCGCGTCGATCGCGATCCGGTGGTCGATCCCGATCGTCGTCCCGCCCGCCTCCCGCATGAGTTCGAGGAGCCCCGCTGTCTGCGTCCCGAAGTGGATCGCGGGGACGCCGGCCGCGAGGCGCGCGAAGAGCGTCCGCGTGTGCGGCAGGACGTATCGGCGGTAGTCTTCCGGGGAGAGACATCCCACCCAGGAATCAAAGATCTGGACGACCTGGACCCCGGCCCTGATCTGTCCGTTCAGGTGTTCCGCCGCGTCGCGCGCGAGGCGCGCGAGCAACCGGTTCCAGGCCGCGGGATGGCGGTACATGAACGCCTTCGTGGCGAGCCAGTCGCGCGATCCCCCGCCCTCGACGAGGTAGGAGGCGAGCGTGAACGGGGCCCCCGCGAAGCCGATGAGCGGGATATCGCGCGGGAGCGCCCGCCGGGCGAGCCGGACCGCCTCGTAGACATGGGAAAGGGTTTCCTCCGGGCGGGCGGGGCGTAGCCGCGCGACGTCGCGCGGGGTCCGGACGGGGCGCGCGAGCTTCGGGCCGTCCCCGGCCGTGTAGGAAAGCCCCGCCCCCATCGGCTCGAGGGGCAAGAGGAGGTCCGAGAAGAGGATCGCCGCGTCCGCGCCGATCCTTTCCACCGCCTCGACCGTCACTTGGGCAGCCAGGTCCGCGCGCCGGCAGAGCTCGATGAACGGGACCCGGGCCCGGAGCTTCCGGTATTCCGGCATGTAGCGCCCCGCCTGGCGCATGAGCCAGACGGGGGTGGCGTCGGCGGGGAGCCCGGCCGCCGCCCGCATGAAGCGGGTCCCGGAAAACGGCACGGCACGCGGCGCGATGCGGGCGGCGGAAGGGACCCGGCTCATGACGCCACCGGCTGCGCGGCGGGCCGGTAGACCCCGTAGTACGGGACACGCCGGGCGGTGGCGGCGCGGAACGCCTCCCGGATTTCGTCCGGGGGGAGCCCGCGGGTGGGGATGAGGTCGTCGTCGCGGTTGAGGCACCCTTTCAGCTTGCCGTCATGCGTGAGGCGCAGGCGGTGGCAGTTGGCGCAGAACTCCGCGTTCCCCACGGGGTCCACGAGCTCGACTTCCGCCCGGCCGACGAGGTAGATCCGCCGGCGGTGGACGTCGCGGACGATGATCTCGCGCGCCCGGCGGGCGAGATCGTCCCGGACGGTAGCGATGTCGACGGACCAGGAGGCATCTCCTGCCTGTTCCGGCATGAACTGGATGAGCTGGAGCCGGAGCCCGGCGCGGCGTCCGACGAAATCGATCATCTCCGGAATCCGCCCGACCGTCTCCCGGAAGACGACGAGGTTGAGCTTGACGGGCGCCAGGCCCGCCGCGAGGGCCGCGTCGATCCCCTCCATCACGGCCGCCAGATCCCCCCGGCGGATCCGCCGGAACGCCTCCGGGTCGAGGGCGTCGAGCGACACGTTCACCCGTTTCAGCCCCGCCGCGGCGAGCCCGGCCGCCCGGGCGGCCAGGAACGATCCGTTCGTGGTCATCGAGAGGCGCCCGATCCGCCGCGCCGCGCGGCGGATGATTTCCTCCATGTCCTCCCGGAGGAGAGGCTCGCCTCCGGTGAATTTCACCGAACGGATGCCGAACGCGGCGGCGACCGCGACGCGGGTCTCGATCTCCCCGGGCGTCAGCTCGTCCGGATGGGGCGCGCGGGGGCGGGACGTGGGCCCCAGCCCCTCGTTGTGGCAGTAGACGCACCGGAAATTGCAGCGGTTCGTGACGGAGACGCGGAGGTTCGTCACGACGCGTCCGAAGGCGTCGACGAGGCGCTCGTCCGTCGCCGGGGGGAAAGGGACGTCCATGACCCGATTATACGGCCGGGGCGATCGTCCCGGCAGGCGCCCCGGCGCCGGCCGTCCCGGCCGCCAGTCGCGCGGCGAGCTCCGGGATCCCCAGGGTTTCCGCCAGGCGCGTGATCGCCTCCGGGTCCGAATGCGTCTCGGCCTGCCCCGGCTCGAGGAACCGGCAGCAGTCCTCCTGCGTCTCGATCGAGACGTCGTACGTGCCGATCTCCTTCGCGATCCGGGTGATCTCGCGCTTGCCGAGCCCCACGAGCGGCTGGAAGACGGGGGACGCGAGGTTCCGCGTCACGGCGGCGAGGTTCTCGAGGGTCTGGGAGGCGACCTGTCCCAGGGAGTCCCCGGTGACGATCGCCTTCGCTCCCGAGGCGCGCGCGACGCCGGAGGCGGTCTCGAGCATCAGCCGCCGGTAGAGGAGGGTCCGGAACGGGGCGGGTGACTCCGCGGCGATCCGTTGCTGGGCCTCGCCGATCGCGATCTCGACGAGGCGCGTCCGCCCCTGGACGCCGGCGAGGACCCCCGCGAGACGCCGGCATTTCTCGGCCGACTGGCGGTCCTTCACGAACGGGAAGCTGTGGAAGTGGACGAAATCGACGAGGCATCCGCGCGTCATCATCAGGAAGGCGGCGACGGGAGAGTCGATCCCGCCCGAAAGGAGGCAGAGCACCCGCCCCGCGGACCCCGCGGGAAGCCCGCCGGGGCCCCGGCACCGCCCGGCCGACAGGATCACCTGCCGGGAAAGGCATTCGGCGAAGAGGGTGAACTCCGGGTGGTCGAGGTCGACGCGAGCGCCCGTCGCCTGCTGGACGGCGTTCCCCAGCCTGACCTCGATGTCGCGCGAACGGAACGGGAGCGACTTGTCCTGGCGGCTGGCGCGCACCGCGAAGGTCTTGAAGGCGTGCTCCCGCGCCATCCGGGACGCGGCCTGCTCGACGACGTCCCATTCGAGCGGGAGGCGGATCGACTCGGCCGCGAAGGCGACCCCCGGCGCGCGCGCGGCGCGCGCGGCCACGGCCGGGGTCTCTTCGGGGTTTTCAGGAATGACCAGGATCCGGCCGGGGAGGATCCGGGCGCGCGCCGGGACCCCGGCCAGGTCCTTGAGATTTCGCGCGAGGATCTTCTCGAACCGCCCGCGGTTCTTCCCCTTGAGGGCGATCTCCTCGTAATGGACGACGACGCACCGGTCCGGGACCGTCATCCCCCCATTGTAGGGGCTTTCCTCTTGAAGTCCGGTGCGGGCCGGGTGATCTTGACCTGACCATGGACGGCTCAATCCTTCGGCTCGTCTCCGTGATCGTCCCGTTCCGGGACGAGGAGGGGAACGCGGAGCCGTTCTGCGCGCGGCTTTTCCCGGTCCTCGCGGAGCATCCCGGCCCCTGGGAGGTGTTCCTGGTGGACGACGGGAGCCGGGACGGAACGCTTGCCGCTCTCGGGCGCGGGGTGTCCGGCGCGCCCGTTCCGGTCACGGTCCTGTCGCTCCGGCGGCCGGCGGGTCAGACCGCGGCCCTGCAGGCAGGGCTCGACCGGTGCCACGGGTCGGTCGTCGTGACGCTGGACGGGGACCTCCAGAACGACCCGGCGGAGATCCCGCGGCTTCTCGCGGCATTGGGGGAAGACCCCCGGGCCTCGGGGGCCCTGGACTTCGTCGCCGGGTGGCGTGCGGACCGTCGCGATCCCTTCTGGCGCCGGGTCGTCCCGTCGCGCGTCGCCAACGCCCTCCTGCGCCGGGCCTTCGGGGCCCCGTTCCACGACGTGGGGTGCGGCCTGCGGGCGTTCCGTCGCAACCTCCTCTCGGGGACGCGACTCTTCGGCCAGATGCACCGGTTCCTTCCCCTGATCGCGTTCTGGAAGGGGGCGCGCGTCGGGGAGGTGGCCGTCGCGCACGGCGAACGCCGTTGGGGCCGGGCCAAGTACGGCCTGGCGCGCCTCTTCCGCCTGATCGGGGATCTCGCCGTCGCGCGGCTCGCGGCCGGGGGGCCGTCGCGCCTGATGGCCTGGCTGGGACCGGCGGCGCTCGCGGCATTCTCGGGCGCGTTGCTCTCCGGCGGGGCGGTCCTCGCGATGAAGGCGCTCGGCGAGGCCGATGTCACGGGGAATCCGCTTTTCTATCTCTCGATCCTCCTTTTCATGGTGTCGGTGAACCTGTTCGCCCTGGGGCTTGCCGGGGAATGGGCGGCCATGTCCTTCGCCGAGGTGCTCACGGACGCCCCGGGCGTCCGGGTCGACGTGGTCGCGGCGCCGCGTGCCCCGGCCCCCGTGCCGGCCGGCATCCCCGGCGTGCGGGAGCGGACGTGATCGGCTTTGCCGCCGCCGCCGCGGGGCGGGGAGCGGGCGGGATACCCCGGCATGTCGACGGGCTCGCGCGGGCGCTTCTGGCGGAATCGGCCCGGCGTGGGCGTCCCTTCCGGCTCGTGGGGGGAAGGCCCCCGGGCCGGACGCCGTGCGCGAAATACGCCACGTGCCGGAAACTCGCGCGCGCGCCCGTGGAGCTCCTGCACGTCCCGAACACCTATGCGCCGTGGCAGGAGACGCCCTTCGCGAAGGCGGTGACCGTCCACGACCTGACACCGCTCCTTTTTCCCTGGGGCCACACCTGGCGGAACGTCCTCTACCACCGGTTGATGCTCGCCCGGGTCCTCGCGGCCGCCGACCACGTCTTCGCGGCGAGCCGCGCCACGCGGCGCGATCTCGTCCGGTCCGGAGTCCCGGCGGAACGGATCACCGTCTCCTACGGAGCGGCCGACCCCGTCTTTTTCACGGATGGTCCGCGCGATCCGGCCCGGCCCGGGATGCATCTCCTGTTTGTCGGCGCGAACGAGCCCCGGAAGAACCTGCCGGGGCTCCTCGCCGCCTATCGCATCCTGCGCACCGTCCATGGTGTGCGCCTTCCCCTCCGGATCGCCGGCCCCGCGGGATGGAAGACGCGCATCCCCGCGGCCGAGCCTGGCGTCGAGTGGCTCGGGTTCGTTCCGGACGCGGATCTGGCGCGCCTTTACCGGGAGGCGGCCATCTTCGTCTATCCCTCCTTCTACGAGGGGTTCGGCCTGCCGGTCGTGGAGGCGATGGCGGCCGGGACCCCGGTGGTGACGAGCGACCGGGGGGCGATCCCCGAGGTGGCGGGGCGGGCGGCCCTGTACGCCGATCCGGCGCGCCCCGGGGAGATCGCGCAGGCGTGCGCGCGGCTCCTGGTCGATCGCGCGCTGTGGGATCAGGTCTCACGGCATGGGATGGCGCGGGCGCGCCTCTTCTCGTGGGAGAAGACCGCGTGCGAGACATGGGACGTCTACGAGGAGATCCTCGGGGGTCGGGGGTCAGGGGCCAGGGGTCCACGACGGATTCTTTCTGACCCCTCACCCCTCACCCCTCACCCCTCGGATTCGGTGGCCGCATGCGGGTAGGGATCGACGGCCGGATCCCTGGCGCCCCGGGCGGGGTGGGGCGGTACGCCGCATGCCTCCTTGCGGCAATGGGACGGGCCGCTCCCGGCGAGGTGGAATGGGTGCCGTTCGGGAGGCCGGGCGCGTCGGGTTTCCTGCGTCGTTTCCTGTTCGAGCAGCACGGGATCCGCCGCTTTTCCCGCACGGGTCGCATCGACCTCTTCCACGGGCCGAAGAATTTCCTGCCGGACCGGGGGCTTGCGGTCCCGGCCGTCGTCACGATCCATGATCTCCTGCCGCTCGCGCAGCCCGGCACCGAGCGCTGGCTCGCGCGCCCCTACTGGCGGCTCGCCCTGCGGGGGGTTCTCCGCAACGCCTCCCAGGTGATCGCGGTCTCCCGCTACAGCCGGGACGCCTTCCTGTCCGAGACCGGTTTCCCGCCGGACCGCGTGACGGTGGTGGCGCACGGTTGCCCGCGTCTGGCGCCCCCCGGGGACGGGGCGGAAGCCGGCCGGGCCCTCGCGCGGCTGGGGATCGCCCCCCCGTATCTCCTGACGGCGGCGACCCTGCAACCCCGGAAAAACCTGCCGGCGCTTCTCGCGGCCTTCGGAATCCTGTGCCGAAAGGGGTATCCAGGGCGGCTGGTCGTCGCCGGGCGGCCCGGCTGGCGCCACCGGGGCCTCGCGCGCGCGGCAGAGCGTGCGGGTGTCTCCGCGCGCGTCCGGTGGACCGGTTTCGTTCCGGATGAAGACCTCGCCGCCCTCTACGCGGGGGCGGACGCCTTCCTCTATCCGTCGCTCGCCGAAGGGTTCGGGTTCCCTCCGCTGGAGGCCGCCGCCTGCGGCACGCCGGTCGTCGCCTCGCGGGCGGGGGGGCTTCTCGAGGCGCTCGGGGAAGGAGCCCTCTGGGTCGACCCGATGAGCCCTGCCGAGATCGCGCGCGCGACAGGCGAGATCCTGGCCCACGAATCCCTCCGCCAGCGTCTCGTCGTCGCGGGGCGCGCGGCCGCCGCGCGGCGCTCCTGGGAGGAGGCGGCCCGCGGGACGCTTGGCGTCTACCGCCGCGCGGTGGCGTGATGCGCGGTTCCTGGCGGCTCTCCCTGGGGCTTCTCCTGGCGCTCGTCTTCTTCGCGCATCTCGGCGCGCTTTCGGGGCTTCCGGTCTGGGACGACTGGGAGGTGATGGAGGCGGGCGCGACCGATCCGGCCGTCTCCTGGGAGGCGCGCCCCCTGCGCGAGCTCACCATCCTGTGGGACCGGTGGGCCTGGGACGGGGATCCCCGGGGGATGCGCCTGACGAACCTCCTCCTGCACGGCGCCTGCGCGGCGGGCGTCTGGTCGCTCGCGCGCGCGTGGGGGGCATCCTGGCAGGGGGCACTGATCGCGGGGGCCGCCTACGGGATCCATCCGGTCCTCTCGGAGGTGGTCGCGAGCGTCGCCAACCGGAAGGAATCGCTTCTCGTCCTGATGACGGTCCTGTCGGTCCTCTCCTTCCTGCGGCTGCGCGCGGGCGGGAACCGCGCATGGCTCGCCGCGAGCTTCCTCTTTTTCGCGTTCGCGCTCATGGCCAAGGAAACGGCGGTGGCGGTCCCCCTCCTGCTTCTTCTATGCGACGTCATCCGTTCGGGAGGCTGGCGGAAGGTTCCGTGGGGGGCGCACCTTCCCTTCTTCGGGATCGCGGGACTCGCGGCCTGGATCTTTTTCCTGCGGCTTGCAGGGGCCGACCCCGCGGGACGGGTCGTCCGGATCGATCTCTTCGGTTTGAGCGGACCGGACCTCGTGTCCGTCGCGGGGGACGGGTTCTGGCGCTCGGTCACGCTTCTCGCGGTTCCGGCGGGGCTCTGCGCGGATCACCCGATCCCCTCCGGCGGCACGCGCGGAATGGTCGGCACCGCGCTCCTGGCGCTGTCGATCATTACGGCCGCTTCTTGCCTGGTCCGGTCCGCGTGCCGGGAAGGGGAAAAGGGGACATGGGGCCTCCCGGCCGCCTGGCTCTGGATGGTCGCCGGGTGGCTTCCCACGGCCGTCTTCCTGAACCCCGCTTCCTTTCCCGTCGCGGAGCGGTACTGGGCGCTCCCCTGGGTCGGGGGGGCGCTCTGGTCGGGCCTCCTGCTTGACCGGCTTTCGCCGCGCCTTTCCGTCGCGGGGCCGGCTTTCGCCGCGGTCCTTCTTTTCTGGACGGTCGCGGGGACGCGCCAGGACCGCCGTTGGCTCGAGAACCACCGGCTCGCGACGGCGGCGATCGTCGAGAACCCCCGTTCCTGGATGGCGCGCATCGACCGGGCGAATCTCGAGGCGGGAATCGCGCGCCGCCGTGATCTCGCCGGCGTCCAGTTCGCGCGGGCCGCCGCGATCCAGCCCCTCGCGGGGCACGTCGATTTCTACCGGGGCCGGTGGGAGCTGTCCCGGGGGCGTCCGGTCCAGGCGATGGAGCGGTTCGTGATGGCCTGGAAAAAGGGGTTTGAATCCTCGGAGCTTTTTGCCTGCGGGATCGATGCGGCGGTCCGCGCCGGGAACATCGAATGGACCGGAAACCTGCTCGGGTTGGCGGATCGGTCGGGGCGTTCCGGGGAACGGCTCGCAAGGCGCCTGGCGGAACTCGCCGCCGCCTGGGAAGCGGACGGGGCGACGGGCGCGTCGGCGGATCTCGTCGCGCGCTGGAGGAAGGGAGAGGGGGAGGCTAGCGTCCCGAGATGAAACAGCCGCCGGCAGGACCGCCGGGGTCGCCCCCCGACTGGTCGTTCGACGTCTTGTAGCAGTAGAGGAACATCTCCTCGTCGGTCTGGGCGACGGAACCGATGAAGGAAGCGACCTTGATGTTGGAGAACTGCCGGAGGTCGTTGTTCATGCACCCGTCGTTCGCCTCCGGATCCTCGTCACCGTGGTTGTCGGCCACGAGATAGCCGCGGCGCTGTCCCGTGCTGTCGACCGTCGTGGTGATGTAGCTCTGTCCGTAGACGGGGGGGGCCGGGGACTGGTCGGTGCTCGTGAACTGCCCCGTGGGGCCGATCGTGAGCTTGCCGCTGTGGAGCGTCTCGGCGGAGCTCAACCGGCTTCCGCTGTTGGTGAGGTTCCCGTTCGCGTCGAACGAGAGGACGAAATCGAACCGGTACACCTCGTTGATCCCGACCTTGGGGTCCTGGCAGACCCCGTCGCCGGGGACGCTGCTCTTCACGAGCTTCCCCTCGCAGGCGGTACCGCTCGTCCCTGCATTTGTCCCCCAGTCCGCGCAACTGGTGGGGGTGGTGAAGGCGTTCCCGCCCCCTTCGAGTTTCATGAGATAGAGATAGCATCCCCAGGTCCCCTCCGTGGTGAAGGTGGGGGGGGCGGCAAGCGTGACGCCGGTGGCGCAGAGGATCGCCACGGCGCAGGTCCAGAGGACTTCGGAACGCTTGGCCATCATTAAGCAAATTGTAGGGTGCCCATCCCGGTGTTTCCATCGGCAAGCGCCGGCGGGCGCTTGCGCGTTTCCCGGTCCCTACTTCCTCCTTTCCGGGTCCGTCAGGCGCACGAGGGTGTCGACATAGGCGGAGAGGAGCCGGCGCTTCGACCCGGCACATCGGGGGCACCCGTCAAGATCCGACGCCAGGTGCGACCGGGCCTTCTCCCCGTGCTCGCCGCCGTCGGCCGCGGCCTGAAGAACCGGGCAGCGGATCTGCGAGCGGACCCAGGCGAGGAGCGCCTTCTCGTCCAGTCCCGCGCGGGCAAGCCAGTCCCGCTCCGTCTCGGGCGGCGGTGCGAAATGGACGATTGACGCGAGGACGTAGTCCTGGAGGCGGCTGTTGTCCCGCTGGCGGAGGGCGTCATCCCAGCGCGCGCGGAATTTGACCGCCTGCTCCTTGTAGTCGGCGGGGATCGCCTGGCTGATATCGTCGGCGAGCCGGGGATCCACCTCCTTGCGGATCTCGGGAAGGGAAGCCGGGGGAGGGAGGGAGGCTTCGGCCCGGGCCGCTTCCACCCTGGCGATTTCCGCCTCGATCTCGTCGACCGTCTTCCCTTCCTGCCAGAGGCGGTCCCAGAGCGCCTCCTTTTCCTTCCGCCAGGCGTCGTCTTCCGCCGGCGCCCCGACCGCAGCCGACACGATCCCGGCCAGGATGCCGGCCGCCAGGACGCCTCTCATGCCCGGCCTTCCTTCCAGATCGGGACGATCTCCTTGATCCGCTCGATCGCGAAGCGGGCGGCGTCGAAGGCGGCGTCGCGCCGCTCGGACCAGGCGGCGACGAGGACCGCGTTCGCGCCGGCCGGGACGACCCCGTGCCGGTGGACGATCCGGATGTCGAGGAGGGGAAACCGGGCCAGCGCCTCGTCGCAGACCGCCTCGAGCTTCCGTTCGGCCATCGCGGTGTACGCCTCGTACCGGAGACCCTGGATCGGGACCCCGTTCTCGGCCGGCCGCACCGTCCCGGCGAAGGTGACGCACGCCCCCGCGCCCGGGACGTCCCGCAGGAGGGACTCCGGCCGGAGGGGCTCCGACGTCAGGACCGCGCGCCCCGCGCCTCCCGAGACGGGGGGGAGGAGCGCCACGACGCTCCCCTCGGCGAGCGGCGTCGAACGATCGGCGAACTCCTCGTTGACCGCGATCTTGAGACGGTCTTCCCAGCGGGCCAGGGGCGGGTGCCGTTCGGACAACACCTGCCAGAGCGCCCCGACGCGCGATCCCTCGGGGAGGTCGAAAGGCTCCGAGGAGATCCCCAGGGCCTGACGCACGCCGGCGAAAAAGAGGACCGTCACGCGCATCGCGTCAGGATACAGGGCTCCTTGCGGGGGATGGAACGCCTTTCATAGAATGCCTCCGTGATCCTCTGCGAGCTCTGCAAGCAGCAGCCGTCGACGCTGCACCTGACCGAGATCACCAACGGGGTCAAGAAGGAGCTCCACCTGTGCGCCAAGTGCGCCAACCAGAAGGGGGTCACCTTCCAGAGCCATTTCTCGCTTCCTGATTTCCTGGGGAGCGCGGAGGCGGAGCCTGCCCCCGCCGCGGCGAAGTCCGCGAAAAAGGCTCCTGCCGCCACCTGTCCGAACTGCGGGATTACCTACGCCCAGTTCCGCCAGGCGGGGCGCCTGGGGTGCCCGGAGGACTACGTCGTCTTCCGGAAGATGCTGATCCCCTTCATCGAGCGGATCCACGGCAGCACGCAGCACGCGGGGAAGATCCCGTCGCGCGCGGCGTCGTCTCCCGACACCGAGTCGGCCCGCGAGATCAGCGCGCTCCGCAAGGCCCTCTCGGATGCCGTCGAGCGGGAGGCGTACGAGGACGCGGCGCGGATCCGCGACCAGATCCGCCAGGTCGAGGAAAAGGCGAAACCCGGGACTGCCTGATATGGACATGGAGCAGCTGTCCGGAACGGTCGGCGAGTGGCTCAAGGGGACCGGGCCCGAGTCCGACATCGTGATCAGCACGCGCGTGCGCCTGGCGCGGAACGTCGAGGGAGAGCTGTTCGTGAACCGCGCGACCGCCGCCCAGCGCGGCAAGCTCGAGAAGGACCTCCGGGAGGCGGTCGAGGCGTCGGGGATCCTCTCGAAGGTCCTCTACTTCAACATGGGGGCGGCGAGCGACCTGGACCGCGCCTTCCTCGTGGAGCGGCACCTCATCAGCCGGGACCTCGCCTCCGGCGACGGCCCGCGCGGGGTGGCCGTGAACCCCTCCGAGAACGTGAGCATCATGGTCAACGAGGAGGACCACCTGCGGATCCAGGTGATCAAGTCGGGCCTGCAGACCCGGCCCACCTGGAGCCGGATCAACCGGATCGACGACATGCTGGAAAAGCACGTCGCCTACGCCTACTCGGGCCAGCTCGGGTACCTCACGGCCTGTCCCACGAACGTGGGGACGGCGATGCGGGTCTCGGTCATGATGCACCTGCCGGCCCTGGTGATCACGAAGGAGATCGAGCGTGTCTTCTACGCGGTGTCGAAGATCAATCTGGCGGTGCGGGGGCTATTCGGCGAGGGGTCGCAGGCGGCGAGCGACTTCTTCCAGATCTCGAACCAGATCGCGCTCGGCCGCACCGAGGAGCAGATCCTCCAGACGATCGAGGGGGTGATCCCCAACATCATCGAGTACGAGAGACGGTCCCGCGACGCCCTCCTGAAGGAAAGCCGCGCGAAGCTGGAGGACCGCGTCTGGCGCGCCTACGGGACGCTGAAGTACGCGCACCTGGTGAGCTCGGAGGAGACGATGGAGAAGCTCTCGGCCCTGCGCCTCGGGATCAACCTCGGGATCATCCGGGACGTCGACATGAAGGCCGTGAACGAGCTCTTCATCCTGACGCAGCCGGCGCATTTGCAGAAGCACGCGAAGCGCGCCCTCGAGCCCAAGGAGCGCGACTACGTGCGCGCCGAGTACGTCCGCAAGCGCCTCTCGGAACCCGAAAAAGCCTAAAGCATTTTTGTTGTTGATGTTCAAGTATCCATAATCGTGTGAAGACGGGGCGGTCGTCGGGAGCCTCTCGGCGGACGCGTTCGGTGAGGATGGCGCGAAGGCTCCGCTTTGCGCCCCTGTCAGCGGTTCGCCTGATCCGCGGGACGCTCGGCGCGCGGCAAGACCGGCCGGACGCGCGCCTTGCTGCGAACCGGCGGCGGCGAGGCGGAGCCTGCCCAGCCCTCCCCGGGAGCGCCGGTCCGCACCTCACCTTGCCGGTTCAGCCCCGCGGCCAGGCTCCCGCTGCGGGGCGCGCGCTGTCGCGCTCGTTCTGCTCAAACGGCAAGGTCCGCGAAGCGAGCGGCCCGGAGGCGGGAGCGTTTTCGGGGGCCTGATGAAGCCGGGCCGGTCAGGATGTGTAAGAGGCTGTTGCGAAAATAGGCTCTGGCGCGG